>NZ_JAIPUT010000030.1 GCF_020055635.1 Marivita sp. | reverse complement strand
ATCATCTGCGCCGCCGACCGCAGCGACCCGAGGAACGGGTATTTCGAGTTCGAGGCCCATCCGCCCCTGATCACGCCGTAAACTTCGAGCGACGAGATCGCGAAAACGTAGAGGATCGCCACGTTGATGTCTGCCAGAACCCAAGTGTCGTTGAATGGGATCACCGCCCAGAGCATCATCGCCAGCACGAAGGATGTCATCGGGGCCAGCATGAAGACCGGCTTGTCGGCCCCCGCAGGCACGACGACCTCTTTCACCACGTATTTCAGCGCGTCAGCCACCGTTTGCAGCAGGCCGTAGGCCCCCACGACGTTGGGTCCGCGCCGCATCTGGACGGCCGCCCAGATTTTGCGGTCGCCATAGACGAGGAACAGAAGGCTGATCATCACGAAGCCCACTACCGCAAGGCATTGTGCCACGATGATCAAGCCGATCCCGGCGTTGGTGTTAAAGAAATCAGCCATCACGTCCTCAAACCATCGGTATTCCGTTTTCAACGCAGGAGGCGGTCACGACTTCGGCGTCGAGGGTCCGCACCCCACGGGGCAGCGCCGGCGAGATGGTGTAAACCGCATCTCCTCGCCAGAGGCCAGCCTCTTCGTATACATTTGTGCGCAAATGCCGCGCGAACCCGTAGCCCCGGATCAGGGCGTATTGCGCCGCCGCACATTCGGCATAGTCTTCGACATCCGACGCGCCGCGCGCGCCGCGCATCGCCACATCGAACTGCACCAGGTCACCGTCCAGCAAGGTGGTCGCAACCCCCTTGTACTCGGGCGCGAACCTCTGATCCATGGGCTGCGCGGCGTCACACCCCGACAAACCGCCCGCCATCGCCAGAGCAACAGTTGTTATGACCGCCGGGTGGCGCACCCCGCTCACTCCGCCGCGATCTTGGTGTCCTTGCGGGCGCGCGCGCCCGCAGACAACTCGGCCATCAGGGAACTGGCCCGCGCAATCGGATTGGTCAGATAGAAATCCTGAATGGCGTTGCGGAAAGCCGCCTCGCCCAGCTTGCCCGTCGGCTCTGCCTGCCAGTCGTTTTCCGGCACTTGGTCGATCTGCGTCAGATGCGGCGCGTCCGCGACCAGCTTCTGTCGCAACTGCGCAAGGCTGTCGAAAGGAAGCGTCGCACCCAGTTCCGCCGACAAGGCCCGCAGGATCGCCCAGTTTTCCTTGGCCTCACCCGGTGCAAAGCTGGCGCGCAGTGCCAGTTGCGGGCGGCCTTCGGTATTGACGAACAGGCCCTGCTCCTCGGTATAGGCGGCGCCCGGCAGGATGATGTCGGCGCGGTGCGCGCCGCGATCCCCGTGGCTGCCCTGGTAGATGACAAAGGCACCCGTCGCGATCTCGACCTCGTCGGCCCCAAGGTTGTAAATCACCTCGGCCCCGTCGATCGCCGCGTCCATGCCGCCTTCGGTGGTGCAGCCCGCATCCATCGCGCCCACACGGCCAGCGGCAGTGTGCAACACCAGGAAACCCGCGCCCGAGATCTCGGCCATCTTCTGCGCCGCCGCCAGAACCGCCGCGCCATCGGCTTCGCGCAGCGCGCCCTGACCGACGATCACGATTGTGTTCTTTTCGTCACGTGTCTCGTCCGACACACCCTTGTCGATCATCGCCTGCAACGCGGCGCGATCGGTGCCTGCATGGTAATAGTCATAGGTCAGATCAACCGCTTCCCCGATCACGGCAACCTGTGCTCCCGCGGCCCAGGCCTTGCGGATGCGTGCGTTCAGCACCGGCGCCTCATCGCGCGGGTTGGTGCCGATCAGCAGGATCATGTCGGCATCGTCGATGTCTTCGATGGCCGCCGTGCCGACATAGCCCGACCGGTTGCCCGCGGGCAGCTTTGCCCCATCGGTCCGGCACTCGACGCTGCCGCCCTGCCCCTCGATCAGGGATTTCAGCGCATAGGCCGCCTCGACCGGGACGAGATCACCCACGAGACCGGCAATCTTCTTGCCCTTCATCGCCTCGGCGGCTTTGGTCAGCGCCTCGGGCCATGTGGACGGGCGCAGCTTTCCGTTTTCACGCACATAGGGCTTGTCGAGGCGTTGCTTGCGCAGACCGTCCCAGACAAAACGCGTCTTGTCGGAAATCCATTCCTCGTTCACGCCATCATGGTTCCGCGGCAGGAACCGCATGACTTCGCGGCCCTTGGTATCGACACGGATGTTGGACCCAAGCGCATCCATCACGTCGATGGATTCGGTCTTCGACAGTTCCCACGGACGGGCGGTAAACGCATAGGGCTTGGACACCAATGCGCCCACCGGGCACAGATCGATGATGTTGCCCTGAAGGTTGGAATCGAGCGTTTCGCCGAGATAGGACGTGATCTCGCTGTCCTCACCCCGGCCGGTCTGGCCCATCTGGCTGATGCCCGCCACCTCGGTGGTGAAGCGCACGCAGCGGGTGCAGGAAATGCAGCGTGTCATGTGGGTTTCGACCAGCGGGCCAAGGTCAAGATCCTCGACCGCACGCTTGGGCTCGCGGAAGCGGCTGAAATCCACGCCATAGGCCATCGCCTGGTCCTGCAGGTCGCATTCGCCGCCCTGATCGCAGATCGGGCAATCCAGCGGATGGTTGATGAGCAGGAACTCCATCACCCCTTCGCGCGCCTTCTTGACCATCGGAGAATTGGTCTTGACCACGGGCGGTTCGCCATCCTTGCCGGGGCGCAGATCCTTGACCTGCATCGCACAGCTGGCTGCGGGCTTGGGCGGGCCACCGACGACTTCGACAAGACACATCCGGCAATTGCCCGCGATCGACAGACGCTCGTGGTAGCAGAATCGCGGCACTTCGATCCCGACCTGTTCACAGGCCTGGATCAGCGTCATCGCGCCTTCTACTTCAACTTCGTTTCCATCAATGATGATCTTGCGCAAGTCAGACATGCCCGAGCCCTTTGTTCCCATTTGGCTGGCGCAGTCGATGCCGTGGCGAAGAGGCGATCGGCTGACGTCGCCCGCCTTCTAACGTGGCTCTCTCGAATAGGCCAGATGTTCACGTAAAAAGATAACGGGAAATATCGACGCGGCGTTCCACGATTCGCAGTGCCGCGCCGGCGGGCGGTTCCGCGCCGATCCGGCGTTTATCTGAGCAATTCGCCAATCTCGGTCCGGGACCGAATCTGCGCCTTGCCGAACCGGCACAGTGCCGGGATATCGTCGGGGCGGACACCGTTGGCCTGAAGAAACCGCTCGGCCTTGGCCTTCATGCGCGCTTTTTCCGACTTCGAGGTGACGTAGGCCTCGACCTCTTCGTCGGTATACCCGCGCGCACGGGCGTCCGACTTGAGGCCATTGAGCGTCGTGTAGGCCCGGAGCAACCGCGCATTGATGTCGTCGCAGGATTTCCGGATGGCGTCGGCAATGGCCACGGCCATCACCGCATCGTCGATCTCGGCCACATCCCGCAGGGGCGGCTTGGCAAGTCCGGTCGAGGCGGCCATCAGCAACACCGCCACTGTCGTCGTCAGAAGTCGCATCGGATCGTCGGATCTCCCTGCTTGCGTCCAGATGAATATGGGGCGGCTCCGGAGCGATATTCAATATCACCCGTCAATTGCTGTCACGTGACGGCAGGTCAGGGTTCGCGGCAACGTCCCGACAGCACGACCTCGTTGTCTTCGACAACCAGCGCGGCATCCGCGACATCCGGCCCGTTGACCCACGCCACGTCGGACGTTCCGAGATAGGAAATACAGTGCTGGACAGCCTGGAACTTTGCCGCCTGCCGCGCGCCGTCAAGACTGACCGAGGCCGGACCACCACGGGCGACAAAAGCCGCGCGGTCGCTGCGGTCGACGCGATAGTCGCCGGTGAATCGCGCGCCTTCAAAGGTGATGGTGTCCAGATCGCTGCTGCCACAGGCGGCCAGCAAAACCAGGAGCGTGCTCGAAACCCATGCTTTTTTCATGGTGTTCCCCTTTCAGAAATCTTGGCGGCACCATGCGCCCAGACGCGATGCGCTTGCAAGCCCCGAGACCGGTTTGCGGTTCCAGGGACGAAAAAAGGCGCTTCGAAGCGCCTTTCCGCAAGGCCGTTCGAACGGCCTTGGCTACGCGGTTTCGAAACCGCGTGAACAAGCCGTTTCGAAACGGCTTGCCGCCTACTCCGCCGCCACCGCACTGACCCGGCCCGTCTTCTGCGCCTTGATCCGGTCCTCGATCTCGTCGCGGAAGTTCTTGATCAGACCCTGGATCGGCCAGGCCGCCGCATCGCCAAGCGCGCAGATCGTGTGGCCCTCGACCTGCTTGGTCACGTCGAACAGCATGTCGATTTCCTCGACCTCGGCCTCGCCGCGCACCAGCCGGTCCATCACCCGCATCATCCAGCCGGTGCCTTCGCGACAGGGCGTGCACTGGCCACAACTTTCGTGCTTGTAGAATTTCGACAGACGCCAGATCGCCTTGATGATGTCGGTGTCCTTGTCCATCACGATCACCGCCGCCGTACCCAGGCCCGAGCCCAGTTCGCTGCGCAGGTAATCGAAATCCATGATCGCATCGCGCATGTTCTCGCCGCGCACGCAGGGCACAGACGATCCGCCGGGGATCACCGCCTTGAGGTTGTCCCAGCCGCCACGAATGCCGCCGCAATGCTTGTCGATCAGTTCCTCGAAGGAAATGCTCATCGCCTCTTCGACGACACAGGGATTGTTCACATGGCCCGACACCGCAAACAGCTTTGTGCCCGCGTTGTTCTGACGGCCGAAGCCCGAGAACCATTCCCCGCCGCGCCGCAGGATCGTCGGCACGACGGCAATGGATTCCACGTTGTTCACCGTGGTCGGGCAGCCATAAAGCCCCGCGCCCGCCGGAAATGGCGGCTTCATGCGCGGCATGCCCTTCTTGCCTTCGAGGCTTTCCAGCAGGGCTGTTTCCTCGCCGCAGATATAGGCGCCGGCGCCGTGATGCAGGTAGATGTCGAAATCCCAGCCCGACCCCGAGGCGTTCTTGCCCACCAGACCGGCCTCGTAGGCCTCGTCGATGGCGATCTGAAGCGCCTCTTTCTCGCGGATGTATTCGCCGCGAATGTAGATGTAGCACGCATGCGCCTGCATCGCGAAGGACGCGATCAGGCAGCCCTCGATCAGCGTATGCGGATCGTGGCGCATGATCTCGCGGTCCTTGCAGGTGCCCGGTTCGGATTCGTCGGCATTGACCACGAGGTAGGCCGGCCGCCCGTCGCTTTCCTTGGGCATGAAGGACCACTTGAGGCCTGTCGGGAACCCGGCGCCGCCGCGGCCGCGCAGACCCGACGCCTTCATCTCGTCGATGATCCAGTCGCGCCCCTTTTCGATAAGCCTGGCCGTGCCATCCCAATGGCCGCGCGCCTGCGCTCCCTTGAGGGTCCGGTCATGCATCCCGTAGATATTGGTAAAGATCCGGTCCTGATCGCTCAGCATTGCTCAATCCTTGTCAGCCTGGCGCGCACGCCAGAGTTGGTATGTCATCCAAAGTCCTGCCCCGAACCCCGCCAGTGCAGCGAGGTCGAACAGCGCCCGGATCCGTTGGCTCCAGCCATATTGGGATCCGATGGCGGTCGCCAGGATCCAGAAGACGCCGACGCCCGCGATGAACAGCGCGGTGCGCCGTCCCTTGCGCGACACTTCCGAATCCCGGCTCATGATGCGGTCTCCGCCCCCGTCAGTACACGTCGCCCTTGCCGACGCGCTTGGAGAATTCCGTATCCCCGCCATCGGCGAGGGTCTTTGCCTGCGCGACCCAGTTGTCCCGGGTCACCCGGCCCTTGAAGCCTTGCAGGTTGTCATCGACCCAGGCCACCTCGTCCGGCGTCCAATTGGCGATCTGGTCGAAATGATAGAACCCCATCGAGTGCAGCAACTGCTCGAGCTTGGGGCCGACACCCTTGATTTCCTTGAGATTGTCCGGCCCGCCTTCGCGCGCTGCAGACAGGGTCTCGGGCTTGGAGCCCTCGGCACCGCCTTCGGTGGCGCCGCTCTTGTCGCCATCGGGCGTCGCCATCGCGGCGCTGGTCGGTGCGGCGGCGGCAGACGTGCCGGATTCGCCATCGTATTTCCATTCACCCTTGCGCGAGGCCAGGTCTTCCTCACCGGCCAGCCGCGTCGACGGCTTGACCTGCGCGCCCGCTTCGGCATCCGCCGAGGCCGATGCCGTCCTGACGTCGGGCAGCGCGTCCGCGCTGGACGGGGCCGACTCGGAAGGCGGCACGACTTCGACAGTCGAAGATGGCGCGGGGGATTCAGCCGCGGTCGGGCTGGACGTTGCAGGCGCAGCGGGGGCCGCCGTCTTCGGCGCCGGAGCCGACGTGTCGCGCGCCTTGCTGGTGTCGATGTTGCCGGGTCCGCGCGGAGCGGGCAGATCGCGGCAGAACAGCCAGCTGAACACCCCGCCCAGCACCAGGAATGCCAAGCCAGCCATGAAGATCGCGGCCATCACGGCCCAATCCCCGATCACAAGCAGAAGGACCAGGACAAGCAGCCCCACCCCTGCGGCCAAGGCCCAAGACCCAACCTGGCAACTCATGCCGGAATTCCGTTGTTGCATTCGTACTCTCCCTGTCCGTGTTCCGGATGTCACTTGTCGTTGACATCACCTTTCTCGACACGTGCAGAAAACTCCGTCTCGCCGCCTGAGGCAAGTGTCTTGGCCTGATCGACCCAATTATCGCGGGACACGCGGCCCTTGAAACCTTCAAGATTCTGGTCGACCCATGCCACTTCTTCAGCCGTCCAGCTTGCGATTTGATCGTAATGATAAAAGCCCAGCCGGTTGCACAGCGCCTCGAGCTTGGGACCGATCCCCTTGATCTTTTTCAGGTCGTCACCCTTGCCATCCTTGGGCGCGCTCAGCGTCGCGGGCTTGAGGCCGGGTGCCGCGTCGGCACTGGACGCGGCGGTCTCGTCCGGGTGCCGGTTCGCGGTCACGTCCGGTCGCGGCTTGGCCTTCGCCTTCACGTCGGGGGCCTCGCCGGGAGCTTCGGAACGCTTGTCTGACGCTTCGCCGACGTCACGCGGTGCCGCCGCGTCCGCCTTGGAGCGGCCGCCCTGCGGCCCGTCGGGGCCGGCCGGGGGCATCAGGTTGTCCGGACCGGGCTCTGGCGGTGCCGGCCTGTTGGCCGCGTCGCCCTGCCACGGCGCCAACAGAGGCACCTCGGTCCCATCGATGCGCTTGACCGTGTCGCCGATATCCGTCGCCAGCTGCACCGACGCGTTGTACTGATGCCGGTCGGCGGCGAATTCCGTCAGGCTGGTCAACCCGGATTTCGGCTCGGCGGCGTAGCGCCCGTTCTGCGGACCCGGAACCGGCACCTCGCCCGCGACCAGCGCATCGAGTATCTCGCCCAGTCGGTCGGCGGTCAAATCTTCGTAGTAATCCTTGCCGATCTGCGCCATCGGCGCGTTGGCACAGGCACCAAGGCATTCGACTTCTTCCCAGCTCAGCTTGCCATCGGCAGACAGCATATGCGGCTTTGGCGAGATCTTGTCACGGCACACCGCAACCAGATCCTCGGCGCCGCAGATCATGCAGGACGTGGTACCGCAAATCTGGATATTCGCAACAGACCCAACCGGTTGCAGCTGGAACATGAAGTAGAACGAAGCGACTTCGAGCGCCCGCATATAGGCCATGCCCAGCATGTCCGCGACGGATTCGATCGCCGGGCGGGACAACCAGCCCTCCTGCTCCTGCGCGCGCCACAACAGCGGGATGATCGCGCTGGCCTGCCGGCCCTCGGGATACTTGGTGATCTGCGCCTCGGCCCAGGCCTGGTTGGCCGGGGTGAAGGCGAAACTCTCGGGTTGTTCGGAGTGAAGGCGTCGTAACATATCAGATCCTATTGCGTCATCACGCAGACAACGGGAATATTCGGAATGGTGCGGTCAGCGGCCTCACCGGCCAGTTCGGCCAGAAGCGCGGTTTGACGTGCGGCCTGATCCTCCGGCGTGTCGAACAGGAAACACAGGTAGATGTCGGACCCGTCGGTCATGCCGTAAAGCGTATTGCCGGCCCCACCGGTCCCGAAGGGCGCGAACCCTACGGCCAACAGGTCGGACGAGAACATGTAATCCGACTCGCCCCGCTGCAACGCGGGCGCGACCGACGCCATGCACACCAGTGCGGCGGATATCCAGCTCGTCTGGTTCATTCCGGCGCACATTCTCCGGTGATCAGGCGAATGCCGCCATTCGACAGCGACACGGCCTGTTCCGACGCCAGCCGAAACTCGGCGACCTCGATCACCTGCTCGCGTGTCAACCCGGTCTGAAGCTCGACCGGGAGGTAATCGGTTTCGCCCACCAGATCGCACCCGATCGAGGCCACGGCCTCGTCGAAGGCCGCAAGCTCTTCCTGGCCCACACCTTCGGGTGGCAGGGCACAGGCGGACACCAGGCCCGATGCGGCCAGCGCGGCGAAAACACGTGGGCTCATCTGTCGATTTCTCCGAACACCACATCCATCGTGCCGATGATCGCCGCCACATCGGCAAGCTGATGACCGCTGGCGACGTGATCCATCGCCTGCAAATGCAGGAAGCCCGGCGCGCGCAGCTTGGCGCGGTAGGGTCGGTTGGTGCCATCGGCCACGAGGTAGACGCCGAATTCGCCCTTCGGCGCCTCGACCGCGCAATAGACCTCGCCCTCGGGCACATGGAAGCCTTCGGTATAGAGCTTGAAGTGATGGATCAGCGCTTCCATCGAGGTCTTCATCTCGGATCGCTTCGGCGGCGTGATCTTGCCACGCGACAGGATTTCACCCTGCCCTTCGGGCGCGCGCAGCTTTTCGATCGCCTGCATCATGATCTTCACGCTTTCGCGCATTTCCGCCATGCGGACGAGGTAGCGATCGTAGCAATCGCCGTTCTTGCCCACGGGGATCTGGAAGTCGAACTCGTCGTAGCATTCATAGGGCTGCGCGCGACGCAAATCCCAGGCAAGGCCAGAGCCGCGCACCATCACGCCCGAAAAGCCCCACTCCTGAATCTCCTCTTCGCTCACGATGCCGATATCCGCGTTGCGCTGTTTGAAGATCCGGTTCTCGGTCAGCAGCCCGTCGATGTCGTCAAGCACCTTGGGGAAGGTCTCGCACCATTCCTCGATGTCGTCGAGCAGATCTGCGGACAGGTCCTGATGCACCCCGCCGGGCCGGAAATAGGCCGCATGCAGGCGCGCGCCACAGGCCCGTTCGTAGAAGATCATCAACTTTTCGCGCTCTTCGAAGCCCCAGAGCGGCGGTGTGAGCGCGCCCACGTCCATCGCTTGCGTCGTCACGTTCAGCAGATGCGACAGGATGCGGCCGATTTCCGAATACAGCACCCGGATCAACGAGGCGCGACGCGGCACCTGCACACCGGTAAGTTTCTCGATCACGAGGCACCACGCATGTTCCTGGTTCATCGGCGCGACGTAATCCAGCCGGTCGAAATACGGCAGGTTCTGCAGGTATGTCCGGCTTTCCATCAGCTTTTCGGTGCCCCGGTGCAGCAAGCCGATATGCGGATCGCAGCGATCCACAATCTCGCCGTCCAGTTCAAGGACCAGTCGCAAAACACCATGCGCCGCAGGGTGTTGCGGGCCGAAGTTGATGTTGAAGTTGCGGATGCTCTGTTCGCCAGAGACCGCGTCGATGCTGCCATCGTCGAATTTGGAGCCGTCCATCATGCTCTCCTCATCCCTCCGCATCCGGACGGGGTTCCGTCCGGTCCACATTGGTCAAAAATGTCTATGATCCGCCCTGATGGACGAACCCAAGAAGTTGCGCGACCCGTGCCAAGGCCGTGTCCGCGCGCACAGGGCTTCGCCGCGGTCCGGGCCGGTGCCAACCGCGCATCCGCTCCGGCTGCCTGTCTTGACTGCACTGCGCTCATCATGTCGTCAGCCCTCATCCGTCATGCCGCATCAAGCTGATGCCATTCGCGCGGCAGGTCGTCACCGAACCGGTCGGACGCGAATTCATAAACCGGAGCAAGAACACGCCGCGCGCGCGCCCGAAGCGGCTGCGGCAGCTCGAGTTCCTGGCTGATCCCGACATTGTACCGCTGGTCGGAATCCACAGGCATCTCCTCGAATCCCAGAAAATCCTTCAGCCGCGCAAGCTCGTCTTGCTCGAACAGGGTTTCGTAAAAGAGATACAGGATCCGATCGCGCGGCACGGCAGCTTCCAATTTGCGGATCGTCCGCGTGTAATCGCTCTGCGCCAACGCAACGTTGTCGCCATCCTCGACGGCGGTCTCGAACGACGCGAGCAAGCCATCGCTTTCCACCGCGATCCCCTTGTCGCGCGCGTCGAGCTTGTGACGATGCCGCACGCCGGACCAGAGGCGGTCGACAGGATCACGCATGATGAAAATGAACCGGCTGTCGGGGTGAAGCTCTGCCATTTCCGCAAAGACCGCACTTTCGAGCAGCGCGTAGGCCGGCGTCATCTCGCCTGCAACGGCCTGCCCCTTGTAGCCCATCATCACGAATTCCACATAGGCGGCAATAGAGGGGTTCGCGACAAGATCCGAAAAGGCATCGGCGCGCTTTTTCTCGGCAAAGGCCTCCGGTAGCTTTTGCAATTGCAGCCGTCTGGCCGCGTCTCGAAGCTGCTCGCGGGACATTTCAGCCCATCGTGCTGCTGCGCCGGGCGCATATGGGTTGCCGCCCTCGCGGCGAAAATTGTCCCAGAAGCGCACTTCCTTGGTCGGCGCCATGTGACAGTCGGGATGATGCCGCAGCATCACGTAAAGCCAGGTCGTGGCAGTCTTTTGCGCGCCGACGCAATAGAAGAACCTCTTCAACCCGTCGAAACTGTCGAATGTCCTGGTATGCGCCGCGGGCTGGGTCATGCCATGCCTCCCGGAACTGGCGTCGCCGCCATTCCGACCGTGTTTCCCGTTGCTTCATGGGAAAACGCGCGCATTACCGTTTCTCCAACTCTTGCAGCTTCATCGCCATGACCCAGAGCAGAACAAGCGCTCCAAGCGGGATCACCGCAGCGAAAGCCCAGTTCTTGTTAACCCCGAAATGGGGCAAAAGTTTCAACATCGGGACAACCGTCGCCGCCGTGACGACCAGCCAGATGATGAACTCCATCAGCCCGACTTCCCGTCTTGCTTCTCGTCACCCGGCAGCACGTATTGCGCACCTTCCCACGGCGACATGAAATCGAACTGGCGATATTCCTGAACAAGGTTCACCGGTTCGTAGACCACGCGCTTCTTCTCTTCGTCGTAGCGCACTTCGGTATAGCCCGTGGTCGGAAAATCCTTGCGCAGCGGATAGCCGCGAAAGCCGTAATCGGTGAGGATCCGACGCAGGTCCGGATGTCCCGAGAACAGGATGCCGAACATGTCGAACACCTCGCGCTCGAACCAGTTGGCGCTGGGATGCACCCCCGTCACCGAAGGCACCATCTCTTCTTCGCGCACACCGACGCGCAGCCTGATGCGGTGGTTCTGGTACATCGACAGGAAGTGGTACACCACGTCGAAGCGCTTGGCCCGCTCCGGGTAATCCACCGCGGTGATGTCCACGAGGGTCGAGAACCGGCATGTCGGGTCGGTCTTCAGAAACTCGACGAACCCGACGATGTTCGGCAGCGCCACATCGACGTTCAGCTCTCCGAACGTCACATCCCAGGCGATCACGCAATCCGGGCGCTTCAGCTCGATATGCTGACCAAGTTCATTCAGCGCGTCGCTCATCGTACAATCGTCCCCGTCCGGCGGATCTTGCGTTGCAGCGCCATGATCCCGTAAAGCAGCGCCTCTGCCGTCGGCGGGCAGCCCGGCACATAGACATCGACCGGCACGATCCGGTCACAGCCGCGCACGACGCTGTAGCTGTAGTGGTAATAGCCCCCGCCATTGGCGCAGCTGCCCATCGAGATCACGTAGCGCGGCTCCGGCATCTGGTCGTAGACCTTGCGCAAGGCCGGCGCCATCTTGTTGGTCAGCGTGCCTGCCACGATCATCAGGTCCGACTGGCGCGGAGATGCGCGCGGCGCGGTGCCAAAGCGTTCAAGGTCATAGCGCGGCATCGAGGTGTGCATCATCTCGACCGCGCAGCAGGCCAGACCGAAGGTCATCCAGTGCAGCGACCCGGTGCGCGCCCAGTTGATGATGTCCTCGGTCGAGGTCAGCAGAAAGCCCTTGTCCGACAGTTCCGCGTTCAGCGCCTGGGTCGCGGTTTCCTTGTCCGCCTGGGCTGTATTGGCTCCGGTCATCACTCCCATTCGAGAGCTCCCTTCTTCCATTCATAGGCAAAGCCGATGGTCAGCACGCCAAGGAACACCATCATCGACCAGAAGGCGGTCATGCTGATGTCCTGAAAGGCCACTGCCCACGGAAACAGGAACGCGATTTCCAGGTCGAAGATGATGAAGAGGATCGACACGAGGTAGAACCGCACGTCGAATTTCATCCGGGCATCATCGAACGCGTTGAAGCCGCATTCGTAGGCCGACACCTTTTCGGGGTCGGGACGGCGCACCGCGATCACCACGGCGGCAAGGATCAACACGAGACCCAGCCCGATGGCTATGGCCAGAAACACGAGGATCGGCAGGTATTCCCGCAGCATGTCTTCCAAGACGAGGCTCCTTTTCCCATCGCGCGACGACGCGCGCCGTCAAGTGGCGAGGTTGACTTGGGGCTGATGTACTCCCGTACCCCGGAAGGGTCAACCGCGGCGCGAGATCTTAGGCCCTGTCAATTTTGCATGTTTTCTTGGCGTTTGCCGCATTTTTCGTCCCGATTAGAACAGGATGCGGCAATCCGCCGAATCCACCGGCCTCCCCGCACCGCGCCGTTGCGTCGCGGGATCGTGTTCACCGTTCGGTCCAGTCGCTCCGCACAGGCCTTGTCAGTCCCCTGGCGGCAGCAGACGCCTTCGTCCCCGTGCCGGGCGCTCGGAGAACCAGACCCAAGTCCCGATCGCGCACCACCCGCGCCACCATGGCAAGCCGTTGCCCCCTGCACGCCCTGTCCCGGCGCGCGGCATGTCCGATGCCTCACGCGGTCAACACCACCAAAGCCATTGCCGACATGACCGATGTCACCGGACCCCAGACCGCGCGTTCCGGTTTCGATGGCGTGATCCAGTTGAGACCCGTGGTCGCGACCTGCACTGCAAAGGCGACCCAACCGGTCCAGGCCGGCCAACCAAGCCCGGGAAACCCTGCCGCCGACAGGATCGCCAGCGCCTGGAACAGGACCACCGGGATCGACACCGCTGCCGCGATGCGCCCCGCAAGCGGCAAGGCGCCCTCGAACCTGCCGCCCTGGGTATAGGCTCCCAAGGGGGCCCCGACGATCAGAGCGATCTGAAAGAAAACGATGGCCAGACAGGCCGACGCGTAAAGATGCGCGATCTGAACCGTCACTGCCAGCCGGGCGCGCGCTTGTCGAAAAACGCGGCCACGCCCTCGCGCGCCTCGTCCGACTGCCAGCGTGCCGCCAGCGCGTCGATGGCCATGTCGACCTGCGCGTGGCTCACCCGCCCCGACAGGTCGCGCATCAGCGCCTTGGCCTCGGCCACGGCTCCCGGCGCGCAGGACAGGTAGGGCAGGATCTCGGCCTCGACCGCCGCGTCCAGCCCGTCCGCGTCAACGGTCCGGCTCAGCAGGTTCAACCGGACGGCCTCGTCGGCGTCGAACACACGCGCCGACATGAACACTTCGGATGCCCGCGTGCCGCCCATGCGCGCCAGCACGTAGGGCCCGATATTGGCCGGGATCAGCCCGAGCCGCGTTTCGGTCAACCCCAGCTTGGCCGACGGCACGCCGATCGCCACGTCGCAGACCGATACAAGCCCCACGCCGCCGCCAAGCGCATTGCCCTGCACCCGCCCGATCAGCGGTTGCGGCAGGTCATACAAGGCGCCCAGAACCGTCGCGATCCGGCGGCTCTCCACCCTGCGCGTATCCGCGTCCATGTCGAACTGCGCGCGCATCCAGGCCAGATCGCCACCTGCGCAGAAACTCCTGCCCTCGGCGGCCAGCACCACCACACGTACCGCGCGGTCCGCCGCCAGATCCCGCGCTGCCTGCTCCAGCTCGGTCATCATCTGCGCCGACAGCGCGTTGTGCTTCTCGGCCCGCGCCAGCGTCAGCGTCGCCACGCCCCGCGCATCGGTCTCCACCCGGATCACGTTCATCCCCGCATCTCCCGTGCCATATCGGCGGCCTCGGCCACCACGTCCATGTCCAGCCCATGTGCATATCCCAGCGCGGCCACCCGCGCCGCCACCGCCTCGGTCGCGACATTGCCCGCCGCCCCCGGCGCATAGGGGCACCCGCCAAGACCACCGACCGCCGCGTCGAACACCCGCAGCCCAAGCCCCAGCGACGCCTCGATATTGTCGCAGGCAAGCCCGCCCGTGTCATGGTAATGGCCCGCAAGCCGGTCCGCCGGCATCTCGCCCAGCACCGCCTCCAGCATCGCCACGATCCCCTCGGGCCTCGCCCGTCCGATCGTGTCGCCCAGGGACACTTCATAACACCCCATGTCCCGCAGCGCCGCCACCACCCGCGCCACATCCGCAGGCGCAACCGCCCCGTCATAGGGGCATTCCACCACGCAGGACACGTAGCCCCGCACCGGAATGCCCGCCGCAGCGGCCACTTCGGCCACCGGCGCGAACCGCTCGAGGCTTTCGGCGATGGTCGCGTTGATGTTGGCGCGGGAAAACCCTTCCGAGGCCGATCCAAAGATCGCCACCTCATCGGCCCGCGCCGCCACCGCGTCCTCGAAGCCGCGCATGTTCGGCGTCAGGGCCGCATAGGACACGCCCGGCACGCGGGTGATCCCCGCCAGCACAGTGCCCGAGTCCGCCATCTGCGGCACCCATTTCGGAGAAACGAAACTGGCGCATTCGATCCGCCGGAACCCGGCGCGCGACAGGCAATCCACCAGCGCGATCTTCTCTTCCACCGGGATCAGCCGCGCCTCGTTCTGCAACCCGTCGCGCGGCCCCACCTCGAATATCTCGACCCGTTCAGCCAATGCGCTGCCCCCTGCTTCTTCTCTTTTCAAATATGCCAAGACACCGCTCAGGCACCTGGCTCCCACGCCGGGTAGAAGTCCCGCGCATAAAGCCGTGCCCCCTCACCATCCGGCAGGGATTTCCGGAACTCTGGCCGTTCGGTGATCCGCTCGTACCACTCCGCCACTGCCGGGTGCCGGTCCAGCGTGGCAAAATGCTTCGCCATGTAGACCGCCTGGCCGACCGACACGTCCGCCGCCGAAAACCCGCTCGTCAACAGGTAATCCCGGTTCTCGACCGGCGTCGACAGCCGCGCCTCGATGGCGTCGTAACACTTGCCCAGCCGCGCCGCCTCGAGCTTCATCACGACGGGCGACCGCATCGCGTCTTCGTAAAGCATGATATGCTGCTGGGTCAGCGCCGCCGCATGCTGGCTGATGGTTTCGGCGAAATGCACCCAGACCAGCCAGGCCATCCGGTCCGGGTCACTCGGCCCGCGCCCCATATTGGCCTGCGGAAAGCGCTCGCAAAGGTATTCCGTGATCGCCCCGGTCTCGAACATCCGCTCGCCGTCGATCTCGAGCGCAGGCACCCGCCCCGCCGGCGACAGCGACAGGTATTCCGGGTCGCGCAGGCTGCGGTCGAAGGCGCGCAGCACGACCTCGAACTCGACCTCCAGTTCGTGCAAGAGCCAGAGCGTCCGCATCGAGCGGGTCTGCGGGCAGTGATGCAATCGGATCATGTCTCGTCCTCTTCCTCCAGCCGGATCAGAGCCGCCCCGGCCTCGACCTGGGCACCGGCTTCGGCCATCACCTCGGCCACCACGCCATCGCGCGCCGCCAGCAGGGAATGCTCCATCTTCATCGCCTCCAGCACGGCAAGCCGTTGGCCCTTGCTCACGGCGTCCCCGGCGGCGACATAGACCTGCCGCACAAGGCCCGGCATCGGCGCCTCCACCAGCGCACCCGAGGCACCCGCGCCCGCCTCGACATCCAGCGGATCGATCCGGGTCACCACAAGGGTCGGATCGCCGAAGACCGTCGCGCTGGCGCCCTCGACGTGAAGCGCAAAGGCGGGCTGCCCGTCGAAACGCCAGCCATTTGCCCCGAAGCACGCTGCGACCACAGCATCCTGCACCGCGACATCGACCGTACCTGGCGCGCGGGTGACGATCCGGCAGGCCAGCATATCCCCAGCGGCCTCTACCGTCACATCCTGCGCCAAAGGCTGCCAAAGCGCAAACCCGTCGAGCGGCCCCGGCGCATGGTCAAGCCCCGTCAGCGCCATTACCGCCTGGGCCATCGCGGCCGGTGCGGGTGCCTGCACCGCCGTCAGCGCCTCCAGATCGCGCCCGATCAACCCGGTATCGACCTCACCGTTCGAAAACCCGTCATGCCGGGCCAGGGCGCCCAGAAAGGCGAGGTTGGTCACGGTGCCCGCCACCTGTGTTTCGGCCAGGGCCCGCCGCAGCTTGCGCAGGGCAACCGCCCGCGACGACCCGTGCACGATCACCTTGGCGATCATCGGGTCGTAATGCGGGCTGATCACGTCGCCTGTCCGCACCCCGGTATCGGCCCGCGCCTCCGCCGGGAAGGCCAGATGCGCCAGCCGTCCCGTGGCGGGCAGGAACCCCGCTGGCACGTCCTCGGCATAGAGCCGCGCCTCGAAACTGTGCCCGGTGATCGTGAGATCCTCCTGGGCGCAGGGAAGCGACTCGCCCGACGCCACCCGCAACTGCCATTCCACCAGGTCGACGCCGGTAATCGCCTCGGTCACCGGGTGCTCCACCTGGAGCCGCGTGTTCATCTCCATGAACCAGAACCCGTCAGGGCGCAGCCCGTCCGAGCCATCGACGATGAACTCGACCGTGCCCGCGCCCTTGTACCCGATGGCCTCAGCCGCGCGTACCGCCGCCTGCCCCATCGCGGCCCGCATCTCGGGCGTCATGCCGGGCGCCGGCGCTTCCTCGATCACCTTCTGATGACGGCGCTGGAGCGAACAGTCCCGCTCGAACAGATGCACCGCGCGCTCCCCGTCGCCGAATACCTGCACCTCGATATGGCGCGGGCTGGTGATGTATTTCTCGATGAGCACGTGGCTGTTGCCGAACGCGGTCTGCGCCTCCGATTGCGCCGAAGCGAGCGCATCGGCAAACGCCGTAGGCGCCTCCACCAGCCGCATTCCCTTGCCGCCACCCCCGGCAACCGCCTTGATCAGCACCGGATAACCGATCTCCTCGGCCTCGGTCGCCAGCATGTCCGGCGACTGCTCGGCACCCTGGTAGCCCGGCACGACCGGAACACCCGCCTGCGACATCAGCGCCTTGGCCGCATCCTTGAGCCCCATTGCCCGGATCGCCCGCGCCGATGGCCCGATGAACACAAGCCCCGCCGCCTCGACCGCGTCGACGAAGTCCGGGTTCTCGGACAGGAACCCATATCCCGGATGGATCGCCTGCGCGCCCGTGGCCTGTGCCGCCGCGATGATCGCATCGCCGCGCAAGTAGCTGTCCGCAGGCGCCGCCCCGCCCAGCGACACGGCCACATCGGCCATGTCCACATGGCGCGCCGTCGCATCCACATCGGAATGCACCGCCACCGTCCGCACCCCCAGCCGGCGGCAGGTGTCGATCACCCGGCAGGCAATCTCGCCCCGGTTCGCAATCAGGATCGTGTCAAACATCTCGCGCCCCTGCTCCTTTTCATCTTGCCCGGTAAACTCCGGGGGTTTGGGGGCTGGCCCCCAATCCGGCCTGCGTTTGGGGGCTGGCCCCCAATCCGGCCTGCGTTCGGGGGCTGGCCCCCACATCGTTTCGTCGCGACGCGCCCGGCACAACTACCCAGTGGGCCGTCACATCCGCTTCGTGGATATGACCTTGCCCACACGTCGCGAAAGACGGGGCTTTCGCGACGGTCACATCCGGAACACGCCATAGCGCGTCTCCTCGATCGGCGCGTTCAGCGCCGCCTCCAGCGACAGCGACAGCACCGCGCGGGTCTTGCGCGGGTCGATGATCCCGTCGTCCCAAAGCCGCGCCGAGGCGTAAAGCGGATGCGCCTGTTCCTCGAACATCTCGACCGTGGGTTTCTTGAACGCCGCCTCGTCCTCGACCGACCAGGCCTCGCCGCGCTTCTCCATCGCATCGCGCTTGACCGTCGCCAGCACGCCCGCCGCCTGTTCGCCACCCATCACCGAAATCCGGCTGTTCGGCCAGGTCCACAGGAAACGCGGCTGGTACGCCCGCCCGGCCATGCCGTAATTGCCCGCGCCGAACGATCCGCCGACCAGCATGGTGATCTTCGGCACGCTTGTGCAGGCCACCGCCGTGACCATCTTGGCCCCGTGCCGCGCGATGCCTTCGTTCTCATAGCGCCGCCCGACCATGAACCCCGTGATGTTCTGCAGGAAGACCAGCGGGATCTTGCGCTGCGAACACAGCTCGACGAAATGCGCGCCCTTCTGTGCGGCCTCGGAAAACAGCACGCCGTTATTGGCGACGATCCCGACCGGCCAGCCATCGACATGGGCAAAACCGGTCACCAGGGTCTCCCCGAAGCGCGGCTTGAACTCGTCGAAATACGACCCGTCCACCACCCGCGCGATCACCTCGCGGATGTCGTAAGGCGTGCGCAGGTCGCCGGGCACGACGCCGAAGATCTCGTCCGGATCATATGCCGGAGCCTCTGCCGTCACCCGTAGGGTGTGTGCTGTGCACGCACCCCCCAGCGATCCCACCGCGCGCCGCGCCAGGGCAAGGGCGTGCCCGTCATCCTCGGCCAGGTAATCCGCCACCCCCGACAGGCGCGTGTGCACGTCCCCGCCGCCCAGATCCTCGGCTGTCACCACCTCGCCGGTTGCCGCCTTGACCAAGGGAGGCCCGGCCAGAAAGATAGTACCCTGCTCCTTGACGATGATGGTAACGTCCGACATCGCCGGCACATAGGCGCCACCCGCCGTGCAGGACCCCATCACAACCGCGATCTGCGCGATGCCCTTGGCCGACATGCGCGCCTGATTGTAGAAGATCCGTCCGAAATGGTCGCGGTCCGGGAACACCTCGTCCTGGTTGGGCAGGTTCGCGCCGCCGCTGTCGACCAGGTAGACGCAGGGCAGATGGTTTTCCTCGGCAATCTCCTGCGCGCGGAGGTGCTTCTTGACGGTCATCGGATAGTAGGTGCCGCCCTTCACCGTGGCGTCGTTGCACACCACCATGACCTGGCGGCCCTTCACCCGGCCGACGCCAGCGATCACCCCCGCCGCCGGGGCCGCACCTTCATAAAGGCCATGCGCCGCCACCGCGCCGACCTCGAGGAAAGGCGATCCGGGATCGAGCAGGTTCGCGACCCGGTCGCGGGGCAGCATCTTGCCCCGGGACACATGCCGCTCGCGCGACCGCTCACCACCGCCTGCCGCCGCAAGATCCGCCGCCTCGCGCACCACGCGCAACGCCGCTTCATGGGCGGTCTGGTTGGTCTTGAATTGTTCGGACGATGCAATCGCCTGTGACTGAAGCTTCATTTCACTGTCCCCGCATATCGCGCAATTCGATGGCCCGTTGCGCCGTCATTGTCATCTGGCAATTCGCACCGACGATGGTCCGGATCGTGCCGTCCTGCCACATCGCATAGCGCGCCCCGCAATCGGCATCCCGAAAAGCGATCCAGGCCCGCTGTGCGTCGCGCAGCGCATCGCTGCGGTCCATCATGCTGGACGGGACCGCCGCGTCCATCTCGGCGGCATGCGCCTGGGTCGCCTGGTATTGCTCGTTCAGGATCGCGTCCCACTCTCTCGTTTCGGCCAGGATGCAATCGGTGATCCCGATCGTGGTCGACCCGCCCGGCTGGGCCTGACACTGGCCGGACGCCTGCCCGAGACAGGGCGGATACATCGCGCCGATCTCCGTGGTGGCAAAACATGACCGAACGATCTGCGGGTCGATCCGCAACTCCTGCGCGGCCACGATCTGCGGCATGCAGACCAATGTGACGATCATCAAACCCTGTTTCATGGCTGAGCCTCCTTGCTGGCGCGGGCTTTCAATTCCTTGCGGATCACCTTCCCGGTGACCGTCATCGGCAAGGCATCCAGAAACGTGATTTCCCTTGGATATGAATGGCCTGCAAGCCGTTCCCGGACCCATGCCTGAAGATCCGTTACCGGCACGTCAACGCCTTCCTTCAGCACGACATACGCCTTCACGATCTCGGTTCGGAGCGCGCAGGGCTTGCCCACCACACCGCAGGTTGCAACGCCGGGATGGGTGAGCAGGCAATCCTCGATCTCGGCCGGGCCGATCCGATAGCCCGCAGACGTGATCACGTCGTCTTCGCGGCCCAGAAAGGTGATCGTATCGCCGGCCTGCACACCGCGATCCCCGGTCAGCATCCAGTCCCCGCGATACTTTGCGGCGGTGGCCTCGGGCTTGCGCCAGTATTCCAGCATCATCGACGCCGATCCGCGCCGCACGGCGATGTCGCCTTCGCCTTCGCATAAAAGGCCATCCGGCCCGATCACCGCCACCTGATGCCCCGGCACCGCGCGGCCCATCGACCCCGGCACCGCGTCAAAGGACGCGCCGCAGGAGGACACGATCATGTTGCATTCGGTCTGGCCATAGAACTCGTTGATCGTCACGCCAAACGCCGCGCGCCCCCATGACAGCATCTCGGCCCCCAATGGCTCGCCCCCGCTGGCAACCGACCGCAGCCCGTCGATGCGCGCGTCCGCCGCCTTCAGCATCCGCAGGGCGGTCGGCGGAAAGAACACATTGCGCACAGTGCCTTCACGGCAAATCCTGATGGTCTCTTCGACCGAGAATTTCGGCATCCGCGCGGCCACGACCGGCACGCCGAGGGCCAGGCCCGGCATCAGCACGTCGAACAACCCGCCGATCCAGGCCCAGTCTGCCGGTGTCCAGATAACATCGCCGTCCTGGCCAAGGAAATCATGGCTCATCTCGACCCCGGGCAGATGGCCGGTCAGCACCCTATGGCCGTGCAGCGCACCCTTGGGGGCGCCGGTGGTGCCGCTGGTATAGATCAGCACCGCGGCGTCGTCCGGTCCGGTTTCGACCGACGCGCGGGTGCCCGAGGACGCGCCCAGATCGCTTCGGGTGATCGTGGCAACGCCCAGACCGGTCAGTTGCACGACGCCTTCTAGGTCGGTCACGACAACCCCCAGCCCCGCGTCTTCGATCCGGGATTTCAGCGCATCGGTGCGAAACAGCTTGAACAGCGGCACCGAGATCGCCCCCAGCCGCCACGCCGCGATATGTGCGGCGGCGCAAAGCGGCGATTGCGACAGCAGAATCCCGACCCGATCACCCTTCATCACGCCGCGTTCGATCAGCGCGGTTTCCACCTGCCGCGACCGATACCACAGGTCGCCATAGGTCACCGGGCGCACCCGCTCGGATGTCACCTCGAGGATCGCCAGCCGGTCCGGCTCGGTCGCCGCCCAGCCGTCGCAGACCTGATGCGCCATGTTCAGCGATCCGGGCAGGTCCCAGTCGAACCGCTTGGACAGGACGTCGTAAGGCGCCGGGCGCAGCATAGGACGGGTCTTCATATCGAGGGCCGCCCGGACGGGGTCCCGGTCGAGATCAGACCGCCGAACCGGTTTACATGATAAAGCAGGTCAGCGCAGCGCACCGTGATCCACGCGCCGTCGATCTGACCGGCCAGCCCGACGCAATCGGCGACCTGCGCCGCCGCGCCGCCGTCCTGCGTCACATAGCGATTGGCAAAGGCGTTGATCACATCCGTCTCCGTTATCGTGGCGGCGATCCAGCCATAGCGGAACGCCAACAGCGCGCCGACCAGAGTGGCAAGGCCAAGCGGCACCCACCAGACCCAGCGTGGCATCAGGGGATCGACTTTCCAAATGTCATCACTGCGATCCTCTTTGCATTTTCGACGACGCGCAATTCATTCCGAAAACCGGTACTCCCTTTTCGGATCGCGCTTCACCCCATCGCCGACATCATCTCGCGGCCCACCAGCATGCGCCGGATCTCGGAGGTGCCCGCGCCGATCTCCATCAGCTTGGCATCGCGGAAGATGCGGCTCACCGGCGCGTCCGACAGGAACCCCGCGCCGCCCATCGCCTGCACCGCCTGATGCGCCTGCACCATCGCCTGTTCGCTGGCGTAAAGACAGCAGGCGGCTGCGTCCTGACGGGTCACGTCACCCCGGTCACAGGCCTTGGCCACCTCGTAGACATAGGCGCGGGCGGAGTTCATTGCGGTGTACATGTCGGCGATCTTGCCCTGCATCAGCTGGAAGCTGCCGATCGGCTGGCCGAACTGCTTGCGCTCGGCCATGTAGGGCATGATCTCGTCCAGACAGGCGGCGATGATGCCCAACCCGATGCCCGCCAGCACGACGCGTTCATAGTCGAGACCGGACATCAGGACGCGCACGCCCTTGCCCTCCTCGCCCAATACGTTCTCGAACGGCACCTCGACATCGTCGAAGATCAATTCGGCCGTGTTCGATCCGCGCATCCCCAGCTTGTCGAAATGCGGGGAGCTGCTGAAGCCGGTCATCGTTTTTTCGATCAGGAACGCCGTGATCCCCTTGGACCCGGCATCGGGATCGGTCTTGGCATAGACCACCAGCGTGTCGGCATCCGGGCCATTGGTGATCCAGTACTTGTTGCCGGTCAGCTTGTAATGGTCGTTCCGCTTTTCCGCGCGCAGCTTCATCGACACCACGTCCGACCCGGCCCCCGCTTCGGACATGGCCAGCGCGCCGACATGCTCGCCGGAAATGAGCCCCGGCAGGTACTTCGCCTTCTGGTCGGCGTTGCCGTTCAGCTTGATCTGGTTGACGCAGAGGTTCGAATGCGCGCCGTAGGACAGCGACACCGAGGCCGAGGCCCGCGCCACCTCTTCCACCGCGACGGTATGTGCGAGGTATCCCATGCCCGCGCCACCGTATTCCTCGTCGACGGTGATGCCGAGCAGGCCAAGTTCACCCATCTCGGTCCAGAGGGCGGGCGGAAAGGCGTTAGAAGTGTCGATCTCGGCGGCCATCGGCTTGACGCGTTCCTGCGCCCAGCGGTGAACCATGTCGCGCAGGGAATTGACGTCTTCCCCAAGATCAAACTGCATCGAGGCGGTGAACATGCGCTTCTCCCCAGAGCGGTTTATTGAACAGTTGTTCAGATCCTAGAGGAACTTCCCGTGGAAGGTCAAGCGCAAGGAACTGCGCATGGTCCCCGGCGTTGGGGTTGGGACAAAGTCATAGCAGATGGAAAGGACACCACCATGGCAGCCAATCTCAAGGAAACCTTCTGGAATAACATGGGCAAGGTGCGGGTCGTCCTGTTGGGCGCAGGCAGCGGAACCCCGGTTCCGATGGCGCCGATCGCACGGGAAAATGACGGCGCGATCTGGTTCATCACCTCGGTCGAACACGACACGTTCAAGGCCGCCCGGACCGGAAGCGACGCAAAGATCTACGTGGCCGATTCGTCCGGACATCTGTACGGTACGGTCACGGGGCACCTGGAGGCCTCGGACGATACGGACAAGCTTGATGACATCTGGTCCCCGATGGCGGCGGCGTGGTTTGAAAACGGACGCGAGGATGACGCGGTGCGCCTGATGAAATACGTCCCGCGCGAAGCCGAGATCTGGGTCGATGACGGAACGGCGAAATATCTCTTCGAAACGATAAAGGCCAATGTCTCGGAAAGCACACCGGATACCGGCGAATACGGCATGATCCACTTCTGAGGTCACATATGAAATACATCGGGGCCGCCTGCGCCTTTGCCGTGCTCTGCCTGGCATCGGCGCAGGCCGAACAGGTCGGCGAGGTCGGGGTCGACTGGGTTGGCAATGACATCGTCGTCGAAGCGATCGCGGACCCCGACGTGTCGGGTGTGACCTGCCACATCGCCTATTTCGAACGCGGGCTGTTCGACCGGCTCAGCAAGGGCAACTGGTTCGAAGACCCGTCGAACGCGTCGATCTCGTGCCGCCAGACCGGCCCGATCGAGATCGGCGATATCGACCGGGGGTCGACCGGAGAAGACGTGTTCCGCGCGTCGCGGTCGATCGTCCTCAAGTCTTTGCGGGTCAAGCGCATCTTCGACGAGGCGAACCAGACGCTGATCTACATCGCCCATGCGGCGGAACTGACGGACGGATCGGCAAAGGTGTCGATGTCCACCGTGCCGCTCTATCAGCCAGACTAGCCCAGAAGCCGCGTTGCAACCTCGGGAAGCTCATCGAAATGCTGAATGATCGCGTCCGGCTCCAATGCGACCATGTCCTCCCCGGACGGGCCGAACCCCACCAGCACGCAGCCGACCTTGGCCGCGCGGGCGGTGTCGCGGTCGGTTTTGGTATCTCCGATCAGGCAGCTTCGGGTCACGATCCCGCCGGCCCGCTCGACCGCCGCCACGTAGGGCGCGGCATCCGGTTTGCGCGTCGGCAGGGTATCGGCCCCCACCAGCGACCCGAACATGTCCCGGACGCCAAGCCGTGTCATCAGCGTCTGCGCCAGGGCTTCGGGCTTGTTCGTGCAGATCCCCACGACCATGCCGCTGGACTTCAGCAGTTCGACCGCCTCCATCGCGCCGGGATAAAGCACCGTGTGCACATCGAGCGCATCGCCATAGGCCGTAAGCAGTTCGGAATACCATTGATCCACAAGTTCGGCGGAATACTGTCCGGCCCGTTCGAGCCCGAGCGTCAGCATCGCCCTGCCCCCCCGCAGCGCGGTTCCGGCATCGGTGCGCGGATCAAGTCGGGTCTCGACACCCATCCGGTCGAAACAGTGATTGGCTGCCACGATGAGATCGCCGCTTGTGTCTGCAAGGGTGCCGTCCAGGTCAAAGATAACCGCGCGCATCGTCGTCTCCTGTCACAAGTCGCAATCAAGTGTGAGATTAGGTGCCTTGCGACAAAGTACCAGACGGATAAAAGGTCCTAGAACAAAAGACAAAGAGAAACCCGATGAGCATAGCCTTGGTCATTCTTGCCGCGGGCAAGGGGACACGGATGGACTCCGACCTGCCGAAGGTCCTGCACAAGATCGGCGGCGCGCCGCTCTTGCATCACGCGATGCTGTCGGCATCGGCGCTGGAACCCGAACGCACCATCGTCGTGACCGGGCATGGCGCGGAACTGGTCGAAGCGGCGGCGCTGGACTTCGACGCCGACGCGGTGGCGGTACGCCAGGACGAACAGCTTGGCACGGCCCATGCCGTCCGACAGGCGAAACAGGCGCTTGCCGGGTTCGAAGGCGATGTCATCGTGCTTTATGGCGACACGCCGTTCATCTCGACCGACACGCTCGACGCGATGCGGGCCGCGCGTGCGTCGAATGACGTGGTGGTTCTGGGCTTTCAGGCCGCCGATCCCGGACGGTATGGCCGCCTCGTCATGGAGGGGAACACATTGTCCCGGATTGTCGAGTACAAGGACGCAACCGACGCGGAACGCGCCGTAACCCTTTGCAATTCCGGCGTTGTCTGCGCGGATGCCGAAACGCTGCTCGATCTGGTCGACGCCGTGGGCAACGACAACGCGTCCGGCGAATACTACCTCACCGATATCGTCGGGATCGCCGGCGACCGAGGTCTGAAATCCACCGCCGTCACCTGCGACGAGGCCGAAACCATCGGCATCAATTCCCGTGTCGAACTGGCCGCGGCCGAGGCGACGTTTCAGGCGCGCATGCGGGTGTCGCTGATGGACAGCGGCGTGCAGATGCAGGCCCCGGACACCGTGTTCCTGTCTTTCGACACGGTGATCGGACGCGACGCCGAGATCGAACCGAACGTGATCTTCGCCCCCGGCGTCACCGTGGAATCCGGCGCGCGCATCCGGGCGTTCAGCCACCTCGAAGGCGCGCATGTCAGCCGCGGCGCCATCGTCGGACCGTTCGCGCGCCTGCGCCCCGGCGCGGAACTGGCCGAGCAGGTGCATATCGGCAATTTCGTCGAGATCAAGAACGCCAGGATCGACGAAGGCGCGAAGGTCAATCACCTGAGCTATGTCGGCGATGCCGAGGTCGGCGCGCGCAGCAATATCGGCGCGGGCACGATCACCTGCAACTATGACGGCGTGATGAAACACAAGACCACCATCGGCCGCGACACCTTCATCGGGTCGAACACCATGCTGGTCGCCCCGGTGACGGTCGGCGACGCGGCGATGACGGCCACCTCGACCGTGGTGACCAGAGACGTGCCCGAGGGTGCGATGGCCATCGGCCGGGCCGATCAGGTGAACAAGGACGGTTTCGCCCGCAAGCTTTTCAGCATGCTGCGCGCGAAGAAGGCAAAGCTGGGTAAAGGGTAGGATAACATGTGCGGTATCGTCGGCGTCCTGGGGAAACACGAGGTCTCCCCCCTGTTGGTCGAAGCGCTCAAGCGTCTCGAATATCGCGGCTATGACAGCGCGGGCATCGCGACGGTCAGCGAGGGAAAACTGGACCGCCGCCGCGCCGTGGGCAAGCTCGTCAACCTGTCCGACCTGCTGGTGCACGATCCCCTTCCGGGCAAGTCCGGCATCGGTCACACCCGCTGGGCCACCCATGGCGCGCCCAATACGGTCAACGCGCATCCGCACCAGTCCGGCCCGGTGGCAGTGGTCCACAACGGCATCATCGAGAATTTCAAGGACCTGCGCGCCGAACTGGCCAGGCACCAGATCCTGCCGCAAACCGATACCGACACCGAGACCATCGCGCTGCTGACGCATCATTACCTGACGCAGGGCATGAGCCATGTCGACGCCGCCCGCGCCTGTCTTGCCCGGCTCGAAGGGGCCTTCGCGCTGGCCTTCCTGTTCGATGGGCAGGACGACCTGATCGTCGCCGCGCGCAAAGGCAGCCCGCTGGCGGTCGGCCATGGCGACGGCGAGATGTATGTCGGATCGGACGCCATCGCCCTGGCACCGCTGACCAACGTCATCACCTATCTCGAAGAGGGTGACTGCGCCGTCCTGACCCGCGAGACGCTGGACATCTTCGACGAGAGCGGCGCGCGCGTGACCCGCGCCCCGCGCCAGATCAGCATGGACGCCGCGCGTGTCGACAAGGCCGGCTACAAGCACTTCATGGCCAAGGAAATCGCCGAACAGCCCACGGTGCTGGCCGACGCGCTGCGCGGCTATCTCGATGGCAACAGCATCGTGTTCCCGCACGCCTTGCCCGATTTCTCGAAGGTGGAGCGCCTGACGATGGTCGCCTGCGGCACCGCCTTCTATGCCTGCCTGACGGCGAAATACTGGTTCGAGCAACTGGCCCGGCTTCCTGTCGAGGTCGATATCGCCTCCGAATTCCGCTACCGCGAACCGCCCGTGACCCCGGGCACCACGGCCCTGTTTGTGTCCCAGTCGGGCGAAACAGCCGACACGCTGGCCGCGCTGCGCTATTGCAAGGGCAAGGCAGACCACATCCTGTCGGTGGTCAACGTCGACGAAAGCTCGATCGCCCGCGACAGCGATGTGGCCCTGCCGATCCATGCCGGGGTCGAGGTCGGTGTCGCCTCGACCAAAGCCTTCACCTGCCAGCTCAACACCCTGCTCCTGCTGGCCCTGCACGCCGCCGTCCAGCGCACAACGATGACGCCCGAGGCGCTAGCCGACAAGCTGGAAAAGCTGCGCGCCTTGCCCGGCCTGTTCAACGCGACGCTGGAACGCGGTCACGTCATGGAGGACGCCGCCCGCAAGATCGCCGAAGCCCGCGACGTGCTGTTCCTCGGCCGTGGCCTGATGTTTCCACTCGCCCTAGAAGGCGCGTTGAAGCTAAAGGAAATCAGCTATATACACGCCGAAGCTTATGCATCGGGCGAACTCAAGCACGGACCCATCGCGCTGATCGACAAGACCGTGCCGGTCATCGTCATGGCGCCGCGCGACGCGCTGTTCGAAAAGACCGTGTCGAACATGCAGGAAGTCATGGCGCGCGGCGGCAAGGTCTGCCTTGTCACCGATGCCGCCGGTGCCGAAGCGGCGGGGTCGGATGTCTGGCGCACGATCATCCTGCCCGAGGTCGATCCTGTCCTGACGCCGCTGCTCTATGCGCTGCCCGCGCAGTTGATCGCCTATCACGCCGCGATCGCCAAGGGCACCGATGTCGACCAGCCCCGCAACCTCGCCAAATCCGTCACCGTGGAATGACACTCGACGACGCCCTCGGCCAATTGCGGGCAAAGGCGGATCCGGCGCGGGCGCAGCAGATGGCGACCTATCACAAGATCGACCGGCCCTACCTTGGCGTCGCCAATCCCGACACCGATATCCTGGTCCGCGACTGGCGACAGAAACTGGACCTCGACACGCGGCTGAAACTGGCAGAGGCACTCTGGCAGACGAATATCTTCGAAGCGCGGGTTGGCGCGGCGAAACTGCTGACACAGGCACGGATCAAGCCGTCGGACTCGGGCGCCTGGCGGCTCATCACGTCCTGGGTGCCCGAATTCGACAGCTGGGCCATCGCCGATCACGCCTGCATGGCCGGGCAACGCCGCGTGACCGCCGATCCGACCCGCCTCGACAGGATCGAGACCTGGACAACAAGCGACCATATGTGGACCCGGCGCGCAGCCCTGGTCATCACCCTGCCCTGGACCAGGCAGAACCATCCAGACGCCGATGAGACCGCGGCCCGCGACCGCATCCTAGGCTGGGCGGCAGGATACGTGACCGATCCCGACTGGTTCATCCAGAAAGCCGTGGCATGGTGGCTGCGCGACTTGTCCAAACACGACCCGGACCGCACCAGCGCCTTTCTGGCAGCCCATGGCGCACAGATGAAACCCTTTGCCCGCAAAGAGGCCGCGCGGCACCTACCCGCCTGAAACCACTTCGACCTCGGTCAAACCGGTCAGGGGAACGCCGATCACCCGCAGGGCCGCAAGCGACATGCGACTGCCCGAGCCATCGACGGGAATGAGATCGAGCTGCACCGATTGCCCGGTCTCCGGGTTGATCACGCGCCCGCGCCCCACGCTGGTCGCCAGCGGCGTTTCGATCCAGAAACCGGGCCGGGCCGGATCGCCCAGCGATACCACCGTCAGGCCCAGGGATCGCGCCTGCGCCTCTGACGCCGGAGCCGCCGCCGCCTGACGCTCTTCTGCGGTGGTGGTGTCGAACTCCTCGGCCGTGCGCGCCGTTGCCGGTGGACGCCGCGCCCCGGCATCCATCGCGTCCGGGCGGGATTGCGGCCGCGTCTGCCCGTCGCCCGGGCCTGACGGCACCCGCATGTCGAGGCCCATTTGCCCGCAGCCCGCCAGCACGAGGCAGGTTCCCAGAATTCCCAATGTCTTATGCACTCTTGCCTCCGACCTTCGTCCCGTAAATCATCTCGCGACCATACTTGCTGAGTCTCTGCCGAAAGACTAGGTTCATGGGCATGACACCGCTTATTGATCCCTTCCAGCGCGCGATCACCTATCTGCGCGTTTCCGTCACCGACCGCTGCGATTTTCGCTGCGTCTATTGCATGTCGGAAAACATGACCTTCCTGCCCAAGAAGGAACTTCTGACGCTGGAAGAACTCGATCGCATGTGTTCGACCTTCATCGGGCTGGGCGTGGAAAAGCTCCGGATCACCGGCGGCGAACCTCTGGTGCGGCGCGACATCATGACCTTCTTCCGGTCGATGACGCGGCATCTGGACGCCGGGTCGCTCAGGGAACTGACCCTGACGACCAACGGCTCGCAGCTCGAACGCTTCGCGGACGATCTCTACGATGCCGGCGTGCGCCGCGTGAACATCTCGCTCGACACGCTGGACGAGCAGAAATTCGCCGACATCACCCGCTGGGGCCGGCTGCCGCAGGTGATCAGGGGGATCGATGCGGCGCAAAAGGCCGGGCTCCGGGTCAAGATCAACACCGTCGCGCTCAAGGGTTTCAACGAAGACGAGCTTTTCACCCTGACCGAATGGTGCCACAGCCGCGACATGGATCTCACCTTCATCGAGGTCATGCCGATGGGCGATATCGGCAATGAGGACCGTCTGGGCCAGTACTGGAAACTCAGCGACCTGCGCGACGACCTGCGCAAGGAATATACCCTGACCGACCTGCCCGAACGCACCGGCGGCCCCGCCCGCTATGTCCGGATCGAGGAAACCGGCCAGAAGATCGGCTTCATCACGCCACTCACGCATAATTTCTGCGAAAGTTGCAACCGCGTGCGCCTGACCTGCACCGGCGAGCTTTTCATGTGCCTCGGTCAGGAAGACAATGCCGACCTGCGCTCGGCCCTGCGCAATCACCCGCACAGCGATGCGCCGCTGGAACAGGCGATCCGCGACGCGATCACGCTCAAACCCAAGGGTCACGATTTCGACTATTCGCGCCAGTCCGTGGATGGCCGCGTGTCGCGTCACATGAGCCATACCGGCGGCTGAACCGTCGCGCCAGCGAGGGGCCAGCCCCTCGCGCTCCCCGGGATATTTTTGAACCAGAGAAGCATCGACCAAAGCCGCACAGCGCGGTCTCGGTCAACCGCCCGTGTTCACGTCTTCTCTGGTTTCGAAATATCCCGGGGGTTTGGGGGCAGAGCCCCCAACCGGGTGCCGCGCGCAAGCGCGGCACGCACAGGCCATGCGCCGAAGGTGCCCGAGATCGTCAGACCCGTGAAATCTGCCCACCGCCAACCGGCGCGCGCACCCCGGTCGTGCCGGGCGCAGAGGTCGGCAAGCCCCGCATCACCCGCACCGCGAGATAGGCAAAGGCCTGCGCCTCGAGCATGTCGCCGTTAAGCCCGACCGCCTCGACTGGCTCTACCGGGCAATCCAGCGCGGAGGTGAGCATCGCCATCGTCACCGGGTTCAACCGCCCGCCCCCCGTGACCAGCACCCGGTCCGGCGGCACCGGGCAATGCTCCATCCCCTGCATCACCGCCGCCGCCGCCATCGCCGTCATCGTGGCGGCCGCATCGGCGTCCTCCAATTCGCGCACCAGATCGAGCATCAGGGAAAAGTCGTTCCGGTCCAGAGACTTGGGCGGCATCTTGCGGAAATAGCCTTCTTCGAGGAACAGCTCAAGCGCGCCGTCCACCACCTGCCCCTGTGCGGCCAGCGCGCCGCCCTTGTCATAGGCCAGCCCGCGCCGCTCCATCATCAGGTCGTTGATGGGCGCATTGGCGGGCCCGGTGTCGAAGGCCAGCAAGGCCCCCGGCGCATCTGGCTTGTCAGACAGGGGATCGACCCATGTCAGGTTGCCCACACCGCCAAGGTTCAGGAAGGCCACAGGCGCGGTTGCCCCGATCCATTTGGCACAGGCCCAGTGAAAGAACGGCGCAAGCGGGGCCCCCTCGCCGCCCATCTCGACATCCGTTGACCGGAAATCCCAGACCACCGTGCGCCCCAGCGCCTCGGCCAGTGCTGCGCCATCGCCCAGTTGATGTGTTCCGCGCCCTTGCGGGTCATGCGCCAAAGTCTGGCCGTGAAACCCGACCACGTCCGCGTCAAACCCCTGCAGCGCTGCAACATGCGCCTCCAGCACAACCTGCGCCGCGTCGTCCAGATCGTCGCCCGGCCATTTGCCCAACGCCGCGCGCAGCACAGCCTGGTCAGCCTCGGAATAGCCGCGATAGCCTGATGACCCGAACTCCGAAATCGTCACCCCGTCCGTCAGGACCAGCGCCGCATCGACCCCGTCCAGAGACGTGCCCGACATCGCCCCCAAGGCCCAGATCGGATCTGCCAACTTGCCCTTCACCTTTTCCCCTGCCCTGCGTATAGCTGCCCTCACCATTCTATAACGAGGCAACCCCATGACCTACCATCCCAAATCGGACTTCATGCGCGTCATGATGGAGCGTGGCTTTCTGGCCGATTGCACCGATTATCAGGGGCTCGACGAGGCGCTGATGCAAGGGGTGGTGCCGGGCTATATCGGGTTCGACGCGACGGCCAAGTCACTGCATGTGGGAAGTCTCATCCAGATCATGATGCTGCGCTGGCTTCAGAAGACCGGCCACAAGCCGATCACGCTGATGGGCGGCGGGACAACCAAGGTAGGCGACCCGAGCTTCCGCGCGGACGAGCGCCCGCTGCTGACGCCTGCCCAGATCGACGACAATATCGACGGGATCAAGCAAGTCTTCGCCAAGTACATTTCGTATGATGACAGCGATACCGGCGCATTGATGCTCAACAACGCCGAATGGCTGGACGGGTTGAACTACCTCGATTTCCTGCGCGACATCGGGCGGCATTTCAGCGTCAACCGGATGCTGTCCTTCGAGTCGGTCAAATCGCGCCTCGACCGCGAGCAAAGCCTCAGCTTCCTCGAATTCAACTACATGATCCTGCAAGCTTATGATTTCCTTGAACTGAACCGCCGTTACGGCTGTCTGATCCAGTTCGGCGGATCGGACCAATGGGGCAATATCGTCAACGGGATCGACCTGACGCGCCGGGTGCTCGATCACCAGATTTTCGGCCTGACCTCGCCGCTCTTGACCACGAGCGACGGCAAGAAGATGGGCAAATCCGCCGATGGCGCGGTCTGGCTGAATGCCGACATGCGCTCGCCCTACGAATTCTGGCAGTTCTGGCGCAACACCACCGATGCCGATGTGGGCCGGTTCCTCAAGCTCTATACAGAACTGCCGATCGAGGAATGTGTGCGCCTTGGTGCGCTTGCCGGGTCCGAGATCAACGACGCCAAGATCGTCCTTGCCAACGCCGTGACAACCCTCTGCCACGGGGCCGAGGCCGCAGCAGCGGCAGAGGCCACGGCGCGCGAGGTGTTCGAGAAAGGCGGCATCGGGGATGACCTGCCCACCGTGACCCTTACCGCCGAGGACATCGGCAGCGGCATCTCGATCGTGCAACTGATCGTGCGCTCAGGTCTGGCCAGGACCGGCAAGGAGGCCAAGCGCCTGATCGCCGAAAACGGCGCGCGGATCGACGACGCACCGCTGACCGATGCGGGGCTGATGATCGACGCTGGCGCGCTGTCCACCCCCATCAAGCTCAGCGCCGGAAAGAAACGCCACGCGCTGGTGAAGATGGGCTGACGCGATACGCCGCACCCGGGGCCTTGATGGTGCCGGGCGCGCGTTAATCAATCGGCAACCCGGCCTTGCCATGCTCCGGGCATGACGCCCTGCCCGCTCGCCCAATCCGACGCCTACGCCAACACCCTGCGCGCCCTTGGCACGCGGGTACGGATCGACCATGTCGGCGATCAGGGCCGCTGCCTGATCCAGACGCGCCACTTGCCGCTTCTGGGTCCGGTCAACCTGATTTCGCGCGGGCCCGTTGGGCTTTGCCCGTCGGACACTGCAAATTACCTGAGCGACCTTGCGCTCAAGGGTCCGCTTGTCGTGAACACCGCAGACACCGGTCTCGCTTCAAATGGGCATATCCGCCTTATCGCGCCCAGAACCGTGGCCCTTTTGCCGCTCTCCGAACCGCGCCAAATGCGCACAAATCTGCACCAGAACTGGCGCAACGCGCTGAAACGGGCCGAACGCGGCACCCTGCGGATCACCAATGCGCCGTACCACCCGATTCAGCATGCATGGCTGATCGACGCCGAGCACGCACAACAAAAGGCCAACCGCTTCCGCAACTGGCCCAGGCGACTGCTCGACATCTTCGCTTCTGAAAACCCCGGCCAGGCACGCGTCGTCACTGCCTGCGCGGGCAAGACACCTGTCGCCGCAATGCTGATCCTCTGCCACCGTCCCTGGGCGACCTACCATCTGGGCGTCACCACCGATGCCGGGCGCAAGGCGAAGGCCCACAACCTGACCCTCTGGCATGCGATGTCCTGGCTGGCACGGCGCGGCTTCGACATGCTCGATCTGGGCCTGCTCACCGGTCCGGACAGCCTCGACCGGTTCAAACTCCGCACCGGTGCCACGAAACAGCACCTCGGCGGCACATGGCTCCGCCTGCCGCGCCCGTTCCGTCGTCAGTTCCCCAGCATCCATTCCCCGTCCGGCCAGAAGGCGTGATAGGCAAAGGCGAACAGCACGTCATGCGGCACATCCCGACCCTGCGCGTCGCGCACCCGGATCGACCCGACATCGCGCCCGTCGCCAATCCGGCCGGTGTCCAAGGCGGATGCCTGACCGGCCCGCCACGAGATCACCACTCCGGCTTCGCGCACCTCGTTTTCGCGCGCCAGACGCGCCATCGGCCAGGCGCGGTCTCCAACCCGCACCACCCGCTCGAGCGCGTCGATCCCATGTGGCGGCATCTCACCGGAATACAGGAACGGTCGCGTTGAACTGTCATAGCCGCGATACGGATTGCGCCCGTAATCGCGGTTGAAATCCGGCTCCGCCATCACCAGCCCGTCAGGATGGCGCGCGGTGAACTCGGCCCAGCTTTCCATCCAGCTTGGCAGCGTCTTCAATTCGACACCGGTCAGATCGCCGACAATGGCCTCGCCGATGGCCTGTTGCCACCAGCTCTGGGTCTCGCGGTCATACATGATCATGTCCGAATTGCGCAGCTTGCCCGACACGCCGAAACTCAGAACCCGGCCATTCACCCGTCGGTCAAAACTCAGGGCCGAATTGCACAGGGGACAGAACGTCACCGCCACCGGCACGCCACCCACCACATCGTTGACGATCTCATGCCATGTCAGATACCGGATCGGATAGGCCCGCGCCTGTCCGCCCATCTCCAGCGTGATGACCGGCTCGGCCGGGTCGATTCCGGTCTTGCCGGAGGCGCGCACGAAGGACGGATCGCTGATCGCGGGGATGCCGTCTTTCGGCGGCCCGCCCGATATGATCTCGACCCAGTTCGGCACGGTGGTCTTTTCGAAATCCGTCTCCGGCCACTCGTTGCGCCAGAATTCGGGACTGGCCAGAGCCGCCGAGGCTAGAAAAACCGCAAGAAAGAACGACAAGACCGGAACACGCATCGGAACACTCCCTCTGATGCGATCAGCTTGCCGCAAACAGGCCGCCCTGCACAGCCCGTCACACGCAGCTGTGACAGCGCGCGATCCCCTGCTTCTTCTCTTTGCAAATATGCAAACACGACGCTGCAAACACGCAAACCGTCCGGACAGACGCGCTCCGGTGCACCCCGCGCCCATCGCCGATGCCGCCCGAAGGCGGCGGCGGCTCAAACTGCGCGTGGCCCCGCAGGGCCACGCACCTTCAGATCACTCGATCACCGTCACGTCCGCCATCACGTCAGGCTGACCGACCACCGCACCATTGCGGCCTTCGCCCCGTTTGATGGCGTCCACCACGTCCATGCCTTCGGTGACTTCGCCAACAATCGTGTATTGACCGTTCAGGAAAGCACCTTCCTGGAACATGATGAAAAACTGCGAATTGGCCGAGTTCGGGTTCTGCGAGCGCGCCATGCCAACGACACCCCGATCAAAGCTCAGGTCGGAAAACTCCGCCGGCAGGTCCGGCAGGTCCGACCCGCCACGCCCGGCCATGCCCATGTCACCACCGTCAAGCTTGCCGAACTCCACGTCGCCGGTCTGCGCCATGAAGCCGTCGATCACGCGGTGAAAGACGACGCCGTCATAGGCACCCTCTTCCGCCAGGGTCGTGATCCGTTCGACGTGCTGCGGTGCCACGTCCTCGAACAGGTCGATGGTCACGGTGCCATTGGCCTCGCCGGCGACCTCGATCTGCAATCCGGTGGCCAGCGCCGGGGACGCCAAGAGCGAAAAGACAAACGCCAGATTACGCATCGGACGCCACCTTGACCGAGATCATCCGGTCCGGGTTTGCAGGCGGCTCGCCGCGGGTGATCGCATCGACATGCTCCATGCCGGACATGACCCGGCCATAGACCGTGTACTGACCGTTCAGGAAATGATTGTCGGAAAAGTTGATGAAGAACTGCGAATTGGCGGAATTCGGGTTCTGCGACCGCGCCGCGCCCAGCGTACCGCGATCATGCGGCAGCTTGGAAAACTCGGCTGGCAGGTCGGGCAGGTCCGACCCGCCCGTGCCGGCGCGGCGGATGTTGAACCCGTCCTCCATGTCGCCATGCTCGACATCGCCGGTCTGGGCCATGAAGCCGTCGATCACGCGGTGGAAACACACGTTGTCATAGGCGCCCGACCGGGCCAGTTCCTTCATCCGCTCGGCATGTTTCGGCGCCACATCCGGCAACAGTTCGATGATGACGGTGCCATCCTTGAGTTCCATCAGGATCGTGTTTTCGGGGTCTTTGATCTCGGCCATGTGGCTTTCCTTTGCATTGAAACTTGGCGCAAGACTTAAAGTGCGTCCCGCCGATTGCCAAGGACCGCATTGACCTCTGCACGCTGCACGGCCATCACAGGGAGACCAGCAGATCAGGAGGGGCACATGGCCTGGAAAACGCTCGACGACATGGACCTTGCGGGCAAGCGCGTGCTGACGCGGGTCGATATCAATGTTCCGGTGGACAAGGGACGCGTCACCGACGCGACGCGGATCACCCGGATCCTGCCCACGGTCACCGACATCCTGGACAAGGGCGGCACGCCGATCCTTCTGGCGCATTTCGGTCGGCCCAAGGGCAAACCGGACCCCGAAATGAGCCTGAAACTGGTGCTGCCGGCCCTGCAAGAGGCGCTTGGCCGCGACGTCACCTTCATGGAACGCCCCAGCCGCGATGCGATCGACGCCTTGCCGACCAATGCGGTGGTGCTGGTGGAAAACACGCGCTTTTCCCCGATGGAAGAGGCGAACGATCCCAAGATGGCCCAGTTCCTGGCCTCGTTGGGGGATGTCTATTGCAATGATGCCTTTTCGGCAGCCCATCGCGCGCATGCCTCGACCGAGGGCGTGGCGCATCTGATGCCGTCCTGCGCCGGGCGCTCCATGGAGGCGGAACTGCGCGCGCTGGAAAAGGCGCTGGGGGATCCGGTGCGCCCCGTGGTGGCGGTCGTCGGCGGCGCGAAAGTGTCGACCAAGCTCGATCTTTTGTCGAACCTGGTGGAAAAGGTCGACATGCTGATCATCGGCGGCGGCATGGCCAACACCTTTCTTGCCGCCCAGGGCATCGACGTCGGCAAGTCGCTGTGCGAGCATGATCTTGCCGACACTGCGCGCGAGATTGCCGACAAGGCCGTGGCGACCGGCTGCGAATTGCTGCTGCCCCGCGACGTGGTCGTGGCCCGCGAATTCAAGGAAGGCGCAGAGTCCGAGACCGTCAAGACCGAGGACTGCCCCGCCGACGCGATGATCCTCGATGCCGGCCCCGACAGCGTCGCGCATATCTGCCAGGCCTTCGATCGGGCCAGAACCCTGATCTGGAACGGTCCGCTGGGCGCCTTCGAAATCGCACCCTTCGATGCGGCGACCAACGCCGCCGCCGCCTATGCCGCCGGGCTGAGCAGTTCCGGCAAGCTGGTCTCGGTGGCGGGCGGGGGCGACACGGTGGCTGCGCTCAACAAGGCGGATGCGTCGGAAAGCTTCACCTATATCTCGACCGCCGGCGGCGCTTTCCTGGAGTGGATGGAAGGCAAGACCTTGCCGGGTGTGGCCGCTTTGGGCTGAAGCCCGCCGGCCGGGCGAGTCCTGAAAGCCACACTGGCCTGCTTGCCACATCAAAACCCGGTGCGGGGAATTCCATCCGGGGTTGCCCTGTGCAATCCTTCCGCCACGCGCCCGACAAGAGGCGCGGTTCGAGGTAACTGATGACGCAACACCGCTCACGACCGGCCCTTGGGGGGCTTGTGTTCTTCGCAGGCTCGTTCTGCGTTGGGGCCTATTTCATCTTTGCCGCCGTTCAGGGCGATTACGGCGTGTTCCGCCGGGCCGAAATCGTGGTGGAAACACGCGAGCTTCAGGCAGAACTGGCGGATCTCCGGGTCGAGGTGGCGCGGATGGAAAACCTCACGCGGCGCCTGTCCGACACCTATCTCGATCTGGATTTGCTGGACGAACGCGCCCGCGACATGCTGGGCCTGGTGCGCACTGACGAGATCGTGGTGCGCTGAGGCGGACCTGCGCGGTTTACGCGAACATCGCCAGAAGCCCCAGGAACGGCAGCGCCGCAAGGATGTCGGCCATGCCGTCATCGCCTGCACTATCTTCATCCTCCATCGCCGCCGCCTCTTCTTCCGCGAGCATTTCATCCGCAAATGACGTGGCGGGCACGGTCGGGAACGGAAACTCGGCCTCTTCGGATTCGACCGGTGCTTCTTCTGTCTCGACCGGGGCGTCTTCGGCGAAGGGATCGATGATCGGGGCCGGCAGTTCGTCGGCCGCGCCTTCGGAAATCACGTCCTGAAAGTCGCGCGACGGGGTAAAGCCGAACATGCGGACCTGCATGATCTCGCCCTCGTCCATCTGGACTGACAGGCTGGTGCCCTCCATCACGGACGCCGGATCGATGCTTTCGACCAGGGCGTCCGAGCTGTTCGACCCGATGGCATCGCCCTCGGCCACGCCCAGCACCGTGATTTCCACCCTGCCCGCATCCGCCACGAGGCCGGAAAAATCGACCGTCGTGTCCGCGCCGCCCGCTTCGGTTGCGGCGACGTAGAACAGGAGTTCGTCCGGTTCCCAGAAGCCGTGCAGGGCGATGCCGTCTTCCTCGACCTCGGTATCGGCCCCGGCTTCGGGCGTCAGATCAAGCGTCGTCTTGCCCGGAAGCGCCTGCTGCATCATGTTGAAGATCGCGCCACCGGGGGTCAGGTCGGCTTGACCGTCATCAAGGCTCAGCGTGTTGGGCGTGTTCTGGATGAGCGGCCAGACATGCGCGTTTTCAACGTCGTAGCGCAGGAATTCTTCCATGACATTGATCATTTCATGCGACTGGTGCAGCCCGTAATCGCTGTTGCGGTCAAGCGATCCGGTGTTTCCGGCGGTGTTCCATTCGGTCACCGCGATCTGCGCCTCGGGGATCTGTTCGCCCCATGTCTCGTCGGTGTTGTTGAGGAAGAAACTGCGCTGGCTCTCGTTCACCTGGCCGCGCGAATAGACATGCACCGCGACCTGGTCCACCGCCTGCTGTTCGGCCTCGCTGTCGAACTCTGACAGGATCATCTCGTTCGCGACATGGGTCCAGTTGATCTCTCCCGAGCTGAAGAGGCTGTCTTCGCCAAGCGACAGGCCGTGGCTTTCGTTCAGCGCGGCAAGGATATCGGCGCTGCTCATGTCATCGCCATAGAGGTCCGACAGGCGCGCGAAATTGAAGTTCGTGCCCGATTGCACGATGATGTCCGCATCCGAATTCTGCGCATCCAGCTCGTCATTGACGATCACGGCCATTTCGCTGGCAAGGCGGCCGTATTCCACGGAGGACATCTGGCCGCTGCCCCAGTATTCGTTGCCCAGCTCGAAAGCCTCGACCTCGGCATCGCCGTGCACCCCGGTCACCACGTCGCGCACAAACCCGCGCAGCGCATCTTCGTCGATGGCGGCAAAGCGGTCGCCATTGGTATCGGCGGTGTCCGAGAGCAGGTTGCGCGTCGGGATCACGATGGTGACCGCCAGCCCCTCTTCTCCGGCATAGGTCAGCGCTTCGTTCAGCGGGATGAAGTCGCGCGTCTCGCCGGTGTCGCGGTCGGTGACCACCGATGCGTTGGGATCGGTGATGTCGAAATAGCGTTCGGTCAGCGACCCGCCCGGATAGCGGAACGAACCGACGCCCAATTCCTCGATCAACCGGTCATAATCGCCGCCCTGTTCCAGGGTCGACCGCGTTGCAAGGACATTCGCCCCGAACAGGCCCTGAGACGCCTCGGATCCCATGAATCCATATGCAGCGATTTCTGGCATGAATGTGTTCCTTGCAGACGGTGAGGCCCCAATCTGTCCTTATTTCCGCCTTGATGTCTCTAGAATTGGTTAATCCCGCCCAAATTCGGCCATGATTGTCCGGTGCTTCGGAACAGTCCGGGGGCAAGGGCTGCCATTGTTTTGACATAACCTCGCCGGGCTCCTCCGGTTCCCCCGAATCGCCTTGTGTTGCGCAGATCGGCTCTTGCGTTTCGCCGGGCCTTGATCGTAGGCTTTCCCTAAAAGGTTTAACGCTAAACTTCTTGCAGGGAGGCGCCCCATGGCGGCACGCAAAACATCGGCAAAGCCAACCGGCCAGCCGAATGTCTCGGCAGAGGACCTGACCGCATATTACCGCGACATGCTGCTCATTCGCCGGTTCGAGGAAAAGGCCGGCCAGCTATACGGCATGGGCCTGATCGGCGGGTTCTGTCACCTCTATATCGGCCAGGAAGCGGTCGTCGTCGGGTTGGAGGCCGCCGCCGAGGAGGGTGACAAGCGCATCACCTCCTACCGCGACCACGGGCACATGCTGGCCTGCGGGATGGACCCGAACGGCGTGATGGCCGAACTCACGGGACGCGAGGGCGGCTATTCCAAGGGCAAGGGCGGCTCCATGCACATGTTCTCCAAGGAAAAGGATTTCTACGGCGGCCACGGCATCGTCGGCGCGCAGGTGCCTCTGGGCGCCGGGCTGGCCTTTGCCGACAAGTACAAGGGCACCGACCGCGTGACATTCACCTATTTCGGTGACGGTGCCGCCAACCAGGGCCAGGTCTACGAGACCTTCAACATGGCCGCCCTTTGGGCGTTGCCGGTGATCTTCGTCATTGAAAACAACCAGTACGCCATGGGCACCGCCCAGAAACGCTCGACCTCGACCCCCGACCTGCACACCCGCGGCGAAGCCTTCGGCATCCCCGGCGAAGCGGTCGACGGCATGGATGTGCTGGCGGTCAAGGCGGCGGGCGACAAGGCCGTGAAACACTGCCGCTCCGGCAAGGGGCCCTATATCCTCGAGATCAAGACCTACCGCTATCGCGGCCATTCCATGTCGGACCCGGCCAAGTACCGCACCCGCGAAGAGGTCCAGAAAATGCGCGAGGAACGCGACTGCATCGAACATGTGCGCGAGATGCTGCTTCAGGGCGGCCACGCGACCGAGGAAGACCTCAAGGCCATCGACAAGGAGATCAAGGCCGTCGTCAACGCCAGCGCCGATTTCGCCCGCGAAAGCCCGGAACCCGGCCTCGATGAGCTGTGGACCGATATCTATGCCGAGGAGGCCGTGTGATGGCGACCGAAGTTCTCATGCCCGCCCTCTCGCCGACGATGGAAGAAGGCACATTGGCCAAGTGGCTGGTCAAGGAAGGCGACACCGTTTCCGCCGGTGACATCATGGCCGAGATCGAAACCGACAAGGCCACGATGGAATTCGAAGCTGTGGACGAAGGGATCGTCGGCAAGATCCTGATCGCGGAAGGCACCGAGGGCGTGCGCGTGAACACCCCCATCGCCGTGCTGGTCGAGGAAGGGGAAAGCGTCGAAGACGCGGAACAGACCGCGCCGCCACAACAACTGGTGGCAAAGGACAAGGCGCAAAGCTCTGAAGATCAGGCGGCGGCGGGCATGTCGCACCCCGAACCCGCCCGCGCCATCGCCAAGGCCGAGACGCCATGGCCCGAGGGCACCAAGACCAGGCAGACAACCGTCCGCGAAGCCTTGCGCGACGCCATGGCCGAGGAAATGCGCCGCGACGGGGACGTCTTCCTCATGGGTGAAGAGGTCGGCGAATACCAGGGCGCCTACAAGATCAGCCAGGGGCTTCTCGACGAATTCGGCGCGCGCCGGGTGATGGACACACCGATCACCGAACATGGCTTTACCGGCATTGCCGTGGGGGCCGCCTTTGGCGGATTGCGCCCGATCGTCGAATTCATGACGTTCAACTTCGCCATGCAAGCCATTGACCAGATTATCAATTCCGCCGCCAAGACGCTCTATATGTCCGGCGGACAGATGGGCGCACCCATGGTGTTCCGGGGTCCCAACGGCGCCGCCGCCCGCGTCGGTGCGCAGCACTCACAGGATTACGCGGCGTGGTACGCGCATATCCCCGGGCTCAAGGTGGCAATGCCCTATTCGGCCTCGGACGCCAAGGGGCTGCTCAAGACCGCGATCCGCGACCCGAACCCGGTGATCTTTCTCGAGAACGAAATCCTCTACGGCAAGAGCTTCGAAGTGCCCGAGATCGAGAATTACACCGTGCCCTTCGGCAAGGCTCGCATCTGGCGCGAAGGGTCGGACGTGACCATCGTCAGCTTCGGCATCGGAATGGCCTACGCGCTCGAAGCCGCTGAAAAGCTTGCAAAAGACGGGATCGAGGCCGAAGTGATCGACCTGCGCACCCTGCGCCCCATCGACTATGACACGGTGCTGGCGTCGGTCCAGAAAACCAACCGCTGCATCACGGTAGAAGAAGGCTTTCCCGTCGGTGCCATCGGCAACCACCTGTCGGCGGTGATCATGGAACGCGCCTTCGACTATCTGGATGCGCCGGTGCTGAACCTGACCGGCAAGGACGTGCCGATGCCCTATGCGGCGAACCTCGAAAAGCACGCTCTGGTGACCACGTCCGAGGTGGTCGAGGCGGCGAAAAAGGTCTGCTACCGATGAGTGATGACCTGATCGTCCGCACCCGCGATGTCGCCCGCGAGGCGTATCACGTGGAAACCCCAGCAGGGGCCGCCTTCGTGCCGGAATGCCTGATGGACAAGTTCCCGAACGAGGCGCGCCCATCGCATCAATCCGCCTATGAATGGATCGGCGCACATCGGCGTCAGATCACCGGGGCGGTCGCGGCGCTCAAGGCGGGGCGCAGGCCCAAGGACCCCTATGACCTCATCACCCTGATCGAGGAGACCTGACATGCCCATCGAAATCCTCATGCCCGCCCTGTCCCCCACGATGGAAGACGGCACGCTGGCGAAATGGCTGGTCAAGGAAGGTGACGCGGTGTCTTCGGGCGACGTGATCGCCGAGATCGAAACCGACAAGGCGACGATGGAATTCGAAGCCGTCGATGAAGGTGTGATCGGCAAGCTGCTGGTGGCCGAAGGCACCGAGGGCGTCAAGGTGAACGCCCCGATCGCGATGCTGCTCGAAGACGGCGAAAGCGTCGATGATCTGGGTGCGCCCGCCACGCCGAAAGAGGCCCCCGCCTCTTCGAACATCGCACCCGCCGAGGCGTCCGAGGCGACAGCGCCGGCACAGGGCTATGGCCGCGGCGCGGCTCCGCAGACACAAAGCCCTGCAGGCGATCGCATCTTCGCCTCCCCTCTGGCGCGCCGGATCGCCACCGACAAGGGTCTTGACCTGGCCCAGATCAACGGCTCCGGCCCGCGCGGCAGGATCGTCAAAGCGGATGTCGAGGCGGCAACGCCTCAGGCTTCCGCAGCGTCCCCGGCTCCAACATCCGCCGCCCCGACGGCCCCCCAACCCGCAGATGCCAGCGCCGTGGCCCGCATGTACGAGGGCCGCGCCTATACCGAAGTGCCGCTGGACGGGATGCGCAAGACCATCGCCGCACGTCTGACCGAGGCCAAACAGACCATCCCGCATTTCTACCTGCGCCGGTCCGTGACCCTCGACGCGCTCATGGCCTTCCGGTCGCAACTCAATGCTCAGCTGGAAAAGCGCGGCGTGAAACTCAGCGTCAATGATTTCATCATCAAGGCCTGCGCGCTGGCCCTGCAAAAGGTGCCCGCCGCCAATGCCGTCTGGGCCGGTGACCGCCTCCTGCAACTGGAACCGTCCGACGTCGCAGTGGCCGTCGCCATCGAAGGCGGACTCTTCACGCCGGTCCTCAAGGACGCGCACCAGAAATCCCTGTCCGCCCTCTCCGCCGAGATGAAGGATCTGGCCACCCGCGCCCGCGACCGCAAGCTCGCACCCCATGAATACCAGGGCGGCAGCTTTGCCATTTCAAACCTCGGCATGTTCGGGATCGAGAATTTCGACGCGGTCATCAACCCGCCGCACGGGGCAATCCTCGCCGTCGGCGCGGGGATGAAAAAACCGGTGGTCGGCGAAGACGGCACCATTACCGTGGCAACCATGATGTCGATGACCCTGTCCGTGGATCACCGCGTGATCGACGGCGCGCTTGGCGCAGAGCTGCTGCAAGCCATCGTCGACAACCTGGAAAACCCGATGGCCATGCTGGCCTGATTCCGGTTTCTCCGGTTCAGAAATATCCCGGGGGAGTCGCCCATGGGCGACGGGGGCAGCGCCCCCTGTTTCCGTCAACGGAAACAGGCGATGCGTCACCGCATCGCCACCCTCACCTCACGCGCCGGAGCGCAGAATCTGGTCCATGCTGATCGATGGCTGCGAACAGCCCGCCTCACCGACGATGCGCGCAGGAACCCCCGCCACGGTCTTGCAGGGCGGCACTTCCTCCAGCACCACGGAGCCCGCCGCCACGCGCGAACAATTGCCGACGCGGATATTGCCCAGCACCTTGGCCCCGGCCCCGATCAGCACACCGTCGCCGATCTTGGGATGGCGGTCCTCCTCTTCCTTGCCGGTCCCGCCCAGCGTCACGGAATGCAGCATCGACACGTTGTCGCCGACCACGGCCGTCTCGCCGATCACGATGGAATGGGCGTGGTCGATCATGATCCCCTGCCCGATCTTCGCCGCCGGGTGGATGTCGACGCCAAACGCCTCGGAACAGCGCATCTGGACGAAAAAGGCCAGATCGTGCCGACCCTGCCGATAGAGCCAATTGCCCAGACGATAACACTGGATCGCCTGGAACCCTTTGAAGAACAAGAGCGGTTGCAGGAACCGGTGGCAGGCCGGGTCACGCTCGTAGACCGCCACGATGTCGGCCCGCGCCGCCATGGCAAGGCTTGGATCGGATGCAAAGGCCTCGTCGCAAATCTCGCGCAGGATCTGCTCGGTCATCTCGCCATTGGCCAGTTTGAGCGAAATCCGGTAGCTCAACGCCCGCTCGAGGCTCGGATGGTGCAGCACCGAATAATGGATCATCCCGCCCAAAAGCGGTTCCTTGGCCACAGCCTCGTCGGCTTCCCTGACGATCCGGGCCCAGACCGGGTCCACCGAAGCAAGTTTTGCGCGCGTTTCAGCCATGCCATCTCTCCTTTGACGTGCCGAATATAGCAGATAGGATCGAAGAGCGAAAACGCAAAGCTGTGATTGAAGGGATCAACCGATTGAATGAAAAAGGCCGAACCCGGTTTCGGGGCCTGATCCTGAAACGCCTGCAAGAGCTTGATGCCGAGGACGACCTCGGGCGCGACAGCCAGTCCGTCGTTTCGCTCGATCAGCAGGCGGTGGGGCGGCTCTCGCGGCAGGATGCGCTGCTCAGCCAGTCCATGGCCAAAGCCGCACAAGCCCGCCGGGACGGTCAGCGCAAAGCGCTCTTGGCGGCTCTGGTGCGCTTGGACGAAGACGAATTCGGCTATTGTGAAGACTGTGGCGAAGACATTGCCGCCAAGCGGCTCGAACTCGACCCGACCGCCACCCGCTGCATCAGCTGCGCCTCTGGCTGATCCACCCTCTCCAGCAACGCCGACAGAACACATACCCAGGCGCCCAGCGCGTGACGCGTCTGGAACGACGTATCCCCCTTGCCTGCATGTCTCTGCGCACTCGCCAGCAGGCTGCCATCACCATAGATCGGATGCGCCGCATTCTGTGTTCGCCGATACGCTTCGGCCAGCGCAGCCTCGTGCAGCAGCCGGGCCATCGTCTTGTGCCGCAGGACCGGCGGCACCGCCGACACCACCGCGACGGCGGCCAGCACATCATTGTAGATCACCGGCATCATACCGATACCGAGATCGTTGCCTTTGGCCCGGGACCAAAACGCGACGACACCTGTGCGACTTCGAATTCCACACTCCCTGCGATCCCGTCCTCGGCTTGCATGTCCGACGTATAGGTCCAGGCTGACGTTCCGACCTCGACCTCGCGCAGCAGTGCCCCCTCAGACACGACCCCGATGCGATATGCCTCGGTATCCTCCCCCAAGGGGATGTCCGGCAAATCCCAGCCGTCCGCCTCGATCCGCGCGCGACGCACCCAGCGGACCGCGAGACCCGCCGCGTCGCGTTCAACGGACAGATGCACCGGGCTGTACGGCCGCAATCCAATTCCCGTGAACGCATGCAGGCTATGTCCATACGCCGCGTGATCATAAGGCTTGTCGGCAGGCCCGATCCGGAAATGCCGCTCCTGTCCCCTCAGCGCCAAGGACAGGTCGATCTGGCGCGGCGTGCCGTCCAGCAAGACGAAATAGGCTCCGGGGGGCAAATTCTCGGGCATCAGGGCATCCGTACCGACCTGTCCGCGCAATAGCTGGCCCAGACGCCACAGCCCGTCCCCGATCAACGTGGCGGTCCGGAACTGGAATACCTCCCACTGATCCGGCTCACCGGTGCCGACGGCGGCCAGGTTTGCGCCGCCCAGCAGCCCCGTCTCGGACACCGACGCCAGAGTACCGCTGGTCAAGGCCACTTCGATCTGCGTGCCGAGATCGATCAATCCTGCACGTGCCCGGGGCACCGCGGTCATTGTCACGCCGATGGTCGAAGCCGTCGCGATCAGCGTGTTCAGCACATAGCCCGCATCCTCGGCCGCGTCATACACCGCCACATCGCCCGGCCAGGGATCGGCCGTCACCGCCAGATGCGGCGCATGGGGCAGCTCGTCGCCCCGGATCAGCGGCAGGTCGAGGAAAAGCGGGAGAACAGGCCCACTTGCCACGAACCGCCGCGACGGTGTCGGATCGTCGGGAAAATCCGCCGGATGGTACACCTCCGGTTCGACTCGCACCGCGTCGATCAGCTGATGCGTCGTCTGCTCCACCCGGTCGATGCGCACGGTCATGTCGCCGGCCTCATTCGGCAGCCGAACGACATCACCTGCGCCCAGCGCACTTTGCGACAGCGGCAAGGCAAAGCGCACAGCATCTCGCGACACCCGCGCTTCGCTCAGCCAGCGCTCGACCGCCTGCCGCCCCTCGGGCCGCGTCAACAAGAGCGGCACCTCGCTTTCGGCTACGGCGTGCGTGTCTTCGTCCGGAAGCACGGATTCCTCGGCAATATTGCGATAATCGCCATCCGCCTCGACAAAATTCAACCGCACCCGGCCCGACATCTCGGCCTCGGAGCTGCGCGATTGCGTGATCTCGCTGCCAAGCTCGGGATGTTGCGCCAACTGCGCCATGTCGAGGGAAACCGCCCGCGCCCCGTCGCGATTGCGGAACACCAGCACCCCGTCCCGTTCGATCGCATCGAACCCGTAGGCGATCATCAGCGGCTGCAAAGCCCGCCGCGCATCCGCCACATCCGGCGCGAGATAGCCGCGCACAAACCCGTACAGCGCGCTGACGTCATAATCGCGCAGCCCCGACCGTTCGCAGATCTCGGCGACGACAGACGCCAGCGTCCGCCCCGACACACGCCCGTTGATCCAGTGGCCGCGCCGGTAGTTCGGCCCATCCGACCACATCTCGTCCACATTGGGAAACCACGGATAAGGCCGCGCATCCCAGGCCCAGACAAATACCCGCCCCATGTCGATCATCGGGTCGCCATAGAGACCGGACACAGGGTTATGCGCCGGATCCCCCCAATACGACAGCATCGCGCGCAGGTATTGGTGCTGGATCAATTCGTCTCGCAACCCGTTGGAATAAGACGGCAATGTGCTCTCGGAGCTCTTGGGATCAAGAAACTTGTTCGGCTCGTTCGTCGCCTTGTTGACGGCCGCGCAGCCGATCTCCGTGAACCAGACCGGCTTGCTTTCCGGCACCCACTCCGTTGAAGCCGCTTGCCGGACCCCGCCGATCCGGTTGTGATGCGGCTGCGACCACCAGTTGCGGATGTCCTTGTAGCGGTACACCCAAGGCTCGCCATGGGCGCCGTCGGTGATCGGCTCCCGCGCCTGCAGATCGCGCGCCTCCTGCGACGGATAATACCAGTCATAGCCCTCGCCACCGGCGACATTCGCCCGCAGGTATTCAAGGTTGTAGATCGCCCCCCAACCCGCATCGGCATGGTCTTCGCCATCCCGCCAATCCGAAAGCCGCATGTAATTGTCGATCCCGATAAAATCGATATTCGGATCGGCCCAAAGCGGGTCGAGGTGGAAATACACGTCGCCGCTGCCATCCTGCGGATGATACCCGAAATATTCCGACCAGTCGGCGGCATATCCGATCTTCACTTCCGGCCCGAGGATCGCGCGACACTCCGCCGCCAGCACCCGCAGCGCCTCGACCGCCGGAAAACCGGACGCGCCGCGCAACTGGGTCAGGCTGCGCATCTCCGACCCGATGCAAAACGCGCTGACACCTCCTGCCACCGCACAAAGATGGGCCTGATGCAGGATGAACCGCCGATAGCCCCACTCCGCCTCCGGCCCGGAATAGACGATCGCCCCGTCCTCGATTGCAAAATCCGAAACCAAGGCAGCCCCGAAGAACGCCGCCACCTCGTCATCGATCATGCTGGTCCCGGTCAAATCCCCCACCTGCCCCGGTGCCACGCTTGCCGTGATCCGGCCCCGCCAAGGCAGCTTGGGTTGGCCCACTTCTCCGGTCCAGGGATCGGGCAACACATTGCCCGGCATCTGCTCCATCAGGATGAACGGGTAATAAAGAACCTCCACCCCCTTGGCCGTCATGTCGCGGATCGCCTGCACCACCGACGCGTCGCAGGGCGTGCCGCCATAGACCGGACGGCCTTCGTCCACCGGCACCACATCTGCATCAACCCGCGCCAAACCGCTGACCCTCCAAGGCATCTCGGCTGAATCCAGTGTCGTCTGTTCGACCTTCGGCTGGATCACACAATCGCCACACCGCAGGTCGCTGCCGAACCAGCTCACCACCAGCGACGCGGCCCCGCAATCGGGCACCTCGTCCTGGAGATGCCTGAGCGAAGTGACGAAGTCCGGCCGGTCCGACGGGCTGTTCACGTTGACGACGCTGGACTTGCCCGCGCCACCGTCCAAAGCCACCGCCTCGGTCGCCAATGAATACTCCCCCGTGCCCGGGATCATCGCCACCGCGCGAATGTTGAACGGCACATCCTCGGGATCGTCCTGCACCGGCCGCGTCACCTCGAAGGAAAACTGCGGCACCCGGTTGCCGAACCTCTCCAGATCGAGGTCCTCGAACACCACGTAGGCGGTTCCGCGATAGGCAGGCACTGTACCCGCTCCCTCGACCGCCTCCATCTTTGGATCGGGCAACTGGTCGCGCGACCCCGGATACATCCGCATGTTCACATCATAGACCGAGATCTCGGCCCCATCGGCCCAGATCCGGTTCACGCTGGTGATCTCACCTTCACACAGCGCCACCGCCAGGCTGACCGAATAGCTGTATTCCTTGATCTTCGGCTGTTGCGACAACCCCTTGCCGCCACCCGAGGTCGATACGGCCTCCTTGAACTGCGTCGCCCAGATGATGTGCCCGCCGACCCGCATGCGTCCGTAAATCTGCGGGATCGGCTGACCTTCGCCCGCCGTGCTCAACCGCAGACGGTCCAGCCGCCCGGTCTCGATCGTGCGTCCCCCGGCCCCGAGGATGCGCTGGTCGATGGCCCGACCAAGCGTCGCGCCTGCGAACCGGCCCACCGCCGTCATCGACAGGCCAAGCACCGATCCGCCAAGGCTGCCGCCCAGCGCCGCGCCCGCCGCAGAAAGAACCAGAGTTGCCATGAGAATTATCCTTCCTGAAGGGCCGGGAACCCGAACCGCGCCACGATGCGCCGCTGCCACGGCGCGCTGAGCGACGTTTCCAGGACCCCGTGCCCGGAATAGGCGTGCACGAAGCTTGCGAACTCACCGACACGCGCCTGAAGCCCCAAATGTTTCGCAACACCGCGATCCCGCATCCGAAACAGGATCACATCGCCCCGCGCGTCGTCATCCACGGGTTTGCTCACCATCACCGCGCTCAACCCGCGCCACAGCGCTTCGTCGCCCTGCGGTTCCGACCAATCCGGGGTGTAGGCCGGCACATCGCCCGGCTCCGCGCCGTACAATCCACGCCAAACCCCACGCAGAAGCCCCAGACAATCCGCGCCCGCTCCGCGCAAGCTTGCTTGATGCACGTAAGGCGTCCCGATCCAGCGCCGCGCCTCGGCCACGATGACATCCCCCGTCATCGCAGGCTCCCACCACCGCGTGACCGGGTGGCCGTCGGATGGATCAAGACCCACTCCTCCTGCGGAATGTCCGGAAACCCCTGAAAATTCACCACGTTGTCGAACTTGGCGCGACAGGTCTCGAACCGCTTGTCACACCCCACGATCAGTTTGACCCGATCTCCGACAGCCACCGCAGCCCGTAATGGTTCCCACAGATCAACCGCGCGCGCGCCATCCTCGAACAGCACATCGCGCTTGATCGCTGCCCACAAGCCTTCGGCAGAGCCATCCAAGACCGTCAAACGCCCCCGCTGGAACCACGCAGCTTCGAACCCCGACGCTCCGGCCAAAATCAGCGCACCCTGATCGCTGACCTCGGTCACGATGGCCTCGGCCCACATTCCCTCCGCCTCGGTATCCACCCCGCAGGCCGCATCGCCCAGCACCGCCAAACATGGCGCCTGGTAAACACGTCCCACAGGCCGGTTGAGCCATTCCGTCAGCCCCCGCAACTCTGCCGTGAACGCGCCACCGCTCCGCGTGATCTCACCCAGCGATCCCCGAAACAGCACCTTGCGCGCCGTTACATCCGCCCAGTTGACCAGCCATGCCGTCACCTCGGCCCCGTCAAAGCGCCCGGCAGCGATATCCGCCTCGGTTACGCTGGCATCGGACAGCGCGCCAACCGCTTCGGAATTGTCCACCGCAAGCCCCGTCCCCTGCTGCACCGCTGCGGCACTCATTCCGGTATCGGCGCGAAACACCAAGCCGTCAAAGCTCAGGTCAAGATCGTGATCGGTAAACCCGAACCGCCGCCCATCCTTGCGCCGGACCTCCCAGGCCCGCGCAACCGTCGTGACCCCGATGGCCAGATGCGCGCCCAGCGCCTCTGCGCCACTCATACGCGCAGCTCCACCACCGGCACATCCGGCACCTCACCCGCCTGAAACGTCGCCGCACTGGTCTGGATGCAATCCGTGTCAAAGCGCACCGGCACGTCGAATTCGAACCCTGCGGTCACCGACACACCCGATGCAGGTGCCGCAAAGAACGACACGACACCTGTCGCCGCATCAACCGCAAAATCCGCCCCCTCGACCTGAAGCACCCCGCCCAAGGCAACGATAACGCTGCCCGCAACTGGCTTGGCCACTGGGCGCAGATACACCGCATCTCCCGACACATAGGCCTTTCGCAACGCAAACTCGGTGACCAAACCATCCCCAGTCCCAATCACCTGATCCGTGGCCGACACCTGCGCCGAAGGCTTGCACGACTTGAAATCCGCCCAGTCCTTCCAGCGAAACCCGTACATCTGCCCGCGTCGCGCCTCGAAAAACGCGATCAGCGTGTCGATGTCGTCCATCGACCGCAGCCCGATCCCCGCATCATACCGCCTGCTCGAATGTGCCCAGGGCGTGTTGCGCTCCTCGAACCCGCTGGCCAGAGTGACCACGTCCGTCCGCCGCTCCGGCCCGCCAATGGAGCCGAAACTCAGCGCCGTCGGAAACCGCACCTCATGAAACTGCATGCTCTTCCCTCCTTACAGGTTGCGCTGGCCAGCACCCAGAACCCGGCCCATCTGCGCCGCGATCTGGCTCTGCGACCGCCGGAAGCCCTGCACATCGGGCGTCGAGATGTTCATGACCACGTTCACCGGACGCCCCCCGCCACCGCCGCGCACACCCAGCTTGCCATCCGGCCCGCGCGCCAGTGGCATGATCGCCTCCGGCCCGGCCTCGCCCATCAACCCAACACCGCCCCGCATCGGAAATGTGGTCGGCCCGCTGATCACGCCGCCATCCGCAAACGGCATCACGCGACCCTGCGCAAAGCTCGCGCCATCGGCAAAGGGCAGCAGGTTGCTGATCCCCTGCATGACCATCCCGCTCAGGTGTTCCTTCACAGGGTTCACCGCCGCGCGGTAACTCGCCCCGATCATCGACTGCGCGATCGAACCCAGCGCATCCGACAGCTTCATCCCGTCGAACACCACGCCATCGATCGCCCGGCTCAAACCCCGGTTCAGCGCGCCTTCCAGCTTGGACGCATCCTTGCCGGTCTCCGACAGCGCCCCGCGCACCTTCGCCATCTCGGCCTGAAACCCGCCCGCCATGCTCGACGCACCCGCAAGCGCCTCTTCCAAAGCGCTCACCTGCGCCTCGAAGCCGTCGATCCCGTCAAGTTCAATCATCTCGGTTTCCCCGCTTGTCCGGATAGGCCGCCATCAACGCGTCCAACCCGCTTCGCCCCAAAGGCGCTGACCCGCCTCCCAACAGCAGATGCAACTCTGCCGGGGTCAGCGCCCAGAACTCCGCCGGACGCAGACCCAATCCGCGCATTCCGGCGCGCATGAGCGACGGCCAGTCGAACCGGCTCACGCCTCACCCACCGGCACAAAGGCCCGCGCCAGCAATTCCGCCGCCACCCGCGCCGCCATCAGCGGCCCGCCTTCGATCTCCGCCGCCAGCAAATCCGCCGCCGTCCCGCGCCAGCCCCCGCCGCGCAATCCGGCGACGATCAGCGCCAGTACATCCCGGCTCGAACAGGCGCTGCCCTCGAACCGCGCCACCAGATCGACCAGCGTATCGGCCTTGAGGCCCGCCTCCAGCTCCGCCAGCGCCCCCAGCGTGAGCCGCAGCACATGCGGCTCACCGTCGATCACCAGCGTCACCTCTCCGCGCCAGGGGTTCGCCATGCTCAGACCGCCGCCGTGAACGCCACGACACCGGCCGAGGCCAGCGACAGCTCATAGGTCGCCTCGCCATTATGCGACCCGGCATAGTCCAGCCCCGTCACCTGGAACGGTGCCTGCACCACGCCGAAATCCGGGATGATCACCTGGAACGCGGGCGTCTGGCTGTCGAAGAAGATCTGCCGCGCGCGCTCGTCCGTGCTGGCATCCTTGAACACCCCGGCCCCCGAGATCGCGACACTCCGCACCCCGGCCCCCGCAAGCAATTCGCGCCACCC
>NZ_JAIPUT010000028.1 GCF_020055635.1 Marivita sp. | reverse complement strand
CGGTTTGGTGGTCATAGCGTGAGCAAAACACCCGGTCCCATTCCGAACCCGGCCGTTAAGTGCCACCGCGCCAATGGTACTGCGACTCAAGTCGTGGGAGAGTAGGTCACCGCCAAACCTAGCAAAAACCCCAACCTCTCTCAAAACGATGAAAACAACCTGTCGCGGGGTGGAGCAGCCCGGTAGCTCGTCAGGCTCATAACCTGAAGGTCGTAGGTTCAAATCCTACCCCCGCAACCAAATTGATTTGCTTGAGGTCGTCCGGTGGCAGCCCGGCGGCCTTTATGGCTTGTCTGGCAGGTCACTCGGCGTGAAGGCCGCGACGGCCTGCGGATCCATTAGACGCTCTTTGAGCAGATCAAGGATCGCGACATAATCGCGACCGACCGATGTGAACCCACCTCCACATCCGCCCCATTTCAGTAACCCGGTCCACAAGTTTGTCCGAACAAACCAAATCCGGGCAGGGACGTGAAACAAATCCCGCCTTTCGGCGTTCTTCACCGACACTGACTTCGGAGGGCTCCCCATGAACAGAAGCACGGCCGCGAAACGCGGCTCGATCGACGCGGTTACTTTCTTCAGGTCTGTCCGGCAGCGATCCCAGGAGCTCACCGCGCCATTGGTGCCCGAAGACATGATGCTCCAGTCGATGGAGGACGCCAGCCCGGTGAAATGGCACCTCGCCCACACCACCTGGTTTTTCGAGGAGTTTATCCTGAAGCCGTATCACAGTGCCTACCGCTCGCCCGACGAGCGGTTCGCCTTCCTGTTCAACTCGTACTACGTGCAGGCCGGTCCCCGCCACGCGCGGGACAAGCGCGCGATGGTTTCGCGGCCCGATGGGGAAGCGGTCACTGCCTATCGAGCGCATGTGGATGCGGCGCTGTGCGATCTCCTGTCCTCTGGATCCGAGGACGCCGACACGGTCGCGGATCTTGTCGAGTTGGGGTGTCATCACGAAATGCAGCATCAGGAACTCCTGGTGACGGACCTGTTGCACGGCCTGTCCTACAACCCGTTGATGCCTGCGTATCGCGACCCTGAGCCGATACCGGTCACCGAAGAGGTCGCGCTGAGCTACACCGGCCATGACGGAGGGCTGATCGAGATCGGGCATGACGGACCCGGGTTTGCCTATGATTGCGAAGGGCCGCGTCACAAGACCTGGCTGGAGCCATTCAAGATCGCAGACCGGCCGGTGACCAACCGCGACTGGATCGCCTTCATGGAGGAGGGCGGCTACGAGACGCCGACGCTTTGGCTCATGGACGGCTGGGCGTGTTGCCAGAAAGAGGGCTGGGATACGCCGCTTTACTGGTGGCGGCAGGACGATGAATGGTGGACCTACACGCTACGCGGGCCGCAGCCGGTAAACCTTGATGCGCCCGTGGTCCATGTCAGCTATTACGAGGCTGACGCCTTCGCCCGCTGGGCCGGGGCGCGTCTGCCGACCGAGGCCGAATGGGAAGTGTCGTTTCGCGACAGGCCCATCGCCGGAAACTTCCTCGATAAGGGCCAATTGCGGCCGCTGCCCGGCGGGGGACCTTGGGGAGACGTCTGGGAATGGACGCAAAGCCCCTTCACGCCTTATCCGGGGTTCCGCCCGCCAGAGGGCGCCCTCGGCGAATACAACGGCAAATTCATGGTCAATCAATACGTTCTGCGGGGCGGGTCCTGCGCGACGCCCCTGGCCCAGATGCGCCCGACTTACCGCACCTTCTTCTACCCGCATCAGCGCTGGCAGATGCTGGGGCTGCGTTTGGCGCAGGACGCCTGATATGGACAAACCCCTCGTCTCGAACCGCGCCCTTCTCATGGATGCGCTGGCCGGACTGCGCGCAAAGCCCAAGCGGATGCATCCAAAGTGGTTCTATGACCATGCAGGGAGCAAAATATTCCAGCGCATTACCGAACTGCCGGAATATTATCCGACCCGCACCGAGATTTCGATCCTGCGCCACGAGATCGACGCCATCGCCTCTTATGTACCTGAAGGCGCGGCGTTGATCGAGCTTGGCAGCGGTGCCAGCACGAAGACCCATATTCTGCTCGGGGCGCTCAAGACGCTTGACGCGTATGTCCCCATCGACGTGTCGGGCGACTTCCTGCTTTCCGTCGCCGACGATCTCGCCCGGGCGTATCCTGCCCTGACCGTCGCTCCGTTGGTGGGCGATTTCCTGGAGGACCTGGCGCTTCCGTCAGCCACCGACGGGGCACCCAAGGTCGCCTTTTTTCCCGGTTCGACCATCGGCAACCTCGAGCCGCCCGAGGCGCTGGACCTGCTGAACCGACTCCGGTCCTGGCCCGACATCTCGGCCTTCATACTTGGCGTCGACCTGGTGAAGGCACCACGGACGCTCATCCTTGCCTATGACGACCCTGCCGGCGTGACGGCCGAATTCAACAGGAACCTGCTGCATCGCATGAACCGTGAAGCGGGTGCTGATTTCCAGACCGAGGAATTTGCCCATGACGCACGCTGGAACGCGGCCCTGTCGCGGATCGAGATGCATCTGGTCAGCCGCAAGGTGCAAGAAATCCACCTTGGCGCAGATCGTATCGCGTTTGACGAAGGCGAAAGCATTCATACCGAGAGCAGCCACAAGTACACCCGCAACGCAGTCGAGGATCTTGCAGCCGGGGCAGGGTGGCACGTTGCCGAATTTCTCACGGATCCGGACCGGCATTTCGCCGTGACGGTGCTGGTTCCGGCGCAGACGCGATCAGCCTGATCCATGCGCTTCGTGACGTCACGCGCATCCCGGATGACAGAGGCATTTCCTGTTTCGCAAGTGGCGTTGGGCCAGACGACGCGCTCGCCGCCCCTGTATCAGGGGACGCGCGCTTGCGTGACATGAAGGATGGTCCCGCACGACACTCAGGAGATGCGCGATCTCCTTCATGGTTTGGGCGCCGAGCGACCTTTGGCCTTGTGGACCGAGCAACAGGCTCTCGCAAAAAGCACCGTTAGCGAGCAGGATCTCGTGATGGTCCAGAAGTACATGCAGATAGGTCACGTTCCAGGCAGATTGATCTGTTCTGATCCCGTTCACGCCAACCAGGTGCTTGGCAGCAATCAGCACCTCATCGGTTTCGAACATGCGACCTGCGATGCGCGAGCGAACCAGAACCCGGTGCTGTGGCGACACATAAAGATCGTGTTCCGGGACATTTGGACCGAGCGCGCCGGAAGGGATGAAGACCGGTCGCAGTTTCGGATAGCGCAACATGGTGGTGACCGGCACAGACCGTCCCCCAACCCAACGGACGGTCTGTGCGCCCCGATCGAGTGTCTCGACATCGTCGCCGATCTTGAGGGCTTCGACGGCGATATCCGACCCGTTGCCAAGCCGGATCTTCGTTCCAGCGCAGAAACAAACTACACTTACATCGTCGTTTCGAGTTGAAACGAGGGCGGCGTCGCTGCCGCCAACATCGGTCAACTCACCGGTTCTGATTTCGGCGATCTTCAAATCGCCATAGCGGTCGCTGGGAAGGATGAAATGGCGGGTTTCAGAGGCGTTCGAAACAGTCAGGAAAATGACATCGAGATTGCTTTCGCTCTGGGGGTCGAAGCTGAGATTGGTGCCGTCGGCCGCGGTGAATCTGCCGCTGCTTGACGGCTCCTGGATCAGGTCGATCCGGTAAGCCACGCCATCGAGGACAAAGACGTCACGCTCATCGAATTCACCGTCATCGAATTCCGAGGAGACCGCCCCGTCAGCTACACCCAGCAGGTTGCCATTCGCCTGCGAATAAGTGGTATGCTGACTGATATACGTGACTTCGATGAGGTCGAAAATTGTAGCCATGATCCGGCAGGACGTACTTGAGAAAGATTAAGATTTGCTTTGGTATGCACTCTGAGTTTCAATTGCTTGCGAGTGGAAAGATGCGACGGGAAAGACGCGCCGACCCGGCGGCGTGGAGCCTCTTGTCGCACAAGCAACGCCCCTCTTCTTTCCTGCGCAATCTGAAACCTGGAATTCCGATTTCGCTTGGGGTCGTCTGATGTTAAGACCGTTTCAAACCTGACCGAACCTATCGGAAATGGGGCGCGCCCTTTTCGGAAAAGCGACACTCTCATGGCTGACATCACGATCAATCCGGGAACACCCACGCGTTCGCTTCGCGGCCGTATACCTTGGGTGCTTGCAGGCATCATCGCGGCGATCTGCGTGTTGCCTCATATCAGCGTGCTTATCGCCGCGTTGCTCGGGTCGACCGATACGCTGCAATCGCTCGCCGAAACCGTGCTTGGCCGCTTCACACGGGCGACCTTGGTGCTTTTGGTGCTGGTCGTTTGCTTCAGCACGATCATCGGGACGCTGACCGCCTGGCTTGTCACAACCACGGATTTCCGCGGGCGGCGCATTCTTGAAATCGCGCTGGTGCTGCCCTTGGCTTTTCCCGCCTATGTACTGGCTTATGCCTACACGCATGTTCTCGATCATCCGGGTGTCGTGCAATCGACGTTGCGGGCGATGACGGGATGGGGACCGCGGGATTACTGGTTCCCTGAAATCCGGTCATTGGGCGGGGCGGCGGCCATGCTGACGCTGGTGCTTTATCCCTATGTCTACCTTTTGGCGCGGGCGGCCTTTGCCGGACAAAGCGCGACGACCTTCTATGCGGCGCGGTCGCTGGGTCAGTCCCGGCTGGGTGCGTTTTGGCGGGTGTCATTGCCGATGGCGCGCCCGGCGATTGCCTCGGGGGCCATGCTGGTGGGCATGGAGACCATCGCCGATTTCGGCACGGTGTCCTATTTCGGCGTGCAGACCTTCGCGGTGGGGATCTATTCGAGCTGGTTCACATTTGCCGACCGCGCAGCTGCCGCGCAATTGTCGCTCGGGCTTCTGGCGTTTGCATTGCTCCTGGCCATTCTCGAGCGGATCAACCGTGGCGAGGCGCGCTATGCCTTCGGCCGCAAGTTCGAGCAGATGCCGCGCGTCACGCTCAGGGGCATGTCCGGCGGCCTGGCGTTCCTCGCCTGCTTCTTGCCCGCGTTCCTGGGATGCCTGCTGCCGGTTTTCATGCTGTCGGAGATGGCGATCGGGTCCGAACAAAGCCTGTTCAGCCCGCGTTACCTGCAATTCGCCCGCAACTCCGTCACGCTGGGCCTTTGTGCCGCGGTCATCACCGTTGCCGTTGCGCTGCTGTTCGGCAGCTTGGCACGCAACCGGAAATCCCTTTTCGCGACCATCGTTCTGTATATCGGCCGGCTTGGCTATGCAGTGCCCGGTGGAGTCATCGCGGTGGGGTTGCTGGTGCCATTCGCCTATTTTGACAACACGCTGGACGCCTATATGCGCGAGACCTTCGATATCTCCACGGGCTTGCTGTTCACGGGATCGATCTGGCTGTTGGTCTGCGCCTACATGATCCGTTTTCTGGCTGCTGCCATCGGAGCTTATGAAGGCGGGGTCGCCGTCATCAATCCGAACATGGATGCGGCGGCACGTGTGCTGGGCCAAAATGAATGGGGCTTGATGCGGCGCGTGCATTTCCCGCTTTTGCGTCCCAGCCTTTTCACTGCATTGTTGATCGTCTTCGTCGACGTGATGAAGGAATTGCCTGCGACCCTGATCATGCGACCCTTCAATTTTGACACCCTGGCTGTTCAGGCGCATCGCCTGGCGTCTGACGAGCGGTTGTCTGGGGCCGCAGTGCCAAGCCTGGTCATCGTGGCCATAGGGACCCTGCCGGTCATCCTTCTCTGTCGCCGCATCCGAAACGAACAGGGCAAAACAAAAGAGGGCGCCTGAGCGCCCTCTGCCGTTGTCTTCCGTGGGTCCTTACTCCCAGCCGACCTCGTTGAAGATCTCTTGGGCACGCGGCGTGTTCTCGCCGAAGACCGACAGGTTGACATCGTCCATGCGGAACAAACCAAGGCTGGCAGGGTTCTCGGCCAGGCCGACGCCCGGAACCGCAGCGTATTCGTTGTTCTGGTTCGCGAAGTAACTCTGCGCGAAGTCGGATGTCATGAACTCGAGAAACTGAACCGCGTTCTCCTTGTTCGGCGCGTTTGCGGTCACACCCATGGCTGCGACGTTCACATGTGCGCCGCGACCCGACTGGTTCGGGAACACCCATCCGAACATGTCGGTGCTGCCCGACAAGCCATCGACGCCGCCGTCAAGGCCGCGCAGGAAATAGTAGGTGTTGGCCACAGCGATATCGCATTCACCGGAAACGACGCCACGCAACTGGTCCGTATCACCGCCCTGCGGTTCGCGCGCCATGTTCGCGACGACGCCTTCCGCCCAGTCCTTGGCGGCTTCTTCACCATTGGCCGCGATGATCGAGGCCATCAGCGATTGGTTGTAGACGTTCGAGGACGACCGGATACAGATTTGGCCTTCGTACTGCGGATCAGCGAGGGCTTCGTAGGTCTGCGGCGGGTTTTCGACCTCTTCCTTGTCGTAGAAGATGATCCGCGCGCGTTGCGACATGCCGAACCAATGCCCGTCGGGGTGGCGCAGATGTTCCGGAATGCGGTTCTCGAGAACCTCCGAGTCGATGGGTTGCAACAGACCCGCTTCGTCTGCCCGCCAGATGCGCCCTGCATCGACGGTCAGGAAGATATCAGCCGGGCTGTTCTGCCCTTCGGCATTCAGGCGCGCGATCAATTCGTCCGCATCCCCCTCGATCCGGTTCACGGTGATCCCTGTCCGCTCGGTGAATTCGTCGTAGATCACCTGGTCATTATCATAATGCCGCGAAGAGTAGATGTTCACCTCTCCCTGGGCCATGGCGGCAGTGCTGAGGGCGGTGCTGGCAACGAGGGCCAGCGTCGAGGTTGTCCATAGGACTCGCATGAGAATCTCCGTTGTGTGTATTCTTTACGAAAATAGTCAGTTACATGATTCACGCAGGCGATCAACTCATTCCGACTAAATCTGTCGGAAATATTTTCGCAAAGCCGTCCAGCAGATCGGTTGTCGACGGGCTTGTGGATCGCCCAGGACCCGCAAGCGGCATCCGGCCAAATGTGGTCGTGAAGGGCGACACGGGATGCGGGTCTTGGTGTCCTGACTTTGCAACACGGAGCGCCTGAGACAAACCGACCACTGCCGCCAACACAGACGCGGGTTGACGACTCTGTTGCCGCGGGTGCAGATGGCCTTGTTTACGGTCTGGGCGTGTCAAAGCGTCCGGTGAAAAGGGAACGCGGTGCTTCGTAAGAAAATTCCGCGACTGCCCCCGCAACTGTGAGCGGCGAGCGACGCTGATTTTGCCACTGGGGCCCGAACGGGCACTGGGAAGGCCAGCAGAGCCGAGACCCGCAAGTCAGGAGACCTGCCGTATGACAACACCCAGTCCGGTCGCGGGGTGCGACAGGGCGGCGGCACGTCCGTAGTGGTGTCTTTCACCGTCTGCGGATGCCTGTGCATTCCAGATACTTGTTACCATTCCGGCGCGATGCGCCGGTTCAGGCCGGGATCCATGTCATGGCACGCCTCACCACCAAACTACTTCTTTGCACCACCCTTGTCGCACCGTCCGTAGCGGCAGCGCAGGACCTGGGGGGCGCGGTTATCGAACTGGAAGAGATCGTCGTCTTCGGCGGTCTGCTTCCCACGAACCTCGACACCACGGGTGCCACGATCGACGTTGCCGAAAGCGACGACATCCTGCGCGCAGGGCTTGGCGCGACCGCGGCCCTTGATGCTTTGCCGGGCGTGGCCGTCAGCGCAAATGGCGGTCTGGGCGGCAGTGCCACGGTCCGTGTCCGCGGACTGAGCGGGCCTTATGTCGGCGCACGCATCGACGGGATCGACGTAACCGACCCGTCGGGGCCGCAGACCGCCTTCAATTTTGGCACGCTGATGACCGGCGCGCTGGATCGTGTCGCCGTCGTGAAGGGCACGCAATCTGCCATCTACGGGTCCGACGCCATCGCCGGCGTGGTCGAGATCGAAAGCTGGCGTCCCGAGGTGTCGGGGTTCTCCGGGCAAGCGCAGGTCGAGGTCGGAAGCTTTGAAACCCGCGCGGCCAACCTGAGATTCGGCTATCTCGATGACCGGACCGAACTGGCCTTGAGCCTCGGCCGCGTCACGTCCGAGGGCTTCTCGGCGCGTGTGGCGGACGATGAAAACGATGGCTTCGAGCAAAGCAGCGTCAATCTTTTTGCGGCATACCAGATCAGCGATACCATCCGAGTCGGTCTGACCGGGCTCTGGTCGGACGGGACTGCGGAATTCGACCGGTCCGATTTCGACCCGACCGGCGAGATCGACGAGACACGGCGCGGATTGCGGATGTTCGGCGAAATGCAGACCGGGGCTTGGTCGCACGAGCTGTCCTTCAGCCGCTACGAGATCGACCGCTTCGATGCCGACGGCTTTACGCGCAACTTCCTTGGCGAACGCGATATCGCGGCTTATCTGGCCCAAGGCGACATATCACCGAACATGACGATCGCACTGGGGGCGGACTGGACAGAAGAGCGGGCCGAACTGGATGGTGACGCTTATGACGCGTCGAACTCCGCCGTCTTCGCCGAACTGAAAGCCACGCCCTCCGACGCGGTCGAACTGTCGCTGACCCTGCGCTACGACGATTACTCGGATTTCGACGGCCAGCTTTCGGGTCGCGCGGCGCTGTCCTATCAGTTGAACGAGGCGACCATTGTTCGCGCCTCGCTCGGCACTGGCTACCGCGCGCCCTCGCTCTACGAGCGCTTTGGTCCCTATGCCGGATCGCGGCCACTCGACCCGGAGGAGAGCCTGAGCTTCGATCTGGGGGTCGAACACAGCTACGGCGATCGCGGGTCGGTCAAGGCGACGCTGTTCTGGTCCGAGATCGAGAACCTGATCGGGTTCGGGTCTTCTCCGAACTGCCTGCCGTCGCAGGCTTTCGGGTGCTACATCCAGACCGATGGCACGACCGAAACCCGGGGTCTTGAACTGAGCGGGTCCTACAGGATCACCGACCGGGTGCGGCTGTCGGGCGGCTACACGCTGACCAACGCGGAAAACAATGGCAACCGGGTCGTGCTGGTTCCGCGTCATGACCTGTCGCTGGCGCTCGAAGCCGATGTCACGGATCGCTTGCAGGTCGGTGTCAACATGATCCGCGTGGCCGACACGCTTGACGGGTTCGGCACGCCGACGCCGCTCGAGGATTACACCGTCTGGGACGTCTCGGCACGCTATGCCGTTACAGACACGGCGTCGGTCTACGGGGCCATCGATAACGTGGCCGACACGTCTTACGAAACGGTTCGCGGCTTCAACGCGCCCGAGCGGACCATCCGCTTCGGCATCGAAACGTCGTTCTGATCGATGTGGCGTCTCGCGACGCTGACAAGCCTTGTGCTGGCCCCGATGTGGGCCAGCGCTTCCGACCTGCCGCGTGTCGTGTCGGTCAATGCCTGTACCGACCAGCTTGTGATGCTGCTGGCCGACCCCGGGCAGGTCATTTCCCTCAGCCAGTTGTCGGATGACCCGCGCGCATCGGTCCTGACGGAAACGGCACGGCAATTTTCCAAGAACAACGGGCAGGCCGAATCCATCGCCGTGGACAATCCGGATGTCGTGGTCGCCAACGTCTATGATGATCCCTCCCTGATCGGGCTGCTGCGCGCCATCGGAATCGAGGTGGTTCAGTTTCCCGTCACAACCGCGTTGTCGGACATTCCTGACGAAATCCGCATGATGGGCGACATCCTGAAACAGCAGGCCAGGGCCGATGAGATCGCGTCTGATCTGGAGCGCGACCTTGCGGCCTTGACGGAACCGGACGACACCGCGCCGCTTGCCGCGTTCTTCTTTCCGAATGGATACGCGCTGGGTGCCGGAACGCTGAGCCACGATATCGTCACGGCGGCAGGTGCACGGAACCTGTCGGTGGAATTGGGTTTTCAGGGCAATGGCACGCTTTCACTGGAACAGGTCATTCTGAACCAGCCCGACTTGCTGATCGGGGCGCGCCCCTTCGACGGGTTTTCCCTGTCGGAAAATATGGCGACGCATCCGGCGCTTTCCGCGTTCCCGGTCCTCAACACCTCGGTCGACTGGGTCTGCGGAACACCGTTCGTCATGCGCGCCGTGTCAGAGGTGGCTGACAGGATCACGGACCTGAGACGGGATTGACAGCCTGTCGAAGCGCGGCATTGACATCCGGATCGTAGCGCAAGGACCGGGTCAGGTGAATCCCGGTCCATGCCGCTCCGGTCTCGAACGCGCCTGACCTTCTGCCATCCCGCAAGAGCCGCGCCGGGATCGAAGTCGCCATCGCAAAGGCTGTTTCCGCAGAAAGACCCACCGTGTCGATCATCACGGCAAGGGCTGTCGGCAGGTCGAGATCCGCCCCGGCAAGGGTTCCGTCCTCAAGCGTCAGCCGACCGTCACGACGCAGAACACGGCGCCCGTTTAACCGGAATTCGGTGATCTCCGATCCCGCCGTCGCCATCGCGTCGCTGACCAGGAACAGCGCACCGGGCGAAGACTTGACCGCCAGCGCTGCGCGCAGGGTCGCGGGATGCACGTGAATGCCATCCGCGATCAGCCCGGCATGCGCGGCGCCGCAGTTCAAAGTCGCGCCGACCAGTCCAGGCTCCCGGTTTCCCAATTGGCTCATCGCATTGAAAAGATGCGTGGCGCCGACTGCCCCGGCCGAAAACGCGGCACTGGCCTGTTCGAAGCTGCAATCGGAATGGCCAAGCGACACGACCACGCCCGCAGCAACGAGCCGAGCAATCTGGTCCGGCCCCACGGTTTCCGGTGCCACCGTGACCATCACGTTCGGCAGGCGATTTGCGGCGTCGATCAACCGGGTTTCATCCTCGTCCGTCATGGGCCGGATCAGGGATGCGTCATGTGCGCCCTTGCGGACAATCGACAGATGCGGTCCCTCGATGTGAATGCCTATGATGCCCGGCACGCCCTTGGCGATGGCGGCTTCGACAGCATCGATCGCGGTTTGGGTCTTTTGCGGCGTGTCGGTGATCAGTGTCGGCAAGAGCGCCCGCGTCCCAGACGCGAAATGCGCCCGGGCAATCGTTTCGAGGCCCGCGATATCCGTCGCGTCGTTGAACATCACACCACCGCCGCCGTTGACCTGAAGGTCGACAAATCCGGGCAAGAGCGTGCCGTCTGGAACGGTTTTCAGGGGAACGCCCGCAGGAATGTCCCGTGTCGGAACGATGCCGGCAAACACCGCGTCATCCAGCAGGATCGCGCAGCCCGTGTGTAGGGTCTGCCCGTCGAAAATATCGGCTCCGGTCAAGGCGCGTCGGGTCATATCGTCGGGGTTGCTTTCGTATTCTGGGTCTCGTGCGCAGGCTAGCCGGGGCCCTGGACAAACGCGACCGTTTTGCGTCTCAGGGGGCCCGCGCCATCTGGCGGGCCAGATGAAGCGCGCCGTCAAGCGCCGTTCCCATCGGTTCCGTCAGCCGCGCCTGAAATGACCCGTCCAGCCACTGCGCGAAGCGCGGCCCGATCCCGCCGGTCAGACAGACGACATCCTTGTCCGCAAGCTGTGCCGCGTGCAGGCAGTGGTTCAGATAATCGGCGCCCTCCGCCATGACCGCGATGGCATTGACATCCCCGGCCTCGGCTGCGTCGAGAACGACCGGAGCGAATTTCGCATACTCCGCTGGCGAAGCATGCCGGGCGAAGGCAATCAACGCGCTTGCGTCCGAGTCGAAGCTGGCCAAAAGGGCGTCAACCATGTCGGACCTATCCATAAGCCCGTCGGATACCATGGCACAGCGCTGCAAGATGGCCCGACCGATCCACGCGCCGGACGCCTGGTCACCCAGCTGGAGACCCCAGCCGCCAAGATACCGGATGTCGTCGCCGTGTTTCACCGCAACGAACGAACCGGTTCCGATCGCCACCAGGGCGCCATCCCGATCCCCCAAGGCACCCACGACAGCAATCAGCTGGTCGTCGGTGACGGTGGCGTGGCGCAGCGGCATGTCCGCCGCAAAAGCCGCGGCATCCTTCGGTGACATGATGCCGGCCAGTCCGATATGGGCCGGAGCCTCTGCCAGTTGATCGAGTGACAGGCCAGCAGACGATGCGGCCGCTGCCAACGCGTGCAGAAGGTTGCGTGCCGTGCCTGCGTGGTCGCTTGTGTAGTTCGCCGCACCGCCTGTCGCCAGCCCGACGATCTTCCCGTCGGCGTCACTGATCGCGACGCGGCAGCCCGTCCCGCCGCCGTCCATGCCGATAAGATATTGCGAACTCTGGTTCATTTCGCGGGTCTAGCACAGGGACACAAGAGCTGTGCAGCAGATTCGTGCGCCTTGAGCGCAAAGGTAACACTAAGGATCCGCACGGTTTGCCCTAAATTCAGGCAAGTGGCTGCCCGTGCCCGCCGGCAACCGAAGCGATGCGCGAAGACGTTGAAACTGCTCGAAAGCCGTGATTGTTTAACACATGCTTCAAGACGCTCCGAGCAAGGAAAAGACTCCGGTCCTCAGTCGCGCCCTCGCTGCCAAGGTCAGCGAGATATACCCGGATTTCGACGCGGATATCCTGACTTCCAAGGTCATCGACGCGTTCTGGCCCGAGGGAACACACCGGCGAAAGCGCGGTCGCAAGCCGGGCAACGCGCTCTGGTCACAGAAAGACGCGCTTCTCATCACCTACGGCAATTCGATTGTCGATGGCGTGCACAAGCCACTCGATCTGCTGAACGATTTCCTGCGCAGATACCTGGATGGCGTGGTCGACGGCGTTCATATCCTGCCGTTCTTTCCCTACACGTCGGATGATGGTTTCGCCGTCACCGACTACACCGCGGTCAACCCTCAACTTGGGGACTGGGCGGACATCAATCGCATCGCCGGCGAGTTCAAGCTGATGTCGGATCTGGTGCTCAACCACGTGTCGAGCCAGGGAACATGGTTCAATGCCTACCGCCAGGGCCAGCCGCCCTATGACCGGTTCTTCTTCGAGGCGGACCCGACGGACGATCTGGACATGGTCGTGCGCCCCCGCACCACCCCGTTGTTGCAGAAGGTCGAGACCAAGAACGGCCTGCGCCATGTCTGGTGCACGTTCAGCCATGACCAGATCGACCTCGATTTCCGCAACCCGGATGTGCTCTTGGAATTCCTGCGGATCATCCGCACCCATATCGACAACGGGGTGCGGATCATCCGGCTGGATGCGGTGGCCTTTCTGTGGAAGGAAATCGGCTCGCCATCGATTCACCTGCCGCAGACCCACGCCATCGTCAAATTGATCCGCCTGCTCTGCGACTATGCAATCGAGCCCGTTGTCCTGCTGACGGAAACCAATGTGCCCAAGGCCGAAAACCTGAGTTATTTCGGCAAGCGGGACGAGGCGCACGTGATCTACAATTTCCCTTTGCCGCCGTTGATCCTGCACGCGTTGCTGTCGGGTTCGGCAAGGAACCTTGATAAATGGCAAAGGTCGATGCCTCCGGCGCCGTTGGGCTGTGCCTATCTGAATTTCACGGCCAGCCATGACGGAATCGGCATGCGCCCCGCGGAAGGGGTGCTCTCGGCCGACGATCAGGCGGCGATGATCCGAACCGTCGAGGCGGCGGACGGGCTGGTGTCGATGCGGGCGTTGCCGGGCGGAGGCGAAGCGCCCTATGAGTTGAATACCACCTATTTCGCGGCGCTGAGCCGGACCTTCGATGGACCGGATGACCACCATCTCGAACGCTTTCTGTGCTCGCAGACCATCGTGATGTCGCTCGAAGGCATTCCGGCCTTCTACATCCATTCGATGCTCGGGACGCCGAACGATTCAGAGGCTGTCGTGCGCCGTGGCATGAACCGCGCGATCAATCGCCACCGGTGGGACTACGGCATCCTGCAAGGCCATCTGGACGACGCTGACAGCATACATGCGCGCGTGCTGGCCGGGTTGAAGGCGCGTTTGAAAATCCGGCAGAACCAGTCGGCATTCCACCCCAACGCCACCCAGTTCACGGTGAACACAGGCGATCAGCGCGTCTTCGGTATCTGGCGGCAAAGCCTGGACCGGCAGCAATCGGTCTTCGCCTTGCACAATGTCAGCCGGGACATTGTGACCCTGCCCATATCGGCGCTCAACATCATCGAAGACGAGGTCTGGCAGGACCTACTGTCAGGCGATGCGGTTTTCGACGAGGATATCGTGCTTGCTCCGTATCAGTGCCGCTGGATCAGCAACGCGGGTCACTGATAGTCCTTCGAATCCGCCAGAACCGCGACCTGCATGTCGCGCAGGAACGTCGGATCGGCGGCATGCACGCGGTTCCACGTCGAGATGAACGGGGTCTCGTGCGGGTTGTCCAGGAACGTCTGCCCGGCGCGCATGATGTTCTCGGCAAAAAGCTCGATCGAGGCTTCCTCGGAATGGCGGTCGACGCTCAGCCCGTTCATCTGTGCGTCGGTATAATAGGCATCCAGAAGGTCCAGCGCGCTGCGGTAATACGTGGCCTTGAGCGTGCGGAACACGTTGGTGGTGAAGATCGTCCCGTCGGCCGCCAGTTTGCGGAAGATCGCCTTGCAGATGTCGGTCGACATGCGGTTCAGCCCGGTTTCAGCGTCCTCGGGGCTCAGGTCCTGATGTTTGTGATCGTAGGCGTCGGCAATCTCGACCTGGCAGACCGCCTTGGGGGCAAGGTTGCGCCATGCCTCCGACAGGACACCGATTTCGAGCCCCCAGTCCGACGGTATACGCAGGTCGGGCAGGATATTGGTGCGCATCGCGAATTCGCCCGAAAGCGGATAGCGAAAGCTTCGCAGGTAGTCGATGTAATCGCGGTCGCCGATCACCCGTTTGAGTGCAATCAGGAGAGGGCTGACCAGAAGCCGCGTGACCCGCCCATTGAGCTTGTCCGATCCGATCCGCGCGTAATAGCCCTTTGCCACCTGGTAGGGAAAGGTCGGGTTGGCCACCGGGTAGATCAGCCGCGCGAGCATTTCATTTGTATAGGTCAGGATATCGCAGTCGTGGATCGCCATGACCGCGCTGTCCTGGCACCCGATGAGGTAGCCGATGGACGACCAGACATTCTTGCCCTTGCCCTGTTCGCCCGGCGCAAGCCCCATCCGATCCAGCCGTTCGTCCAGCGCGATCATGCGCGGACTGTCGTTCCAGATCACGATATGGTTCTGGTTCAGCCCCTTGAAGAACTGCTTGGCGTGGCGGAACTGATCCTCGTCGGCGCGGTCCAGTCCGATGATGATGCGGTGCAGATAGGTGACCTTGGACAATTCGGACAGGATGTTCGGCATCGCATCGGTTTGCAGCTCGGAGTAGAGGCAGGGCAGGATCAGGGACATCTTCCGGGTCTGCGCAAAGGTTTCCAGCGCATAGGTCATTTCCTGTGGCGACCGGGTGCGCAGGTTGTGCAACGTCGCGATGTTGCCGTTCTGGTGAAAATCAACCATGCGAGTGTCTTCCTGTCGTTGCGGGCCTGTTGAGAAAGGCGATCACAGCGGCGTTCCACCCTGTGGGCCCGCTCTCGACGGTTCGAGTGATGCGTCCGTCACCCTCACCGGGCAGGTCCGGCATCGGTGCGCTGTGCGGGTTGGCGACGATCACGCCGTGGTCGGCCTTTTCCAGCATGGCTCTGTCATTCGGCGCATCCCCCAAGGCCAGGGTGGCTTCGGGCTGCAGCACCTCGATGATCCTGTCCATCGCATCGGCTTTGGTCTTGCCGAAGGACAATGTGAGAAATCGACCACCGCGCTGGGCGGTGATGCCTCTTTCGGCCAAAGCCTGCTTGAATGTCTCAAGTTCGGCGGCGCTGCCAGACCAGATGCCGGGTTCGGAAAAATCCCGTTGCCTGGCGCGTTGCGCGGCGTCTGGGGGCAACCCGGTGATCGCGGCGACGTCATTGGCCGACATGTCGCCAAATCCCCGGTAGAGAGAGCGAAGGTCCTGTGGCATAGCCTCAAGGGAACGGCGCAGCGCGGCGTAGGTTCCGGTCGTCGTGCCGCCCGGCAAACCGATGACACCAGAGCCATTTTCGACAATGGCCGGGTAGCTTTCCAGGCCCATGTCGTTTTGCAGCCGGGTGATTTCAGCGGCTGTCTTGCTGCTTGCCAGCACCACCGGGATCTGCAGCGATCGCAACCGGTCAAGCGCGGGTTGCGCGGCATCCCAGCGATAAGTTTCGTGATCCAAAAGCGTGCCGTCGAGGTCGGAAAAGACAACAAGCTTCACAGGACAGGTCATGAGAAGAGTTTCGACCATGGGACAGGGGCGCTCAAGCCAAAAGGACATGGTGCGGCGGGATCAGCGTGGTTTGTGCTGAACTGTGCCCTTTTTCCCGTCGCAGGAAACAGGCGGCCGAACTGCATATTCGGCGGCCCTTTCCGATAGTTGCCCTATTCCGGTCGTTCAGCCCAGCACGGCCTTGATGGCGCGAACGGTGCCCGCGACCACCTGATCGGCCTCTTCCCTGGTCAGGCAGAACGGCGGAGCGAAGCCAAGAATGTCGCCCTGTGGCATGGCGCGGGCGATGATCTTGTCCTGTTCCAGCAGCTTGCCGGAAATCTGCGCACCGATCTTGTCCGCGGGATCGAAGAACACACGGTCCGCCTTGTCCTTCACGAATTCCACGGCACAGATCATGCCCTCGCCGCGCACGTCACCGACATGCGGATGATCCGCCAGGGCAGCGGTCATCGTGTCGTTCAGATACGCACCGACCTCACCCGCATTGGTGATCAGGTTCAGGTCGTCGATCAGCTTGAGGTTCGCGACACCCGCGGCCGCACCGATGGGGTGGGCCGAATAGGTCCAGCCGTGCCCGATGGGGCCATTTTCATCTGTGCCTTGTTCCAAGACCGACCAGACCTTGTCGGACACGATGGATCCGGACAGCGGCGCATAGGCCGAGGTCAGGCCCTTGGCGATCGTGATGATGTCGGGTTCGATGCCGTAATGTTCGGAGCCGAACATCGTGCCCAAGCGGCCAAAGCCGGTGACGACCTCGTCCGCGATCAGAAGGATGTCGTGTTTTTTGAGCACGTCCTGAATTGCGGCCCAATATCCCTCGGGCGGCGGAACGATGCCGCCGGTGCCCAGCAAGGGTTCCCCGATAAACGCGCCAATCGTGTCGGCGCCTTCGCGCGCGATCAGCTCTTCGAGATCGGCGGCGCATTGTTCGACGAACTGCGCCTCGGTCTGGTCGAGGTTTTCCCGGCGATAATAATAAGGCGCCGTCGTATGGATGACCTGTTCGACGGGAAGGTCGAATTTCTTGTGAAACAACTCGAGCCCGGTCAGCGACCCGGTGACAAGGCCCGATCCGTGATACCCGCGCCAGCGCGAGATGATCTTCTTCTTTTTCGGACGGCCAAGGATGTTGTTGTAATACCAGACCAGCTTGACGTTGGTTTCGTTCGCATCCGATCCGCCAAGCCCGAAATAGACCTTGGACATGTGGGCCGGCGCGCGGTCGAGGATCATCTTGGCCAGCGTGATCGACGCTTCCGTGCCGTGCCCGACATAGGAATGGTAATAGGCCAGTTCGCGCGCCTGTTCGGCAATCGCCTCCGCGATCTCGGCGCGACCATATCCCACGTTCACACAGTAAAGACCTGCAAAGGCGTCAAGCAGACGCGTGCCGTTGCGATCCTCGATGAAGACCCCCGACGCGGTCCGGATCACCCGGCTTGGGCTTTCGCCACGCGCATGCTGTGCAAGGTGGGTGGAGGGATGGAAAAAATTGTCCCGATCCCACTGATCGAGCTGGTCGTTTCGCAACATGTCGTTTTCCAGTCATTAAATGTGGCAAATCGTTGTGCACAACAGTCGATAAATCCTGATGCTGTCAAGAAATGTACGAAGAATTTTGCACAGTGTCCGACGGCGACTCCGTCGTGTTGTGCACATCATACAAAATTAGTGGCCGAGGACCAACCATGCCCGAGGGAAATGCCCCGTTCAGCCCAGCGGAATATGACCGCAGGATTGCCCTGACCCGCTATGCCATGGAATTGGCCGGACTGGATGCCTTGTTCATCACCGATCCCTCGAACCAGGCATGGCTGACCGGCTATGACGGCTGGTCTTTCTATGTGCATCAGGGGGTGATCCTGCGGATGGAGGGGGAACCGGTCTGGTGGGGCCGCTACATGGATTCCATCGGCGCACAGCGGACCTGCTGGATGTCGACCGACAGCATCTTCGGCTACGCCGACAGCTACGTGCAATCGGCCATCCGGCACCCGATGCAAGACCTTGCCGAAAAGCTGAAAGGCTTCGGTCTCGAAAGCGCAAGGATCGGTGTCGAAATGGAGAATTACTATTATTCGGCGAAGGCGCATCAGGTCCTGAGCGATGAATTGCCAGCCGCAACACTCTCGGATGCTACCGCAATGGTGAACTGGCAGCGGCTGGTCAAGTCGAAGGAAGAGATCGTCTTCATCCGCAATGCCGCGCGAATTTCGGAACGGGTGATCGAAACGGCGATCGACCGCGCGGCACCGGGCGTACGCAAGAATGACGTGGTCGCCGATATCATGCACGCCGGGATCTCGGGCGTCGATGATCTTTGGGGGGATTACCCGGCCATCGTTCCGCTGACCCCGTCGGGTCTGGACGCCACCGCAGCGCATCTGACGTGGAATGGCGACGTCATGCGCGAGGGCGAGGCGACTTTTTTCGAACTCTCTGGCTGTTATCGCCGCTACCACGCGCCGTTATGCCGGACCGTGTACCTGGGCAGGCCGCCGCAGGAAATGCGGGACGCCGAGGAGGCCCAGCTCGAGGGCATCGAGGCGGCGCTTGACGTGGCTCGGGCGGGGAACCGGACCTGCGACATTGCAAAGGCGCTGGTGGATGTGCTTGAACAGCACAGGATTTTCCGCGAAGGCCGTTGTGGCTATCCGATCGGCCTGAGCTATCCACCGGATTGGGGCGAAAGGACCGCGTCGCTCCGAATTCAGGACCAGACCATTCTGCAACCGGGGATGACGTTCCATTTCATGCCGGCGCTCTGGATGGACAACTGGGGCCTGGAGACGACCGAGACCATCCTTATCACCGAAAGCGGAGCGGCGGAGGCTCTCTGCAACGTCGAACGGAAACTTTTCGTAAAGGACTGACATCGTGAACCATCTGCAGCGCACGACGGAAATCCTTGGTGATCTGATCGCCTATCCGACGGTGTCGGTGGACAGCAATTTTGACATGATCCTGCATATGGCCGGCTTGCTCGAAGATGCCGGTGCGCGCTGTGACGTGATCTCCTCGCCCTGCGGGACAAAAGCGAACCTGTTTGCCACGCTGGGCCCGGATCGCAATGGCGGTATCCTTCTCTCGGGGCACAGTGATGTCGTGCCGGTAACAGATCAGGCATGGACCCGCGATCCATTCGTCATGGACGAAGCCGACGGGCGCCTTTACGGGCGCGGCTCTTGTGACATGAAGGGCTTTATCGCCGCGGCATTGGCGATGGCTCCGCATTTCGCCGAGCGTGTCGCCGCCCGCCCCCTGCATTTCGCCTTTACCTATGATGAGGAGGTCGGCTGCATGGGCGCCCGGCATCTTGCCGACGAACTCTCCGAACGAGGCCTGACGCCTGGCGTGGCGATCATTGGTGAGCCGACCGAGATGCGCATCATCGACGGCCACAAGGGGTGCAACGAATACACCACCCGGTTCAATGGTCTGGCCGGGCATGGCTCCCTGCCCGATCATGGCGTGAACGCTGTCGAATACGCTGTGCGCTACGTCAATCACTTGCTGGGTCTCAAGGATGCCTTGCGGGAACGCGCTCCGAAAGACAGCCCCTTCGATCCCCCCTGGACGACGGTGAATGTCGGGGCGCTGACGGGTGGCGTCGCTCACAACGTGATCGCGCCGTCAGCCGAAGTGGAATGGGAGATGCGGCCGGTCCAGCCCGGCGATGCAGATTTCGTCAAACAGAGCCTTCAGCACTATTGCGAGACCGAACTTCTGCCCCGCATGAGGGCGGTTCATCCGGGTGCCTACATCACCACCGAGATCATCGGCGAGGTGGCCGGCCTGATCCCCACCGACGAGAACGAGGCGCGCCGGATCATGGCCGAACTGACCGGCGCCAACAGCAGCGATGTCGTGGCATTCGGGACGGAGGCGGGCATTTTTCAGGCGATGGGCACGGATGTCGTTGTCTGCGGTCCCGGATCCATCGAACAGGCGCACAAGGCCGACGAGTACCTTGCCATCGAGCAGCTTGCCCAATGCCTGACCATGCTCGAAAGCTTGGGAGATCGGCTGTGTGACTGATCCTCCCGTCACCGACGAGAGCCTCACGGTCAAGGATCGTCACGCAGCGATGCACCGCACGATCCGTCAGCGGATCTGCCTTCTGGATGTAGCGCCCGGTGCGCAGCTTTCGGAAACCGCCTTGGCCGAGGAGTTCGGAACCAGCCGTACTCCGGTGCGCCGTGTCCTTGCCCGTCTGGAAGACGAAGGTCTTGTCCAGTCGGTGCATGGCGTCGGAACGCTTGTCACGGACGCCGACATCACCGAGTTGAGCCAGGAATACCGTCTTCGGGTCGAACTGACCGCGCTGACCGGACGGCTGGACCCGGTCCCGCCGAACGGCGATTTCCCGCAACGGCTGCAGGACCTGATCGACCGGTCGAAAGCGATGATCCCCGACGGCACCCCGCGCGCCTTCACTCAACTCGACATGGACGCTTTCCACACCCTGAGCGAGCTTACCGCAAACGAACCCCTTCGCCAGGTGCTCGAACGCCTTTATTTCAAGACCAAGCGCCTTTGGCTTGTGCGCGCCATCGCGGCCGAACTCGACCTGATCGCGGAATACCGGATATTCCTGCATGAACTCGAGGCCATCCAGATCGCGCTGCAATCCGGTGATCTCGAGGCGGTTGCGCGCATCCAGCAAGCCCATATTTCCATGAGCTTCACCCGTCTCTTGCAGCTGCACGACTGATTTCAGGCGTCATCCGAGCCCGGTTTGACAGTCGTTTTGCAGACCTGTCCGACAAGGAAACTTTTCGCGCCATCGGTTGTTTAAGCGGTGTGGTGTGGAACCGCGCCGCAACCGGAAAGGGGCGTTCTATCATGGCATCGCGGGCAATCTGGAAAGGGCAGTTGAGGCTTTCCCTGGTGTCGATCCCGATCGAAATCCACTCTGCCCGCAATTCGGGGGCGCGCGTGTCGTTTCGCCAGATTCACCGGCCTTCGGGCAAACCCGTTCACTACCAGAAGGTGGTGCAAGGGGTCGGACCCGTCGAAAGCGATGACATCCTGAAGGGCTACGCGACCGATGGTGACGAGTATATCCTGCTGGAAAAGGACGAGATCGACGCGATCAAGCTGGAGACGAAGAAGACATTCGAGCTCGTCCAGTTCGTCGAGGCGACGGAAATCGCGCCGATCTGGTTTGACCGTCCCTACTATGTCGTGCCGACCGACGAATTGGCCGAGGACGCCTATCGCGTGGTGCGCGACGCGTTGCGCCAGACCGGAAAGGCAGGGCTTGGCCAGCTGACCATGCGCGGCAAGGAGTATCTCTGTGCGGTTCGGCCCTGTGGCGACGGGCTTCTGATGGAAACGCTGCATTACGAAAAGGACATTCGGAGTGCTGATCCGCTGTTTTCCGGGATCGAAGATGAAGCCTCCGACGAGGAGTTGCTGGGGGTTGCAACCCAGCTGATCGAAAAGAAAACCGCGCCCTTCGATGCGTCTGCCTTCGAGGACAATTATGCGACGGCGCTTCGGGACCTGATCGACCGAAAGATGAAATCCAAGAAGACACCGCGCGCCAAGGCTTCGGACGACCGGGGCGGAGGCGAGGCAGAGAACGTGGTCGACCTGATGGATGCGCTCAAGAAAAGCCTCAAGACCAGCAAGAGCGGCAATGGGCGTAAATCCAGCCCCGGCAGGTCGCGGAAGAAAGCTTCGTGAGTACGCTCGACGCATATCGTCAGAAGCGCGACTTCGATGTCACGCCTGAACCGCGCGCCGAGCTGGTCGATGCCGGGGGCGACCGTCTTTCCTTCGTGGTGCAGAAGCATGATGCAAGCCGGTTGCATTATGATTTTCGGCTGGAATGGGAGGGCGTTCTGCTGTCCTGGGCGGTCACCAAGGGGCCCTCGACCGATCCGTCCGAAAAACGCCTTGCCGTGAGGACCGAGGATCACCCCGTCGCCTACGGTGACTTCGAAGGAACCATTCCCAAGGATCAGTATGGCGGCGGCACCGTCATGCTTTGGGATGCTGGCTGGTGGGAGCCTCTGGACGATCCCGAAGACGGGCTGGCCAAGGGCAAGCTTCGTATCCGCCTGCATGGCGCGCGCATGAAGGGTGGGTGGGCTCTGGTCCGGATGCGCGGGCGGAAGACCGAAAAGCGGGAAAACTGGCTGCTGATCAAGGAACGTGACGACTTTGCCGGGCGGAGCGCGGATGCCCTGACCAACAAGCACAAGACCAGCGTCACTACGGGCCGATCAATGCGTGCCATCGCGTCGGACAAGCGCGCGGCAAAGCCTGCAAGGCACGACAAGCCGCTTCCCCGCTTCCGAAAGGTTCAGCTTGCGACGCTTCAGGATGCCCCGCCAAGAGGCGACGGCTGGCAACACGAGGCGAAGTTCGACGGCTATCGGTGTCTGATGGCCGTCGGCAAGGGTGGGGTTCGGCTTTACACCCGAAACGGAAAAGACTGGTCGGACCGCTTTGGCGCGCTTTGCGAACATGCTGCTGCCCTGGAGTGCGACGCCGCGTTGATCGACGGCGAGGTGATCGCGGGCGGGGCCGGAGGCGATTTCTCGGCCTTGCAAACCGCCCTGAAATCCGGCGACCCACTGACCTTTTACGCCTTCGATTGCCTGCATCTGGACGGTCGGGATCTGACGGACGATGCGCTGTCAGACCGGCGTGCGGAATTGGAAAGCCTCTTTGACAGTGTGCCGCCCCGGGGTCCGCTTCGCCTGAGTCCCGTTATTGAGGGCGACGGCGATGCGGCGCTTGAAGCCATGTGCGAGGCAGGTGGAGAAGGCATCGTCTCCAAGCGCCGCGATGCGCCCTATCGCGGCAGCCGCAGCCGATCCTGGATCAAGTCCAAATGCGTGCGGCGGGCGGAATTCGTGATCGGCGGATGGTCTCCGTCGGACAAGCGTGGGCGCCCGTTCTCTTCGTTGCTACTTGGAAGTTTCGAGGGTGGCGAATTGGTTTACCGGGGTCGGGTCGGCACGGGATTTGACGAGGACGATTTCAGGGACTTGGGCGGGCACTTCAAATCGCTTTCGCGCAAGACCGCGCCATTTCAGGGCGATCTGCCATCGGAAACCAAAGGGGCACACTGGCTGTCGCCCCGGATCGTGGCCGAGGTCGAATATGCCGAGTTCACCAGCGAGGGCCGCATTCGGCACGGCGTCTACAAAGGCCTTCGCGAAGACAAGGAGGCGCAGGACGTGAGTGCGACCGCAGAAGCTGAAACGGATGGTGGGGACCAGACGATCTCTGGAGTGAGGGTGTCCAGCACCGGCCGCGTCGTCATTCCCGAGACCGGGCTGACCAAGGGCGATGTCGCCCGGCATTATGAGCGTGTCGCCGAACGCATGCTGACATATACGGCGGAACGGCCTGTGTCCCTGCTGCGCTGCCCGGATGGCATATCGGGCGATTGCTTCTTCCAGAAGCATGCGGGAAAGGGATTTCCGGACGGGGTCAAGTCCCTGCCGATCGAGGAAAAAGACGGTGGCGCAGAAGAATACATGTATGTCTCGACCCCGAAAGGCCTGATCGGGGCGGCGCAGATGGGGACCCTAGAGTTCCATATCTGGGGGGCTGCGCGCGACCGGATCGAGCGGCCGGACCGCATGGTGTTCGACCTGGACCCGGATGAGGGGCTGGACTTCGAAGACGTGAAACGCGCTGCTGTCGAGGTGCGCGACGGGCTGTCGGTCTGCGGACTCGAAAGCGCCCCGATGGTGACCGGTGGCAAGGGCGTGCACGTCATCGTTCCGCTGCGGCGGATCACCGAATGGGATACCGTGAAATTTTTCGCCAGAACCTTTGCGACCATTCTCGCCGATCGTCACCCGGATCGCTATACCGCGACCATGTCCAAGGCCAAGCGCAAGGGCCGGGTTTTCGTCGATTGGCTTCGTAACGAGCGCGGCGCCACCGCCGTTGCCCCTTATTCCCTGCGCGCCCGCTCCAGCGCCGCGGTCGCGGTCCCCGTCACTTGGGACGAGCTTGAGCGTCTCGACCGCCCCGACATGTTTCAGGTCGGCGACATGGAAGGCCGCCTCGCCCAGCCGTGTCCGCTTGCGGCTGTTCAGGACAAGGGCATCGGAAGCAGCGTCGTCGAGGCGCTTGATGAGTGGTCGCAGGCGTGATTTCGGCGGCTTCAAGACACTACGACCAGTGAACAGCCTGTAGTTGCATTTTAGATACCCTTTGTATCCGCATTCCATTATTCTTTGCAGACAAAAAGCTTTCCTCGTATCCCGGCACAAAATATGACGGACAGGTCTTGGCGTCATGGTGCGCCCCGGACATCGCAGCGGCTTCGAACTGTGCCATTTACGCAACAGCAGCGATTTTTGGCGCCAGGATCTTCATATACGCGGGCCGCTGGCCCAATTGCTGACTCTCCACGGGCCATCGGGCAGAACGTGGCGACAGCGTGACACTCTCGCAAGGCAGGCGTGGCAGAATGCTTCGATCCATCTCGGGATATTTCCTGATCATCGCCGTTTCGGTCATCGCCGGCGTGGGCATCACCATCGTGAACGGTCAGCGCTACCTTGCCGAGCAACGCTTGCAGGTTACGCAGATCAGCGCGTCCATTGCGTCGGAAATCACGAAATCCCTGAACGAAAAGGTTCTGATCACCAAAGGCATTGCAGCGGTCTTCGAAGCGGAGCCGGACCTTCCCGCCGACCGGTTCGCCCAGATCGCAAAAAAGATGGTTCAGGAGGCGGAGGACATCATCAATGTCGCAGCGGCACCGGACCTCGTATTCAAGTATGTTTTTCCGCTCGAGCAAAACCAGGCGGTGATGGGGCTAGACCTTCGGGACCGGTCCGACTTCATGGGAGGCGTCGATCAGGCGATGCTTCTCGGCGAAACACTGGTCGATGGCCCGTTCGAACTGGTTCAGGGTGGGCAAGGGTTCATCACGCGCAGCCCGGTCATGTATCCGTCGGGCACCGGAGCGTCGCAGGGTGTCTGGGGCGTGGTGTCGTTGGTGATCGACAAGAACCGGTTCTTCAGCGCCGTCGAAGATCTGCATATGTCGCATGGTCTTGATATCGTCATCGAGACGGAACGGGGTGAGAGTCTTTATGGCCAATCCGAGGTGATCGAAGGCGACCCGGTGCTGACGCGGGTTACGGCCCCCGGTGTAAGCTGGACGGTGTCTTCGGTTCCTCGGGGCGGTTGGCCGAAAACGCCTCCGAACTTCAACCTGCTGTGGGGGCTTGTCGCCCTGGCGGCCATTGTGGCCATATTGGTAAAGCGGTCCTTCGACTGGCTGTTTGCAAGAAGTGTCCGCGCCGAGACCCAGCTCATGGAGGCGATTGAAGCCCTGGACGATGGTTTCGCACTGTACGATTGCGATGACCGTCTTATCCTGTGCAACAACCGCTACAAGGAAATGTACCCGGCATCGGCCGATGCCATGATCCCCGGCCGCCGCTTTGAGGACATCGTCCGTTACGGACTGGCCCGAGGACAGTTCAATGCCGCCTTGGGCGATGAAGAGGCATGGCTCTCGAAGCGGCTAGAATTGCATCGCACGGCCGGTCGTCCAATGGAACAAGGATTGAACGACGGTCGATGGCTGCGCGTTGTCGAACGTCGGACGCCGTCGGGGAACACGGTCGGGTTTCGGGTCGATATCACGGAGCTGAAGGCTGCCCTCGCAAAGGCCGAAAAGGCGAGCGCGGCGAAAACCGAATTCCTGAACACAATCAGCCACGAATTGCGGACGCCGTTGACGGTGGTGCTTGGGTACAATGCGTTCTTGCGCAAGCCAGAAACACTCCCAACCTACATGGCTCTTGCGAAAACCGTTGATGCAGAAAGCAACGTGGCGCTTTCGCAGGCATTGGACGCTTACCAAGCTGACATCGATCGTTTCGCCATGCAGATCGACGTCTCGGGCCAGCAACTGATGGGCCTGATCGGCGGAATTCTCGATCTTGCCGCCATTGAAGAAGGCACGCTTCGCCTGAAGCGCGAAGTGGTGAATCTGAGAAAGCTGTGCGACGAAGTTGCCGCGGAAATGCGGCCATTCGCCGACAAGAAAGGTCTTGAACTGACCGTGTCTGGCGACGCTGGCAAGGTTTTCGCCGATCCCTTGCGCCTGAAGCAGATCGCATCGAATCTGATTGTCAACGCCATCAAGTTCACGGATCGCGGAGAGATATCGGTTCACTTGGGCAAAGATGGTTCAAAGGCATGGGTAGAGGTTCGGGACTCCGGCCGAGGCATTGCCGCGGCCGATCTTGACAGGATTTTCGACCGGTTCGCACAACTGGATGCCTCCAACACGCGGGATAATGGCGGTGTCGGTTTGGGCTTGCCGATTTCCAGCGAACTTGCGGTGCTGCATGGCGGTAGAGTGACCGTGCAGAGCATCGAGGGTAAAGGCAGCGTTTTCCGCCTTGAACTGTCACACGCGCAGGCAGAAACCGAAGCCGCGTGACCTGACCATCTCCGAAATTTTTCCTTTTTTGACTGCTTTGGTGCCGCATTGGTGCCGAATTCTTGGGCGAAGTTGTCGAGATCAAACACAATGAACCATTCAGAGTTCTCCGATCAACATGAGTGTTCCAGACGAGTCATGCCCAAGTATTTAAACGATTTTCCGATACCGAATATGCTGGCGGACCTTGGCTTTCGTTTCCTGGTCGTGCTCGGCCTTTCCGCAGGGGTGGTCAGCCTCGTGCACTCCGCGAATCTGGGTGACGCCTGGACAAAGACGACGGCAATGTTCCTGCTGGCCTCGGCTGCCGTGGCCAGCGTTCTGAACATCGCCCGGACCCGCAGGGTTGCTCAACGCATCGCAGTGAACCAACGCTCGGTCGAGGTCCACGAGAAAGCCCTGAACCAACACACGATCGTCATGGCGACCGACGCGCGCGGCAGGATCAATTCCGTAAACCAGAAGTTTACAGAGACATTCGGCTATCAGGCGGATGAAATCATTGGCGTGGCGACAACCGTCCTGGCCTTTGACGACGAGGCCAAACAGACGATGTTCCAGGTTCGCAAACACGTATTGGATGGCAATGTCTGGTCGGGGTTCCACAAGCTTCGGAGCCAGTCGGGCTGTTTCATCACCGCTCAGATAACCGTGTTTCCGAAGATCGAGCAGACCGGTGCCGTGTCAGAGCTGGTTTCCGTCATCACGGACGTGTCGAGCGCCATGGCGCAAAGTGCCGAAAAGGGCCGGAACGATGTTGTCGAAGTTCTTCCGGACGGGGTGTGCATCTATGATCCGTCGTCCTTCGAGATCACCTATGCCAACAAGGTCTTTCGTCGCCGCACCGGCTGGTCCGCCGACAATCTGGATTCACGGTCGATCACAAACCTGTTTTCCGAGTCGCAGCTTTCCAGTCTCTATCGCAACCTCGGTCCCCTTCTGAAGGGCGAAAGAACACAGAACGTATTCGAAACCGAGGACGAATTCGGCCCGGTAGAGGTGCTGACGCATGTTGTCGAAGACATGGACGGCAAGCGCAGTCTCATTTCCGTCATGCGGGACATCACCGAGCGGAAGCAGGCCGAGGACCTCAAGTTAAGTTCGGTGTCGACCGTAAGCCACGAATTGCGCACCCCGCTGACCTCTATCAAGGGGGCATTGCGCCTGCTCGACTCGGGCGTCATGGGCGATATGGAGCCGAACGTTGCCAAGTTGGTGAACGTGGCGCATCGCAATTCCGATCGACTTCTGGCGATCGTGAACGATATCCTCACACTCGAAAAACTGCAAAACGGTGACCTGTCGATCGATACACAAGCTGTCGATCTTCGCGACATTCTGAGTGAAGCCGCTGAATCGAACGCTCCCTTTGCCGCAGAGTGCAATGTGAAATTCGTAGTCCTTTCGGCCGACGAGCCAGCATTCGTCAATGCCGATCCGAACAGATTGATGCAGGTCATGTCGAATTTGATGTCAAATGCTGCAAAGCTTTCCCCAGAGGGGGAAGCCGTTACGCTAAAGCTCTGCGATTGCGAAGACTTCTGGCGGGTGAGTGTCGCGGATAACGGTCCGGGCGTTCCGGAACACGCACGAGACACGCTGTTCGACAGCTTCATTCAGGTGGAAGGTCTGAAGAACAAGAAGTTCGCAAGCACTGGGCTGGGCCTGACCATCTGCCGTGAAATCATCCGGCAGCACGGCGGCATCATCTCTTTTGAAACCGAGGTCGGAAAAGGAACGACGTTCTACTTCGAACTCGAAAAATCAAGTCGGGACGCTAGGGTCATGGATGTGCCGGCTGTTGCCTAATCTTTGAAGAATGGAATCGGGAATGTCTGAGCTCAGAACAATACTGCATGTCGACGATGACGAGGATATCCTTGAAATCGCGCGGATGGCCTTGGAGCTCGTCGACAACTTCGAACTCCACCAGTTCAGCTCGGGGCCGGATGCACTGGAGGGCTTGAAGACCCTTTCGCCGCAACTTCTCCTCCTGGATGTGATGATGCCCGGAATGACCGGGCTTCAAATGTCGGAGATCGTCAAATCGGACCCGAGGCACGGTGATATTGCCACCATCTTCATGACCGCAAAGGCGGAAGACACGGCCTCGAAGGAGCTTTTGGACAGCGGCGCCCTCGACGTGATCACGAAACCCTTCGATCCGATGTCCCTGGGTGAGCAGATCCGCACCATCTGGGCCACCAGAAAGGCCGCCAGGCTTCAGGCGATCTGACGTCCCGGTCATCCGAGGCCTGTTCGCAATTCTTCAAAAACCGGCCACGTTCATGCCATCTTTTGGGTTCAACCGTTAAGATACTGGGAGAACTAGCAGCAATATAGGGGCGAACCATGCGAATTTTGGCTGTCGATGACGATCCGGACTTCTTGGCGCTTTTCGTAAACGCATTGGATGGGATGGGTTACACCGACGTGACCACAGCCCTTTCCGGGCAGCGGGCCATAGATCTGATTGAAGACAGCCAATTTGGCTTCGAGTGCCTGATCCTCGATATCAAAATGCCCGAGATGAGCGGGATCGATCTGTGCAAGATCATTCGTGCGCACCCGGACTACGCCGAAGTGCCAATCGTGATGAATACGGCAATGGCCGAGAAGCGGTACATCGACGACGCCTTCGCGGCTGGCGCGACCGACTATCTGACCAAGCCGATTGACGAGGTGGAAATCAGAAGCCGCCTTGGAATGGTTCAGCTTCTGATCAAGGAGCGGCTTCGCGCGGACCTGAGCAATCAAACGGTCGGTGGATCGGGTTCGGCTTCTCATTCCATCGGATTTTACGACAGCATTCCAATGAAGCGCATCGACGGCGGCATCGACGTCCTGGCGATGGAGAACTACCTCAATGCGCTTGGCATCTTTCGGGCCCTGTCGGTCATCGCCGTCGGCGTGCACGTCTCGAACGCGCGGGAAATCTATGATCTGGAAGGAGGCGCCGTCTTCGCCGAGGCGATGCTGGATGTCGCCACCTGCATTTCGGATTGCCTTCCGTTCTCGGCCAAGATGATTGCATACAAGGGCGGCGGTGAATTCGTCTGCCTTCTGCCCAAGCAACGCGAGCGTGAATGCCTGGCCCTTGGCGACACGTTGCTGGGCTTCATGACCGAATTTCAGCGACTGTACGACGACATGGAAGTTCGCCTGCCGGTCGTTTCCGTTGGAACCGTTGTGTCGTGTCGGGCAACCAACATCACCAATCCGACGCGTCTGATCAATGAAGCGATCCGCTCTGCAAAAGAGAACGAGGTGAAGGACGCGCGGTATGCTTTCTAGGTCGCCCCTGGAACAATCCCTCGTGCCAGAGCCCGCCCGGCAAGGCTTTGTGGATATGCGGCGTCGGGTGGAGGATATCCGGCGGAGGTTTCTGGACCGGTTGCCGGACCGTTACTATCAGATCACGACGCTTTGCCGTGCCCTGGACAGCGGGCAGGGGGGGGCAGAGGCGATCGACGGTATTGCCGAGCGTGCTCACAAGATCGCCGGTGTCGCGGACACATTGGGATATCCGGAACTTGGTGCGCGGTCTGCGGCTGCGGATCTCTCGTTATCCCAGATGCGCACTGCCAGAGACTGGGAGAATGCCCGCCCGGCCGTACGAGCCCTGGTCGACGAGATTGCGCGGACAATCCGCCAATCCGGATAACGCGCAATAGGGCGAAGTTCACGCGCGTGACGCCAATCGTTCAGAGCGCATCATCCGAAACCAGCCGCATTCCCAGATGCGCGGGTGGTGTCCCAACGGCACAACCACCGCGGGCCGGATCACGGACAAGGTAAGACATGGCGGCGAGGTGTTCGCCGCCGACAAAGAAAGCGGGGCAGCGGGCAGGGTCGACGCCCTCGGACGCACCGGCATAGCACTCTTTCGTCCATTCCCACACGCTACCGTCCAGGTCGGCAATGCCTTCGGGCGAGGTCGAAAAACTGCCCTGCGATCTAAGCGCACGCGGTGCCAACCCTTCGGTCAGGTAGGTCGAAGCCCAGGTGAGCGAGGGATCGGTGAACAAGGGATCAGGCTCTTCGGGAAGCACGGATGCCGCCATGAAGTCCCATTCTTCGGCTGTCGGCAGACGGAATGTGTGTCCTGTCACGGAATTGATCCAGCCCAGGTATTCCTGCACGTCAACATAGCTGAGGCCGGTGGCCGGAGTGGCGTCGGGATCCTGGTTCGGTCGTGCGTGCAATTCAAGGGTGCAGACGCCCTGCGCGTGGCAGGTATTCCATTCGGCAATGGTCACTTCGAACCGCTGGACATGGATCGTCCCGCCATCCGGAAGCATGACGGGCCGATCCGCCATGACAGGCATGAACGCAGGCTCGGGGACGCGCTGCATGAGCGCGCCCCCGATGGCGACCGCCGCCAACAGACCCAGAGGCACAAAATGAAGGGACATTCTGAAACGAGGTGCAAGGCTGTCGACGGCGATCATTGGTCAGGTCTTTCAAGTTGCGGGAGCGGTCAGGTTGCAAAGGCTCTTGGTGCCACGACCTGCTCCATCAGGTCGTTGTCCCATTCGCCCTCGACCACGAAATGCGCGGTCGCGCCCAGCAGCACACCCTCGATCAGGTTGTGGTTCACATAGGCGTACACGCCCGGCTGTTCGAAGGTATACATCGCCGCCACGGCACAGCCGCCACGCACAAACCAGGTTTCCATGTCCTGCATCGGGGCATCTGTGAAGGACGCTTCCCAGACATAGTTGCCATGTCCGCCGATCAGGTGCGGCCGCGAATCCCGGTTGGCCTGGTTGTGGATCATCAGGACGGTTTCGCCGACCTTGGCCTTGAGCGCGTGTTCCCCGGTCAGGGCACCCACCGCGCCATTGAAGACCGAATGTGTCGGGATCAGGGTCCGCATCGCCTCAAGACTGTCGGCATAGTCGTCACCAGCGGTTTCGTAGAATTTGTAGTCTCCGTTGTCGTCGATAGGCAGGTAGTAATCCTGTTCGCCGATATAGGCGATGCTGTCATAGCGCAGCGGGTTGCCATTCTTGTCTTTCAGCCCGTCGCGCGGCAGCACCATGACAGCACCGTTCATGCCGTGAGTGACGTGGTACGGGATCATCGCACCACCCGGGGCGCAGTGATAGGTAAAGCAGCCCGGCTTGGTTGCCTTCCAGCGCAGCACGGTTTCCTCTCCGGGATAGACGTGGGTCAGACCACCACCACCCAGGGCACCGGTCGAGGCGTGGAAATCGATATTGTGTTCCATCATGCTGTCGGTCGGATTGCGCAGGGTCAGTTCGACCATGTCGCCCTCATGGCAGATGATCAGCGGACCGGGGACCGAGCCATTGTAGGTCAGCGCCCAGATGCTGGCACCGGTGTCTTCGTCGACCACCATCAGCCGCTCGGTGGTTTCCATGGTGATCTCGATGATCTTCGGGCCGCCGGTTGCCACCTGTTCGTGGGCCGGGGCAAAAGGAGGAGCGACCAATTCCTGCTTCACACGTGTGTAGCCTGAAAGGTCCGCGGGTTTGGCAGTGCTTTCGGCGGCCTGCTGCCCCGCGGTCTTGTAGAGCTTTGCCGAGTTGGCATTGATGCCGGTCAGCTTCGGTGCGCGCGGTGTGGCCATGGCGCCAGCCCCTGCCATCGCGGCAGCACCGGCAAGAACGGATCCCCGCAGCACGTTGCGGCGGCTGGTTTTGACAAGTCCGGGGTTGATGAATTTGGTCATGATTCCCTCCAGGGGTTGATGTGGCGGCAGGCGTCATGCCTGCGCGCCGGAATTCGGTCAGAGTTGTCCAAGCTGCGCTTCGAACCGTTGCTTGGCTTTCGGCGGCACGCGCCCTTCGAAGAAATCGGCGGGTGCGTCGACGTCGCCGACGGCGATGGTCATCACCATGCCCATGGCGTAGTGCGGCTTGCAGATCACGCCGTAGACGCCTTCGGCATCCAGCGTGACTTCGAACTCCTCGTTGATCTTGCCGGAGAACGCCTCGGCGCCCTCGGGCAGCATGCCTTTGTTGACCTCGGCATTGTGGCCCCTGTCGGCCGCAACGAACTTGACTGTGTCGCCAGGGGCCGCCTGGATGAAGGCTGGCTCGAATACCATCCGCTCGCCATCGGATCCCTTGTTCAGCATCTGGACTTCGAAGGTTTCCGCGAAAGCGGATGTTCCGATCAGGGCTGCGAGTGCGAGGCTGGTTGCGAAAGTGCGGTTCATTTGTCTGTCCTTTCAGATCGCTTGATTGCTTGACCTGAAGAATAGCCATTCACCGGCGTCGCAATTTGCTCTGGCGCAAACTTCCGGGCGATTGCATCTGCGGAATGCGTGATCCGGTCGTGGTCTCGACTTTCGATCTGTGCCAAGAGGGACGCCATGGAAGATCTCCCGCCCAGAAAGACACTGCCGCGGCTCGATGAGAGTCTGCTGACGCATCTGCCGCCGTTCTCGCGTCTCGAGAAACGTCAGATCCGCACGATCCTGGATCAGGCGACCTCGCGCCGTTACCTGCCCGGGGTCGCCGTGTTCGAGGAAGGCCACGAGGCCGAACGATTCTACATGTTGCTGGACGGCTATGTCCGCGTCGTACGCATCACGCCCACCGGCGAACAGGTCACCGCGCTGCATATCCCCGCGGGGCAGCTCCTGGGCATCGCAAAGGCGATCGGGCGCGACACCTACCCGGCCACGGCGATGACAGCGACCGAATCCATTGTCATCAGCTGGCCAACGCGGCTTTGGGACACCTTCGTTGCCGAGTATGACGGCTTTGCCACCGAGACCTACAAGACCTTGGGCCACCGGGTGGGCGAAATGAACACGCGCATTGTGGAACTTGCGACCCAACAGGTCGAGCAGCGCGTCGCCAACGCGCTCTTGCGCCTGATCAACCAGACCGGCCGCAAGGTCGAGGGCGGGATCGAGATCGACTTTCCGATCACCCGTCAAGACCTGTCGGAACTGACGGCGACGACCCTGCACACCGTGAGCCGTCTTCTGAGTGGATGGGAAAAACGCGGGCTGGTTGAAAGCAAGCGCAAGCGGATCAAGGTGTGCGACCCACATGCGCTGGTGGTGCTCAGCCAGGGGTGAACGGATCGTTTCAGGGCTGCCATTGCGGGCGTCTGAGCCGTTTCGACGTTTCGGGCGATATCTGGGCCCGGGGCCTCAAGAGCCGCCTTCAAATAAACCCCATGGGCGATTGTCGCCTCGCGTGGCATGCTTCTCGGATGCAAACAAACTTTCGGGAAGAGTAGCGCGTTCATGGGCCAGGAAATGGATTATCTCGAAATATTCGGATGGCTTGGCGCGATCTTCACACTAAGCGCCTATTCGATGCGAAACATGCTTCCACTCCGCTGCATTGCACTTGCAGCGAACGTCGCCTTCATAACCTATGGGGCGTTGGTTCCGGTCTATCCCATGCTCGCCTTGCACGTTTCCCTCTTTCCTCTGAACCTGTTTCGCCTCTGGGAAATCCTGGTCAGCATGAGAAGGATGAACGAGGCGCGTTCGAGCGAGCGCCCCCTGGACGTTCTTCGCCCCTTTCTGAAACCGACACGATTTTCGGATGGTGATGTCCTCTTCCGTCGCGGAGATACGCCGGACCGCGTTTACTATGTCGATACCGGCACGGTTGAATTGCCGGAACTTGGCGAGTTTCTGACCGCCGGCACCTTGTTCGGTGAAATGGCGTACTTCACCGACTCCGCTGCCCGCACCACGTCCGCGATATGCAGGTCCGACTGCACGATACTTACGATCGACGAAAAGACCTTCATGAGCCTCTACCGTCAGCATCCGGAATTCGGTCACTACGTCATCCGGCTCATTGCGCAACGCCTGATCAAGGGCAGCAGCGTGAATTCCGATCTCTATGACGGCTTCAAGACGTCTCCAGACGGCTGAACCGCAGAAGGCATTCGGCGACAGCGCAACGGCCTTGTGTCTCTCGACGCCCTGACCATTCCAGCTTCACTCGCGTGTCGCCTGCATCAACTCCTCGAGAAACGCGTTTTCATCCAGATGGTATTCGGCGCAGGCGTCGGTGACCGTGTGGAACGGGCTGATCAGGCAGCCGACGCACAGCATCCTGTGGCGCACGAAGACGGGGATGGTCCTGGGCCAATGGGTCATCAGGTCCGCAAGCGGCAGGTCGGGATCGTCCAGACGGGGATTGCGCATGGCAGGCTCCTTTCCCAGACATGTCTAAAGATGCAATCGCGCCAAACGTTGTGCTGGCGCAAACTTTGCCGCGCAGGCCCCGTCTAGAACAGGTCATCCCGAGTTCAAGGAGGCCTGAGCATGGCTGAAATCTTAACGAAATCGCGGGCGCGCAACATCTTCTACGGAGGCTCGATCTTCTTTGTCGTGATCTTCGTGGCGATGACCGTCCATTCGCACCGATACGTGGTGCAGACCTCGACCGCCGGCATGGCGCTCAGCGAGGAGGTCATTCACGGCAAACACGTGTGGGAGCAGAATTCCTGCATCAACTGCCACAGTCTGCACGGCGAAGGCGCCTATTTCGCCCCCGAGGTCGGCAATGTCATGACCCGCTGGGGTGTGCAGGACAGCCCCGAAGACGCGTTCGAAATCCTGCAAGGCTGGATGGAGAGCCAACCCAGCGGCATCGAAGGCCGCAGGCAGATGCCGGCATTCAACCTCAGCGACGAAGACATTCGCGGGCTCGCGGAATTCCTACGCTGGGCCGATCAGACAGACACACAGGGCTGGCCGCCCAATGACGCCGGATAAGGAATAGACAGATGAAATACCAATCTCAAAAGGTGGCGTACTGGTACTTCCTTGCCGCGATGGCGCTGTTCGGCATCCAGGTGCTGGGCGGTCTGCTGGCAGGGTGGGTCTATGTCTCGCCCAACTTCCTGGCAGAGATCCTGCCGTTCCACATCATCCGCATGATCCACACAAACGCGCTGATCGTCTGGCTGTTGCTGGGCTTCTTCGGGGCTGCCTTCTTCCTGATCCCCGAAGAATCCGAGCGGGAAATCTGGTCGCCCAAGCTGGCCTATCTCCAGTTGATCATTCTTGTGGTGGGCACTTTGGGCGCTGTGGGGTCGTATCTTGTCGGTATCCACGGCGGACGCGAATTCCTTGAACAACCGCTCTGGGTCAAGTTCGGCATCCTTGTTGCTGCGCTGATCTTCCTGCTGAACATCTCGATGACCGTTCTGGCGGGCAAGAAAACCGCGATCACCAACGTGTTGCTCATGGGGCTGTGGCTTTTGTCGCTCTTGTGGGTGTTCGCCTTCATCAACCCCGACAACCTGTCGCTCGACAAGATGTACTGGTGGTTCGTCGTGCACCTCTGGGTCGAAGCGACCTGGGAACTGGTGATGGCCGCGATCCTGGCGTTCCTGTTGCTCAAGCTGACCGGCGTTGACCGCGAAGTGGTCGAAAAATGGCTCTATGTCATCGTCGCCACCGCGCTTTTCTCGGGCATTCTCGGCACCGGGCACCACTTCTACTGGATCGGCTTGCCGGGCTACTGGCAGTGGATCGGCTCCATCTTCTCGACCTTCGAGGTCATCCCTTTCTTCCTGATGATGTCCTTTGCCTTCGTCATGGTCTGGAAGGGCCGCAAGAACCACCCGAACAAGGCGGCGCTCCTGTGGTCGCTCGGATCCTCCACGGTGGCCTTCTTCGGCGCGGGTGTCTGGGGCTTCCTGCACACGCTGCATGGCGTGAACTTCTACAGCCACGGCACCCAGATCACCGCAGCACACGGGCACCTTGCCTTCTACGGCGCTTACGTGGCCCTGAACCTCGCGATCTTCACCTATGCGATGCCGATGCTGCGCGAGCGTGCACCCTATAACCAGGTGCTCAACATGGCGTCCTTCTGGCTGATGACCGGCGGCATGGCCTTCATGACCTTCGTGCTGACCTTCGCGGGCACCATCCAGACCCACATGCAGCGGGTCGTCGGCGACTATTACATGGACGTGCAGGACAGCCTGTCGATCTTCTACCTGATGCGCTGGGGCGCCGGACTGGCCGTCGTCATCGGTGCGATCCTGTTCATCTATTCCATCCTGGTCGTCCGCAGAACCGAGGTCATCACCCCCGGTGCCGCCAACCCTGTTCCCGGAGAATAAGCCATGAATATGCAAGTCACACCGACCCTGCCGTTCTACCAACCCACCGGCCGCGAATGCGACCTGTTCGAGACGGCTCATGACAACGGTTTGCCCCTTCTTCTGAAGGGGCCCACCGGCTGCGGCAAGACGCGCTTTGTCGAACATATGGCGGCGCGTCTGGGCAAGCCGCTTTACACCGTCGCCTGCCATGACGACCTGTCGGCAGCGGACCTGATCGGGCGCTATCTGCTCAAGGGCGGAGAGACCGTCTGGGTCGATGGCCCGCTGACCCGCGCGGTGCGGCACGGCGGCATCTGCTATCTCGACGAGGTTGTCGAGGCCCGCAAGGATGTCACCGTCGTCCTGCACCCGCTGACCGATACAAGGCGCACTCTCATGATCGATCGAACTGGCGAAGAACTGGTGGCCCCAAGGGACTTCATGTTGGTTGCAAGCTACAACCCCGGCTATCAGAACGTCCTGAAACGGCTGAAACCATCGACCCGTCAGCGGTTCCTGTCGATCTCGTTCGACTTTCCGGATCCGGAAACCGAGATCGCGGTGGTGTCGCGGGAAAGCCGTCTGGAGCCGGGACGCGTGGCGCCGCTGGTGCGGCTGGCCGGGCATATCCGGAACCTGTCGGGCATGGATCTGGAAGAGGGCGTGTCCACCCGGCTTCTGATCTACGCGGCCACGCTGATCGCCGGGTCCATGGGTGTCGATCAGGCACTCGAGGCCGCTGTCATCGAACCCCTGAGCGACGAGCCGGACGTGCAGCAGGCGCTGCGCGACCTGGTCTCGACCATTTACGGATAAGCGCCATGCACCTTCTCGATCTGATGGAACCCGAAGAGACGGTCGGAAACCTCTGGCACGATATGGCCAGCCGGATCGGGGCAGAGGTCAGCTACCCTGACGCTGCCGTGTCGCTGGTCTCGGTCCGGCCCAGCCTTGCCGTCCTGTTCCGTGCGCTGGGAGGCGCGGCGGGGGTCGAACTGGCCGAGGCGGCGCCGACACTGGCCCGCCATCGCCGTCCCCTGCGCCGCAAGCTGGGGGCGGAGCGGGACCGCGAATGGGTTGCGGGCTTTGACGGCGAACGGCTGACCCTGCCACCGTTTCTGGCAGCGTTCCCGGACCCGGCCCTCAACCGGGCAGCCTATTTCTGGCTCACCGCAATGGCCGCCAAAAGCGCCTTTGATCCCGGCGATCTTGCCGGTGACGGGCCGCTGCACGATTGCGCACAGATCCGCGCCAATGTCGCGGCCTCCGATGCGGTCTATGCCGCCTGTCCGGGCTTGCGCACCACCTATGCCGCGATGGCGCAACTGTGCCTCGATGCCCGGTCCGACATCGCCCGCCCGCCGCAGGAGGCGGTGTTCGAGACAGCGATCCGCGACCAGTTGGGCGGCAGCGCACCGACCCTCACGGTCGATCCGGTCGCAAGATCCCACATGCCCTTTGCCCCCGTGCCGATCTGGCTGCGCTTTGCTCTGCCGGGTTCGGGTAGGGCCGCGGGCGACGAACAGGCCGATCCCGCCGCACCGCCCCCCAACGCGGCGCACACCACGCGCAAGCTGGGCAACCGCAAGGATCAGGACCAGCACAACCGAAAGGACAGCTTCATCATCCACCGGTTCGAATCGATCCTGTCCTGGGTCGAGTCGATGAACATCAATCGCAGCGTCGACGATGATGATGACGAGAACGCTCAGAAGGCGGCAGACGATCAGGACGAGATCACCCTGTCGAAGCAGGATCGCAAGGCGGCGACCCGCCTGCGCCTGCATCTGGACCTGTCGCCCTCGGATGCCGATCACGAGGCCTTGGCCGGGGAGCACACCTATCCCGAATGGAACCACCGCAGCCGCAGCTACATGGACGGCCATTGCCGCGTTCTGGACGCGCCCGCCCGGCCCGAAGGCCCACCTTTCGTGCCCAACGACCGCCGCATGCGCGAGGTGCGCCGCCAGTTCGAGGCGCTGCGCCCGCGCCGCGTGCTGCAACCACGTCAGGTGGACGGAACCGAGCTTGATCTGGATGCGCTGCTGACAGCACGCGCCGATCTGATGGCAACCGGGCGCGGGTCCGACCGCATCTGGCAATCGGCGCGCCAGACCGAACGGGACCTGTCCGTGGCCTTCCTGATCGACACGTCGCGGTCCACCGAAGCCGCCATCGGCGATACCTCCGTGATCGAGGTGGCTCGCGAAGCGATGGCGGCCTTGGCAGGTGGCATCGACGCGGCGGGCGACCGGCTGGGTATCTGGGGGTTTTCCTCGCTCCGCCGCGACAGGGTGTTCCTGACCCGCTGCAAGACTTTCGAGGACCAGATGTCATCCGACATCACCGCCAATATCGGCGCGTTGCGGCCTGGTCACTATACCCGCCTCGGCGCGGCCATCCGGCATGTCAGTACGCAACTGGCCGACCAGCCCAGCGCCCGGAAGCTGCTGATCGTGTTGACCGACGGCAAACCCAATGACCTGGACCATTACGAAGGCCAGCACGGCATCGAAGACAGTCACATGGCCGTGCGCGAGGCCCGAAACGCGGGTCAAAGCCTGCATGGTATCATCATCGACGAAGACGGGCAGGACTGGTTCGCTCGCATCTTTGGCCGGGGCGGCTTTACGCTGCTGCCCAATCCCGAGCGCCTGACCAAGGCGCTGCCCGACATCTACCGCACCCTGACACAGGAGACCTGACATGCGTATTCTCACCTCGATCATTGCAGCCGTGCTGGCATCCCCCACACTGGCATCAAGCTTCGACCGACCCATTCCGCAGGCCCAATCCGCTACCGCGGAATTCTGGTTCGCGATAGGCAGCATCGCGCTGATTGCGGCGCTGGTGCTGGTGCAACGGCTGGTCGCCCGCACATGACGCGGCAAGGGTGGTCCACAACACGGATCGCGATCGCGCTCTACCCGTTCGGGGCAGGGGCGGCGGCGGTCAACGTGTTCTTCGCCTCGCTGATCTTCAGCTGGGTTGGCGGGCCGGTGGCCTCGACCGCCGCGTCCATCGGCATTGGCTGCGCCATCGGAGCACCCGCCACCTGGTACTTTGCGCGCCACATTCGTTACTTGATGGATGTGGCCGACAGAGACCCCGCGCCATGAAGATCGACATCACCAGCGGCGAGCCGGTGATCGACGCGTCCGATCTGGCGGAACTGCTTGATCTGGCGCCGCGAGAGGTTCGCGAGAAGATGAGATCTGGCGACATCACCAGCCGCTTCGAAATCGGCGAAGGCGCGGATGCCGGCCGGTTTCGCCTGACCTTCTTTAACGCCGGACGGCGTGTTCGCCTGACATGTTCCGATGACGGTACTGTCCTGACACGCATCCGAACCAGCAACGGAGCCACGTGATGGCACAGACATCGGCAGAACAAATGCGCGCCTGGACGGGGCCTGCGCTTTTCAGCTTTGGATTTCGCCCCTTCTTCCTGTTCGGTGCGGTTTGGGTCGTGCTGGCAATGCTGCTCTGGTTGCCGGCCATGACGGGGGCGCTCACATTGCCGACGCGGCTGGACCCGGTGTCCTGGCATGCGCATGAATTTCTTTTCGGCTATCTGGGCGCGATTCTGGCCGGGTTCCTGTTGACCGCTGTTCCGAACTGGACCGGGCGGTTGCCGATGGTGGGTTGGCGGCTGGCGGCGCTGTTCACGCTGTGGGTGCTCGGGCGCCTTGCCATTCTTGGCTCTGCCAATTTGCCCGCCGGCACCGCACCGGCAATTGACCTCGCGTTTCCGGTCGTTCTCGGTGCGTTGATCCTGCGCGAGATCGTCGCCGGGAAGAACTGGCGCAACCTGATCGTGTTTGCGCTCTTGGCCGTTTTCACGCTTTCCAATGCGGTGTTCCACTACGAGGCCCTGAGCGGGAGCTATGCGGCACAGGGATACGGCCTGCGGCTTGGCCTTGCCATGGCGGTGATGATGATCGCCGTGATCGGTGGGCGGATTATCCCGTCCTTCACCCGCAACTGGCTGGCACGCACCGAAAGATCTGCGCGCCCCGCGCCGCCGATGCAACGCTTCGACAAGATTGTCCTGTTGGCGAGCCTTGGCGCTCTGGGGCTCTGGGTCGCATACCCGGACAGCATCCAGACGGGCATGGCATTGGTCGTGATGGGCGCCCTGCACCTGGCCCGACTGACCCGCTGGCAGGGGCATCATACCCTGGCCGAGGCGCTGGTCTGGGTGTTGCATGTCTCTTACGCGTTCCTTCCGATCGGGGCGCTCGCCCTCGGGACCGCGATCGTGCTGGGTCACCCCACGGCAGCCGCACAACACCTCTGGATGTCAGGGGCCATCGGTGCCATGACGCTGGCCGTGATGACACGGGCGACACTCGGACATACCGGACAGGACCTGGTTGCAGGCAGGGCAACGCTGGCGATCTATCTGTGTCTGTTCGGATCGGTGGCAGCCCGGTTCGGGGCATCGGTGCTGGTGGAATTGAGTTACGTGTCCGGGCTCTTGTGGCTCATCGCATTCGCAGGGTTCGCCGTGGCCTACGGCCCGATCTTGGTGCGCCCCAAGCCGGGGAAAACCGCATGAGCTGGGTTGGTTATGCCGCCGTTTTCGCCGCGTTCTTCCTGACGCACTCGATTCCGGTGCGCCCGGCGGTGAAATCGCACCTGACCTCCGCATTGGGCGCGCGTGGCTTCGGGTTGGGCTACTCGATCCTGTCGCTCGGCATGCTGACGATCCTGATCTGGTCAGCAGGACAGGCCCCCTATGTCCAGCTTTGGCCCCAGGTTCCGTGGCAGCGCCATGTGACGCATCTGGGAATGCTGGCGGTCTGCCTGTTGTTGGCCCTGAGCATCGCTCGGCCCAACCCGTTTTCCTTCGGCGGCGCCCGAAACGAGGCATACGATCCCACGCGGCCGGGCATCACCGGCTTGACCCGTCATCCGATCCTGAACGCACTCGCCCTTTGGGCAGGTGTGCATCTGCTGCCAAACGGAGACGTCGCCCACATCCTGCTGTTCGGCGTCCTTGGCGTCTTCGCAATCGCCGGGCGCAGCCTGATCGACAGGCGCAAACGCCGCATCATGGGCGCGGAGCAATGGCGTTCCCTGGACAAATCCCGCCGCGCCGCGCCCAAGCTTCACGCCCCGCGTTCGTGGCCTCGCACCGTCCTGCGCATACTGCTCGGTCTGGGGGCCTTCGTGGCGCTGATCCTTGCGCACCCTCATGTGATCGGCGTGCCGGCCTTGTAGCGCCGACAAGCGGTCATCTGGCCAAGCCGATAGCTTCAGAGCATGCCGTGAATCGCCAGTTTGGGACGAGATCCGAACGCTCGGGCAAGGGGGGCTGGAACTGGCGATGAACGCGCCCCGAAGCTGATTTCACCGCAAAGGAATAGGACGTTGTTCCTCGATGGCTTCCATGGCGAAGTATGAGGTTACGGTTTCCAGCTCGATGTTCTCGATCAGCCGTTTGTACACGCTGTCGTATCCGGACATGTCTCGGACGACGATCTTCAGCAGGTAATCGTATTCGCCACCGATGCGGAAGAAGTCGATCACCTCCGGGATGGCTGAGACATGGGTTCGGAACTGCTGGAGCCACTCCGCCGAATGGTGGCGCGTCTTGATCATGGAGAAAACCACAAAACCGCCGCCGAGACTTTCTCGATCGATCACAACCGTGCGTTTGCGGATCGCGCCGGAAGCTTCCAGCGCCTTGAGACGGCGCCAGCAGGCATTCTGCGAAAGCCCCACCTTTTCGGCCAGCGCGCGTTGCGGTTGTGCAGCATCTCGCTGCAATTCCTCAAGGATGCGGTGGTCAAAGTGATCTAAAATTCGTGCCATTATTCGATAATAGTACTCAAATTATCCGACACAAAGGCAAATTTATGTGAAAATCCTCCCGAAAATTGCGTCATAGTTGCTCTTGTCAAATCAGAGGAAGACATGACTGCGCTCGATACTTTCAAGACCGCGCTGCAAAGCGCCGAAGTACATGATCGGGTCCGCGAGGGCCTCATTGGCGAAGATGTGCATATTGCCGGTCCGTTCGGTGCCCGTCCGTTGATCTATGCCGACTACGTGGCTTCCGGCCGCGCTCTGACCCAGGTGGAAGATTTCGTGCGCGATCGCGTGTTGCCCTATTATGCCAACACTCATACGCAAGCGTCGTTCTGCGGCGAATACATGTCCAAGCTGCGCGAGGGTGCGAGGGCCGAGGTGGCCAGGCTGACCGGCGCGGGCGCGGGCATGAGCGTCGTGTTCGCGGGTGCGGGCTCGACCGCCGGGATCAACCGCGTTGTTGGTCTTCTCGGTCTTTCCGGATTGGTTCGCGCGGGTGAGCGAGTGGTGGTCCTGACCGGACCCTACGAGCATCATTCAAATATACTCCCTTGGCGAGAGACTGGTGCAGAGGTGGTCGAGATCGCCGAAGCCCCGGGTGGCGGGGTCGACATGGACGATCTGGAGCGCGCATTGAACGCTGCCCAAGGGGCGGGGCGGATTGTTGGCACCTTTTCGGCGGCCTCGAACGTGACCGGCATTCTGACAGATGTGGACGCCGTGACGCGCAAGCTTCGCGCGCATGGCGCATTGGCAATATGGGATTACGGCTGTGCCGGTCCCTATTGCGAAATGGATATGAAGGCCGGGACCGATGCACAGAAAGATGCGTTGGTTTTTTCGGCTCACAAGTTTCCGGGCGGACCAGGAGCGAGTGGTGTTCTGGTGATCCGCGATGGGATCGTCCGTCGTACCACGCCGACGCTCCCCGGCGGCGGCACGGTAAATTTCGTATCGCCTTGGGGCCACATCTATTCTGACAGACTGTCGACGCGGGAAGAAGGTGGCACTCCGAACGTGATCGGCGACATTCGCGTTGCGCTGGCGATGCTGGTCAAGGAAGCACTGGGTCAGGGCTGGCTCGACGAGCGGCACGAAAAACTGCGTGCGCGGGCGGTCAAGGCTTGGGGGAAGAATGACCGGATCGAGCTGCTGGGCATTCCGAGTGCAAACGCGCTTCCGATCTTCTCCTTCCGTGTGCGGGATGCAAAAGGGGGGCTGCTGCATCATCAGTTCTTTACACGCCTGCTCAGTGACCTGACCGGGATCCAGGCGCGAGGAGGGTGCGCTTGTGCAGGTCCTTACGGTCACCGTCTGCTTGGATTGGGCAAAACCGAATCCGATGCTACCATCGAGGCATTGGGTAGAGGCGATGAAATCGCCAAACCCGGCTGGGTTCGTCTGAATTTTTCAGCTTTGATGACCGATGAAAAGGCGGACACGATTATAGCTGCGGTCGATGATCTGGCAGCGGTTGCCACAGATTATGTCGATCAGTACCGTGTCGATACAGGAAACGGCAGGTTCAATTCTGAAAGCTTTCCCAAGGAAATGCTCGTGTCATGATCGCAACCTTGTTCAGTCCTATGGCCAACGCAGCGTTCCGGACGCTTTTCGCTGCCCAGATCTTCTCGCTTTTGGCGATTGGCCTGATGACCGTCGCAATGTCGCTGGCGGCCTACCGGATTGGCGGGGCGGCGGCGGCTGGACAGATCCTCGGCTTTCTTCTTGCGGTGAAGATGGTGGCATATGTCGGCGTCTCGCCGCTGGCCGAAGCGCTGTTTTCCGGGCTTCGGCGCAGACGGGTGATGGTGGGGCTGGATGTGGTGCGCATGCTACTGCTGCTGCCCATGGCCTTTGCGACGCAAACCTGGCAAATAGCCGTATTGGCATTTTGCTTCTTCGCGGTCTCGGCGGGGTTCACGCCCCTGTTCCAATCCGTGATACCCGATGTGCTGACGGATGAGCACGGCTATAGTCGGGCGTTGGTGTGGTCGCGGATCGCGTATACGCTGGAGTCGGTGCTTTCACCGGTGATCGCAGCCATCGTCATGCAGATGGTTGCATCTGCGTTTTTGTTCTGGGTGGCGGCCGTGGCCTTTCTCGGGTCCATTGCAATGCTGCTGCTGACACATTTCCCGGCGGATAGCGTGGATCCGAGAAAGGGATCGTTTATCGCAAGGGCGTCAAGGGGGTTGTCCATATACCGCAGGACCCCGAGGTTGCGTGGGCTGTTCCTGCTGAATTTCGCGTTATCGCTCGGAATGGCTTGGGTGCTGGTCAATTCTGTCGTTCTGGCCGGAGTGCGTCTGGGGAATGCAGAAGCGGAATTCCCGGTTCTCATGACGTTCTACGGGCTGGGTGCAGTGATCGGCGCTGTTCTGGTGCCGCGCCTGATCGAGGCTCTGCAAGAGCGCCGCACGATGGCTGCGGGCGCGGTTCTGCATGCGATGCTCGGCTTTGCGATCGTGCTGCCGCTTGGCTACGCTGGGTACATGGCACTTTGGGTCGGTTTCGGGCTTGCTGCGTCGCTGGTGCTGACGCCGGGTGGTCTCGTAATTGCGCGCTCCGCCGCGAGGGCGAACCGCGCGGCAGTGTTCGCAGCACAGTTTTCGCTGTCCCACGCGGGATGGATGGTGGCCTACCCGCTGGCTGGTGAACTGGGGGCACGGGTCGGACTGGAAACGGCGCTCATGATTTTATCGGGACTGACCATCGGCATGGTGATTCTGGCGCTGCGGGCTTGGCCCTCGACCGACCCGCTGACCCGCGAACATGAGCATCCCGAACTGCCTGCGGATCATCGTCATCTGCGTGAAATCCCGGCGCATGGGCAGCGGCAACGGCATGCCCATGCCTTTCATATTGATGATCTTCACCCTAAATGGGGAAATCCGTCCAATATTTTCGTGAACGAACCGATGACTTACAGGAAGATGAAATGACATTGGATACCACTCCCAAGATCGATGGTTTGGGTCTGCCCGCGCTCGAAGCGCGGTTGAGTGAAGACCTGAAATTCCTCTGTTGGCCGGGCAAGGATTGGGTGCCTCCTCGTGAAGGCGTCAGCGATATGGTGATCATCGGCGGCGGCATGTGCGGCATGGTGGCCTGGATGGCGCTGAAGACCGGTGGTATTCACAATATTCGGGTTTTGGACCGCAGCCCGGAAGGCTTGGAAGGCCCGTGGCTGACCTATGCGCGCATGGAGACGCTTCGGTCCCCAAAGGAACTGACCGGCCCGGCCTATGGCCATGGCGCGCTGAGCTTTCAGGCGTGGTACCGCGCGCAGTTCGGGTCCGACAAGTGGGACGCGCTGGATAAGATCCCGCGGCCGATGTGGATGGAATACCTTCAGTGGTATCGCAGGGTGCTTGAGATTCCGATCGAGAACGGAGTGTCTGTCGATCGGGTGGTACCCGAGGGCGAGTTGCTGCGCCTTCACCTGTCGGGCACGACGGCGACGTCAATCCTGACCCGCAAGGTGGTTTTTGCCACCGGGCGCGATGGTACCGGCGAGCCGAATATCCCGGGTTTCGTGCAAGGCCTGGACCGCAAATTCTGGGCTCATAGCGCCGACGAGATCGATTTTGACGCGCTGAAAGGCAAGCGCATAGCGGTGGTGGGCGTTGGTGCCTCTGCTGTGGACAATGCCGCCGAAGCGCTGGAGCACGGAGCAGCCGAGGTTCGCCACCTGATCCGCCGTAAGGAAATGCCGACCATCAACAAGATGATGGGCATTGGCTCTTTCGGTTTTACCGCCGGTTTCGCCAGCCTGCCCGATGAATGGCGCTGGCGCTTCATGCAATATTCCTTTGCCACGCAGACGCCGCCGCCACATGGCTCCACCAAACGTGTCAGCCGCCATCCAAATGCTCATTTTCATTTTGGCAAGGCGGTGGAGACAGCAACCGAGAGCGATGGCGCTGTCATCTTGGGCTTTGCCGATGGGACCAAGTATGAAGCGGATTTCATGATCCTCGGCACCGGCTTCAACATCAATCCGATGTCGCGGACCGAGTTCGGTGAGGCCGCGAACGACATCCTTCTCTGGCAGGACGTCTATACGCCACCGGCTGCTGAAGCCTCCAGCGATCTGGGCCGGTTTCCTTATCTGAACGATGATTTCACCTTCCGTGAGAAGGTGCCCGGGCAGGCGCCTTGGCTGTCCAATGTCTACTGCTTCAACTACGGCGCCTCAGCCAGCCTCGGCAAGGTCAGTGGCGACATTCCGGGGATCTCGGAGGGGGCCGGCTGGATGGCGCGCGCCCTTGCGGCGAAGCTTTACGCCGAAGACATAGACAAGCACTGGCAGGCGATGCTGGACTACGACAAACCGGAACTCGATGGCAGCGAATGGGTCCCATCAGAGGCGGCCTTCGCGGGAAAGAAAGAGAAAGTGGCCTGATAGATATGAATACAACTGCATTGAAAAGCGCAGGATTGGGCAACGCTCCCGGGGATGCCGTCGAGGGACGTGCAAAGATCTTCAAAATGACCCAGGCTGCCGAAGAGGCCGTGCTGAGGCCGCAGGATTACGGACGATGGTCGCATGAACTCCGGGCCGCCTTTGCAGCGCGGATCGCGTTACAATATGACGAACGCGCACTCTCCGACCAATATGCAGCGAGCGCGGGCGCTTTCGCTTCGCTGGCGGAACCTTCGCAGGATGGGGCCGACGATGGGCTCGAGACCGTTGTTGCGTTCATGGACAAGGTCGCTACCGACACCCGCAATGTAACTGCGGCAGACATTGCAGGTCTGCAGGCGGCGGGCATCTCGGATGCCGACATCGTACGGCTTTGTGAGCTGAACGCCTTTCTTGCATATCAGCTTCGGGTGATTGCTGGACTGCGGTTGATGAAGGATGGTTACGCATGACCGAAGTGATCACGAAATTTACACGCACCGTCCCGCATTGGCAGCCTCGTGTGAAGCCCGTCGACCTGAAGGACGCAAGCGCCGATCAGCTGGCCGCGCTGCAGGTCACGCCTTCGAACACCAAGATATCCGAATACGTGCTTACCCTCGCGCATGACGTCGAGAGCTTGCAGGTACGTTCGCCGCTATTCAACGCCATTATGTATGACCGGGGTGGGATGAGCCGAGCCGAGCGGGAGCTGGGTGCGCTGGCGGCTTCAATGGTCAACCATTGTATCTATTGTGCCGCCGTGCATGCGGCGCGTCATGCGGATCTCGAAAAATCTACAGATGTGACAGACAAGCTGTTCCGCGACGGTGCGCAGGCGGAACTTGACCCGCGGGACCGGGCCATCTTTGACTTTGCGGTCGCACTGTCGGAGACGCCGTCACAGGCGGGTCCGCAGCATATGGCGGCACTGATAAGCGCAGGTCTGGATGAGGCCGAAATTCTGGACCTCATCTTGTCTTCCGCGCTTTTTGGGTGGGCTAACCGACTAATGCATGTGCTCGGCGAACCGGTTCGGCCCCCGAAGACTGTTGGTTGAATACGTGCCGTTTAAGGGGATGACATTCCACCATGGCATTTTTCCATGAAGCAGCTGACATAGCGAAGCAGGTAGGGATTTTGGGCAAAACTGTAGGATTGGCGGGCGCGGGCTCGATCGCATTCGGAACAGCAGCGTTGCTGCATGATGCGGGTCATGACCCGATGCTCTGGTCGCCTTCGGGCAGTGGCACGGCAGACCTTGCGGCGGGGCAGGCTCTGACTGCTGTCGGGGCATTGGAGGCCACGCTGAAACCCCGAATTGCGGACAACCCGGATAAGCTGGCGCGACAGAATGACGTTCTGATTGTCGCACTGCCGGGTTATGGCCACAAAGCTGTGCTGGACGCGTTGGCGCCGCATATCGAGGAACGTCATCACGTGATTGTTTCTTCGCACGCTTCCTTGGGTGCGATCTATCTGATGCAACTTCTGGCCGAGCGGGGCATCACCGTACCGATCACCGCCTGGGGCACCACGATCTGTACCGGTCGGCGGCAATCCGGGGCCGAGGTCAAGGTAAACACAGTGCGCAGCCGCGTCGATCTCTGCACGGTTCCCGAAGCGCGTTCCAACGAGGCGCTCTGCCTTTGTCAGACGCTGTTTGGCGATCGATTCCAGCCGCGTGACGGGTTGCTCGCGATCTCGCTCTCGAACCTCAATCCACAGAACCATATGGGCATTGCCTTGGGCAATATCACCCGGATGGAACACGGCGAGACCTGGAGCCAGGGCGCGAACGTCACGCCGAAGGTGGGACGCCTGCTGGAACAACTGGATCTGGAACGCCTGGAAATCGCCGGGGCGCTGGGTCTTGAGGTGAAGACGATCTTCGAGCATTTCCACCTGTCGTTCCATGTCCCAATCGCCTCGATTTCGGAAATGAATCAGCAGATGCACATGCAGGGCAACGGTGGCATCGGACCGGCTACCGCCGACAGCCGCTACGTCACCGAAGACGTCCCTTACGGGCTGGTCCTGACCGCCGCACTTGGTCGGCTGACGGGACACCCGGCGCCACTTCACGAGGCAGGCATCCGGATCTTTTCGGCCATGTACGGGCGGGACTTCGAAGAAGAGAACGAGATTCTGAAAGCCCTTGATCTGAGCAGCCACAGCCTTGAAGATCTGAGGCGGGCGGCAAAAACCGGTCTGCTGCAATAGCCATTTTGCACCGTCCGACACCAATTTACGACCGACCAACAAGAAACTGCCAAACCCAACAAGGAGAACAGCCATGTCAAAACTGATCCTAAATCGCCGCCGCTTTCTGCATTCGGCCGCTGCGACCAGCGCAGTGCTGGCCTCGCCAATGTATATTCGGCGCGCCTCGGCCCAGTCGAGTGGAGAGGTCAATATCTGGACCTACAACGACTTTGTGCCGGAAAGCTTCCAGAAGCAGTTCGAGGCGGATACCGGAATCAAGGTGAACATCCGCTTGGTGGACGACCAGGGCAAACAGTTTAACCTCTTGGCCGCCGAGCAGCCAAATCCCACCGTTGACATCATGACTGTCGCGGGCCACCGCTTTCTGCAGTTCATCGACAGTCAGTTGCTCGCGCCGCTGGACACCGACCGACTGTCCAACTGGAACAACATCAACCCCACATTCTCGGAATCCGACTGGGCCACGATCAATGGCAACAAGTGGGGCGCACCAATCCTGTCCGGGATGGAAGTGCTGTCCTACAACACCGACTTCGTCACCCAGGAAGAGGCGATGACCTGGGACACGCTGTTCAGCGAGGACTACAGGAACCAGACTGCCTATATCATTCAGGATATGATGAGCGTCGTCATGCTGATGATGGGCTATGACGGCAACATGGTCGAGTACATGGATGACCCGGAAAAGGCTGCGCAAATCGTGGAGGAGGCCAAGAACTTCCTGATCGAGCACAAGCCGCTGGTCCGCAAGTACTACGACAGCGGCGCCGAATTCCAACAGATGATGGTCAACCAGGATATAGTGCTGGGTCACAGCTGGAACGGGCCCGCCGCGGCGTTGATCAACGACGGCTTCCCGCTGGGCATGACGATACCGAACGAAGGCTCCTACGGTTTCGTCTACACCTACAACATCGCCAACAACGCGCCCAACGCGGACAACGCGTACAAATTCCTCGACGCGATCCTCGCCTCTCCCGAGATCGGCGCGGCGATGACCAAGGCGTCGGGCTTCATCTCGACCTACAAGGGTGCCGATCAATACCTCAGCGAGTTGGAGAGAAAGTCGACCTCGTTCCCTGAAGAGCAACTGGCCAACCTGCAATTCTTCCGCGCCGAGGCCAACGACCTGAAATACAGCCTCGTCGATCCCGCGGTCGAGGCGATTAAGGCGGCCTGACCTTACGGTCTTCCGAAATCCGCTCCCGGCCGGCCGCGCGCCTGCCGGGAGTAAATCTTCCGAAAGTCGACAGCATGACGCAGAACGTATCCTCGGAGCAGACCACACGAAACATCGGAGGCGGCAATTCAACTCCGGTATTCTGGGGCCGCTTGTCCGGCTGGGGGCCGTATCATGCGTTGGTGCGGGTTGCGACGGCCTCGCCCCGCCGGCAGTTCCTGATCCTCGCCGCCTTTCCCATCCTGTGGGTGCTTTCGCAGCACCTGGGCCCGATGCTACAGATGTTCCGGGTGTCGCTGACCGATGCCTATCCTGTCGCACCGGGCGTGGAACAGAACTTCACGCTCGATAACTATGTCCGCTTCTTCGGCGACAGCATCTTCTGGATGCCGTTCTTCCGGACGCTGATCTTTGCCGGGGTATTCACCTTCTGTACCCTGCTCATCACCTACCCCGTCGCCTATTTCCTGGCCCGTCACGTAAGCCGCAAGAACCAGATGCTGTTCCTGCTTCTCCTTCTGATCCCGTTCTGGGTGGGCGAGATCGTGCGAACCTATGCCATCATGATTTTGCTGGGGAATACCGGTGCCGTGAATCTGGTGCTGACAACGTTTGGTCTCGTCGATCGACCCATCCCCTTCATGTATACCAGCTTCTCAATGGGGGTCGGCATCGTTTACCTGACCTCGCTCTACATGCTGCTGCCGCTGTATTCGGCGCTGGAGAAGCTGCCCAAGAGCATGAACGAGGCAGCCGCCGATCTGGGTGCGGGGGCGTGGACCCGTTTCCGCCGGATATCGCTTCCGCTGACGATCGAGGGCATTTCCTCGGGGTGCACACTTGTGTTCCTGATCTCGACCGGTTTCTACGCGACCCCGGTCCTGCTGGGCGGGCCGTCGACCACGGTCTTCGCCGAGACCATCGCGGGCTTTTTCCACGTCGCCGGTGATCAATGGCCCACCGGTGCGGCCTTTGCCACGATCATGTTCGCGGCAGCGCTGCTGATCACGGCGGCCTTCCAGAAGATCATGAGTGCCTTGCGTAAAGGAGACCCGAGATGAACGATCGTGTAGAGTTGTTCCGCGGCAACCGCATCTTCCTCACCTGTGTCTACTGGGCATTTGTCCTCTATGTCTTCGTGCCGCTGATCCTCATGGTGATGATGGGCTTCAAGGATTCAAATTTCATCGGCTTTCCGATCCGGTCCTGGACGCTGGATTGGTACACCGGGATCTTCGCCGATACCGAAGTCCTGTCGACCTTTGGCTACTCCGTCTCCATCGCGGTGCTTTCGACGCTGATCTCCGTGATCGTCGGCATCTGGATCGCCGTACTTCTCGAGGGGCGCAAATTCACGGGCCGCGCCCTGCTCTTCGGACTGACGTTGCTGCCGGCGCTGGTGCCGGGGATCATCTCGGCCATCGCGTTCCGCATCTACGCCCGTTGGCTTGGGATCGAACCGGGGATGGGCGCAATCGTCTGGGCGCACGCTGTGCACAACGTGCCTTTCGTGGTTCTGGTGATCATGGCACGCCTGTCCACCCTGCCGAAAAGCCAGATTGAGGCGGCGCGCGATCTTGGCGCCGACCCGGTGATCGCCTTTATGCGGGTGACGATGCCTTACCTCATTCCGGCTATTCTCGGAGCTTCGATCTTCTGCCTGCTGCTGTCCTTCGACGATTTCGTCCGCTCCTTCTTCTTGGGAGGTTACGAGCCGACGCTGCCAGTCCTGATATTCGCCAAACTCCGTTCGGGCATGAGCCCGGAAATCAACGCAATAGCGACCGTCGCGCTGATCCTGACGGCGGTGGTCGGACTCTGGGCCGAGCGCTTTACGCGCCGCATGAACAAGGAAACCTGAGGCATGATCCAAGACAAGCCGCTCGCCCGCATAGAAGGACTGTCGAAACATTTCGGCGACACCATCGCACTGGAGAACCTGACGCTCGACATCGCGCAGGGCGAATTCGTGACCTTCCTCGGCCCGTCGGGCTGCGGCAAATCCACGACGCTTCGCATTCTTGGCGGATTCGAACGCCCGACCTCCGGCAGGGTGATAATCGACGGAGAAGATGTGACCAACCAGCCGCCCGAAAAACGCCATGTGAACATGGTGTTCCAGGACTATGCGCTGTTCCCGCACATGACCGTCGCGCAGAACATTGCTTTCGGCCTGGAGCTGAAGGGAATGGGCAGGGCGGATATCAAGCGCCGTTCGGACGAGATCATGTCCTTCCTCGAACTCGATACCTTGGGCAGCCGCTACCCGGCACAATTGTCCGGAGGCCAACGGCAGCGCGTGGCTCTGGCACGTGCTCTGGCGCCCGATCCGGCTCTTCTTCTGCTGGACGAGCCGCTTGGCGCGCTGGATGCCAAGCTTCGGGGCCAGGTTCAGCAGGAGCTCAAGTCGATCCAGCGCCGAACCAGCAAGACGTTCTTTTTCGTGACCCACGATCAGGAAGAGGCATTGACCATGTCCGACCGCATCGTGGTCATGAACGCAGGCCGCGTGGAGCAGGACGGCACACCCGAAGAACTGTATTTCCGGCCCGCAAGCCGTTTCGTGGCGGAATTCATCGGCGAGACCAACCTGCTCTCGGGGCTGATGCGCGGCACCGAGGACGACAAGGTGGTGATGGACTGGGAGGGCATGACCCTTTTCGGCAAGGCTCCAGGGGGTCTCCCGGGCAAAGGCCAGCCGATCACAGCATCGGTGCGGCTTGAAAAGCTTGGTTTCCACGCCGAACGCCCGCAGACCGCCAATGCGGTGCAAGGGCGTGTCGTCGGCAAGACCTTTCTCGGCAGCCGCATGGCCATGCAGATCGCAGTCGGCGAAAGGAGCAATACACTGCTCAAGGCCTATGTGGATGCCGAAACTGGCCAGTCGGTTGGCAGTGATATGATCTGGGTTGGGTGGGATGCGGACAACATGACCGTATTGAACGACTGAGCCTGCGGGAAGGTAGCGTGCCCAGCGCCGCTGTTGCAGTTGCCGCCATCATTCGGTCAAGCTGCTGGTATGGTGCGGGCAGCTATGGTGACTGGTCCCACCCCTGATGCGGTACTACGGGTCGCACGCCGCCTCCGCATGCCAGGGCTCTGGCGGGCAAGCCACAGGTGTGCCATTGACCGTCGGCGATGGCGACCATTGTAGCCGTCAGGTAGGTGGAAATTTACGGTTGAGTCAGCAGCGCCCGCTAAAGGGCGCCGCCTGTGGCCAGAAACAAGACCGCAACACCGGACTTCGGGACGGTGAGCCGGGATCCTGGCCTCATGGAAGGAGCGCGCTGCTCTCGCAGAACGATCAGAACCAATCGTCGTCGCCAAAGACGGACGCTTCCTCTTCCTCGAGGACACCACTGTCGTCTTGGTCGTACTCGCCGAAGACGGCATCTCCGAACTCGTCTTCAGTCAGTTGTGCGTCGGCGTCGGCGTCGGCCTCAGCGAAGCCTCCCGCGTCATAGTCATTCTCGAACCCGGTGGAGTACTCGAACTCGGAGACCAGCTCGTCGTCGTTCTCGTCCCACTCATCGAACACCTCGATCTCGCCAAACCCGGCGTCGAATTCTTCCTCGCTCA
>NZ_JAIPUT010000025.1 GCF_020055635.1 Marivita sp. | reverse complement strand
CGCTCAGCATTCGGCTGTCGACATCGATCAACGGCACGCCGCAATTCATCGAAGCCTCCGACATCTGTGGCCATTTCCCGAGCCGAGGCTGGACAGGTACGCCTGCCTTGATGATCGCGATCATCAACACGGGCATGCAGGCCGCAAACATCTCGAGAACGTCAATTTCAATGGTTCCTTACATCGATGCCAGACGGCAGGGATATATGACAAACCAAAGGAGCCAGGATATGAACATCAAAGTCCTTTCCAGAACGACCACCACTGGAGCGACACCCAATGTTGCGCTCGACAGCAAATTGCTGGCTCAGCTGGCCGAGATGTAAGCGGGCAGGGACTTCTCAATAACTTGGTGGAGGTGCAAAAAGGGGCGCTTCTAGTCCGGCGCGATCCCTGTCGCTCTCTCCATGTCGGATGCCTTTATTCTGGAAATGGCTCTGGAGTTCGGATGGAGGTGTCACTGGCTTATTTGGGTTGTGCTGCTTGGGTGTTATGGCTTGGCTGTCGCCCGGCATGCGGAGGCGTGGATCGAAACGAGCCCGAAATATTTCGGGAGTAGACTGCAGGTCGGTCGGCGCCCAGGCAGGGTAGATGTGACCGGCCCTGTTAGCTAGATCAAACATCTTGAATGGTTACAGGTGTTTGTGATGAAAGCATCACCGCCGTTGATGAGAAAAATTTCTTCGGGCAGCTTCTCGAGACGGCGCTGAATGAGCCTTTGGCCGCGACGAAGAACCGCCGTTCCGAAAACCAAGCTATGACCTGTTGCTGTGGCGTGTTCGCGTCGGTTGCGGACGCCTTTCTGCCAAGGTGACCACTTGGCATGCGCCAGAAATTCGATTGCGAGACAGGCGGATTTCCTGTTGCTCCTCGGCGCTTCCCTGTGCATTGTTTCGAAGTGCGAACAAAAGTCCGAAAAATTGATGAGAGGTTGACCAGACCATGACATCGATCGGATTCCTTGTGAATCCATATGCCGGAATAGGCGGTCCGACGGCCCGGAAAGGCAGCGACGATCCTGCTCTTGCCGCTCAGGCCAGGTCCGATGGCATGCGGCTTACGGCCCCTTTACGTGCCGTGCGCGCCATGACTGCGCTTGTTCAGATGTATCCGTCTGTCGACATTCTAACCGGCCCGGGTGGCTTGGGCCAGGATATTGCGCCTGCCGCGTCGATCCTGCCCATCAACGCCCTATCCCATTCGGCGTCCGATACCTCGGCATTGGTGGCCGGCATGCAGGGAAAGGTGTCTTTGATCCTGTTCTGCGGCGGAGACGGAACGGCCCGTGATGTGGCCGCCGCCAACGTTTCCGGAGTCCCGATCCTTGGCATTCCGGCAGGCGTCAAGATGCATTCCGGCGTCTTTGCCCGCAGTCCGGAACGGGCGGGGCAGGCCGCGGCGGCGTTTCTGAAAGATCCCGACCAACCGGTGGAATTGGTTGAGATCCTTGATATCGACGAAGCGGAACGCCGTTCGGGCCGTTTGTCGGCACAACTGTTTTCCGTTGCAAGGAGCCCTGTCGCACGCGGGGTGCGGCAAAACCCCAAGGCCGGGGGAGGAGATCTTCTGGCCGAAACAGATGCGGCGCTGGCCGAGTATGTTCGGCGGATGGAACACGGCTGCCTGTATATTCTGGGTCCGGGCACAACAATGGGTGCGCTCAAGGACCGGCTTGGCGGCGGGACGCTGCTTGGGGTGGACCTGGCCCGTGATGGCGCAATTGTCGACCGTGACCTGAGTGAGGAGCAATTGCTCATGGCGCTGGCCGACGGCGCAAAGGCGCGGATCGTTCTGACGGTTGTCGGCGGGCAGGGTTTCATTCTGGGGCGTGGCAACCAGCAGATTTCCGGTCGTCTGATCAACCGCGTCGGGATCGATCGGATCGATGTGATTTGCGCCAGTGACAAGCTCAACGCACTCAATCCGCAGGAATTGACCGTCGATACCGGCGATGTCGCGCTGGATGCGCGGCTGGCCGGCTATTGGCAGGTCACAACAGGGCCGGGGCGGCGTCAGGTCGTCCGGGTCGTGCACTGACATGAGACATGACAAAACGAGGAGCTGAGACATGACCAAAGCCCATCCGTGGATGGCGAACTCTGTCCCGTCGATCCAGCAGGAGATGCTGTCGGCACTGGGGCTGAATTCGGTAGACAGCCTGTTTTCACAGATTCCCGAGGATCACCTGTACGCCAAGCCGTTCAACCTGCCACCGCAACTGGCATCCGAGGTGGCGCTGTCGCGGCATCTGGATGACCTGATGCGCAAGAATGTCACCTGCAAGGACAGCCTGTCCTTCCTTGGGGCCGGCGCATGGCCGCATTACGTGCCCGCGATCTGCGACGAGGTCGCCAATCGGTATGAATGGCAAACGTCGGTTTTTGGCTCGCCTACATCAGATCACGGTCGCAACCAGGCGTGGTTCGAGTTTTGCAGCCAGATTGGCACGCTGGTGGAAATGGATTTCGTCGGCCTGCCGGTGTATTCTTGGGGCTGCGCGATTGGTCATTCCGTTCGGATGGCGTCGCGTATGACGGGACGGCGCAAGGTGCTTGTCACTGAGGTGATGGACCCCGAACGCCTGTCGGTTCTGCGCAATTACTGCGAACCGCGCGAGATGGCGCGCCACATCGAGATTGTCGAGGTTGCGATCGGGGCCGATGGCTGCATCGACCAGAATGATCTCAAGTCCAAGTTGGATGACAGCGTGGCCGCGCTGTACTTCGAGACGCCATCCTACCACGGCGTGATCGAGGGCGCCCCCGGCACGCTTTGCGATCTGGCTCGCACGGCGGGGGCCGAGGTGATCGTCGGCGTCGATCCGCTGTCGCTGGGCTTACTGGAAGCGCCGGGTGCCTATGGCGCCACCATCGCTGTTGGCCCCACACAACCAATGGGTGTTCACATGAACGCCGGCGGTGGTGTTGGCGGCTTTATCGCCAGCCCGGATGAGGAGCGGTACGCCAGCGAATACAACACGCTTAACATCTCGATCGGGGAAACGATCAAGGAAGGCGAATACGGCTTTGGCCTCACGCTTTTCCACCAAAGCTCCTATGGCAGCCGCGAGGAAGGCAAGGACTGGACCGGCAATTCGGTCTATCTTTGGGCGCTGGCAAATGCCGCCTACATGGCGGCGATGGGGCCGGAAGGCTTTGCCGAGATCGGTCGGCTGATCATGGCCCGGTCGCGTCACGCTGCCAAGGCGATCGACGGGCTGGCGGGCTGTTCCGTCGATCTGAGCCGTCCGTTCTTCAAAGAATTCGTGGTCACCTTTGAAGGCGAAAAGGTGGCCGATGTGAACGACGCCTTGCGCAAGCGCGGGATTTTTGGCGGCAAGGACATCAGTGGCGAGCCGGGTGCCGACGGACAGTGCATGCTGGTCTGCGTGACTGAAGCCCATACCGAGGGCGATATCGCCCGACTTGTATCCGCATTGAAGGAGGTGTTGGCATGACCGCCCCCATCGCAAACAGAACCAAAGCGCAATTCACCGGTTTCCAGGCTCCCCGCTGGGCCGAACCGGTGGTCATGGAAATGGGCTGTCCAGGCCGCCGGGGAGTGGTGTTCGATGATGCACCCGCGCCAGACCTGCCCAAAGGCGCGATTCGCAAGACCGCGCCCGCCTTGCCCGAACTGACGGAGCACGACGCGCTGCGCCATTATCTGCATCTTAGCCAGATGACGCTGGGCATGATGGGCGTCTCGCTCTTCGGCACCTGCACGATGAAATACAACCCGCGCATCGGCGAACGCGCGGCGTTGGAGCACCTGGCGGACCTGCATCCGTTGCAGCACCCCGACACGCTTCAGGGCGTGCTGGAGCTTTACGACAATTTCAGCGATTTCCTCTGTGAAGTCAGCGGCATGGACCAGTTCGTGTTCCAGGCGGGCGGCGGGGCCGATGCGGCCTATACCCATGCCTGCGTGACCCGCGCCTATCACGCCTCGCGCGGCGAATTGGAACAGCGCGACCAGATCATCACGACGATCCAGACGCATCCCTGTTCGCCCGCCACCGCCAATACCGCCGGGTTCGAGGTGATCACGCTGAGCCTCGAGGAGGGCGGCTATCCGTCGGTCGAACAGCTCAAATCGGTGATCGGCCCACGCACGGCGGCGCTGATGGTGAACAACCCCGACGACATGGGCATCTACAATCCCGACATCAAGGAATGGGTGCGGCTGGTGCACGAGGCCGGGGGGCTGTGCTTCTACGACCACGCCAATTTCAACGGCGTGATGACCCGGCTGCGGGCGCGCGAACTGGGGTTCGACGCCTGCATGTACATGCTGCACAAGACCTTCGGTGCGCCCAAGGGCGGCGGCGGTCCGGCGGTCGGCGCCTATGGCTGCGCCGAGCATCTTGTGCCGTTCCTGCCGTCCCCCTTGGTGGTCAAGGACGGAGACCGCTACACGCTCGACGACGACCGCCCGCAAAGCATCGGGCGTGTGCGCGAATTCTGGGGCAACGCGCCGCAAGTGCTCAAGGCCTATGCCTGGGCGCGGGCGATGGGGGCCGAGGGGCTGCGCACGGCGGCCGATATCTCGGTTCTGGCCAACAACTACATGGACAAGCGGCTGTCCGAGGTGAAGGGCGTTAGCCGCTCCAACCCCGACGTCACTGCGCCGCGCATGGAGATGACGCGCCATTCGGTCGAGCAGGTGACCAAGGATACCGGCTGCACCATCGTCGATATCTCGAACCGCATGACCGATTTCGGGATCGACGCGCTGTGGTTGAGCCATGAGCCGTGGCTGGTGGCAGAACCGTTCACGCCCGAGGCCGGAGAGCTTTGGTCGCGCGAGGATATCGACTACTGGATCGACGTCATGGAGCATGTGATCCACGAGGCCTACGAGACCCCCGAAGTGGTCAAGACCGCGCCGCACAACGCGCCGATTCACCAGATCAAGGGAGCGGACATGGCCGACCCGGCGCAATGGGCGACCACGTGGCGGGCCTATACGCGCAAACATGCCAAGCGTTTGGCGGCTGAGTAAGACAGGACGGGCCCGTCAGTGCAGGCGGGCCCGCACCAGATACGCCTCGATCTGCGTTTCCCCTAGGGTGCGCATCGCTTCGAGCCTGTGCAGACCTTCGACCAGTATAAAGCCTGTTCCGTCCTTGCGGACCTGAATGGGTATGGTCATGCCATTTTGCAAAATGTCTTCGCCAAGGCTTTGCACTTTTGCAAGATCGAGCGTCTTTGCGCGTTTTGCCGGAACGCGGATATCGGTCAGGGCGAGGCTTTGTTTCTGCAACATGCCCGACCCTGACCGCATTTGCTTTGTGCTGCCAGTGAAATCATCTCAGATCGTGCTTTCGAGCCGCGTATTGGCGACGATCTCGGGGATGCTGGCCTGATTGGGCAGTTTGAGCACCAGTGACACGATCTCGCCGACGTCCTGCGGTTGCAGGCGTTGCGCCTTTGGCGTGACGCCGGGTAAATCCGCGATCATCTCGGTGTCGATGGCACCCGGACAAATGGCGGTGCCGCGCAACCCCTCGTCCCACCCGGCGAAGCGCACCGCGTGAGTCATGGCGATCAGCGCCTGCTTGGTCATCACGTAACCGATGGAGGCGTTGGCATCGCGATAACGTTTGCCATCGGTCGAGGCAATGTTGACCACACGCCCGCGACCCGAGGCCTTGAGATGGGGCAGGGCGGCGCGGATCAGGCGAAACGGGGCCTTGACGTTAACGCCCCACATGGTATCGAGATCGTCTTCGTCACCGTTGTCGAACGTCACCATCCGCAGGATACCGGCATTGTTGATGAGCGCATCGGGCGCACCCATCTGGGCAACCGTGGCATCGACCCAAGATTGCGCTGTACTGGGATCGTCTGCGTCGAACCTGTGCGCGGTCACGTTGTGACCGAAAGCTTCTCTTACTGCATCGGGGCTGCGCGCGCCGACGGACACGCGGTAGCCATCATCGAGGCACCGCTGGACCAGCGCCGCGCCAAGACCACGTGCGCCTCCGGAGACCATGACAAGTCGTGGGTCCATCAGAAGAGACCCTGGTAGACGCCGCCATCGTTGATGATGTTCTGACCCAGAATGAACCCGGCCTGCGCCGAGCACAGGAAGGCGACCAGATCGCCGCATTCCGACGGATCGGCAAACCGGCCGGCTGGCACGCTTTGCAGGCGGTTCTCGACAATCGCCTCGTAGGTGGTGTTGCCGCGCCGCGCGTGGTTGTGCAGGTTGGTGTGCAGTGCGTCGGTATCGAAGAAACCGGGGCAGACGGTGTTCATCGTCACATTGTCGGGCGCCACATCCCGCACCATCGACGCAATCGCGCCGGACAGGGCCAGCCGTGCCGAATGGGAATGCGCAAAGTTCTGCTGCGGGAACTTGATGAAGCTGACCGAGATGTTGACGATCCGGCCAAATTTGCGTTCGCGCATTCCCGGCAACACCTTCTGGATCATCTGAAGCGACGAGAAGAAATGCACGTCGAGCCAGTACTGCCAGTCCGACTTGTCCCATTCGTTGAAATCGCCGGGGATCTGCCGCACTCCGGGATTGGTCACGAGAATGTCCGGCTCACCGGCTGCGGCAAATACCGCCTCGCGCCCGTCATCGGTGTTGTAATCGGCGGCGACGGTCGTGACCTTGACGCCATGCGCTTTGCGAATGTCCTCGGCGGTTGCTTCCAGAGCATCCTCGGAGCGCGCGTTCAGAACAAGATCAACCCCTTCTCCGGCCAGTGACATGGCGCAGGCCCGGCCCAGCCCCTTGCTTGCCGCGCTGACGATTGCCCTGCGTCCCTTGAGCCCCAAATCCATGCGAATAGCTTCCTTTCGTTTTCAGTGACACAGCTTTCAAGCTGCGGAATCATTGCGGTCCAGAATCCGGTCCAACCCCTGGAGCAATTCCTGCAAGGCCGGTTCTTCGAGCGGTTGCAGCGGCGCACGCGGTGCACCCCCGCCGGGATAGCCCAGGTGATCCATCGCAGCCTTTGTCGCCGGATACAACGTGCGCCCGCCGCTGACAAAAAGATCGGTCAGCGCCTGTGCGCGGGCCTGGTATTCCCAAGCGGTTTCGATCTTGCCCGACTGGAAGAGGGACCACATGTCAATACATCCTGTCCAAACGTTCGGGAAGCAGTCGATCAACCCGTCACACCCAGCCAGCATCGCGGGAACGCCGATGGTTGACGACGGGCCGCAGAATACCTTGATCCGGTCCCGGCAGACGTTCAGCGTTTTCTGGAAATTGATCCAGTCGCCAGAGCTTTCCTTGATCGCTACGACCGGATCAAGATCGGCAAGGACATCGACGATCTGCGGCGTCAGCGCATTTCCGGCATTTCCGGGAATGTTGTAGAGCATGATCGGCAGCGGTGCATTGGCCGCAACCGTTTCAAAGTGACGGATCACCTCGCGTTCCGTGAGGTGTGCGAAGTACGGGGGAAGCACGAGAGCGCCGTTACATCCTGCCTCTTTCGCGGCATGAAGCGCCTCGATCACACCCGACGGCGTGATCGCAGCGGCACCGACGATGGTGGTGCCTTTGTGTCCCACCGTGTTGACCGCCGTCTTGTAGACCGCGGATCGTTCGGTTTCGGTCAGGCTCCAGAATTCGCCGGTGCACCCGGCCGCGATGACGCCGGTTGATCCTGCTGACAGCAGGCGGCGGATGTTCTTGGCAAGGCCATCGTGATCCACCTCGCCTGATTGGGCGAAGGGGGTGGTTATCGCGGGCATGGCGCCCGTCCAGTCTATGCTGGTTCTGTTCACTGGTCTGACCTCAGGCTGGTGTGGTGATGAGTTTTCCGTCTGCCTTCAATGCGCTGTATGTCCGCTCGGCGGCGCGTCGAATGGTCGAGATGGCAAGATCGATTTCTTCATGCGTGGCGGTGAAAGGCGGGGAAAACGACACCGCATCCCCGTTGGGCAAAGCGCGCGCAATCACGCCGTCTTCCAGCGCGGCGCGCACGATGCGGGCGGCGACGGTAAGCTTGGGGTCGAACTTGCGCCAGCCCTCCGAAGTGGGTTGCGCAAACTCGACCGCGGCGACAAGACCGCATCCGCGAACTTCGGCTGCGATGGGCAGATCGACAAACGCTTTTTGCAGGGTGTCGTTCAGATACGTTCCCATCTCGCCCGCGCGTCTGACAAGATCGTCCTCTTCCAAAATGTCGAGATTTGCCAGCGCGGCTGCGGCCATCACCGGATGTGCGGTGTAGGTGTATCCATGTCCAAACGCGCCGAATTTGGCGGCACCCTGACCTGCGATCACCGACCAGACCTTGTCGCTAACCAGAACGCCTGACAAAGGTGCATATCCAGAAGTGATGCCCTTGGCGACTGACATGAGGTCCGGCTTCATGTTCATCTTGTCAGACCCGAACCAAGTGCCAAGCCGACCGAAGCCGCAGATCACCTCGTCGGCGATCAAAAGGACATCGTAGCGGTCGAGCACGGCTTGTATCTTGGGGAAGTAGCCTTCTGGTGGAACAATCACGCCACCTGCGCCCATGACTGGCTCGGCGATAAAGGCCGCGACAGTATCGGGCCCTTCGGCGATAATCAGATCATCGAGTTCCTGTGCCAGGCGGTCGCTGAAAGCGGCATCGTCCTCTCCGGGCAGCCGTGTCCACAAGTTGTGCGGGGCCGAGACATGGCGGATCATCGGCAGCGGCAGATCGAAACCCGCGTGCAGTCCGGGAAGCCCGGTCAGCCCACCCGTCATGACAGTCACGCCGTGATAACCGCGATCCCGCGAGATAATCTTTTTCTTCTGCGGCATGTCGCGGGCATTGTTGTAAAACCAGGCCAACTTCGCCTGCGTGTCATTCGCGTCAGAGCCCGATGCTCCGAAGAACACTTTGCTGAACCCTTCGGGCGCTTTCACGATCACCCGTTCGGCCAAAAGGGCAGCGGGCTCTGTCGCCATCGATGAAAAGCCGTGAAAATATGACAGCTTGCGCGCCTGGTCGGCCATTGCATCGGCAATACGGTCACGACCATAACCGACATTCACACACCAAAGGCCCGCCATCGCATCGAAATACCGCTTGCCCGTGTCATCGGTGATCCAACAACCTTGCGCGGTTTGCGCCATCATGGCGGCTCCGCTTTGCTCATGTGCGTTGGCCATGCTGAACGGGTGGAAGACGTAGGCCCGGTCAAGATCCCTGATATGCGCCATTTTTGGTCCTTTCCTATCGCGACCGCATCGGGATCACCGAAGCCGCGTCGTTTTTATTCAGTCTTGGGCCTTCTTCACCGGGAGCGAAGAGGTGAATGGCGTCTGGGTGAAATCCGATCTGCACATTTTGTCCGACATCCAGGCGTCTCGCAGCGTCCGTGCGTGCCAGAAGACGCGTGCCATCCGTCAGTTCCAACGTAACGATCTGTTCGTGACCTGTGTTCTCCACAAGTCGGATTTTCGCGGGCAGCTCGCCATCGCCGATAGCAACGAATTCGGGCCGGACGCCAAGTGCATAGTCGCCCGTTCCCAAATCATCTGCAAATCGGGTGCGGTCGAGCGGTATGCTGTGGCCTGCGACATGAAACAACGCACCATCAAGTTGACCTTCCAGCTGGTTCATCGACGGGGTGCCGATGAAACTGGCGACGAACCGGTTGGCGGGTCGGTTGTAAACGGCATCAGGCGTATCGAACTGTTGCAGCTTGCCGCCGTGCATGACCGCGATGCGGTTGGCCATCGTCATCGCTTCAAGCTGGTCATGGGTGACGTAGATCATCGTCTTGCCGAGCCTGCGGTGCAATTCGATCAGCTCGGCGCGCATGTAGCTGCGCAGCTTGGCATCGAGATTGGACAGAGGTTCGTCGAGCAGGAAGACTTTGGGTTCCCGCACCAGCGCCCGGCCAAGGGCAACGCGCTGTTGCTGGCCGCCTGACAATTGCTTGGGCTTGCGATCGAGCAGGGGTTCGAGTTGCAGCAATTCGGCAGCCTTCTGCACCGCGACCTTGCGATCTGCCGCAGACACTCCCCGTTTCTTGAGCGGATACGCGATGTTCTCGGCCACGCTCATATGCGGGTAGAGCGCGTAAGACTGGAAGACCATTGCGATGTCGCGTTTGCCGGGGGCGACGTCATTCACGACGCGCCCGTCGATCGAAATGTCGCCTGAGGTCGGAAACTCCAGACCGGCCAGCATGCGCAATGTCGTGGACTTGCCGCAACCGGACGGCCCCAGAAGGGCGACGAATTCGCCTGACTTGATTTCGATGTCCAGGTTTTCCAGCGCCACGAAGGTGCCGAATTGCTTGCGGACATTAGTAAGGGTGACATCAGCCAAGAGAGTTTATCCTTTCACGCCACCGGCCCCGAAGCCGCTGGTCAGATAGCTTTGCAGGAAGGCGAAGACGACGATGAGCGGCAGGCTCATCATCACGGACGCCGCCATGAGAAGGGACCATTCGATGTTGAAGGCCGAAATGAGCATTGACATCACACCCGTTGTAAGCGGCGCGACGCTGTCGGAGTTCACCAGTACCAGCGCGTAGAGGTATTCGTTCCACGACAGGATGAAGGTGAAGAGGGCGGTCGAGATGATGCCGGGCAGAAGTTGCGGCAGGATGATGTCGCGGAACGCCCCCATGCGCGAGGCCCCGTCCACAAGTGCGGCGGATTCCAGATCCTCGGGCACGCCCTCCATGAACGACCGAAGGAGCCAAAGTGCGTAGGGAAGGGCAAAGGTCGTGTGCGCAAGGATCAGGCTGACCAGCGTATTGGACAAACCAATTGCCACCATCATCAGGTAGAGCGGAATGATGAGCACGACAGATGGCAGCAGGTAGGTGAAGAGCACCAGCATCGCCAGCGTTTCTCGTCCTCGATACTTGAAGCGCACAAGGCTGTAGGCTCCGAGAGTGCCCAGGGCTACGACAAATATCGTGGTGGTCGTTGCCAGAACGACGGAGTTTCTGAAGTAGGTCAGGAACGGCGTTTCGGTTAGCAGCCGCCAGTAATGTTCAAAGGTGATGGTTTCAGGAAACCATGTCGGCGGGATGCGGAACAGTTCGGTCTGCGGTTTCACCGAGGTGATGATCATCCAAAGAAGCGGAAAGGCGATCAGCAGAACCAGCGTCCATGTCACCAGATTGACGATCACGCCCTGCAACATTGATCTTTGCATCTCAGCCCTCCTTCCCGGTCTTGCGGATATAGACCACCATGAAAACCAGCATCACCAGCATCATGCCCACGGAATAGGCCGCTGCCTGTCCCATTTGGTTCAAACCGAATGCCTCTTGGTAGACCAGCAGCGAAAGCGTCTGCGTCGACGTGACGGGACCCCCGCCGGTGAGCAGATAGATCAGGTCGAATTCCTTGAAATCCCAGATTGCGCGCAGGAGCACGATAACAACCAGCACGTTGCGCAGTTGCGGTAGCGTCACATCCCAGAACCGCGCAATCGGGCCAGCCCCGTCGATCTTGGCGGCCTCGTAAAGATGTTCAGGTATCGTTTGAAGCCGCGCCAGAACGGCGATCACGACGAAGGGAAAGTACTTCCACGCACCCACGAGGATTACCCCGATCATCGCGTTGGGCATGGACCCGAGCCAATCCAATGGCAAGTCGAGGATGCCAAGCTGCATCAACCCGTGATTCATTGCGCCATAAAGATCGTTGAAAAGCCAACGCCAGACCAGAACGGCCACAACCGTGGAGAGGAAATAGGGAAAGAGAACAAGGCTGCGCGCAAGGCTGCGAAACCAGATGTTCTGGTGCAAAAGCAGCGCCATGCCGACGCCGAACACGATCTGAAGTGTCAGTGTGCCGACGGTCCAGATCAGCGTGACGCCAAGGGAATTCCAGAACGCCTTGCCGGTTAGCAGTTTCACGTAATTCGCCGCGCCGACGAAATTGCCTTCGAGCGTCGGTGTGTAGATCGAGAATACGCTGAGATAGATTGCCGCCAGCAGCGGGTAGACGATCACCAGCGAAAACACGAGGATCGTCGGCGCAATAAGCAGCACGCCCAGACGCGCATAGCTCCGCTCAAGGCGGGGGGTGATGGTTTGGGTGGCGATCATGGTGACTTTCTTCAGGCGGGAGGTTGTGGGCGGCGACAAGGAGGATAACGCCACCCACGGATGAAAAGAGCCGTTAGCTGGCCATGATTTCTTCGATTCTGGCGGTCGTTTCGCCAAGAACCTGATCGACGTTTTCATCGTTGAGGACAACGCGCTGCACCAGCTCTGCGATGACGCCAGAGTTGACGATCTCGCCTGCCTTGGCGTTTGGCATGTGGTCCCGGCTTTCCCAGCCGAGGTTGAAGCCGTTTGCAGCCGCTTCGGACATCAGTTCAACTTCGGCCGAGTATTTCTGGATGATCTCATTATCCTGATAGTCCGGGTCGTTACTGATGGTCTTGAGCACCGGAAGAACGTGACCTGGAGCGGCGTGAAGCTGCTGGATATAGCCTTCGGGATCGAAGAGGAACGCGGCGAACTGCTTGGACGCTTCCATGTTCGGAGCCTGTTTCGGGATGAACACCGACGGGAAGTCGTTGAATGTCCAAGGCGCGACATCGGTGGATTTCGTCGGATATAGGTCGCAGGTGATATGATCCGCGATGGACGGATTCTGGTTGGCGACGTTGGTCAGCACGCGACCGGTATAGAGCCCGGTGGCGCAGGCGCCCGAGACAAAGGCTGTTAGGCTTTCGCCCCAGCTGTAATTGGTGGCGCCGGGCGGGCAGAACTCGCGCATCGCCCTGTAGAACTCAAGCGCATCGCGCGTGGCGTCCGTGTCGATGTTGACGCTCAGATCGGGGGCACAGACTTGCCCGCCGGCCTGATGGATCACACCGATGAAGACCAGCGATGTCATGGAGTTTCGGCCGTAAGGCAGGGGTGCTCCGTAAATGCCGCCGCCCTGCATTTTCTGAACGGCGCTGAGCAATTCGTCCCAGGTGCGCGGGTTCTGGTCGATTCCGGCCTGTTCCATCAGGTCGGTTCGCAGCCAGATCATGTTCGCGGCCGAGTTGCCGATGCCGGTGCCCGCGTATTGGCCCGGATCGATCTCGTAAATGTCATTTGCACCTTGGTAGAACTTGTCGGGGCCAATCATGTCGATCACGCCGTTGAAAGGCTCAAGAAGTCCGTTGGTCCAATATGTAGCAACGGCGAAGGATGGCAGGTGCGTGACGACGTTCGGCACGTCGCCGCTGGCAAAGGCCGCGGCAAGTTGCGGGGCGTATCCTTCATCCGACGTCTTTTCGAAGACGACTTTGATATTTTCGTGCTGGGCTTCGAAATTGGCAATCTGCGTCTGGTACGCGGCAAGCTGTTCCGGCGATGACTGAGGCGACCACCAGCGCAGTGTGATCTGTTCCTGGGCGCGCAGGCGCATCGGCATGGCTGCGGTTGCGCCAGCTGCGGCAAGTCCCGCCAGCACCGTTCTGCGAGGAAGCGCCGGTGTCTTGAATGGCTTTGAGTGCATAAAACTTCTCCCGTTGGCTATGTTCGCATATCGAACATATGTTCGTAATATGGTTTAAGTAACTGGATTTTGGCAAGCATTTTTTGTTAAATTTGGTAAAAACCGATGTCTTTCGGGTCGGAAAAGAAAGTGCTAATGCCCTATGGGCCCATGGAAAGTGTATAGAATGGCTAAGTCAGTATCTAAGTCGCGGACGTCGATCGCGAGCGAGAACCGTTTAGGGACCGTGGACCCCGAATCGGCCTTCGACGATCAGGACAAGCTGTCCAGCCGGGATTTTGTTTCATCCTTGTCGCGTGGTCTGTCGATTCTGAGCAGTTTCAGCCGAACGTCCCGCAAGATGACGCTGAGCGAGGTTGCCGCCGAAACTGACATGAGCCGGGCCACTGCACGCAGGTTTCTCCTGACGCTGGTCAAGGAAGGTTACGTCGTCACAGACGGTAAATTGTTCGATCTGACGCCAAAGGTCTTGGAGCTCGGATTCTCGGTCTTGTCCAAGATCGGCATCTGGGACCGCGCACGACCTTTCATGGAACGGTTGTCCGAACAGACTGGAGAAAGCTGCACGGCGGCGATCTTGGATGGTTTGGAAGTTGTCTACGTCGCGGGTGTGCAGGCGCATAACATCATCAGCGTTGGGATCACCGTCGGTAGTCGCCAATCGGCGTTCTATACTGCCAATGGGCGGGTATTGCTCGCCGCTCAACCCGAAGAGTACTGGGATGCGATCATCGCGAATGCGAGGCTTGTGCCTCGGACTCAATTCAGCGTGACGAACAAATCAGAGTTTCGCCAAATTCTTGAAAAAGTGAAAGAGGATGGTTGGTCTATGGTTGATCAGGAATTGGAACTCGGGTTGCTCTCACTGGCGATTCCGCTGCGTTATCGGTCCGGTGTGACCGCAGGCGCAATCAACATCGCCGTGCCTTCGATCCGGGCTACTCCCGAGATGATGATCGACACCTACCTGCCGAAATTGCGCGAAACCGCAGAGCAGATCCAGCTGTCGCTCGCACGTTAAGTCCAGCGCGAAACGGCATAGGGGGTGGGATCCGTCAATGGGTCAAAGCCCATTGCCAACGCGGCTGCACATTGACCGACAACTGGGCCAAGCGTGTAGCCGGCATCGCCCGGAAGGGCGAGATGAAGGCGGGGATGCAGGAGCGTCGGGCCGATTGTGGCCTTGCCGTCGACTGGTGTATTATACCCAGCCCATGTGCGCAGGAGGCGCAAACCGCCTATGCCCGGCGCAATCGTGGCCGCCAGCGCAACATTGCCCAACAGGCTTTGCGACAGGATGGTCGGAATGCCATCGCCTTCTCCGGCCTGCGCCGACCAACCGCCCCCGATCACGACCTGACCTGATCGGAACTGTTTGAGCGTGATGGGCCGCTCTGCATGTTGGATAAGGTGATGAATGCGGTAATCGCCCGCTTCCGTGATGTTCATATGAAGCGGCTCAGGCGGTGTTTTGATCGCCAAGCCCAGCTCGTTCGCCAGAGCGCCAGACCCCCAGGCGGCAGCTATGACGATCTGATCCGCGCTGTGATCGATCGTCCCCTTCGCAATCGGATTTGATGTGGTCATGTCGAAGCCGATAATGCGGTCGTAAACATGTTCGACACCCAACTCGGTCAACCGCGCTTCGAGCTTCCGGTTCGCTATGAGTGGGTTGAGCTTGCCCTCGTCGTGGCAGATTTCCGCCCCCATGATTGTCGAACCGAGATAAGGGGCGATCTTTGGCAAGGCATCGCGATCAAGGATATCGACCGACAGACCCTTTTTGGCTTCGCGTTCCGCCTTTTGTCTCAGGAATGTCATCTGCTCCGGAGAGTCGGCCAGCATAAGGCCGCCTTCGCGGGTCAGTTCGACCCCACCCAGCTTGCGGTCCAAGGCTTCCCAAGCGGCGACTGCCTCAAGATAAAGGGGTAACGAGCTTTCCAGATTATCCGCAAGATGCGGGTTCAGGCGCAGGAACCGGCTTTGCATCTGCACATGCAGGCTGCCTGCGTTGGCGTGTGATCCCGCATTGCGCTTGAAATCCACGATGCGCACGCAAGCTCCGTGCTCTGCGGCAGCAAGCGCTGCGCACTGTCCCGTGATTCCTCCCCCAATCACCAGCAAGTCGATTTGGTCAGTCATCGGAACCATCTTGATCCAGAAGGTTTTCCGCCGCGACCAATGTCCCGATATCAACGGGCTTGATCGGGATCCGCGGAGCAAAGAAGGACAGATCTTGCACGTCCAGGTCCAGTCGGCGCGCCATGTAACCGGCCAGCGCGGGACCGCAATAGCGGCCTTGGCAGCGGCCCATGCCAACCCGCGTCGCGCGTTTGACCGCACCAATGTCGGTGTGTCCATTGCCCATCGCGTCGTCCAGCACGCGCTTGGTGATCTCTTCGCAGCGACAGACGATGGTGTCCGGTGTCACGGTTTCGAGCTGCACGGGGGTGGCGGCATAGACCTGCCAGAGCGCGTCCTGAAACGCGCGATGACTCGACAGTTCGGACTGTTCTTTCGTGTGGGTGACCTTGCTGCCGGCAGCAGCTCGCCCGGCAATGCGCCCCTCGACCGCGGCGGCAGGAGCGCCGCCCAGACCGCAACAATCGCCGACAGCAAAAACACCGTGGACCGAGGTTTCCATCATTTCCGAGCGTTCGGGACGCAATTGGTCATATCGCGAATCGAAACGCATCTTTGTGCCCAGAAGCCGCAGAATTTCGTTTTGCGGCTGGAACCCGAAATTCAGGCAGACTGCGTCAGCCTCGACCTGCTTTGTCCTGCCATGAACTTCGTAACTCACCCAAAGTCCGCTATCCGTTTGTTCAATTTTAGTCGGCTTGGTCATGTGCCGGAGGGACACGCCCTGGCGCCGCAATTCAGCAAGCATCCTTATCCCTTTTATTGTGAGTCGTGGATCGGATCGCAGCATACGTGTCGCCGCCTGCGTTCGTTTCCATGGCGAAGAGGCGGCCTCGCCCAAGAGCACAATTTCGGCTCCACCGTTCGCCAACTCCAACGCAACCTGCGCCGTCAAGGGACCGTTGCCGAACAAAGCGATCCTGCGGCCGGACAACGTTCTGTAACTGCGCCAGAGCGTTTGCGCTGCACCAACGGTCATGACGCCCGGGAGGGTCCAGCCGGGTATCATCGCAGGGCGTTCGTAGGCGCCGGTTGCTACGATAAGGGCGCGAGGTCGGATCGCGTAGACACATTCCGGGTCTGACGCCATGATTTCGGGGCCATCGAACGCCCCCCACACTTCGGTTTGCGACTGGATCTGCACTCCGGCGTCCAGCGCTGCCCGAAGCAACGCCTTGCCGTCGGCCTGCTGCGGATCGAGCGGCGTGGCGTCAGGTGACGCACTTTGTTTGAAATACTGTCCGCCGGGAACTTTGCGTTCGTCCAGCAACAGAACATCCGCGCCCTCTTCGCGCGCCGCAATGGCGGCATTCAATCCGCCAGCCCCACCACCAATGACAAGCACCGCCGGGGTAAGCCGCTTTGCAGCCTTTTTCTGGGCGGGCGGCGCGGTCAATTTCGGGCGCGCGATCTGGGTTTCGATCTGCATGCCATCGCGCAAGGGCGTCATGCAGGCGCGTTGGTTCGGAACCCCGTCAATCGCGACAAGGCAATCCTGGCAAACGCCCATACCGCAGAAAATACCGCGTTGAGCATCGCTATCGGTGCGACGAAACGCTTGGGTGCCACATTCGGTCAAGGCCGCAGCAACAGACAGATCCGGTGCGGCGGTTCGGTCGTGTCCGTCGAACGTAAAGCGCAATTTGCTCATCTGGATGTGTCCCTGGACAGGATGCGATGTCGGGCGGCCAGCAATTCAGCAAGCGCTGTTTCACGCCAGGCGCGGCGGCGCGGCAAGCCGTTTTCTGGTAAGATGGCGCGGCGCTGGCGCTCGACCAGTGACACCAGTTCCGGCGACCATCGCGCGTCGGTTTCGCCGCGCGCTTCGCCGATGGCGGCATAGGCTGGCCCCATCCGTTCTGCATGTCCGCGAACCCCGCCGACGGTATTGAGATCAGCTGTTTCAAACGGTCCCGAGAGCGCCCATCGCGGACCGAGCCCGTCGCGCACCAGCCTGTCGATCCCGTCAACGTCGATTACACCTTCCTTTACCAGACGGTATGCCTCGCGAAGAAGTGCCGATTGCAATCGGTTGAAGACAAAGGCCGGGATTTCCTTGTTCAGCGCAACAGGATCAAACCCGGCCGCGCGAAACAGGGTGTCAGCCTTGGTCACGGTGTCGGGCAATGTGCCCGGCGCCGGAACAAGTTCGAGCACCCGGATCAGACTGGGCGGATTACCGGGATGTGCCACCAGGCAGCGTGCCTGATCGCTGGCATCCGGCAGTATCTCCGACATGGGAATGGCCGAAGACGCTGTCGTCAGGATCGTGTCCGTTCCAAGGTGGGTCAGCATTTCGTGAAACAGCGCGGTCTTGACCTCGCGCCGTTCTGGGCCTGCCTCGATGGCGAGCGCGAAACGCGACTCGTTCGGTATTGCGTCAACCACGGTGACCTGCCCGGGGGTGCTCTTGGTCGAATGCCCCGCACGGTGCAGGCCGCTTGAATGACGTGACACGCTCTCGGTGGCAGACGCGCGGGCTTCCGTAGAGGCATCGCAGAGCGTGACCGACCAGCCCGCAGCGCGGAAAGTTGCAGCGAAAGCCGTTCCGATTGCCCCGGCGCCGAGGATGAAGACACTCGGAGGAAGAGTCATATTGCCTGACCTTGTCTTGTTCGATATGTGAACAAATGTGCGAAAAACGTGGGTGCGTCAACGCATGTAAGTGAAAAGGACAGAAATTATGCTGGATGGAAAGACGGTCTTGGTCACCGGTGCGTCGAAAGGGATCGGGCGGTCCATCGCACAGGAAGTCGCCCGGTGCGGAGCCCGGGTGATCGCGCATTACGGCAGCGATCGCGTGGGAGCCCAAGCGGCGCTCGACGGTGTGCCATCGGACCGCGTCATCCTGCTTCAAGCCGATCTTGCAACACATGACGGGGCAGACCGTTTGTTTGCCGAAGCCCTGGCCGAGGTTGGTCACATCGACGGTGTCGTCAACAATGCCGCGGTGATGCGGTTCGACGGGGGAATCGATGATCCGGACGAGGCCTGGGATACAGTCTGGGACGAGACCTTTCAGGTCAATGTGCATTCCGCGTCCCGACTCTTGCGCGCCGCCGTGCGTTATTTCCGGGAGGTCGGAGGTGGCGACATCGTCGGGATTTCGAGTTGGGCTGCGCAGAAGGGTGTCACCAATCCTCGAACCATCGCTTATGCGGCGTCGAAGGCTGCGTTCAAGGCCGCATTACAGACGGTTGCCACAGGCTACGCCCGCGACGGAATTCGCACCTATATCATTGCTCCCGGCGTGGTGGACACGCAGATGTCACGCGATTTTGCCGAGTCGCAGGGTGGGCGGCACGTCGTCGAAGACCGCCTTGTGATGGGTGAATTCGTACCACCCTCGGATATCGCAAAGCTCACGGCTTTCTGTCTCAGTGGTAAGTGCCGTCACCTGTCCGGCGCGACGCTGGATGTGAACGGGGCCAGCTATATCCGCTGACCCCGGTTTGCGTCATGCCGCGATCCGCAAGTAGAATGCATAGAGTTTCGGCAGGATCGACGGCGGGTTTGGATGCCCGAGTTCCTGCGCCGCGCGATAAGGCCACGCGGGTTCGCGCAGCATCTGACGGGCCATCGCCACCATGTCGGCCTTGCCTTCGGCAATGATGCTGTTGGCTAGCTCGGGTTCTGTAATCATGCCTACGGCCATTGTCGGCAAGCCTGTTTCGGTCTTGACGCGTTCGGCATAGGGCACTTGAAAGCCCGGTCCCGTCTTCATCTGCGCCAATCGCATCCCGGCAGGAATCCCGCCGCCTGACGCATCGAATAGGTCGATCCCGGCCGTCTTCAGCTCTTTCGCCAAGGCGACCGTATCCTCCAGGGTGAGACCTCCGCCTTCGCCATCGACGCAGGACGCGCGGTACATCACCGGCACATCGTCCGGTACAGCGGCACGGACCGCGCGCGCCACTTCGACAGGCAACCGCATCCGGTTCTCGGCGGGTCCACCATAGGCGTCGTCGCGTCGGTTCGACCAGGGCGACATGAAGCTGTGCAGTAGATAGCCGTGAGCGCCGTGAATCTGCACGCCATCGAACCCGGCGGCGAGCGCCTGCTTGGCAGCTTGCGCGAAATCCTCGGCGATCCCCGCCATTTCCGACATCTCGAGCGCACGGGGCGTGTGCCACCCGTCGCGCGCCGGAATCGCTGAAGGCGCAACGGTCTGCCAAGGCTTTTCGTCGCTGGCGGGATCAAGCGGCCCACCGCCATCCCATGGCCGCATCGTCGATGCCTTTGGCCCGGCATGGTTGATCTGCATGAAGATCGGGATGCCCTGCTTGCGGTAAAGCGCCGTAATCGGCTTCCACGCCTCGACATGGCTGTCTGAATAGATGCCAGTGCAACCGGGGCTGATCCGCCCTTCGGCGCTGATACCCGTCGCCTCGACAATGGCGCAGCCGATCCCCGAGGTCGCGTAGCGCCCGTGATGTGCGATGTGCCAATCGTTCGGATGCCCGTCATCGGCCTGGTACTGGCACATCGGTGCCAGTGTGATGCGATTGGGAAAGGTCGTGCCGCGAACCGTGAACGGAGTGAAGAGGGGGGGGATGTCGCTCATGCGGCCTTGCTTTCCAAGTCGTCCATCAATTGATCAAGTTCGGTCATGATCGCTTTGAGCTTTGCCGCGCGCTCGCGGCCTTCTTCACCCAAGGACGCGAACTGCGTCAGTGGCGGACGGACGTCGCCGACCGGGCACCCTGCCTCGGCAGCCAGGGCCTTGGAATAACACTGGTGCCCATAGGTCGGATGTCCTTCGGCGATGGTGTGCTCGATGATGGTGATGTGGCGCTGAATCGCCTTCGCATCCTCGATACGGCCGGCCTCGAGCAAGTCCCAGATCCGGGTCGACGCGCGCGGGATGTAATTGCCGAACGGGTTCACGTACCCGACGGCGCCCAGAAGGAAAGACTCGACGATCCGCTCACCGGCAAAGACGTTCATCACGCCTTCGGTTTCCTCGACAATGTCATAGACGCGGGCGACGTCCATCGACGCTTCCTTGATATAGCGCACTGTGTCGAACTCACGGGTCAGTCGGCCAACCAGCTTGGCGGACATGTCGACATTCGACGTGACCGGGTTGTTGTAGAGCATGATCGGCAGATCGCAGGTCCGGGTGATCATGTCGTAGTAGCCGACGATCTCGTCCTCGGTGGGCGTGTAGTAATAGGGCGGGATGATCATCAACCCGTCCGCGCCGGCCGCTTCCGCCTCGCGTGCATAGCGGGCGGCGTTGACGCTGTAGGCGTTCGACGCGCCGACCCAGACGGCGATGCGCCCGTTCACATGCGCCACGGTGTCTTCGACAAAAGCGGCGCGCTCGGCGTCCGACACGGTCAGGAATTCCCCGGTGGTGCCAAGGATGATGACCCCTGGAACGCCCTGCGAGATCTGCCAGTCGATCAGCCGGCGGTTGGCTTCGAGATCGATGGCGCTGCCATCGGCGGTGAAGGGGGTCACGTTGACAGAGTGACTCCCGCGAAACTGTTTCATATCGTGTCCTTTATTGACTCAGAGGGCCGCCCAGCCGTGCTGGGCCAGAATATCATGGCTGGCGCGGATATCGCCATCCGGGTCGGTCCCGGGCAGGTTCGCGTCCGAGATCATTTCAAGTACTGTCAGCTTGTCGTAGCCGATATCCTTCAGTGCCTGCGCCACCGGGGCGACATTCACGATGCCGGTGCCAAGCCGTTCGTGCTTGAACACATCCGCAGGGCTGTCGGAAATATGCACGTTCTCGCACAGATCGCCCAGCAACCGGATCGCGTCGCCCGCATCTTCCTTGATATAGACGCCATTGCACACATCGTAGTTGACGCCAATGTCCCCGATCATGCCGCACAGGTCCACCATGTCCTGAACCGACGGGCGATGGGTGAAGGGGACGTTTTCCAGAAGGATGCGCACACCCGTTCCCTTGGCATGGGCGACGACCTTTTTGGCGGACTCGACGAACCATTCGTCCAGCCATTCCTTGGGCGGATCGATCAGCCCGCCATAGACGCCGGGGATCATCACCACGTAAGGGCATTTCAACTCAGCCGCGAAATCAATCGCTTCAAAATAGCGGTCCAATGTATATTGCCGCATATGCGGGTCGGGCGAGTTGGGGTTGTTGTCGATCAGAGGATAGCAGAAGGAGGTGATCCGGGTGCCTTCACCCTCGAGCCACGCCTTGTATTCCTTGCGCTGATCGCCAGACAATTGCGAAGGCCAGCAATGCGGCGGAAAGATCATCAGTTCAAAGTCTTTGTATCCCATCCCGTTGAGGTGCTTGAGCGAGTCAAGACCGCTTGAGGAATAGAGAAAGGGAAAGGTGCTGGCGGCCACGGGCAGGTGCGACATCGGCAGAAAACTCCTGTTAGATCAGTTTCACAGACTGTTCATCATGCGTACAAAAGTTAGTATAACGAACATATGACGCGACTCAACGGGGTTTTCAAGCGATGCCGCACTATGACCTTGCCATTATCGGCGGCGGGCTTGCCGGGGCCTCGACAGCATATTACGCCTGCAAGCAGGGCGCATCCGTTCTTCTGCTTGAGCGCCGCGATCTGAACCTTGGGGCATCGGGGTCGAACGCGGGTTCGATCCATGCACAGATCCCCTTTGATCCTTTTCGCAACCTTGGCGCTGATTGGGCGCGTCGCTATGCGGCCACCTTACCCCTATTTCAGGCCTCAATCCGAAAATGGGGTGCGCTTGAAGATGAGTTGCAAGGGCGCATCGGCCTGTCGGTCAAAGGCGGCTTGATGGTGGCCGCCTCCGATACGGATTGCGCGGCTCTTCGAGACAAGGTGGCAATAGAACGACAGGCTGGGCTCGAGGTCGACCTTTGGGACAAGGATACGCTTGCCCGGAATGCGCCGTTTCTTGCAGACGGCATGTCCCTTGGTGCGTTTTGCCCGATCGAAGGGAAAGCCGATCCGTTCACCGTGGCACCTTTATATGCACGGCGCGCAGTCGAGATGGGGCTGGATCTGCGCCGAAACGCTGAGGTAACAGCCATCAAACGCGACAATAGAGACTTTTTGCTGCGGACCAGCCAGGGCGATATCGCGGCTCACCGCGTGGTCAACGCCGCGGGCTCGGACGCGTCGCGGGTGTCGGCCATGCTTGGTATCCAGGTCGAAATCGAGGCGCATGCGATCCAGGTCGCCGTCACGGAGAAACGACCTCCCACCTTGCCCTACCTGCTGTATTTTACCGGAGAAAAGCTGACCCTGAAGCAGGCTTTAGAAGGCGGTTTTCTGATCGGCGGCGGATGGCCTGCCCGGCTCAAGGGGCATCCGGTCGTCGATCACCGGTCGATGATTCGCAACCTTTCGATTGCGCAAGATGTTGTGCCGGCCCTGCACGGGGTCGACATTGTCCGTAGCTGGGCGGCGATGGTCAATGGCACGCCCGATTGGCGTCCCATCCTTGGCGAAGTCCCGGATGTGCCCGGGTTCTTCCTGAACCTCTTTCCCTGGATGGGCTTTACCGCGGCCCCTGCTGTATCCGAGGCGATCGCGGCGCTGGCGCTTGGGCAGACGCCCGAGATCGACCTTCACGCATTCGCGCTTTGAAATTTTGCCAATTGCTGGTCGTTCATGTGTGCGCTATACGAACAATAGTTCGAAAATGGAGTGTACGATGATCTATTCCGAGTTCCTGAAAGAAGCCAATTTGATCGACGGGGAGTGGGTTTCGTCCGACACTGGCGGGCAAATCAACGTGACCGATCCGGCCAGCGGCAAGGTCATAGGTCACGTCCCCAATTCCGGCGCGGCGGAAACGGCCCGCGCCATTGCCGCGGCGGAAAAGGCGTTCCCGGCCTATTCCGCAACGAGTGTGACCGAGCGCACGCAGCTGCTGCGCAATCTGCACCGGCAGATCGTGGACAATGTTGATGCGCTTGCTGCGCTGCTGACCGCGGAACAGGGCAAACCCCTGGCCGAGGCGCGGGGCGAGGTCATGTCGTCGGCGGCCTATGTTCTGTGGTTCGCAGAAGAGGCGCGCCGGGCCGGGGGAGCGGTCATCCCGTCGCCTTGGCCAAACCGCAAACTCTTGACGACACGACATCCCATCGGTGTTGTTGCCGCCATCACGCCGTGGAATTTCCCGTCTTCCATGCTGGCCCGCAAACTTGGCCCGGCCCTGGCGGCTGGGTGTACGGCGGTGGTCAAGCCCGCAACGGCCACGCCTTATAGCGGTTTGGTCTGGGGGCTGTTGGCAGAACGTGCAGGCTTCGCGCCGGGCGTCGTGAACATCTTGACGGGATCCGCCCGCGAAATTGGCAACGAGATTCTGAAAAACCCGGCGGTGCGAAAGCTGACCTTCACCGGGTCCACCGAGATTGGAAAGCAACTGATCAGGGGGGCGGCGGAAACGGTCAAGAAGGTGTCGATGGAGTTGGGTGGCAACGCGCCCTTCATCGTCTTTGACGACGCCGATCTCGACCGTGCGGTCGACGGCGCAATGATTGCCAAGTTCCGCAATGCCGGCCAGACCTGCATCTGTTCCAACCGGGTGTTCGTGCAGGCTGGCATCTATGATGACTTCGTCGAGCGGCTCTCAAAGCGCGCCGCCGCTCTCAAGGTAGCGCCCGGGTCTGATGACGGGGCAGAGCAGGGTCCGATGATCGACATGACGGCGATCGAAAAGACCGAGGAGCTGATTGCCGATGCGGTCGCCAATGGCGGTATCGTGCGCACGGGCGGAAACCGCCATCCGCGCGGCGGTCTGTTCTTCGAGCCGACTGTCATCGCCGAGGCAAACGAGACCATGCGGGTCACACGGGAAGAGATCTTTGGTCCTGTCGCCCCGGTCTATCGGTTCGACTCGGAAGACGATGCGATCCGCATGGCCAATGATACGGAATACGGCCTCGCGGCCTACGCTTATACCCGCGATCTTGGACGGGCGTTCCGGCTTCAGGACCAACTGGAGTACGGGCTGATCGGAATCAACGAGGTGCTGATCGTGACCCCAGAGGTTCCGTTTGGCGGGTTGAAGGAATCCGGCCTTGGCAAAGAAGGCAGCTGGCAGGGCCTCGATGACTATCTCGAGACAAAATACACCTGCATTGGTGGTCTTTGATGTTTTATTTGGCGAACATCCGTTCGCATAGTAAAATTTGTTAGACAGAGTCTCGAATCGAAAGTAAAAAGTTTTTACTGTCATAAAAACAAGCTGACTGGCATCGCGTCAGGACCGTCTCGATGTCTGTTCTATCCAACAAGGAGGACATTCTCATGAAATTCTGGAAGCCCGGCCTTCTGTGTGCCGCGGTCATGCTGGCCATGCCCGTCGCCGCGCAAGAAGTGCTCACCATCGGTGTCCGGTCCGAAGCGAGCTCATTGGACCCACACTGGACCCAGCTTTCTGCTGACGTGCAGGTGCAGGAACACATCTTCGAAAAACTCGTCGCGCTTGACTCCGCGTCCCAGCCGATCCCCGGTCTTGCCGCAAGCTGGCAACCGCTGGATGACACGACGTGGGAATTCAAACTGCGCGAAGGTGTCCAGTGGCACGATGGCGAGGCGTTCAACGCCGATGACGTGATTTTCACCTTTGACCGCCTGCGTGGGGGGATTTCGGGCGCTCCAGCTTCGCCCGCCTTCCAACTTGAAAAGGGATCGAAACAGTGGACCAAGGTGGATGACTATACCATCCACATCACCACTGATGGCCCCTATCCGACCGTGGCCGAAGACCTTGCCATGTTGCCCATTGTCGCCGAACACGCCGCCCGCGGTGTGACCGAGTCGGTCGATTTCAACAGCGGTCAGGCCGCAATCGGCACCGGCCCATTCCTGTTCGAGGAATATAGCCCCGGCAACCGCGTGACGGTAAAGAAGAACCCCAACTGGTGGGGTGGTGAAGTTGAATGGGATCAGGTGGTGTTCCGCCCGATTACACAGGATGCGTCCCGCCTTGCCGCGCTTTTGAATGGCGATGTCGACATGATCGACTATCCGCCCACCATCGACCTTCCGCAATTGCAGGAAGACCCGGATTTCACCGTGTCGACCATCTCGTCGGACCGGCTGATCTATCTCATGCCCGGCTACAAGCACGTCGAGCGGTTCATCACCGACAATGACGGCAACGTCATGGTTCCGAACCCGATGCGCGACTGGCGTGTGCGCAAGGCGCTGAGCCTTGCCGTCAACCGCGAAGCGATCCGGGATCGCGTGATGGGTGGCGCATCGCTGCCTGCCAAGAACATCGTGCCGCCGGGCTTTTTCGGCTATGTAGAGGGTCTCGAGGCCGACCCCTACGATCCGGAACAGGCGCAGGCGCTGCTGAACGAGGCAGGCTATGGTGACGGCTTCCGCATCACCCTTCACGGCCCGAACGACCGCTACATAAACGACGCCCGCATCCTCGAAGCGGTCGCCCAGATGTGGAGCCGTGTCGGCATCACCACCGAAGTCGACGCCATGCCGCGCAACATCTTCTTTTCGCGGCTGATCCGGGGCGATGAGCTGTCCATGCCTGGATTCGATGTGCCCGAGTTTTCGATGTCAATGACAGGCTGGGGTACCGTAGCAGGTGAGGCGACCTATACAGTCTCGGGAACGCTGGAAACCTACAACGCGGCAACGGGTGGCGGGAACGGCAATTTCGGACGCTACTCCAACCCCGAGATCGACGCGCGGTCGGTTCTGGCCAAGCGCACCATCGACCCGGAAACCCGGTTGGCGATCCTGCAAGAGGCGATCACCATTGGCATGGAAGACTATGCCTACATCCCGATCCACTTCCAGGTGAACAACTGGGCGATGAAAGCCGGTCTTGAACACCAGCCGCGCACAAACGAGCGCACGCTCGCGACCGAAGTGTCGCGGGTCGACTAAGCGTAGAACAGCGGACGAGGCGAAGAACCGATGGCTGAATTCATCATCAAACGTGTCTTGCAGGCGCTGCTTGTGCTGCTTGTGATGACCGTGCTGGTGTTCTTCGGCGTCAATGTGATCGGCAACCCGGTCTACATCTTCGCCTCGTCCGAATGCGATCAAGCCTGCCTGACCAAGATCATCGCCGATCTTGGCCTCGACCGACCTGTCTGGGAACAGTACCTCGTGTTTCTGGGAAACCTGCTCCAAGGCGATCTGGGCAACTCATTCACTCACGGAATCCCCGCCCTCTCGCTGATCTTTGAACGGTTGCCCGCAACGCTGGAACTGGCTTTTGCCGCTTTGGTTCTGGCGCTGGTGATCGGCCTGCCTTTGGGGATGCGGGCAGGGTTGAAGCCCGAGGCGTTTTCAAGCCGCTGCATCATGGCATTTTCCATGATCGGCTTTTCGCTTCCGGTCTTCTGGATCGGTCTCATCATGATCCTCGTTTTCTCCGTCCAGCTTGGCTGGATGCCCTCCATCGGGCGGGGCGACACGGTCGAGGTGTTCGGCACCGAGTTCAGCTTTCTGACGCTGAACGGTCTGCATCACCTCGCCATGCCTGCCTTCACGCTGTCGCTCATCATGATGGCGATGGTCATTCGCCTGACCCGTGCGGGCATGCGCGAAGTGCTCTTTGCCGACTACATCAAGTTTGCCCGCGCAAACGGCATTCGCGAACGGCGCATCCTCTCGGCCCATGTGATGAAGAACATCCTCATCCCCATTGTCACCGTCCTTGGCATGGAGTTTGGCGGTGTCATCGCCTTTGCCGTGGTGGTCGAGTCGATCTTCAGCTGGCCAGGCGTCGGCAAGATGCTGATCGACGCCATTGGCGTGCTGGACCGACCCCTGATCGTGGCATACCTGATCTTCGTCGTCTTCATGTTCGTGATCCTGAACCTGCTGGTCGACATCCTCTATTCCATCCTCGACCCGCGCGTGCGGCTGGGGGACAGCCCAACATGAGCCTGACATCTTCTGTCCCCATCGTCGCCGGATCGCCGCGCGATCTCGCCAAGCGGTTCATGTCCGTCCCCAGCGCGGTCATCGCTTTGGCGGTTTTCCTTGGCTTCTGCCTTCTGGGCTTCGGCGCGCCGCTGATCGCGCCGCAAAACCCCTATGATTTGCGTCAGGTCGACATCCTTGACAGCCTCCTGCCTCCCGGCAGCCAGAGCTTTACCGGCATGACCTATTGGCTCGGCACGGACGGGCAGGGCCGCGACATGCTGAGCGCGATGCTGTACGGCATCCGCATTTCGTTGATCGTTGGTCTGCTGTCGGGGTTTCTGGCGTTGATATTCGGCACGATGGTGGGTCTCGTCGCCGCTTACCGGCGCGGTTGGGTAGACACGCTGCTGATGCGGATCGTTGATCTGCAACTCAGCTTCCCAACCATCCTCGTCGCGCTGATCCTTCTGGTGATCCTCGGGCGCGGGGTCGACAAGATCATCTTTGCTCTGGTTGTCGTACAGTGGGCCTACTTCGCCCGTACGGTTCGCGGTGTAGCTTTGGTGGAAGGCGCACGCGAGTATGTCGATGCGGCGCGTGGGCTGCGGCTGGGAGGCCTGCGCATCCTGCTGGGTCATATCCTGCCCAACTGCCTGCCCACGATGCTGGTCGTCGCGACCATGCAGATGGCGATGGCCATTTCGCTGGAGGCAACGCTGTCCTTCCTCGGTCTTGGCCTGCCGCCGACGCGGCCCTCTCTTGGCCTGCTGATCGCGAACGGGTTCGACTACCTGCAATCCGGGCGCTACTGGATCAGCGTCCTGCCGGGGCTGGTTCTGCTGGCCATCATCATCAGCGCCAACGTGTTGGGCGACCGCCTGCGCGATGTTCTCAATCCGCGACTGTGAAGGGGCAGAGCATGACAGCAGTACTTGACGTGCGCGACCTGGATACGTCGTTTGTTTCACCTTCTGGCACGATCGCCGCCCTGCAGGGCGTGTCCCTGACTGTGAACACTGGCGAGATCCTGGGCCTTGTGGGCGAAAGTGGATCGGGCAAATCGCTGACCGGGTTTTCGATCAATCGCTTGATCAGCCCGCCGGGCAAGGTGGTGGGCGGTCAGGTTCTGCTGCACGGCCAGGACGTGCTGACCCTTGGCGAAGAAGACATGCGCCAGTTGCGCGGGCGCCGTATCGCGATGATCTTCCAGGACCCGATGATGACGCTCAACCCGGTGCTGCGCATCGAAACGCAGATGTACGATGCTCTTTCCGCGCACGAGTCCATCACCAAGACCAAGGCACGCAGTCGCGCCATCGCCGCCTTGGACGAAGTGGGCATTCCCGCGCCCGAAGACCGGCTGCGGTCCTACCCGCATCAGCTTTCTGGCGGAATGCGGCAACGGGTTGCAATCGCGATTGCCCTCTTGCACCGCCCCGACCTGATCATCGCGGATGAGCCGACGACCGCGTTGGACGTGACCATCCAGGGGCAAATCCTTGCGCTTGTGCAACGGCTGTGCCGCGACCGGGGAACGGCGCTGATCTGGATCACCCATGACCTTGCCGTCGTTGCCGGGATCGCGGACCGATTGGCGGTCATGTATGCCGGGCGCATCGTGGAGATCGGAGGAGTGGACGACGTGCTCGACAACCCGGCCCATCCCTACACCCGCGGCCTGATCGACTCCGTGCCTGCACGGGGCACGCGGGGAAAACGGCTCAATCAGATTCCCGGACGCATGCCCGCGCTGACCGATCTGCCGAAAGGATGTGCCTATGCACCCCGCTGCCCGCGTGCCACGGCCGCCTGCGAGGCGATGCCTGCCATTGAGCCAATCAGCGACACCCGCGCAGTGCGCTGTTTCCATCCCCTGACCGGGGAGGCGTCATGACCGATAACGTGATCCTGTCCGCCCAAAATGTCAGCAAACAGTTCGGCGGTCGCGGTGATCTTGTCGCTCGCGGATTGGCGCGGCTGGGTCTGGCCCGTCCCCGTCCCGTCGTGCGTGCGGTCGAGGATGTGAGCTTCGATCTCTACAAGGGCGAGGTTCTGGGCGTCGTGGGCGAGTCGGGTTGCGGTAAGTCCACCTTGGGCCGGATGGTTGCCGGTTTGCTTGACCCCAGCGAAGGCCAGATCAACGGGCGGGCACCGGATGCGAATACCGGCCCGCTGCCGATGCAGATGATCTTCCAAGACCCGTTCTCGTCCCTCAACCCGCGCAAGCGGGTATCCGACCTGATCGGAGAAGCGCCGCGCGTGCATCGCATCGTGTCGCCGTCCGAGGTGAACGCCTATGTCGCCGATCTCATGGATCGCTGCGGCATCGACGCGAGTTATCGCGACCGGTTCTCGCACCAGTTCTCGGGTGGTCAAAGACAACGCATCGGGATCGCGCGAGCGCTGGCGGTGAAGCCTGAAATCCTTGTCTGCGATGAGGCGGTCTCGGCGTTGGATGTCTCGATCCAGGCACAGATCATCAACCTTTTCATGGATTTGCGCGACGAGTTCGGCCTGACCTATCTCTTCATCAGCCATGACCTTGGCGTGGTCGAACATATCGCGGACCGTATCCTGGTCATGTATCTGGGCCGCATCGTCGAAAGCGGCCCGGCCGAGCAGATCTTCAACGATCCGCAGCACCCCTATACCCGTGCATTGATCGACGGCGTGCCGCGCCTTGATCGTCGCCGCACGGTTTATGAGCCGATCAAGGGGGACATTCCGTCACCCATCGACCCGCCCAAGGGCTGCCATTTCCACCCGCGCTGCCCCTTGGCCGAAGCGCGCTGCCGCACCGAACGTCCCGTTTTGCGCGATATTGCGCCGGGACGCCAGGCGGCCTGCCACCTTATCGAAACAACCGCCATAGAAGGAGAGCCAAAGTGGCCAGCTACAAAGACCGGATGACGAAATTCCAGGGCATGATCGGCGGCAAAGCCGATCTGGTGTTCTTTCCCATTGGCACCGATCTGGATTACCTGACCGGCATCCACCGCGACATTCCGAATTATGGCCGCAACCTGCATCCCGGTCACTGGCTGGAAGGCATGTGGATCGCGCCCGACCGCGAACCGATCCTGACTTTGCCCCGCATGACCGCCGAATTTGGCAGCGCGGGCAAGATAACCGGCGTTGATCTGCGGGTGCTGGGCGACTGGGATGATCCGGTCGAGATGGTCCGTGGGATCCTCAAAGATCTGGGTGTCGGCGAAGGGGCCACCGTTGCCGTGTCCGAAGATGGCGAGGCCGAGGCGCTGATGGAATTGCAAGCGTTGCTGCCGGGCGTGCGCTTTGCCAACGGAACCAAACTTCTGCGCCCGATCCGCGTGATCAAGGATCAGGACGAGATTGACCTGCTGCGCCGCGCGGGCGAGATCACGGAAAAAGCCTTTGCCGCGACGGTGAAAAACCTGAAGATGGGCATGACCGAGTTGGAGATCAGTTCGGAAATCGACTACCAGATGCGCGCCCACGGCTCACTTGGCCCGTCGTTCACGACGTCGCTTTACAACTCCGGCCCCGATCACGCGCTGCGCTTTGGCGACAAGCTGGGCACCTGGCCGCGCAAGCTCGACAAGCCGGTGTCGGTGAATTTCGATTTCGGCGCGGTGCTTGATGGCATGTGCTATGACTTTGGACGTACCATCGCCTTTGGCGCGCCGACCGAGGAACAGCGTCTGGTGCACAAGCTGGTCATGGAAAGCCAGGCCGCCGGGATCGCCGCGCTAAAAGCGGGTGAAGTGACGTGCGAGCAGGTCGACAAAGCCGCACGCGACGTGATCGAGAATGCGGGTTACGGCAAGGATTTCCGTCACCGCCTGGGTCACGCCATTGGCTGGGACGTACACGAACCGCCGTTCCTGACCAAGGGCGACACGACCGAGGTGCAGGAAGGCATGGTCTTTACCATCGAGCCGTCGATCTTCCGCGACATGGATTTCTCTGCCCGCGTCGAGGATTGTGTCGTCGCGCGTCCGGGTGGCGCCGAGGCACTGACCTCGGGTTTCCAAGACCTGATCGTGATCGAATGATCGACCTGACCGGACGCACCGCCCTTGTCACCGGTGGCGCGCGTGGTCTGGGCCGCGCGATTGCCGATATGTTGGCCGGGGCAGGGGCGTCCGTGGCGATCGTCGATCTTGCAGACAGTCTTGAAGCAGGGGCGCTGCCGGGCAACTGGCAGCACCTTGCACTCGATCTGACGGCGGCGGAAGCCGAAGCAACGCTGACCGCGTACGTCGCTGATTTACCCGGTCTCGACATCCTGATTGCCAATGCCGGGCTGGTACCCCCTTGGCGGCGGATTGCTTCGCTCGACCTTGACGAATGGGACCGCGCCTTTGCGCTGAACGTGCGCGGCGTTGCACTCAGCCTGAAAGCCGCAGCACCGAAACTGGCGAAGTCGCCCTTTGGCGCTGCCGTGTTGATGGCGTCGATCAACGGCTACCGCGCGCATCCCGATCAGGCGCTTTATACCAGCACCAAACACGCCGTTCTTGGCCTGATGCGCGCGGCGGCTTTGGACATGGGGCGCGATGGAACGCGGGTGAACGCACTTGCTCCCGGCCCAATCCTGACCGACGCCTTATTCGGTCGGATTGAGGCCCGCGGGCAGGCGGGAGGGACTCCCGTACATGTTGCCATTGCCGCCTTAAATGCCGAAACGGCGCTTGGTCGCATCGCCACGGAAAGGGATGTCGCCCGCGCTGCCTGTTTTCTTGCCTCCGACCTTGCTTCCGGAATCACGGGCGTCTGCCTGCCGGTCGAGGCCGGATTGCCCTGATCCCCGAAAGGACAACTGATGATCGACTTCTATTTCAACGCTGCGCCGAACCCGATGAAAGTGGCGCTGTTTCTGGAGGAAAGCGGGCTCGATTACCGCGCCGTTCCTGTCGATACCAAATTGGGCCAACAGCACACGCCCGCATTCCTTGCCATCAATCCCAACGCCAAGGTTCCCGCGATCCTCGACGGTGACGTGGCGCTTTTCGACAGCAATGCGATCTTGCTCTACCTTGCCGAAAAGACGGGCCAGTTCATGCCCGGCCCCGATCAACGCGGCGCGCTCTTGTCCTGGCTCTTCTTCATCGCCTCGGGTGTCGGCCCCTATTCCGGGCAGGCGGTGCATTTTCAGCATTTCGCCCTCGCCAAAGACCCCTACGCCATCAAGCGATACCGCTTTGAGGCGCATCGCCATTGGAAGATCATCGACGACCAGTTGGGTAAAGGCCGCTACATGCTGGGCGATGCCTACACCATCCTCGACATGGCGATCTGGGGCTGGGCGCCGCGTATTCCGTTCATGCTGGACGATGAAACGATGGCCGGTTTCACCAATATCTCGCGCCTGATGGCCGAGTTGAACGACCGTCCCGCCGCCAAGCGGGGGTTGGCGCTTCCGTCACAGCATCCGTTCAAGACGGAAATGGACGACGCTGCGATCCGGCACATGTACCCGCAGATCTTTGCAGACGAGCGGTAGCACAGCCATCAGATCAAACGGCAAAGGCCGCCCAGTTGTGCGGCCTTTCTTGTTGTTTCAAAAGCTTAGCTTTTTTCGACCAGACGGTAAAAAACCAGGTCCGAACTTGCGCCGTGGACGTAATTTTCGACATTGTCCGCCATGCCGACCTGAAGCGTACCCTGGAACATGATGAAGAACGGTGCGGTCTTTTGTACCTCGCGTTGCAGCTCCAGATACATCTCGTTGCGCTTTTCCGGATCGGCTTCGGTCAGTGCGGCCATTGTCGCCTTGTTCATCTCTTCCGGCACGGCCCACGCGTTGCGCCATGTGGTGGTCGAGATATAGGCCTCGTCCGAGTTGTCGGCGTTGTAGGCGAACGCTTTGGCGTTGGAGTGCGGATCGTTGAAGTCCGGACCCCAGTACAACATGATCGCCTCGTGCTCGCGGGCGCGGTACTTGGTGATGATGCCCGCCGTGGTGCCGGGCTGGAGCTCAAAGTTGATCCCCGCTTCGGCAAAGCTCGCCTGAATGGACTGCGCGACATCGGTGAAGGGGGCAAAGTTGAACACGTCCATTTCGACCGTGATCGGAAGCTCTACACCGCCATCGGCAAGGATCTGCTTGGCCTTTTCGGGGTCGTAGCTGTAGGGCGTGTCTTCCAGCGCTCCCGGAAAGCCCTTCGGCCAGAAGGCCTGGTGCTTTTCCATCTGACCTTTCAGCAAGGTGCTGGTCAGACCACCGTAGTCGATCAGATACCGCGACGCTTCCCACAGGGCCGGATTGTTCAACTCTGGCGTCTTGAGGTTGTACGAGATGAAATGAACCGTCGCCTGCGGATAGGTGCCGATCTTGAATCCGTCCTCAGGCAGGCTGGCCACCTGTTCGGGTGTCATGTTGCGCGCGATGTCCACGTCGCCCTGTTGCAACAAAAGCTGCTGGGTCGCGGCTTCGGCGACATGACGGATGATGATGGAGTCAAGTTTGGGCGCACCCTTGTGGTAGTCCTTGTTTGCGGACAGGCGCAGCAGTTCAGAAGACCTGTATGTGTCGAGCATGAATGGACCGGATCCGGCGGTGTTCTGATTGAGCCACGCATTGCCCCAATCGCCGTCGACTTCGTTCTGCATGACAAGTTCGCGGTCCACGATCGAGGCGGGGCGGGCAGCAAGCACGTTCATCACGAAAGCCGGAGAAAAATCGCCGGAGTATCTTACCGTGACGGTATTGCCGTCGCCCGTGACCATGTCGTCGAAGTTTTCGGGGGTCCAGCCAAGCTGCGCAAGAATGAAGGCGGGGTTCTTGTTCAACTCGATCACACGCTTGAACGAAAAAATCACATCTTCGGGGCGAACGGGATTGCCCGAATGGAAGGTAACACCGTCGCGCAGCGTGAAGGTCAACGTCTTGGCATCGGCGTCCATGTCCCAGCTTTCGGCCAGCCCGCCCACCAGTTTGGTTGTATCGTCTGCGTCATACTGCACCAACCGGTCATAGACGTTGGTTGCGATCTCGCTGGATGTGAATTCATAAGCCTGGGCCGGGTCGATGGCGACGATATCGTCGATGTTCTGTGCCACGACCAGGACGTTGGGGGGTGTCTCAGCGACAGCTGCGCCCCCTGCAAACGGCAGGGCAAGGCATGCCGCCGCAATGGATCGGGTGAGTATGTTCATCGGGTGAACCTCCTGTGAACCTGATGGCCCGGCGGGACTCTGTTGTTCCGGCCCGGGGTTTCTGCCAGACTCGTCAAATCCAGCAGTAAAACAATTTTAGTATAAGCAAAGGCGCCTTTACATTTAAAGAACTTTTGTTCGTAATACGTACAAACGCCAGATATTGAGGCCGATCAACGTGTCAGCTTTGTCGCCTTTCCCCGATTCCGAACGTGCCCCACGCCTTGTCTCTGGTTTGGGCACGGTCGGACGGTTCGTTCTGGTCACGGCGATGACCTTCCTGGGTCTTCTGACCATCACGTTTTTTATCGGACGAATCGTGCCCATCGACCCGGTTGTGGCAGTGGTCGGCGACAGGGCATCACAAGAGGTCTATGATGCGACCTTCCGGCAAATGGGCTTGGACAAACCCCTGATTACACAATTTGCGCTGTATGTCCGCGATGTGCTGACCGGCAATTTCGGAATGTCGCTATCGACGGGGCGGCCTGTTGTCGAAGATCTTGTCCGGTTCTTCCCTGCGACTTTCGAGATGGCGACGTTCGGGATAGTGATCGGCGTCGTGCTGGGTGTGCCGATGGGCGTCATTGCCGCCGCCAAGGCAGGAAGCTGGATCGATCAGCTGATCCGCGTTCTGGGCCTCTTGGGATACGCCGTTCCCGCGTTCTGGATGGGGCTGGTCGGGTTGGCCGTCTTCTATGCAGGCCTCGGTTGGGTGGCGGGGCCAGGGCGACTCGACATCTTCTATGATGGTCTTGTTCCGACGGTCACGGGGATTTTGACGCTTGACGCACTGTTGGCAGGGGACATGCAGATCTTTCTAAATGCGCTGTCGCACCTGATCCTGCCGTCCTCGATCCTGGGGTTCTTCAGTCTTGCCTATATCGCGCGGATGACGCGATCTTTCATGCTGGACCAGTTGGACCAAGAATTCGTGACGACCGCACGTGTCAAGGGAGTGAGCGAACGGGCGGTGATCTGGAAACACGCCTTCTACCCGATCCGAGTGCAACTGGTAACGGTGATCGGCCTGTCTTATGCCGTGTTGCTGGAAGGGTCGGTGATGATCGAGATCGTGTTCTCGTGGCCGGGCATCGGCAATTATCTGACCACCGCGCTGCTGACCGCCGACATGAACGCGGTGCTGGGGGCGACCATCCTGATCGGGACGGTCTTCATCGTTATCAACCGCACCTCGGATGTGCTCTATCGCATCCTCGATCCAAGGAGCCGCTGAGCCATGACCCCGCTGAAACTGTGGCTGACTGCGGATGCACCGACGTCGCGCTGGCAAGCGCAAGCGGCACAAGCCTATGCCATCTGGCGCAGCTTTGCCCGCAACCCACTGGCGGTGCTTGGCGCGTTGATCGTTGGGACGCTGATCGTGGTGGCAATTTTCGCGCCGGTGCTGGCACCCTACACCCCTGTCGGACAAAACCTGTCTATGCGGTTGATGCCGCCAAGCGCGGAACACTGGCTGGGCACCGATGAGTTGGGTCGCGATATTCTGAGCCGTATCCTGTACGGTGCGCGGATCACGTTGCTGATCGTTGTCATGGTCGCGGTGATCTCGGCGCCGATCGGGCTGATCATCGGCGCGGTGGCGGGGTATTTCGGCGGCTGGACCGACCGTGTCCTGATGGCGATCACCGATGTTTTCCTGTCGCTGCCGAAACTCATCATGGCTCTGGCCTTTGTTGCGGCATTGGGCGCAGGCCTGCAAAACGCCATCATCGCGATCGCCATCACCGCCTGGCCCGCCTATGCAAGGATCGCGCGGGCGGAAACGCTGACATTTCGCAATTCGGAATTCATCGCGGCGGTACAGTTGCAGGGCGCGTCGCATCTGCGGGTGATCGGGGTTCATGTGCTGCCGCTTTGCATGTCCTCGACCATCATTCGGGTCACGCTCGACATGGCAGGTATCATTCTGACGGCCGCGGGGCTCGGGTTCCTGGGGCTTGGCGCACAGCCCCCCTTGCCGGAATGGGGCGCGATGATCTCGCGCGGGCGGTCGTTCATCCTTGATCAGTGGTGGGTCGCCACGATGCCCGGCTTTGCCATCATCATCGTCAGTTTGGGCTTCTGCTTTCTGGGGGACGGGCTGCGCGACGTGCTCGACCCGCGGCAGAGGGACGGGCGATGACTGAGCCTCTTTTGCAGCTGCGCAACCTGCGCGTGACCTTTCCCGGACCGCGCGGACCGGTACAGGTGGTGCATGGCGTGTCGTTCGACCTTGGCCGCGAACGGTTGGGGATTGTGGGCGAAAGCGGATCTGGCAAGTCGCTGACCGGGCGGTCGCTGCTGCGCCTGCTCAAGCATCCTGCGAAGGTTGAAACGGACAGGCTTATCTTCGACGGGATCGACCTGAACGCGCTTAGCGAGAAGCAGATGCGCAACATTCGTGGTGCGCGGATTTCGATGGTGATGCAAGATCCCAAGTTTTCGCTGAACCCGGTCATGACCATTGGCACCCAGATCGCCGAGGCGCTGCGGGTGCATGAAAACCTGCCCCGCACCGAGGTGAAGACCCGGGTACGCGCCATGTTGGATCAGGTGCGCATTGACGACCCCGACCGGGTGATGAAGCTTTATCCGCACGAAGTGTCTGGCGGCATGGGTCAGCGGGTGATGATCGCGATGATGCTTATTCCGCAGCCCGATGTCCTGATCGCGGACGAGCCGACCTCGGCGCTGGATGTCAGCGTGCAGGCACAGGTGCTTGACCTGATCGACACGATGATTGTCGGCAATGGGATGGCGCTGATCCTGATCAGTCATGACCTGGAGCTGGTGGCCCGCTATTGCGACCGGGTGCTGGTCATGCATCGCGGACGCGTCGTCGAAGAGCTCGAGGCCGGCCAACTCCACGCGGCGACGCACCCCTATACGAAGGGACTTCTGGCGGCCGTGCCCCGGATGGACGAAACCCGCAAGGTGCTTCCGGTGATGGACCGCGACATGGAATACGACCAATGACCCCGGCCCTGAGCATCGACCATCTTTTTGTGCGCTATGGGCGCACCGACGTGGTCAAGGACGTGTCTTTTTCGGCAAAGCCCGGCGAAAGCTATGCGCTCGTCGGGGAAAGCGGATCCGGGAAATCCACGATCCTGCGGTCCGTCGTCGGCATGGTCCGCGACTGGCGCGGAAAGATCGAGGTGGACGGCATGCCGCGGCAGGGGCGCATCGACCTTGCCTTTGCGCGTCATTGCCAGATGATCTTTCAGGACCCCTACGCGTCGCTGCACCCGCGCCGGACGGTGGACGCCACCCTCTTGGAGCCGCTCAAGGTGCACGGCATCCGGGATCGAGCCGAACGCGTTGTACAGATGATGCAGGATGTGGGCCTTGACCCGCGCTTCCGCTTCCGGTTCCCGCACCAACTTTCTGGTGGTCAGCGTCAGCGCGTCGCCATTGCGCGGGCCTTGATGCTGGAACCAAGGCTTCTTTTGCTGGACGAACCGACATCTGCCCTTGATGTGAGCGTTCAGGCCGAGATCCTGAACCTTCTGGTTCGCATACGAGAGGAACGCAATCTGACCTATGTTCTGGTCACACATTCGCTTCCGGTTGTCAGTTTCCTGTGTGACCGACTGGGTGTCCTGCGCCACGGGCGCCTTGTCGAAGAGGCCGGGGTTTCGGCCTTGCGCACTGGAACATTTGCCGAACCCTATTCGCAGGAGCTATATGATGCCAGCCTTGGTGCAGGTGATCGTGATCTTGCTGCTTTGCAGGAGGCAACCAGAGGGATGGGCATGTGAGTTTGGACGATATCACCGGAGCGAATGGGTTGTTGATCGGAAAGACCATCCGTGTCCGGCGGCAAAAGCTGGAACTGACTTTGCAGGATGTGGCCGAGGTCGCAGGCATTTCGATTGGCTATCTCAGTCTCATAGAACGCGACAAGGCGGTGCCGACACTCACCACGCTCGCGGCCATTTCGAAGGCGCTGGGTGTCGGCATGGAATTCCTGATTACAAGGCCACAACCCACAGACTGCGTCAGTCGGGCCAGAAACCGGCCTCAATTCGTCGTCGGCTCTTCGCAACTGCGGTACGAGCGGCTGGGGGCTACCTTCCCGGGGAGCGAATTGTCGTCTTTCATCATGACGCTCGAGCCGGGGTATCAATCCGACATCGTCACCCATGCCGGCGAAGAAACGATCTTTGTTCTAACCGGCGTGTTGGATATTACGCTGGAAGACGAAATCCTGACCTTGGCAGAATGTGACAGCGCGCATTATGATGCGAGCCGCCCCCATGGATGGGCCAATCGGACTAAAGCACCCGTGCGCGCGCTCTGGACCGGAACCATCGACCTTTTCGAGGACCGGACCGCAACCTAGCTGCCTAGCCGTCGTGCTGCCTGGACAGCCCGATGCGCTGGGTCTGAAAGATGTTCGTTGCAATAGGATACCCGCGCGGCGGTATAATACTGCTCTTCGTGCAGTATGTTCATCGTGGCGACAAGGTGCCCGTCCTGCGTCACCGGTAGGTTGATCACCGACCCGCAGCCCAGCCGTCCGATCAGTTCGGCATCGGGAAACACAGTGTCGATTTCGTTCAAGGTATTGGCAACAAAGGTTTGGCCCTTTCCGTGCACGTGATCGAACCAGCGGTTTATCGTGATCTCTTTCGTGCCCGAGGTCGGGTAATTCGCGGCATCGGAGCTGTAGGCGCGGCGCGCAAGCATGGCGTCCATATTGACGGACATGATCGTGAACAGCTTTGCGCCGACGGTGTCATCGACCAGATCGTTCAGAGCCTTGTAGGCATGATCGGGCGTCTCGGCCTGAGCCAAAGCAAGATCAAAACGGGCAAGTGCGGTGTTCGACATGGCCTATCCATTCAGCTTGGCGTGGGCCGCCACGGCGGCATGGGTACCGATGAACACGTCGCCACGGGAACGCGCATGGCGCAAGAGTTCATCAAGTATCCAGATGCGCGAACGATATCCGATCACGAAAGGATGCATGACGAGTTGGCACAATCCACCTTCGTCGAACGCGGCGTCGAATTCGCGCAGGAAGACCTTCAGAACATCATCGGCGCTCAGGGAAGGGCGGGTCGGTGGCACCCGATTAAACAAGAGATAGACCGCGTCGTCGCGGACCCAGTCCACAGGCACTTCGACAAGGCCGGTCGGAGTGCCCTCGCTGATCAGTTCGTAACAACTGTCGTCGGCCATCATCGAACTGTCGTAGTCGAACCCGGCTTCGGCCACCAGCGGGATGGTGTGATCGCTCAGATCCCAATGGGCGGCGCGATGACCCACGGGGCGTTGTCCACTCAATTTCTCCAGCGTGTCGCGCGACCGGTGAAGCAGATCGCGCTCCTGCGTGTTGGTCAGGGTTGCGTTCGCCTCGTGAATCCAGCCGTGTACACCGATCTCGTGGCCGGCATCCACAATTCGGCGTGGTTCGTCCGGATCGATCAGGGCAGAAACGGCAGGAATGAAAAAGGACGCTTGGGCATCATGCTGGCGCAATGTGTCGAGGATGCGCGGCACCCCGACACGGCGGCCGAATTCTCCCCAACCCAAGCGACCGACGGCATGGCGACCGCCACCCATTTCAAAGGTTTCGTGGTCACAATCGAATGACAGCGCGAGCGCGGCTTTTCCGCCTTCGGGCCAAAAAACCGGGGCAAGTCGGCGCCCCGCGCGCACCCGGTTGACCTTGTCGCGCCAGAACTCTTCTGGCCAATCCTGCGGAGGAACGTCAGCCATGATCCCCGTCCCCCTTGATTCCGTGGGTATCGATCAGGCGCAGGATCAGGATGACGACACATCCCAACAGCACCGACGCTAGCGTTGCAATCACCGCGATGGCGGAAACGACAGGCGCATAGTTCGTGGCGACGCGGCTGAACAGCCATTCGGGAAGCGTTGTGTCCGCGCCGGTGGTAAAGATCGACAAAGGCAAGTTCGACCACGACAACAGGAACGCGAACAGCCCCCCCGAAATCAGGCCTGGTGACAGGTAGGGCAGGGTGACTTCGCGCAGCACCTGCCAGCGCGACGCTCCCAAATCGCGTGCAGCGTCCTCTTGGGCCGGATCATAACCGAAGAGCCGGATCGAAATCACAAGAGTCACGATGGGAAGAACCCAGACCATATGAGCAAAGACGGCCGTCTTCCATGTGGGTGTGAATCCGAGTGCCGAGAAAAACAACAAGAGCGCTAAGCCCAAGACCGGCTGCGGAAAAAAAATCGGCAGCACGACGACTTTCTGAAAGGCCGACCGGCCCCGCCAGTCATAGCGGGCAAAGGCCATCGCCCCAAGAGTTGCCAGAATGACGGAAAGCACGGTCACCAGCAAAGCCACCTTGAGAGATGTCAGGTGCAGAACCAGAGTTTCATGCTGCGAGAGCGCGTCGGTATAAGCGCCGATGGACCAGTTGCGATGCGGAAAGCGCATGTATCGGGTGTTGGCCAAACTTGCGAGGCCGACCGAGAGGATCGGCAGGTAAAGAAGTACAACCACAAGCGCCAGCCAGATCGCTCCGACATATTTCCATGCTCGGGTCATCTGCGGATCAGCCGGTTTAGATCGAGCCGCGACAGGGCCGGGAACACGAACACCGCCGTCATCGCGATCACCAGCATTGTCAGCGCGGCGCCCATGGGCCAATCCTGCGCATAGGAGAACCGTTGTTCGACGGCGCGCGTGAGCACGGTAACGGTCTGGCCCCCCAGAATGGCCGCCTCGGCATTAGCCCCGATGCAGAGAACGAATGTGAGGAGCGCGCCGATGACGAGGCCGGGCAACGCCAGTGGCAGTTCCACCTCTCGCAGCACCTGCCAGCGGGACGCACCCAGATCTCGGGCGGCGTCGATCCGGTCCTGCGGGATCAGAGCCACACCCAGAAGCGCCGGGAAGAGGACAAAGGGAAAATGCACGTAGACGAGACCCAGGTAGACGGCCAGCTTGGTGTTGAGCACGCTGCCGATGGAGAGGTCGAACAACGCGCGCATGGAACCGGCAAGGATACCACCGCCCGGCATGAGAAAGAGCGACATCCCAAACAAGCGCACGCTTTCGGAAATGAAGATCGGAACCGCGATCAACGCGGTGATGACAGCCGCTCCACGCCCGGCAAACCGGTGCAAGAGTTTTGCCGTCGGCCAAGCCAGAACAAGGCAGGTGAGTGTTGTCACCGCTGCGAAGCTCAGCGACCAGAAGAACGGCGGACCGTAACCATCGGAAAAGGCGGATCGGTAATTGGCAATCGTGAATACCGTGTTCAGATCGAAACTGCGTGGCTCCATCAGGCTGTACCAGCCGACAATCAGGATCGGAGACACGAACCCGATCAACAAAAAGGCGGCAACCGGAGCCATGAAAAGGAGGCCAAGCTTCTGTTGGGTCATTCGGGCACGCTATGTGTCTGATCGGGGTCGAACCCGAAGCGAACAGCATCGTTCGGCTTGAGTTGACAGGAGGCTGGCTGTTCGGACACCAGCAGACCAGCAACGGTCTCCAGGTGAAGCTGAACGCGAGAACCAAGACGGAAAACCTCGGCAATGGTGGCTTCGAAATGTAGTCCCGGATCCTCGGCATCGACGGGGTGCAGCATTTCGGGCCGCACGATCAGGAAGCCGTCTTTCACGGTTGAAACAGAAGCTTCGAAATCGACAAGCCGATGGTCCGAGACTTCGAAGATGTTCACCTCGCCCATGAAGCGGGCGACAAAGCGGTCCTTGGGCTGGCCGTAGATCTCTGCCGGCGTCCCGATCTGCACCAATTTGCCTTCGCGCATGATGCCGATGCGGTCCGACATGACCATCGCCTCTTCCAGGCTATGGGTGATGTAGACAAAGGTCCGACCGGTGCGTCGCTGCAATTCGCGCAGTTCCACCTCGAGTGTCTTGCGCAGGCGATAGTCGAGCGCTGAAAGCGGTTCGTCGAAAAAGAGGATTTCAGGGTCCGAGGCCAGCGCCCGGGCCAGCGCGACCCGCTGTCGTTCGCCGCCGGAACATTGCGTAACGGCACGGTTGTAATAGTCGCGACCCAGATGGACGAGATCCAGCAGTTCGAACGCCTGCTCGCGACGCTCCGGCTTGGGCATCCCGCGCATCTTGAGCGCGAATTCCACGTTTTCGCCGACGCTGCGATGATCGAAGAGGGCCAGAGACTGAAACACCATCGCTGTTGGACGCTGGTTCGCAGGCATGCGGGTGATGTCGGTGCCGCGCAGCAGCAGGCTGCCTTGGGTTGGCTGATCCAGGCCGGCGAGGATGCGCAACATCGTGGTTTTGCCGGACCCGGACGGGCCGACAATGGTGAAGAACTCTCCTTCCTCGATCTCCAGAGAGATCGAGTCCAGAGCCTTGAACGTCCCGAAGTGGCGGCTCAGCCCGATCAGGCTGAGCGCGGTTTGTCTCTGCGCCGGTTCGGCGGTCCTTGTCATCCGTGGATCAGCCGCGATCACGAATGGCAGCCGAGTAGATGTCGTAGAGCCGATCGTAGTCGGGGACGATGTCAAACTCGACTGCGTTGGCGATGCGTTGGTCGAATTCATCCCACTGGATGGCGTCCAATTCGTCGGCACTGAAGCGCGAAAGCACTTCGTCTTGGGCCATCTGGCTGACCGGCTGAAGATTGCCGTTGCCACGGGCGATGATTTCGGCTGCGTCAGGGGTGGCTATCCATTCGAGGAAATCGAAGGCGGCTTCCTTGCGGTTCGGATTGGCAACGGCTGAGTTGAGCTCGATCCAGTTTATCCCGCCCTTGCCGTCGGCCGGGCCGGAATTCGGCGTGATCGCGTAGATGTTGGTTGCGCCCTCGGCCCGCGCGGAAGAGGCCGTGTACGTGCCGCCGGTGAAATAAAGGTCGATCTCGCCGTTCAGCATGGCGAGGTTGAGCTGTACGAAATCCGTAGTGATCAGACGAGCATTGTTGATCCAGCGCCGCGCGGTTTCCTCGAATTTGGCGAAATCGGCCTCGGTCTTGGGTTTGAAGGGATGGATACCTGCGCCCATGCAGATGTCCATGACGTTCCAATCCTCATAAGCCAGAATGCCGTAACGGTTGGCGAAATCGGGGTTGTTGAACAGATCCCAGCCTTCGTCCTTGGCCATTTCCGGCGAGATTACGTCGGAATTGACCACGAAATCGAAAGTTTCAAACCGCTGAACCACACCCAGCAGGTTGTTTCCGTCCTTCGAAAGCGCCCAGTCATAAGGCATCGCGAATTTTTCGAACATCTGCGCGTAGAGCGGCTCGAACCGGTCGCGAGGCAGGTCGTAGATCAGGTTTTCAGGCCACAGGATTTCCCGCGCCCAGGGATTGTTGAGGTTGACGAAATCCCAGACATTGGTTTCGCCCGCGCGCAGACGATTGACCGATGTCGGGTCCGAGATGTGGATCTCGTAGCGGATTGGTGTGCCTGTCTGTTCGCGCCACATGTCGAGCAGGCGCGGGTCGGCATAGGCGTCCCATGTCAGCAAGGCCAGCGCATCGTCCTGCGCACGTGCCATTTTCGGAAGGCCGGCAGAAGCGGCAACGCTGGCGGCCAACCCGCCCAGCACATGGCGTCGATTGGGGCCGGATCGCAACGGGTTCGAGGCGGCCATCTGGTGAAGCAATCTGGAAGCAGTCATTTTCGTCCTCCTTGTTCGTATGCCGAACTATTGACCGCAGAGCGTGCAAGATCAAGTGATTCACCCGACACGCCGCGCATCAGTAAATCGATGCGTAGCTTTGCATCGCTTCTTCCGGGCTCTGAACCTGCGATGCCGCAAACTCATGCCGCTTGTGGTCGATATAGATCTGGATGAACCCATCGGGAAACCAGCCTGACAGCACCTGGGACGACTCGAGGCGCTCCAGCGCGGCTTCGGGGGTGCGGGGCAGGGGGGATATTCCTGTCGCTGCAAGCTCGTCCTCGGAGAGCAGGGAAAGATCGCCGGAACTTGGGCTTGGACATGTCAGGCTTTCTTCGACGCCCGAGGCCGCTGCATGGAGCAAGCTTGCGAGTAAAAGCCAGGGGGAGGCAGCGGCATCCGCAGCCCGATATTCGTAGTGATATTGCTGTGCCACGCGGTCCGGATCAGTTGTGTTGACCGGGCAAATCCGCAATCCCGCTTCACGGTCCTGGATCGCCAGATTGGCGAATGCCGCGCTCCAGCGATGCGGTTGCAACCTGATGAAGCTGACCGCAGAGGGTGCGGACAGTGCCGCGAAATCCGGCATGTGCCGCAGAATTCCCGCGGCCGCCGCGCCAGCTTCCTGCGACAAACCGGCGATACCGTCGGGATCAAACATTCGGGGTTGTCCCTGCCGATCCCAAAGGCTCAGGTGAACATGCACCCCGTTGCCCACGCTGTCGGCATCCAGAATTGGTGCAAAGCTTGCCCGGTATCCAAAGGAACTTGCGACGGCCCGGGTGATTTCCCGCAGCGCTATGGCCTCATCCGCGGCCCGAAGCGCAGGTTTGGGGGCAAGCGTGACTTCGAACTGCGATGGCCCGTATTCCCGCAGGAGACTATCCGGCTCCATTCCGGCGTTTTTCAAGGCGGCGATCAGTGCCTGAGAGAAGTCCTGGACGCCGTAAAACCCCGAGAGCGAAAAGGCCGGTCCGGCGCCCTGCCCGATCAACATGAACTCATGCTCGAACGCGATCCGCGCTTCGAGCCCGCTTGCCGCTTCCAGGCGCTCGATGGCCGCGCGCAGGTGAGAGCGCAGGCAGCACGTCCAAGCAGCGCCAGTTCGGTCGGTCACATCCCCAAGGACCATCCGCAATGTTGGCGCGCCGGGGATGTCGGCTTCGAACAAGGCGTCCGCGTCCGGCCAGAGGATCACGTCGCCTTCGGATCCGAAAGGTGACGGTGCAATCCCATCAAAGCAGGTGATCTGCACATTGGTTGGTGTCCAGCCGATGCCTGACCGGCATCGTTTGTCCAGATCTGCCAAGGCGAAGCCTTTGCCGCGCACCAGTCCTGCAACATCGCTCAAGCAGGCCATCACAAGGGGTTCGGACATTGAGTTCTCCAATGAAAATGGCGTCTTGTCGATCTGCCCTGATTGTGAACATCTGTTCTCGCATTGCAAGAGAGGGACATCATGCTTCTGCACTCAACCGACCCGGATCCGATTCTTCGTGGAGGTGGTCCAGACGGTGCAGGCATGTTGTTGAGTTGCGAACACGCCGGAACCACGATCCCTCGGCAGCTGGGAAATCTTGGATTGGCGCGGGAAGACCTGTTGGACCATATCGGATGGGATCCCGGTGCGTTGGAGGTGACCAGGGCGCTTTCAGAAAAGCTCGGGGCGACCTATGTGGCACAGCGGTACTCTCGGCTGGTCATTGATTGCAATCGTCCGCGAAACGCCCCGGACCTGGTGCCGGACCGCTCGGATACGCGGACTGTTCCCGGCAACGCGGGGCTGACGGATCCGGATGTGACCGCGCGCTGGGACGAGATCCACCAACCGTTTCACGCTACACTGGCCGCGATGGTTCCGGGGCGGTCGGCGCTGGTCAGTGTGCACAGCTTTACCCCGCATCGTCGGGGTGACGCGGCGCCACGGCGCGTCGAGATAGGGATCCTGGCGCGCGATGACAACCCACTCTTCCGACACCTGATGCAGCGCCTGCCCGAACTTGTGGATGGGCCGGTCGACGCGAATACGCCCTATGATATCGACGACGCGTCGGATTATACCATCCCGGTTCATGCCGAAGCCAACGGCGTTCCACACGCGTTGGTCGAGATCCGCAATGACCTGATTGCCGATGCATCTGGCGTCGCGCGGATCTGCACTGCACTCGCCACTGCATTGAAGGAGTTTACCCGATGACTGCGCCCTTTCTGTCGACCACCAGCCGTGACATCGCCGTGCAACCGGATCGCGCCGCGCTGCTGTTCATCGACGTTCAGAACTTTTGCCTGCATCCCGAGGGGAGCGAGGTTCGTCAAGCCAGCGAAAACGACCGCAGGGACACATATCTGCCCTTCATCGCGCGCTTCAACCGCGAGATTCTGCCCAACATGCAGGCCTTGCAACGCGCCGGGCGGCAGGCAGGGATGGAAGTGATGTATACGACCATTGAAAGCCTGACGCTGGATGGGCGCGACCGCAGCCTGGATTACAAGATTACCGGCTTCAACGTGCCGAAAGGGTCGTTCGACGCCAAGTTGATCGACGGCATTGCGCCGCAGGGTGACGAGATCGTTCTGCCCAAGTCATCCTCATCTGTGTTCGTGTCGACGCATATCGACTACGTGTTGCGCAATCTTGGTGTTGCCCAGCTTGTGATCTCGGGCGTCCTGACCGATCAATGCGTCGAAAGCGCGGTGCGCGATGCCTGTGACTTGGGGTATCTCGTGACATTGGTCGCCGACGCCTGTGCCACCTATACGCCAGAGCGTCAGGTGGCCTCGTTGCAGGCGATCCGTGGCTATTGTCGCCAGGTCACCACAGCAGAGCTGGTCGCGGAACTGGCAATCGGTTGACAACAGTGCGTTTTGTGAACAACTGTTCGCTCAGTGAAACTGCTTTCGCCTGGCCGGCGATTTAGGAAGGCTTCCATGCGGAATGACGACCCCCTTTGGGACATGATCGAAACCAAGAAGACGCGGTTCATCGAATTGGCTGACAGCGTTTGGGAAACGCCCGAGCTTCTCTACAAGGAACACCGCTCGGCCGAGGCGCATCGCGCGCTCTTGGAAGCCGAGGGCTTCCGTGTCGAAACGGGGCTGGCCGGAATAGACACAGCAGTCATGGGAGAGGCGGGTCAGGGTGGTCCCGTGATCGCGATTCTTGGTGAGTACGACGCCTTGCCGGGCCTGAGCCAGATTGCCGGATCTGTGGAATTTGATCCGGTCGAAGAGGGTGGCAGCGGGCATGGCTGCGGGCACAACCTTCTGGGGGCGGGCGCAATGATGGCCGCAACTGCGGTCAAGGATTTCCTGGCGGCCAACAATCTGCCTGGAACCGTGCGGTATTACGGTTGTCCGGCAGAAGAGGGTGGGGCGGCCAAAACCTTCATGGTGCGCGAAGGGGTGTTCGACGATGTCGATGCCGCGCTGTCTTGGCACCCGATGAGCTTTAACGGCATCATTCCGCCCCTGACCCTGGCAGTCGCGATGATCGACTTTCACTTCCAGGGACGGACATCCCATGCCGCCGTGTCGCCGCATCTGGGCCGCAGCGCACTCGATGCCGTCGAATTGATGAGTGTCGGCGTGAACTATCTGCGCGAACACGTTCCGCAGGATGCCCGGATTCACTATGCCGTTCTCGATTCCGGTGGCCAGGCGCCCAATGTGGTGCAGGAACGCGCAACTGTGCGGTATTCCGTTCGGTCGCTGAAGCGCAAAGACATGCAGTCGGTGCTGGAACGCGTGACAAAGGTCGCAGAAGGTGCAGCGCTGATGTCCGGAACGACGATGCGATCGCACTTCATTTCAGCCATGTCTGAGATGTTGGACAACCCGCCGCTTTACAAGCTGATGCAAAAGCACTTCGAGCGCGTGGGCTCGGCGCAGTTTTCCGACGAGGACCGCGCCTTTGCGCGTCAAATCCAGGGCACGTTGTCTGATGCGGACATCGACGCCACCTACCAAGCGGCAGGGCTGGAGCGGATAGATGCCCCGCTTTGCGATTTCGTCGTGCCCTACGAGACACGAGGCGTGCCCATGCTGGGCTCCACGGATCTTGGTGACATCAGCTGGACCGTGCCGTTCGCTCAGGTAAGTGGTGGCACCATGGCCATCGGGACGCCTTTGCACACATGGCAGGTTGTGGCGCAGGGAAAAAGCGACGCTGCGCACAAGGCAATGGTGCAGGTGTCGAAAGCTATCGCCGGGACGGCTGTGGATCTTTTGACGGATCCCCGCCACCTTGCCGAGGCCAAGGCGGATTTCAAGGCACGGCTTGCCAAAGAACCTTATGAAAGCCCGCTGAGACCTGATGCCGAACCGCGCGTGCCCTGAGCCTACGCAACAAAGGATGTGACGAATGACAGAACTGAACCGGAAACTTGACGCGATCCGCTCTGAAATGTCTGCGCAGGGCATCGACCTCGTGGCGCTTGGCCCGGCGGCGCATATGCAATGGGCACTCGATTGGCATCCTCACCCGGACGAGCGGCTGACTTTGGCTCTGATCGGTCAGCAAGAGGCCGTTTTCGTGGTGCCCTCCGTCAATGCCGAACAGGCGGGGACCAATGCCGGTTTGCCTCTTCGAACCTGGCGTGACGAAGATGGGCCGTCGGCCGTTCTGGCCGCGGTTGTCAGGAAATTCGGCGATGTCACGACGATCTGCCTGGACGAAACCATGCGGACCGATTTCTCGCTGGAGCTTCTCAACGTCCTGCCGGATGCAAAGCGCGTCTTGGCATCGGAACTCGTTGGCAAATTGCGCATGATCAAGGATGCGGACGAGTACGAAGCGCTCAAAGCGTCTGCGCTGGTCAACGATAAAGCGATGCAAGCGGGGTTTGCCGCATTGAAGCCGGGGCTGACCGAGAAACAGGTGGCCTCTGCCATCCGCGACAGCTTTGCCGAGCAGGGTGCGGATGTGGCCTTTGCACTGTGCGCCAGCGGTCCCAATGGCGCATTCCCGCACCATTCCACCGGTGACCGCGTGATCCAGGAAGGCGACAGCATCGTTTTCGACATCGGCGCGGGATATGGTGGCTACCCGAGCGACATGACGAGGATGGCCGCAGTCGGTCATGCTCCGGACGGCTACGAAGAGGTACATGCCATTGTCGAAGCCGCGCTTTTGGCGGCAATGGAGGCGGCGCGTCCGGGGGTGGCAGCACATGTTGTCGATGATGCCGCTAGAGAAGTGATCACCGATGCCGGATATGGCGACTACTTTGTTCATCGCACCGGGCATGGTTTGGGTCTCGAGGTACACGAACCACCCTATCTGACCTCATCCTCCCAGACGGAGTTGCGCGAAAACATGGTCTTTTCGATCGAACCCGGGATCTACATTCCGGGCAGGTTCGGCATCCGGCTCGAAGAGATCGTGATCCTTCGGCGGGACGGGCCGGAGATCCTGTCATCGCTTGAAAGAACGCTGCACGTCGCGCGTTGACGCCACGTGTCAAGCGGGTAACACTTGCATGGGCTGGCGGCTTTTCGTTTTATCAGCCGCACAAAAGTTCACCCTGCGGCAGCCGTAGGCAAAAAAATCAAACCAACCGGGAGTATTCCGCAATGAAAAAGACGATGTTGATGGCGACGGCCATGTCGCTGGTTCTTGGCGCGTCGGCCAGCGCCGAAACGCTGAAATGGGCACGCGCGGGGGATGCGCTGACCCTGGACCCGCATGCCCAGAACGAAGGTGTGACGATCGCGGTGATGCACCAGATGATGGAACCGCTGATCCTGCGCGCACCGGACGGTAATCTGCAAGCCGCGCTCGCAACCGAATGGTCGGTCAGCCCCGACAATCCGGAAGTCTGGAATTTCAAGCTGCGCGAAGGTGTGACATTCCACGATGGTGCGGATTTCACCGCCGAGGACGTCGTATTTTCCTTCGAGCGGGCGCTCTCTGAAGAAAGCGACATGAAGGGCATCATCTCGTCCGTCGCCTCCGTCGAAGCGGTGAACGACTACGAAGTGAACATCATCACGAACGGTCCGAACCCTATTCTTCCCGCGACGCTGCCCAACATCTTCGTCATCGACAAGGGCTGGGCCGAGGTGAACAATGTCGTCGACGTCCAAGATGTCGAGGGTGGCGAGGAAACCTTTGCCTCGCAAAACGTGAACGGCACCGGACCCTACAAGCTCGTCAGCCGCGAAAACGACGTCAAGACGGTGATGACGATCAACGAGGACTATTGGGGCAAGGATGAATTCCCGATGGAGTTCACCGATATCAAATTCACCCCGATTCAGAACCAGGCAACCCGCATGGCGGCTCTTCTTTCGGGTGAGGTGGATTTCATTCAGGACGTGCCGGTGCAGGATCTGGAACGGATCAAGACCACTGACGGGAAGAAGGTGCTGACCGCACCGCAGAACCGCGTGATCTTTTTCGGTCTGAACCTCAGCGACGAACTGCTGGGCGGAAATGTCGATGGCAAGAACCCCCTGACCGACGTCAAGGTTCGGCAGGCGATGAACATGGCGATCAATCGCGAAGCGATTCAGCAGGTCGTGATGCGTGGCCAGTCGCAGCCGGCTGGGATGATTGCCCCGCCCTTCGTTCAGGGTTGGACGGAAGAACTGGATTCCTACCCGGAATGGGATGTCGCCGCAGCCAAGGCGCTGATGGAAGAGGCAGGTTACGGTGACGGCTTCTCAATCACGCTGAACTGCCCGAACGACCGCTACATCAACGATGAGGCGATCTGCCAGGCCACTGTCGGGATGCTGGCGCAGATCGGTGTCACGGTGAATCTCGAGGCGCTTCCCAAGGCGCAGCATTTCCCGCTGGTCAACGGGCTTGAGTCGGATTTCTACATGCTGGGCTGGGGAATCCCGTCCTACGATTCCGAATACATCTTTAACTTCTTGTACCACACCAAGGGCGAACTCTTCGGCACTTGGAACGGCACGCGCTATTCCAACGCCAAGATCGACGAGATGACCCAGGCGATCGCGCAGGAAGTCGATCTTGAAAAGCGCGACGCGATGGTCGCGGAGATGTGGCAGATCGTGAAGGATGACGTGGTTTACCTGCCGATCCACCACCAGGTTCTGAACTGGGCGATGGATGGAAAAGTCGGTGCGGCAATGGATTCCGACGATCAGGTAAAGGTGAAGTACTTCACCGTCGACTGATGCGATCCCGGGGAGGGCACGGTGACGTGCCGTCCCCCACCCCTTGACGGGCGAAGTACAGACAGGCACCTGTCTGCGCACTCTGACGACTTCTTTGAAAGCTGAGCCGCATGATTGCCTTCATTCTCAGGCGCGTTTTCCAATCCGTTCTGGTATTGCTGATCGTGGGGCTGGTGGCCTTCGCGATGTTCAGCTTTGTCGGCGATCCGGTCGAGAACATGCTGGGACAGGAACGCACGCAAGCAGATGTCGACCGGCTGCGCGAACAAATGGGTCTCGATCAGCCCATTGTGGTTCAGTACTGGACGTTCCTTGGCAACGCTTTCCAAGGCAATTTCGGTCTGTCCTACCGCCAGGGCCGCGAGGTGTCGCAGATCATCGCAGAACGCCTTCCTGCGACGCTGGAACTGGCCTTTGTGTCGGGTGTCTTTGCGATGCTGTTCGGTATCGGGTTCGGCGTTTTCACCGCGATCCGACGCAATGGCATTGGGTCGAACGTCATCATGACACTTTCACTTGTCGGTGTTTCGTTACCCACCTTCCTGATCGGCATTCTGCTGATCTGGGTGTTTTCGGTCGAGTTGGACATGCTGCCCAGTTTCGGGCGCGGCGACACCGTGGACCTTGGGTGGTGGACCACCGGGTTTCTGACGCAAAGCGGGCTCAAGGCGCTTATCCTGCCCTCGATCACATTGGGGCTATACCAGATGACGTTGATCATGCGTCTGGTACGATCCGAGATGCTCGAGGTGCTGCGGCAGGATTACATCCGCTTTGCCCGGGCGCGGGGATTGCGTGAAAAGTCGGTCAACTTCCGCCATGCACTAAAGAATACGCTGGTGCCGGTGATCACTGTTACCGGCCTGCAACTAGGCTCGATCATCGCTTTTGCGATCATCACCGAAACCGTGTTTCAGTGGCCGGGTGTCGGCCTTTTGTTCATCAACGCGATCCAGTTCGTCGATATCCCGGTAATGGCGGCTTATCTGATGCTGATTTCGGTCATGTTCGTCGGCATCAATCTGATCGTCGATCTGCTTTATTTCGCCATTGACCCGCGTCTGCGCGTCGATGGCACGAAGGGACACTAGCATGGTCGAAACCACGCCACCCCCTGCCGCTACCCGAGCGCGCATGTCACGGTTCACATCGGCATGGCAGTCGGATTTCGCTTGGAAATTCCGCCGCTCTCCGGTTGCGATCGTGTCTTTCCTCGTCCTGATGACACTGGTTCTGGGCGCGGTCTTTGCGCCGCTGGTGGCGCCGTACGATCCGTTCGATCCGGGCTCTCTCAATCTGATGAACGGGTTCACCCCGCCGATGGAACCCAACATGTTCAGTGGCGAGGTGTTCTGGCTGGGCACCGACGATCAGGGCCGCGATGTGTTCTCGACTATCCTTTTCGGCATGCGCATCTCGCTGTTCGTGGGCTTTGCTGCCGTCCTGTTCGCCATGCTGTTGGGGGTCACTCTGGGCTTGCTGGCGGGCTACCTTGGTGGCTGGACCGAAACCATCATCATGCGTGCCGCCGATGTTCAGCTGACCTTTCCCGCCATCCTGGTCGCCATGTTGATCTTTGGCATCGCCAAGGGCATCACGCCGGTGGAATACCGTGACCAGATGGCAATCTGGGTGCTGATCATCGCGATCGGCCTGTCGGACTGGGTTCAGTTCGCCCGCGTCGTGCGTGGGGCCACTCTGGTCGAGAAGAACAAGGAATATGTGCAGGCCGCGCGCCTGATCGGCCGTAGCAAGGGTGCGATCATGCTGAGGCATATCCTGCCCAACGTAATGTCGCCGGTTCTTGTAATCGCCACAATATCGCTTGCACTGGCCATCATCGCTGAAGCGACACTGTCCTTTCTGGGCGTCGGTGCGCCCCCGACACAGCCCAGCCTTGGCACGCTGATCCGCATTGGGCAGGGATTCCTGTTCTCCGGGGAGTGGTGGATCCTGTTCTTTCCCGCTGTCACCCTTCTGATGTTGGCGCTCAGCGTGAACCTGCTGGGCGACTGGCTGCGTGATGCGTTGAACCCGAGGCTGAAATGACCGACACACCCGTTCTGTCCGTCCGCAACTTGGTGGTCGAGATCCAGACCCGTCACGCTGTTCTGCGCCCTGTCGACAATGTCAGCTTTGACATCGCACGGGGAGAGATCCTTGGCGTTGTCGGGGAATCCGGTGCGGGCAAATCCATGACCGGCAACGCGGTGATCGGGCTTCTGGACCGTCCCGCTCAGATCGTATCGGGTGAGGTGTATCTGAACGGGCGACGCATCGACACCCTGTCGCCATCAGACATGCGCAAGATTCGAGGCACCGGCATCGGCATGGTGTTTCAGGATCCGTTGACCAGCCTCAATCCGCTGTTGACCGTGGGCGAACAGTTAATCGAAACCATGCGCGAACACCTTCCGATCTCGCAATCCGAGGCGCGCGAGCGCGCTGTGAAAGCGCTTGAGGAAGTAGGTATTCCCGGTGCGCGTGAACGCATCGACAGTTACCCGCACGCGTTTTCCGGCGGGATGCGCCAGCGGGTTGTCATCGCGCTGGCGCTCTGTGCCGAGCCATCGCTGGTGATTGCGGACGAACCGACAACCGCCCTTGATGTCAGCGTGCAAGCCCAGATCATCACGCTCCTGCGGCGACTGTGCCGGGACCGCGGCACTGCGGTGATGCTGGTCACCCATGATATGGGCGTAATCGCCGAAACCGCTGACAAGGTTGCCGTCATGTATGCCGGCCGCACCGCCGAGCTGGGTCCGGTGCGCGAGGTGCTGACCCGTCCGCGCCATCCCTATACCGAGGGGCTGATGGGGTCGGCCCCGTTGGCGTCACTCGGCCAGACCCGCTTGCGTCAAATTCCTGGCAACATGCCCCGTCTAGGGGCGCTGCCCCAAGGATGCGCCTTTCACCCGCGCTGCAATCGGGCGCAGACGGCCTGCCGTCGCGACCTTGGCCCGACACTGGCAGCAGACGAGGGTCGGGCTGCATGCTGGTTTCCGGTCGGTGCCACAGAAACAGCCAAGGATATCGCCTGATGTCGACCAAACCTGCCATGGTGTCCGTGCGCAATCTTACGCGCAGGTTCGACGTGTCCAAACCGTGGCTGAACCGCGTGGTGGAGCGTTTGCCCAAGAGCATTCTCACCGCCGTGTCGGACGTGTCTTTCGATATTCCCGCTAAAGAGACCTATGCACTGGTCGGTGAAAGCGGATCGGGCAAATCCACGATCGGCAAGATGATGGTGGGATTGCTGACCCCAACCGACGGGTCAGTCACCATCGGGGGCGTCGACCTGTCCCGCGAGACATCCGCCAAGGCCATGGATGCGGCGCGTGAGCGAATCCAGATGGTGTTTCAGGATCCTTATGCAAGTCTCAACCCCCGTTGGCGCGTGCGAAACATCATCACCGAACCTGTGGCCGCCCGGGGTGGTGACACGACCGGTCTTGCAGAACGCTTGCTGGAACAGGTCGGGTTGTCCGCAGAAGATGCCGACAAGTATCCGCACGAATTCTCGGGTGGGCAACGGCAACGCCTTTGCATTGCACGCGCCCTGTCGTCTAACCCGCGCTTCATCGTATGCGACGAGCCGACATCGGCCCTTGATGTGAGCGTTCAGGCGCAGGTTCTGAACCTGATGTCCGACCTCAAGACAGACCTTGGACTGACGTTCCTGTTCATCAGCCACGATCTGACCGTCGTGCGTCACATGGCGGATCGGATCGGTGTGCTTTACCTTGGTCGTCTGGTCGAAGAGGCGGCACCGGATGCGCTTTTCACCACTCCGCGCCATCCCTACACAAAGATGCTTCTGGAAGCTGCACCAAAGCTGGATGGGTTCGGGCGGGAGACCGAACCGCCCACCGGTGAGATCCCCGATCCGATCAACCCTCCCAAGGGCTGTGCCTATCACCCACGTTGCCCGCTCGCGCAAGACCGCTGCAGGTCCGAGCGCCCGGTCCTGCGGTCCGTCGGCGAGTCCCGCTCCGCTTGTCATTTCGCGGAAAAGCTGGTCGCAGACTGAAGCGCAACGCCCTCTGACGACTGGCCTGCATCGGCGCCTGAACGGCGGATCTGAGCAGGAATACCGGAGAATTCTCTTGACGAAATTGGATTTGGCCGAGCCGGAAATTCAAAAAATTCGCATTGTGCGCATAGCGAACAAAAATTTGTCTTGCGAACATTTTCGACATGCGTAAGCTTGTCGATGTACACGAAGGCGCCTCGCCGCTGACACAGAAAAACTTGCGGTTGGGATAGAGCCGGTGCGGATTTACGTGACCATTATGGACAAGATCAATGTAGTGGTGACGGCTCTTGTCGCCGCATTGCTTTGCATTGTTTCCTTGGCCGTCTTGATTCAAGTGTTGGTCCGCTTTGTCCTTACAGCCTTGAATGTGAACATTTCCGCACCCTGGACCGAGGAGCTGGCGCGCTACACCTTGATCTGGATGGTATTCCTAGGGGCTGCCGTGGGTGTGCGGCACGCGCGAATGATCGCGCTTGAATTCGGTGTCCGCAAATTGCCCGCGCATACGGGCGTGCCGATACGCTTTGCCGTAATGATCCTGTGCATCTCATTTTTCGGACTTTTGTTCTTAACGGGTGTTGATTTCATTGAACTCGGCAAATCAGAGACCAGCCCGGTTCTCGGCATCACGAAAGACAAGGTCTACTGGGCCATGCCGGTCAGCATGGTTCTGATGATTCTCAATTCATTGGCGCTGATCGCAGAAACATTGATCGAAGGCCGCGATATCCGATTTGCCTCGGATTTCGCGCCGGAGGATTGACGTGATCCTTCTTGTTGCTTCACTTCTGGTCCTGTTTGTCGCAAGCGTGCCCATCGCCATGTCGCTTGGTCTGGCCGCTGTTCCCACGCTGATCGACAAGAATATTCCGTTCATTGCCATTCCTCAGGTCATCTTCGAAGCCTTGGACAGCTTTGCGCTCATGGCCTTGCCGCTATACGTACTGGCGGGTCGCCTGATGCAGCACGGCGGCATCGCCAAGCGGCTTGTCAATCTGGCCAAGGCGTTGGTCAGTTGGGTTCGCGGCGGATTGGCAGCCGCAGTCGTGATGACCTCCATGTTGTTCGCCACCATCTCCGGATCATCCGCAGCTACGGCAGCTGCCATCGGGTCGATGCTGATACCCGAGATGGAAAAGCAGAAATACCCGCGCCCATTCAGTGCCGCGACGACGGCCGCGTCGGGAGAGTTGGGTGTCATCATCCCACCTTCCGTGGCGATGGTAATCTACGGGGTCATCACGGGGATTTCGATCACTGACCTGTTCATTGCAGGTTTTCTGCCGGGGCTGATGATAGGGACCTCGTTGATGACAACGGCCATCCTGGTCTCTTGGATCATGGGCTATGGCGAGCGGCAGCCGTTTCAAGCAGGTCCATGGCTGCGCGAGGTGTCCGCCGCGTTCTGGCAGGCGTCCTTGTCACTCTTCATGCCCATCATCATCTTGGGTGGTATTTTCGGGGGTATCTTCACTGCGACCGAGGCGGCGGTTGTGGCGGTCTTTTATGCGCTGTTCCTGAGCGTCGGGGTCTACCGCGAGATATCGCTCAAGGACCTCCCGCGCATTTTCGCAAGTGCGGCCATCACCTCGTCGGTGGTGATGATCATTGTCGCTTTCGCCGCGATGTTCGCTTTTGCGCTGCATCTTTTGCGCGCGCCGCAGCAGCTTGGAATGCTGTTGACGACCGTGACGGAAAACCCACTGTATTTCCTGCTTCTGGTGAACGTGTTCCTGCTTGTCGTGGGGATGTTCATGGAAACCTTCGCTGCTATCGTCATTCTCGGTCCGATCCTGTCTCCCATTGCCGTGAGCTATGGGATCGACCCGATTCATTTCGGAATGATTATGATCGTGAACCTCGCTGTCGGCATGGTAACGCCTCCGGTCGGAGTCAATCTTTTCATCGCTTGTGGGATCGCTCGCATCAGTATGGAGCAACTGATGCGTCCGCTTGCGGTGTTCCTGATGGTCCTCTTCGGCAACCTGATGATCATCACCTACGTCCCGGGCATTTCGCTCGCCTTGCTCCGTTAATCAGAACGACAGGGAGATTACTGACATGACTATCAGACATACCGCGTTTGGCCTCGCCGCAGCGATGCTCGTGGGGGCCGGTGCCGCTCAGGCTCAGGACTACACAATGACCATGGCCCATGTGTTGAGCGATCAAAGTCCATACCAAGTGACGCTTAACGAATTCAAATCGCTTGTCGAGGAACGCTCCGCGGGCCAGATCGCTGTTGAGGTCCAGTGCTGCGCTCAGGCCGGCAACGAAACCCGCGCCATCCAGTCGATGCGGACCGGAATTCTCACCGGCGGCTTTGTTGGTGGTTCCACACTTGAAACCGTGGTGCCGGCATATCGCGTGCTGTCCCTGCCTTATCTTTTCGAAGACAAGCAGCAGGCCTACGAAGTTCTGCAAAGCGACATGGGTCGCGAAATGCTTGATCTCCTGGGCGAGTACGGAATGTACGGTCTGGGCTTCGGGTCGATCTATGAAAGGTCGGTAGCCAGTAAGGCTCCTGCACGGGTGGAATCCATCGAGGACATGCAGGGTCTGAAGATCCGCGTTCTTCCCACGCCGGGGTTCGTCGAGGCCTACAAAGCCATGGGCACCCAGCCGACACCGATGTCTTACGGCGAGTTGTTCATGGCAATCCAGAACAATGTCGTGGATGCTCTCGAGATCTCGCCGGATGCCATCGTCGCTGACGGGTTCTACGAAACGGTCAATACTTACACAATGACCAAAGCGCACCAATCGACCACCGTCATGGTGCTGTCCAAGACATGGTGGGACGGTCTACCTGCAGATATCCAGGAGTTGATTCAGACCGCCGCAACCGACGCCATAGCAGTCGGCATCGACGCGCATGACAGTCTTGCCGATGAGGGTCTGAAGACCGCTGCGGAAGCCGGGGTCGAAATACTCGAGCCTGATCTTGCCCCGTTCATGGAGTCGGCCAAGAAAAGCTGGGACATCATCCTGACAGACCAACCCGAAGCGGCGGAATTCAAGGACCGGTTCGAAGCGTTCATTGCCGGTAATTAATCGGTGTCCATACCCGAGAACTGGACGGGCGGCCCGAACGGCCGCCCTTCTCTATTGTCCTGCGCACGGTCGCGAAATTAGTAAGTTTCGTTTTTCCGATGTGACGCAGGCCTGGCTTACGTTTGCCCTTAACGACGTCCGATAGGGTGCATCTTGTCCCGGTGAAAGAGATCTGAGCCTGCTGCACGCAGAATGAGACTGGAAATCTTCCATCCGTCACCGACGCGACGGAACGCGTGATGGTACTGTCCCCATAATTCGCTATTCGGCCGGCCATCCTGATACCTGTGCCACGCATATAGATAGCAGATGCTTGTCGCCTGATCCGGTGCCTCGAAATGAACCATTATGTTGGATACATGATGACTGGTTGCCGCAAAAAAATCGGCCAAGCCGCGCGACACCATTTCATGGATTTCGGCTCGGCCCGTCAACGTAGGAACATCCGGTCCGTAATCGACAACGGCATCGTCGGTGAAGAGGGCCAATACGGAGTCGTCCTCTGCCCGATCGAAATGATAGCAATAGGAGTGGATGACACCCGAGATGTCGGCCTTGTCGATCAACCCCTCAAGGCTTCGTGCGTGGTCTGGTTCGGTGCCGTCATTATCCATGGCGCTGATTATAAGGGTCACGCTCACCCGCAGCAAGCAAGCGGTATCTGAAACTTCTCATCGCGGCGGACGGATCGACGTGATGACGACCCACGGGGATCAGTCCGTTTTTAACTCTACGGGCAGATTCATCTTACCAGGAGCATTGGTCACTGCCACCGAGGCAGACTATTCCAACACAAAATCGGGCAAAATACATAAGACGGACTCTCGGATTTCCGGCGGATCGCAAAACTAAATTACATAAACTTCATTACGCGCCTTAAT
>NZ_JAIPUT010000022.1 GCF_020055635.1 Marivita sp. | reverse complement strand
GCCGAACATGTGGTCAACGCGGGTGGTCTCTGGGCGCGCGAAGTGGGCGCGATGGCGGGGGTCTATCTGCCGCTGCACCCGATGGAGCACCAGTATATCGTCACCGATGAGACCCCCGAGATTTCCGAGCGCGAGACCGAGCATCCGCATGTGATGGACCCGGCCGGAGAATCGTATCTGCGGCAGGAGGGGCGCGGGCTGTGTATCGGGTTCTACGAACAGCCTTGTCGTCCCTGGGCGGTGAATGGCACACCGTGGACTTTTGGCCACGAGCTCTTGCCGGATGACTTTGACAAGATCGAGGAAAGCATTGAATTCGCTTACAAACGCTTTCCGGTTCTGGAGCGTGCCGGCGTCAAATCGGTCATTCACGGCCCCTTCACCTTTGCCCCCGATGGCAACCCGCTGGTCGGCCCGGTGCCGGGGCTTCGCAACTACTGGTCGGCCTGCGGTGTCATGGCGGGCTTCAGCCAAGGGGGTGGCGTGGGCCTGATGCTGGCGCAGTGGATGATCGAGGGAGAATGCGAACGCGACGTGTCGGCGATGGACGTGGCCCGCTTCGGCGATTGGATCAGCCCCGGCTACACCCTCCCGAAAGTCATTGAAAACTATCAGAAAAGGTTTTCGGTCAGCTACCCTAACGAAGAGCTGCCTGCCGCGCGGCCCAATCGCACGACGATGATGTATGACATCTTCGATCGTCTGGGCGCGGTCTGGGGAGCGCAGTTCGGGCTGGAGGTGCCGAACTACTTCGCCCAAGGTGATGAACCGCGCTATGAAACCCCATCGTTCCGCCGTTCGAACGCGTGGGACGCCACCGCACGCGAGGTGAAGGCCGTCCGAGAAGCCGTTGGAATCAATGAGGTTCAGAACTTCGGCAAGTACGAGGTCACCGGCCCAAATGCCCGCGACTGGCTGGACCGGGTCATGGCGGGCCGGGTGCCGAAACCGGGGCGGTTGTCGCTGACGCCAATGCTGTCGCACAAGGGGCGGCTGATCGGGGATTTCACCATCTCGTGTCTCTTGGACACACATTTCCAACTGACCGCCAGCTACGGCGCGCAGGCCTATCACATGCGCTGGTTCGAGCAGAACGCGACCGAGGGTGTGACCGTGCGCAACGTGTCGGACCAGCTGACCGGCTTCCAGATCGCCGGGCCGAACGCCCGCAAGGTGCTGGACGCGGTGACGCGCGATGCCACGGGTCTGAAGTTCATGGATGTGCGGCCCATGACCATCGGCATGACGCCCTGCCTTGTGCAAAGGGTCAGCTATACCGGCGGTCTGGGCTACGAGATCTACTGTGAACCGGTCGCGCAGCGGCAGCTTTGGCACGCGCTCTGGAGTGCCGGGCAGGATCACGGGATGCGGCCCTTCGGGATGCGCGCGATGATGTCGCTCAGGCTCGACAAGTTCTTCGGCTCGTGGCTGTCCGAATTTTCGCCCGATTACACGCCAGCCGAAACAGGGATGGACCGCTTCATCGCGTGGTCAAAGCCCGCTGATTTCATCGGACGGGCCGCCGCCGAGGCGGAACGCGCGGACCCACCCGACCGGGTGCTCTGCGCCTTCGAGGTCGCCGTGAACGACGCCGATGTGCATGCCTACGAGCCGATCTGGATCGACGGCGACGTGCGCGGCTTCTGCACATCGGGCGGCTATTCGCACCACGCGGGCAAATCCATCGCCCTTGGCCTGATCCCGCGCAGCCATGCGACCGAGGGGCAAAAGGCACAGATCGAGATCCTCGGCGAGATGCGTGACGCCACGCTGATCAGCACCCCGCTTTACGACGCTGACGGGGCGCAGATGCGCGGTTAGACTGGGGGCATGACCCAGATAACCCACGTGATTCCCGCCGCCGGTGCCAGTCGCCGGATGGGCGACAGGGACAAGTTGCTGGAACCGGTCGACGGTCTGCCCCTGCTGCGCGTCGTGGCGGAGCGGGCCTTGGCGGTGAGTGAGGATGTGATCGTCACCCTTCCCGATCTGACCCATCCCCGAGCCGATGCGCTGCACGGTCTGGGCGTGACCCAGATCGCGGTGCCCGATGCGCGCAACGGCATGTCCGCCTCATTGCGCCGCGCGGCAAGCGCGGTGTCGCAGGAAGCGGAAGGTGTGATGATCCTGCCCGCAGACATGCCGGACATCACGGAAGACGATCTGCGGCAGGTGCTGCAGGCGTTCGAGGATGCCAGCGGCGAATTCCTGGTTCAGGCCACCGGTGCAGACGGAACGCCCGGACATCCGGTGATCTTTCCGGCGGACCTGATAGCGGAGTTCAAATCCCTGAGCGGTGACGAAGGCGCGCGCGCGATCGTGCACGCCAACCGGACACGCCTGATCCGCGTCGCCCTGCCGTCTGATCATGCGCTGACCGATCTGGACTCGCCGGATGCCTGGACGCTCTGGCGGGCGAACAACCCCGACCGGTAAGATTTGGACAAGGTTGCAGACAAAAAAATGGGACGGCTCTCCCCTACCGTCCCATTTCATTCGATCGCTGCCTCTTTCGGGCGCAATCGGGTGTAAATCTGCCCGGACTTTCGTCGGTAGCGGTGACCCTACTCAAGAATTCCTTCAAGGCAAGACAAAAATGTCGGATTTGTGAGCCCCCTCACCTGCGGCCCTGCAAAAGATGACGTCAGGGAACCCACCACTCTCCGACCCAGCCATCGGACGCCCTGAAAAAAGCGCGTCTGTGCGGATCGACCAACTGCATCAGCTCAATCGATTCGATCTGGCAGGTCAGCACGGTGAACCAGTCGTGGCTGGCCAGCTTGGTATAGGCGCGGGCCTCGGGGATCACCGTGCCGGGGGTCGGAGATGCGCCATAGGCCATGCGCGACCCGTCGGGCACGTTTTGCCAGCGGTCCGCCACCTCTTCGCCCTGCCGGATCGTGACTCGGGTGGACAAGCGGATCTGCAGCTTCGGCTTTTCGTCCCAGATCATCAGCTGCGCATGCGGAATGGCCTTCAGCGAAGCGATCTTGTCCGACCCACCATCGGTATGCACCTCGACCGTGCCATCGCTGCGGCTGGCGCCGCGCAGCACGACGGTGCGGGCCTCGGGCCTGCCGTCCGGCGACACGGTGGCAAAGGCCGGGTGCCGCGCCGCCGCGCGCCGGTCGGCGACGCCGCGCGACAGCCGCTGCCAGCCCAGATCGAGGAAGGCGGCAAGGTCGTTGTGATCACTCATAACCCGTCATCTCCAGATAGCCGCGCCCCTCGTGCGATCCCTCCACGATCACCGGCCCTTCCCAATATGGGATGGACAGCGCCATCCAGGCATCGGGGTTGAGCGCTGTGACCGTCACGTCGACCCCCTTGTCCGGCAGTTGCACCTCCCATGTGGTCGGCACCTCGCGTCCCGCGACTTCGTGCCAGTCCAGAGGTTGCGCCGCGAAGGCGCCATCGGGATAGGCCGTCGTCGTTCCGTCCGGCGCGATCCATGTGGCCGAGGTGAACGCGCCGCCATCGTCTTCGCGCAACAGGAACCCCATGAGCTTTTCTCCGGTCTCGAAGGACAGCGAAAACCAGTCCCACCCCGATTGCGTCTCGGCCAAGGGCTGCGACGACCATTCGCGGTCGAGCCAAGCGGTTCCGGTCACCGGCACATCGCCCTGCGGCAGGGTCAGCGTGCCCGCCACCTCATAATAGGGTTGCGAATAGTAATAGCTCGCCTGCCCCTGAGCCGATTTGACCGAAAAGCCGTCTTCGCCATGAAACACCAGCGGCCCTTTGGCCTGCAGGCCCAGATCATAGGCGAACGCGTCCCCCCGCGCGGTCAGGGTCACGTTGTCAAAGGACGGCCCCGCCATCTGCCAGTCGTCGATCCAGGCGTCGAAGGGATCAACCGTCACACCCGCCTGCCCGATCCCACCGCGTGCGATGCGTTCGGCCACCAGATGGCGATCCGGCGTCGTGACGGCGGCATGCGCGAACCAGACCTGCGGGTCGGACCAGCCTTCGCGGGTTTCCGGTGCCAGTGCCGACCGGAACAACGTCCATTGCACGCCGTAAAGCGTTCCATCCGGTCCGGTCAGGTTGGCCGTCAGATACCACCACTCGATGCGGTACTCGGGATGCGCGCCGTGGTCCTGCGGGAAGTCGAAGGCAGGGTTCGGGGTCGGCACGGCAAAGCCCTCGGCATCGGTGCCCAACCCGGCAAAGCCCTGCGCCGCGGCCTGCACCGGCAGCCAGAGCATCAGAAGAAGCGCTCTAACGATCATTTGCAAACACCTTGAGCAAGTCCGATGGCGGCGTGCGGGCCAGCCGGATCGCGGGCCAGAGCGCGGCCAATGCCGCCGCAAGCAGTGCAAAGAGCGTCAGCAGCGCGTAATGGCTGGGGAACAGGTACATCGGCAGCTTCCACCCAAACGCCTCCACGTTGACGTAGGACAAGAGCACCCATGCCAGCAGCAGGCCCAGCGGGATCGCAAGCACGGTGGTCACCAGCGCCAGCACCAGCGCGCGCAGCAGTTCCAACTGTCCCAGCGTGCGCCGCGTCAGCCCAAGCGCCCAGGCGGGCGCAAGCTGTGGCACCCGGATCGACGCGAGGGTCAAAAGGCTCATCAGGATGGCAAAGGCCGCAACCGCCAGCGTCAGCACATTGAGCGCGCCGGTGACGGTGAAGGTCCGTTCGAACACCGCGATCGAGAACGCCTTGATCCTCGACTGGTCGGTGATCGCCGTTTCGGGCAAGCCGTAATCATTGGTCAGGCGCGTGCGCAACGCCGCCGGATCGTCGGTGCGCACACCGAACGACAGCGGGACGATCTCCGGGAACAGGTCGCGAAACAGCCGCTCCGAGATCAGCGCCTGACCCAGCGGGTTGCCGTAATCGGCGACGATGGCGGCGATGGGCAGCGTCAGGTCGGGTGCGATGGTCACCGGGTCGCCGGTCCACAGACCCGCCCGCCGCGCCAGTTGCTCGCTGACCACCACCGCCTCGCCCTCTGCGACGCGATCCCAGACATCCGGTGTCTCGGCCAGGAACAGCCAGTTCTCGCGATAGGTCGGGCCGACGCGCACTCCGAAAAGGTCCGAGGGCACGCCCGCGATATCGGTTTCGACCGACAGAAGCGGCAGGACTTCGCGCGCATTGGCGATCAGATAGGCTTCAAGATCAGGGCTTTGCGCGGCGTCCTCGATGCGGATGAACAGTTCGGGCGCAAGCCGCTGATCAAGGAAATCGACAAAGGTCACGCGAAAGCTCGACACCATGGTCGAGACACCGACATTCGCCGCCGTGGCAAGCAGTAGCGCCATCAGAGCAAGGCTCATCCCCGGTACCTGCTGCCGCGTATCGGCCCAGAACCATTGCCACACCGCGCTGTGCGCCATCCTGTCGGCCAGCGTCACGGCCCCGCGCAGCACCAGCGGCAGCATCAGCGCCGCACCGATCAGCAGGCAGGCCAGCAGGGCAAACCCCAGCGTCAGCCCCTGCCCCCAGATCGCGATGCCTGCACCGGCCCCGAACAGCACGCCGGCGATGGCCCCCAACCGCCACGCCGTCACACCCGACGCCACCGCCCAGGCACGGGGCCGGCCGCTCGAGAGAAGCGGCATTTGCGCGATCTTCCACAGCGCACCCGACGCCGCCAGACCGGTGCCGACAACGGCGATCGCCATGCCCGACAGCCACCATTCCGGGCGCAGTTGCAACGTGCCCGCCACGGTCGCGCCATACAGCCCTTGCAGCGTCGCGGCGACGTTCGGCAACAGCACGGCGGCGATGACATAGCCCAGGGCCACGCCGATCCCGCCCGCCACAAGGGCGAAGATCACCAGTTCCACGATCATCAGCCAGATCAGCGTGATCAGCGGCACACCCAGCGCCCGCAAGGTCCGGACCATGCCGCGCCGCTGCTCGAACGCAAGGCTGATGGTCCCGTGCACGATGAAGATGCCCACCGCAAAGCTGAGCAATCCGAAGGCGGTCAGGTTCAGGTGAAAGCTGTCGGTCAACCGGTCCGCGCCCGCGTCCTGCGCGGGCTGCCGGACAAGACCGGGCGCAACCGTGGCAATGTCCGGCAGGCCCATCGGCTGCACCCGCGCGACGATCAGGCGGCTCAGCTGGCCTTCGGCATCGAGCAATTGCTGCGCAACGCCGATATCGGTCAGCGCCACCCCCGGCGCCACGGACGGATCGGCGATCACCCGTTGCGACACGGCACCTTCCAAAGCGCCGGTCATATCCGGGGCCACGAACACCACGCCGCGCGTCAGGAAATCGTCGAGGGTCGCGTCCTCCTGCATGCCCACCGGCGCGATGCCGCCCGGTGCGGTCAGCGGATCAAGCCCGACGATCCGGACCGGGCCGTCATCTGTCGACAGCCGCCCTTCGAGCACCGGCGACACCTGCCATCCGGTGCGGCGCAGTGCGATATAGGTGGACTGGTCGATCCGGTCCCCGGCGCGCGGCACAAGCTGATCGAACTGGCCTTCGCCCAGCGTGGCCGCCGCCGCATCATAGCTGGCGCGGGCCTCGGCGTTGATCGCCTGCACACCGGACCAGAGCGCGGTGGCCAGGGCCAGCCCGCTGATGAGCGCGAAGAACTGCACCTTGTTGCGCCGCCAATGCGACAGAAGCGCGGTCAGCGTCGTCCAGGTCACACCACGTGACCCTGGCTCAGATGCACATGCCGGCCCATGCGGCGCGCCACTGTCTGCGAATGGGTCACCATCAGAAGCGCCGCCCCGGTTTCGTGCACCAGCGCCAGCATCTGGTCCAGCACCTCGGACGCCGTGGCCTCGTCAAGATTGCCTGTCGGCTCGTCCGCCAGCACAAGCCCGGGCCGGGCGCACAGGGTACGGGCAATCGCCACGCGCTGCTGCTGGCCACCCGACAGCGCCTCGGGATACTTGGACACATGGTCGTTCAGGCCCAATGCCGCGGAAAGGCGCGCCGCGTGCTCCGCATCGAACGTCCCCGACAGACGCGCCTGGAACGCGATATTCGCCTCGACCGTCAGCGACGGGATCAGGTTGAACTGCTGGAAGATCACCCCGACATCCGACCGCCGCAGCGCCGCGCGCTCGGTGTCGCGCATCACCGTGATGTCGTGTCCGCCGACATGGATGGTGCCGCTGTCCACCGTGTCGAGACCTCCGATCAGGTGCAAGAGCGTGCTCTTGCCGGATCCGGATTCCCCCGTCAGCGCCAGCGTTTCACCCCGCTCCATCATCAGCGACACGCCCCGCAGAACGGGCACGTCGCCTTCTGCGCCGGGGAAGGATTTGGTCACGTCCTGCACATTCAAAACCATGCGACTGAGCTATCACGCCCTGCAGAAAGGAAAAGCCCGACCGCGCAAAAAGCACCGGCACACTTTGCCGCGTCGGCGCGCGGTGCTATTTCCGAACGCATGTCTGTGTTCATCCTCACCCCGGAGACCGTCTGGAACCCCAAGGCGCTCGAAACCGGATCGGTTCCGCGCAAGGTGCTGCATCGCATCGCGTTCCTGCCCAGGGGCGGCGGCGCGGCGATGGTCGCGCGGGTGATCTTCGAGAACGAACCCCTGCGCTACTTCATTGCGCTCTCGCCCTTCGTGGCGGCCATGTTCATCTGGCGCGACCTGGCCTTGCCGATCTCGCAGGCGCCCGTGGCGATGATCATCGTCATCGGGTTCTTCGAGATGAAGGTGCTGCGCCTGTCACCCGACAAGCGCGCGAAACTGATCTCCGAGGACGATGCCGCACGGGTGCTCGACACGCTGAATTACCGCGCGCGGCGGGTGCTGACACGGATCGCCGCCCATCGCGACCAGACGCGCGGCGACCTGATGCTGGTGGTCGAACAATCCGAACTGGCCCATGTGACGCCCCTCACCCTCGTGTCGGTGCAGACAAGCGAGGGCAAGCCGCGCATCCTGTCGCTTGACCCGGCAGAGCGCGACCTGATCGCGGAGCACCTCTTCGACGCCACGTTCACCGCGGGCGACCTGCACCGCGCGAACCTGCGCGACGACACCTTCCTGCGCGCGGTGACCTTCGACACGCGCGGTGTCTCGGGCCATGCGCGTCTGGCGGCGCTGCTGGATGCGCCCGCGCCCGAGGAAGCCCCCGCATGAGCGTGAACGCCCAGACCCTGTCCGCCGGCGACGCGCTCGAGGTGCTGCACGCCGCATGGGAGGCGCAGCGCAGCGGCGCGCTGATGACGTCCTGGATGCTGCACGGCAAACCCGGCGTCGGGAAAACGCAGCTGGTCCAGACACTTGCCGACCGGATCGGCGCCGCTCTTTACGACATCCGCCTGACCACGATCGAACCGCAGGACCTGCGCGGCCTGCCCTACTACGACCACGAGACCCGCAAGACGCTCTGGTACCGGCCCGAGGATCTGCCGGACAGCCCCGACACGCCTGCCGTGCTGTTTCTCGACGAACTCACCGCCGCGTCGCCCTACCTGCAACCCACCGTCTACGGGTTGTTGCAGGAACGCCGCGTCGGTCGGCACACGCTGCCCGACAGCGTGTTTGTCGTCGCCGCCGGCAACACGGTTGAAGATGGCGCGGTGGCCTACGAGATGGGCACGGCGCTGTCGGACCGGCTGGTGCATCTGCATGTCACCGCCAACGCCAAGGACTGGCTGGAACGCTACGCGGTGGACCAGTCGCTGCATCCGGCGGTCACGGCGTTCCTGCGCGCGCGCCCCGATCTTCTGGACAGCACCGAAGACAGCCTGCGACGCGGCGAGATGATCGCCTGCACGCCCCGGTCCTGGGAACGGGTGAGCCAGATCATGCGCGCGGTGCCGGACCGGCGCATCCGCGACACGATGGTGGCTGGCACCGTCGGTCTGGCCCCTTCTGCCGAGTTCGCCCGCGTGGCCGACGAACTGGACGCAATGGTCACGGTGCAGGACATGCTGGCCGCGCCGCGCAAAGACCGCGCAGAGCTGTATCCCGACACGCTGAACGGGTTGGTGGGCCTGATCTACGGGCTGCTGGCGCAGACCGATGCCGACACGATCGGCGATGTGATCGAGGTCATGGCCGACATGCGCAGGCTGAAATCCGACCGGCTGCAATCGCTGCCGCTTGGCGAATTGACCAGCTTCGGCTTCGAGCTTCTGATCCGCAAGGCGCTGGCGCAAGACCTGCAAGAGGCGTTTCGCAGCTCTTCCGCCTATGCCGAATATGCGCAGGATCGGGCCGAGGCCGGGGCGCTTTAGCCATGTCCGGTCCGCACAGCCAACGCGCCCGCGCGGCGCTGGCGCAGATGGGCGATGCGGATCCGGCGATTGCCGCGCTGGCCTTATGGTGCGGCCATCGTGACCACGAGGCCGAAACCGAAACCAACGGCGATACAATACTTTACGGGCCGTCCTTCACGCAGCTTTCGCTTCCTGAACAGATCGGTCTGGCCGCCCATCATGTCCTGCACGTGGCGCTGCGCCACTCTGCGCGACAGGCCGAGATGGCAACGCGGCTTGGACGCGGGTTCAAGCCAAGGCTCTACACGCTGGCTGCCGATGCCATCGTCAACGAGGCGCTTCTGGCGGGCGGTCACGCGCTGCCCCGGCCAGCGGTGCGCGCGAAAGAGCTGATCGACCTGCTGCCCGGCCTGGACACTTTGGCCCCGAACATCCTTGCGGACTGGGATACCGACCGTCTGTATCACGCGCTGGCCGCCCCGATGGACGGCGACCCGTCGCGCCTCGACCCCAGGCTCGACGACTACATGATGAAACGCCGCTTCGCCCCCGACCTGACCAGCAAGGGCCGGTTCGAGACCCAAAGCGACCTTTGGGCCACCCGCGTCGATCAGGCATTGGAGCTTGGCCGGTCCGCCGGGATCGGCATCGGCCCGGCCCTGATCCGGTTCGGCGATCTTCCCCAGGCGACAATCGCGTGGGAACTGCGCCTGCGCCGGCTATTGCTCAAGGCCGCGAGCGACGTCCCGCGCCTGTCAAGCAAACGCCCGGCCGCGCGCTGGATCGCGCAGGAGTCTCTCGCCCGGCGCGCAGCCACCCCGCCCCCCGCCTTTCAGCCCGGTCTGTCCCGTGACGTGCAACGTCCGCGCATCGTGGTGGCGCTCGACACGTCCAGTTCGGTGACGGACAGCCAGCTCGATCTCTTTGCCGCCGAAGCCTTGGGCATCCAGCGCCGGAGCGACGCCGAGCTGCACCTGATCGGATTCGACACCGAAATTCACAGCCAGACGCGGCTGGACCGGCCCGAGGCGCTGACCCGGCTCGACCTGCGGCGCGGCGGTGGAACCGATTTCGGACCGGTCTTCGCCCTTTGCCAGCGGCTCGCCCCGTCGCTCCTGGTGGTGCTGACCGACCTTGACGCGCCGGTACCGGCACAGCCATCCCATGCCGTTGTCTGGACGGTGCCGACCCCTGTCGTCCGGCCACCATCCTTTGGAACGGTGCTGGTGATGGACAGGTGAACGGCGCGGGTGCAGCGATGCGCAGGTGGCGCAACAGCGTTTCCGAAATCCGGCCGTGATTCTGGGCAGGACGCCTTGGGGCCCTCGTCACGACCATTCGACGAGTCTCATGTGATACATGAAGAAAACACTTCAAGCGATTGGTACCCAAGGTCGGACTCGAACCGACAAGGCCGTTAAGCCGGGGGATTTTGAATTCTTTCGAAATCTTTTAATTACAACAGCTTAGATTAATCAGCTCCCAACGATCCGGTTGCAAAAATAGACATATGTGGGAGTCAGTAATCTTAGACCTACCAAGACAAGATCAGCAAGTGGTCACCGTATTGGCTATCTCATACACGAAAAAATACGGAGTTTTACTGAACGACTACCGGCTGGCGCCGGTAGGATCAGCGATGTGCTGTTCCAGGTACTGAAGTACAATGTCTTCCGTGATGGCACCGTTGGTGGTTGAAAAGTACCCTCGCCCCCGAAATCGGCAGCCCCAGTAGCGCTTTCGGATGGCTGGAAACTCCCGTTGCACCTTGTGGGACGAACGGCCCTCATCTTGCGCACCAGATCGGAGATGGCGAGCTTCGGCGGCACTGAGACGAACATGTGGACGTGATCGCTCGACAGCACCCCGCGCAAGATGTCGACCTCGTTCTCGCGGCAGACCTGCCGGCAGATGTCGCGCACCCGCAGTCTCAGTGCCCCCGTCAGCACCGTGTAACGGTACTTGGTCGACCAGACGATGTGGTAGCGGTGATAGAAAACGCAGTGTTTGCCGGTGTCATATTGCATGACGCGATTCTTTCACGCTGAAGCGGTTCCGACTGGAAGTCGGAGGGTTTGCTCCAGGGCGTGGATACTGAAAGCTGCGGGGCATGGCGGAGACGGAACCGCGCGGTCAGTCACGTTCGACGGGGATGAGAACCTCGTTGCGGCGATAGGGCGGCAGGGTCCAAGGCGGGTTGTAACCGGCAATTTCGGCCGGCCCCGTCGCCCTCAGGCCTTTGCGCGCCAGCCAGTCGCGCAGCCGGGCTTCCTCGGTCGAGGCTCGCTGGGTCAGGAAACCGGAATAGCGTACCACAGCGACTCGGCGCGGCGGGATCGTCGTCAGCGAGACGCGCGCATCGGTCGGTACCGGCGCGGTCAGGGGGGTCAGGCCCTCGGGCAGGACAAAGATCATATTGCCCGCGCCTTCCCGGTCTTGCAGAACCGGTGCGGTCATCGCGATCTTGGCGCCATCGGCGCTTTCGGTGTTCAGGACTGGCGCTGTCACAGCGATGTCGCGCGCGCCGCTATTGGCGCCAGAAATGTAGTGAAGGACGCACCGGCTGACGCCGGTGGCATCATTTGGAGGAATGTAATTCCAGGTATTGTCTGATCACGTCGTCGGTCACGTTCCCGGAGGTCGTGGAGAAATACCCACGCGCCCAAAAGCGCCTGCCCCAGTAGCGCTTGCGCAGGTCGGGAAACTCCATCTGGATGCGGCGGGATGAGCGGCCCTTGATGCGCTGCATGACATCGGACAGGGACAACTTCGGCGGGATTGACAGGAACATGTGGACATGATCGCGCGCCAACACACCCTTCACGATATGGACACCCAGCTCTTCGCACGTCTGGATAATGATTTCTCGGATCCGCTCGCGCATTGCGCCCTTTAAAACCTTGTACCGATACTTCGTCGCCCACACGACGTGGTATCTGTGATAGAATCGCGTGTGCGCGGATGACGAGTAGCGCATGATCTTCCTCCCCAGAATCTGAAGCCATACCCTTTCGGGGGCTTCAGATTCTGGGGAGGAAGATCACATCAGATTCGCTGAAGCGGACCGGCTGGAAGCCGGTGGCTTCGATCCATTAGGTGGAAAGTGAAATTGACGTTCTCGAGATGTTTGCGGCCTGCATGCCCGTGTTGATGATCGCGATCATCAAGGCAGGCGTACCTGTGCAGCCTCAGCTCGGGAAATGGCCACAGATGTCGGAGGCTTCGATGAATTGCGGCGTGCCGTTGATCGATGTCGACAGCCGAATGCTGAGCGACAATAGCGCCGAAAGGGCCCCTTCGGAACCAAACCAATACTCGGCAGTTACTTGTATTGTTGCAAGTAGATTACTGTTAAATAGTTCACCTGGGTGGGGGTGTCTCCACCCGGGTTTCTTCAATTTTTGGGATTGTTCCGAGCAAGAAGAGCTTCAGCGTGGTGGATGCTTCGCCCCGATCTCTCTGCCGTCGAAGATCGCAGGTGAAGTCGATCACACTCCCTACCGGAACAGACCCATGGCCCCTCGAGGCCGGACACTCGATCGAACCAGTAGCCCGACGAAAAAGGTGCCAAGGCAGAAAAGAGCCAGCCTTTCAACGAAGAGGACCTTTTTCGTCAGGCGTCGTGACTCAGAGAAAGCCCTCAGCGTCGAGCCCACCGTCACCGGCCCGGACGAGCGCGCTCGCGATCATGCCGGCATCGCGTAGCCAAACGTAGCGGTAGTCGTAGTTCCGCGTCCCGCCCGGAATCTCGGGAAGGGACGTCGTAGCCGCCGCGACCATGCCTCCGGTCGGCTCGTAGGTCAGCATACGGAGCGCCCGGAGCGAGTCGGCGATCTCACGGCCGTAGATTTCCGGTTGCGGTTTCCCCGCGATCAGATCCCATGCAGCGAGCGAGAGGTCGCGCCAGCGCTGCAGGGTGGCGAGATCCGGCGGAGGTTCGGGTGCGTCATCCGCCAGCACCGGCCGGGCCTCTCGCCCGCCGGAACCGAGCAGAGGATGTCCTCCCCGGTCATGGTGAGGGGATGCGAGGCGTGGACCGTGCCGCCGTTCTCGATCGCGAACGACTTGTCGGCGAGCCGCACCGGAACCGCCGCGCCACGCCCGAAATCGGGGCGCGGCGCCAGGCGCAACTCGAACGCCACGGGAGCGGGCGACACCAAGCAGCAGAGCACGCCCGAGGGCGCATCGCCGAAGTTGAGCCAGTCCGTGACCGTGACCGTGACCTTCCCGCCGCCGATCGAGAGGCGGGTGTGCAGGACGCCGCTCTCCCCGAGGTAGGAGCGCCCGAGCGACGCCATGCCGGGCGCGGTGAGGCGGTGTGCTCAATGTTCATCGAGAAATCCTCTGTTAGTCGAGGTAAATGAACGGACGCGATGGCACGTTCTGAAACATCACTTTGGTGGGAACGGTCGTGCCTTCCTACAACAATCGTCAGCTTCTGCGGCCCGGGGATGCGCGGCCGACAAGCCACTCGTTCAGATCGCGTTGTGCGGTTTCCAGCGTCTCAACATTGATTGCGCGCGTCACAAGGGCACGGTGCAGCGCCCGAACCCGTTTGTTCAACGTCAACCCCGCATCCAGATCAGAATCAACGCCGAGTTTCTCATAAAGCGACAGAAGCCGGTTTTGCACTGTGCGCAGTGACATACCCCGACGCTCTGCAATCAGCCTGTCTTGGAGGCCAAGGGCAAGGTCCATCAGCACGGCATATTCGCTGTCATCAAGCCGCGCCCGCTGTATGTCGCCCCGGTTCTGCTGGCGGTGAATTTCGCGATCGACCATGATCTGCCCTTCGATCAACACGGCCCTCAGCGACAGTTTCAGACGTTCGCGCGAGGCGGTCTTGAGGACATATCCGTAGGCCGTGTCCGGTGGGACGACCTTGGCGATGCCGCGCAGATAGGCCTCGTCGGCGTAGTTGGACCAGAACATGATACGGCTGTCAGGTCGTTCCGACCAGATCGTGCGCGCGGCCTCGATGCCGTTCCGATCGGCCATCTGCAGGTCCATGACGATGGCATCGACGCCGGGTTGACGAGCGGCCTCCTCGCCTTCCAGCCCGTCGGAGGCGCTGATGATCTCGGTCACTTCTGGCAAAGCCTCAGACAGCGCGTCCTGCAGATAGCTGCCGTGAAACTGGTCGTCTTCGACGATCAGGACTTTCATGCCTGTCCCTCCAGCAGGACGCGCACGACGCAACCTGGGTCGCTGGCAACATCCAACTCTGCCGAGATCAGGCTGGCCCGCGTCCGCATGTGTGCCAGCCCAGACGTGCGCGCGGGTGCGGTCGGCAGCCCGGAGCCGTCATCGCGGATCGTCAAAACCAGACCGGAGGCAGGCGCTGGTTCTATCCTGACTTCGATGCGCGATGCACGGGAATGGCGTGCGGCGTTGTTGATCGCCTCTTGCGCGATGCGGAAAAGAGCGGTGCGAATGGTGCCATTCAGCCTGTCCGGCGCGTTGTCCGACAGGTCGATCACCTCGGCAACAATCGCAGCACCGCCCACGGCTCGTTCCAGATGCACGCGCACCGCGTGCACGAAACCGAAGAGTTCCAACAGCGTGGGCACGGCCGTGTCGATGATGCGACGTAGATCGGCGATGATCTCGGAAATGCGCCGGTCCAGATCCGCCCGGTTCGGCGTCGCGCCTTCCTCGATCTCGCGCATCAGGCGGGTGAGGTCTGCGAGCGTCTGGTCGTGCAGGTCCATGCCGATGCGCTGGCGTTCCTGTTCCAGCGCCTGCGTCAGTTCCAGCGCGCCGCGCCGCAAACCTTCCTCACGCGCCTGCGCCTCTTGGCCGATCCGGGCGGCGCGCTGTTCGCGCTCGGCTGTTTGCAGTGCGTGCAGGTACGGGCCCAGAATATCCGCCACGTTCTGCGCCAGCTGGACGGTTTCCTGATCGTAGCGTCCCGGTGTTGAATGCGACAGGTTCAGCGTACCAATCGTGCGCCCCATCACCTTGAGAAGGACATGCACCCGCGACCGCAGCGTATGATGGAAAATCGGCTCTGAAACGGCGCCCTCGAAGGTCTGGCGGGGATCCTGCATCGCGTCGTCGCACAACATGGAATCGCAGTGCCCGTTAAACAGATCGCGCACCGGCGAGGCTTCGATCCGAGTGCGCGTGCGCGACCAGCGCGTGGTGATGCCGACCTCGTAACTGGCCAGCCAGCCGGGCCGGTCGATCAGGCACAGGTCGGCATGGGTGAAGGGGATGACCTCTGATATCTCGTCCGCGACAGCCTGTAACGCCGAGGCAATATCAGTCCGGTCGGCCAGATGCGCCGAGATGCGCAAGAAAGCATCATCGCGCGCGGGCGGCGCGGTTGTCCGGTTCATGTCGCTGTCCTCCTCCCGGTGACGCGGCTGCGTCGGTGCTAATGTTACAAGTCAAACGCGGAAAGGAAACGATACATCGCGCAATTCGCTTGCGGGTTCCCGCAACAGGTCTGCGGCGGCATGCCTTTACAACTGCGGGCGTCAGGTCCCATCACTGAGATATCCGCATCCCAAAGGATCGGATGGAGGCGCGGAGTTCTGCGCAAAGGGAGGAAACAATGAATATTTCAAGAATGCTGCTTGGTGCAGCAGGTATCGCCATGACCGCCGGTCTGGCGCACGCCGACGCCCATTCCGGCGATACATCCGAAATGCGGATCGCTTTGTCCAACAACTACGCCGGAAATTCCTGGCGTCAGGCAATGCTGCAAACCTGGAAAGAAAGTACAGCACAGGCTGTCGCCGATGGCGTCGTCGCAGCCGCCGACGCCTATACCACATCAGAAAATCAGGCGACCGAGCAGGCTGCACAGATCCAGAACATGATCCTGCAGGGTTATGACGCCATCGTGCTGAACGCAGCATCCCCCACCGCCCTGAACGGTGCGGTAAAAGAGGCCTGCGACGCAGGTGTGATCGTCGTCAGCTTCGACGGTATCGTGACAGAACCTTGCGCCTACCGCATCGCGGTTGATTTTGCGCAGATGGGGCGCGAACAGGTTGAATATTTGGCGACGCGCCTTGCCGATGGCGGAAACCTTCTGGAAATTCGCGGCCTTGCGGGCGTGTTCGTCGATGACGAAATCTCGAAAGGTATCCACGAAGGCGTGGACAACAACGATCAGTTCGAAATCGTCGGCTCCGTCCACGGCGACTGGGCGCAGGACGTGGCCCAAAAGGCTGTGGCCGGCATCCTGCCGTCCCTGCCGGAAGTCGTCGGTGTCGTCACGCAAGGTGGTGACGGTTACGGCACCGCGCAAGCGTTCGAGGCCGCAGGCCGCGATACGCCACTGATCGTGCTTGGGAACCGTCAGGACGAACTGCAGTGGTGGGCCGAGCAGCGCGATGCAAACGGATACGAGACACTGTCGCTGTCGATCGCACCGGGCGTCGCTTCGCTCGCGTTCTGGGTCGCACAACAGGTGCTGGCAGGCGAAGAGGTTCCACAGGACCTGACCGTGCCGTTCCTGAAAATCACCCAAGCGGACCTTGATGAAGCGCTTGCAAGCACGCCTGAAGGGTCGGTCGCCAACGTGTCCTATTTCTTGGAAGACGCGCAGCAGGTCATCGCAGACGCCGAGTAAACCAAGATCGGTCGGGCCGCATGCAGCGCATGGTCCGACCATCCTGCTGATCTAATTGGACATTCCATGACCGCCCAGGAATCCGCACCCCTCGTGACGCTGACCGACGCCGCGCGCCACTTCGGCCCCGTGCGCGCGCTTGATGGTGTCAGCCTTTCCGTGTTTCCCGGCGATTGCATCGGTCTTGTGGGCCACAACGGGGCCGGTAAATCGACCCTGGTCAATCTGGTAAATGGGGGACTGCCCCCGTCGTCCGGCGAGGTGCGCTTTGATTTGGGCGAGACCGCACTGGATGCAGGTGTGCGGTCGGTTTTTCAGGAACTGTCACTATGTCCAAACCTGACAGTTGCGGAAAACTTGCGAATTTCGCATATGGAGCTGAAAGGCTTCGGCTGGCGCCGCACCGCACGGGCCGAGATTGCCGAGACGCTGGATATGGTCTTTCCCGATCACGGCATAACATCCGACGCCGAGGTTGATACCTTGTCGATCGCGCAACGCCAGATGGTTGAGATCGCCATCGGTTTTGCGCCCCGTGGGCAAAGCGCGCGACTGGTCATTCTGGACGAGCCGACATCGTCGCTGGACGCCGGGATCGCCGATCAACTCTTGCAGCACATCAAGCGCTTCTGCTTGGGCGGCGGATCAGTAATTTTCATATCTCACATGCTAGGCGAGATTTTCGACGTCGCAAACCGGATCATCGTCCTGAAAGACGGCAAGATCGTCGCGGAAAAACCGACCGCCGACTTCACCCGCCAAGGCCTCGTGGATGCAATGGGTCACGTCGCCACCGAAACCGCGGAGGCTGAACGCACCGGCACCTTTGGCGCAGAAGTCGTGCGCACCGATCAGGGCCTTGCCGCCCGCCAAGGCGAAGTGGTGGGCCTGTCTGGCCTTGCCGGTCACGGGCAGGCGGCTGCATTGGCCAAGCTGTACCTGTCTCAATCATCATCCTGGCGCGCGGGCAGGTCGCCGCAGGTTGCCTTTGTCGCAGGCGACCGCCAGAGCGACGGTATTCTGCCGCTCTGGTCGATCCTGCGGAACATGACCGTGTCGATCCTACCGAAAGACGCTCGCTTTGGGTTGGTTGACCGACAGGCCGAACAAAAGGTCGCGGAAGACTGGAAAACCCGCATCGGCATCCGCACCGACGATATCACAAACCCGCTATTGTCGCTGTCGGGCGGCAATCAGCAAAAAGTGCTGTTCGCGCGCGCGCTCGCCTCGCCGGCACCGATCGTCATCATGGACGACCCGATGCGCGGGGTCGATGTGGGCACAAAACAGGACGTCTACGCGATGATCCGTACCGAAGCTGCCGCCGGACGGACATTTCTGTGGTATTCAACCGAAACCGAAGAGGTCTGCCAATGCGACCGGGTCTTTGTCTTTCGCAACGGTGAGATCAGCGCCGAACTGACAGGCGCCGAAATCACCGAGGAAAAAATCCTCGAAGCGTCGTTCGAAATGCAGGAGGCTTCGTGACTTTCCTCGCCCGTCACAGGATCGTCCTGCCCGTCGTGTCCCTGGCTGTGCTGCTGGCTGCGACATTCTACATGCAGCCGCGTGCGATGAGCTATTTTGGCCTGAACCTGCTGTTCAACCTCGCCGTGCCTATCGCGCTGGCGACGATCGCACAGATGATGATCATCATGGTCAACGATATAGATCTGTCACTTGGTGCCTTTGTCAGCCTGACGGCCTGCGTCACGGCGACGTTTCTGCAGGACGCGCCGCTGATCGGCGCGCTGATCATGCTGTCCCTGATCCTGAGCTATGCTGCCCTTGGCGCGTTGATTCACGCTTTCGATCTGCCGGCCATCGTGGTGACGTTGGGCATGTCCTTCGTCTGGGGTGGTCTTGCGCTTTTCATTCTGCCATCACCCGGCGGGTCTTCGCCGGAATGGTTGCGCGCGCTGATGACTGTCAAGCCGCCCTTCGCGCCGATGGCCGTGGTCGCCGCCATAATCATCGCACTGGTCACGCATCTTTTGATCATGCGGTCGGGCATCGGAACAGTGCTGCGCGGTGTCGGCGGCAACGCTCGCTCGGTCGGACGTGCAGGGTGGTCGCTGATCCGTCTCAAGGCGCTGGCCTACGGCCTTGCCGGTCTGTTCGGCGTCTTGGCCGGCATGACGCTGGTCGGCCTGACAACGGCAGCGGATGCCAATATTGCTATGCGCTACACGCTTCTGTCCATCGCGGGAGTGATCCTGGGCGGAGGGGAGTTTATCGGCGGAAAAGTCAGCCCGACGGGGGCCGTGATCGGCGCATTGACGCTGACCCTTGCGGCCAGTTTCCTGTCTTTCATGCGGCTGTCGTCTGACTGGCAGATCGGCGCGCAAGGCGCGATCCTGATCCTTGTGCTGACCGCGCGGTTGATTTTCCGTCAAGGGGGCAGGACATGAGGATCATGAACAAACCCTGGATCTGGGCCTGGCTGGCCGCCGCCCTTGCCTTTTCGGCTACACTTGGCCTGACGTCGGGGCGCGGCGCGAGCGAACTGGCCTATGCGGCACTGTCTTTCGGGGCGTTTGCTGCTATCGTAGGGCTGGGTCAGATGCTGGTAATCACCCTGGGTCCGGGAAACGTCGATCTGTCCATCCCCGCGACCATGACACTGGCCGCAACACTGGCCCTAAAGGCGATGGGCGGGAATCCGGGCACGGCACTGATGGGCCTTGGCATTGCGCTCAGCGTCGGCGTGGCAGTTGGCGTCGCGAACTACGCGTTGATATTCCTGCTGCGCCTGCCGCCGATCATCGCGACACTGGCCGCATCTCTGGTCTATCAATCTTTTGCAATCTGGTCGAACCGAGGGCTGCGGATCAAGCCGCCGCAGGACCTTGCGGACTTCAGCACCGGGCGCTTGCTGGGTCTGCCGAATGTGGCTTGGGTAGGTCTTGTTCTCGCCTGCATCACATGGGTGGTACTGGAACGCTCGGTCTGGGGGCGGTGGCTGTTGGCCAGCGGCCAGAACCTTCGCGCGGCACGATTGGCGGGAATTCCCGTGGAACTGGTGCGCGCCTCGACCTACGTCACGGTCGCTGTCTTTGCGGCCATTGCAGGTTTCCTGCTCGCCAGTTTCTCAGGTGGGGCTGCGTTGAACATGGGTGCGGAGTATCTGCTGATGTCGATCGCCGTTGTCGTGATCGGCGGCAGTTCTATCGCGGGCGGGGATTCGAACGTACCGGGCGTCTGGGGGGCAGCGCTGTTCATGTTCTTGGTGGTGTCGATGCTCAACAGTTACGGCGCCGGCGCAGGTGTCCGCAACGTCCTTACCGGGACCATCATCATCGGCATCGTCATTGCCGCCAGCTCAAGGAGGATCCGCGCATGATCGGCATGCCGCCCCATCTGGAGCCTCACGACGACCGGTTTGCAGGACTTGTCCATCCCATGTCCCGGCTTGTTCAGATTGCCGACGGAATGAGCTGGACTGAAGGCCCGGTGTGGTTCGGCGACCACGAGTGCCTGCTGTTTTCTGACATCCCCAGCCAGCGGATCATGCGCTGGTCCAAAGCAGATGGTCTCTCCGTCTTTCGCGCCGGAACCGAATTCACCAACGGCAACACGCGCGACCGGGACGGACGGCTTGTGAGCTGTCGCCACGGCAAGCGCGATGTGGTGCGGACCGAAATTGACGGAACGTTAACGGTGCTGGCGAGTACATTCGAAGACAAACCCCTGAACTCGCCAAACGACGTGGTCGTCAGCGCGGACGGGGCGATCTGGTTCACTGACCCCACCTACGGCATCATCTCGAACTTTGAAGGCTACCGCGCGGCCCCGTCCCAATCCACCCGCAATGTTTATCGCCTGTCACCTGATGGGCAACTAACAGCGGTGGTCACAGACTTTACCCAGCCCAACGGACTGTGTTTTTCGCCCGATGAAAAAACCCTCTACATCGCGGAAAGTGGGTCCAGTCATGACCCCGACGTGCCGTCCATCATCCGACAATTCGCCGTCGAAGGTGACCGGCTAAAGGACAAAGGCGTGTTTGCGCGGATCGACACTGGTCTACCCGACGGGATGCGGTGTGATGCCCAAGGCAACCTATGGTCATCTGCCGGGGATGGCGTGCATTGCTTTGGCAGTGACGGCGTTCTGCTGGGCAAGATCATAATACCCCAGGTGGTGTCCAACCTATGCTTCGGTGGTACGCATGGGCACCAGATGTTTATTACCGCCACGACATCCGTCTACAGTGTCTTCGTTGATACAAAGGGGGCGGAACCCTGGACGCGCGGCTGAATGATTTGAGGCTAGCCTCTGATCGGTGGTCTGATCTTCATTTGTCCAAGGCTAATGCAGGTCACCGTCAACCGCGACGCGCGACCACGGTTCCATGGCTTTTTGCCGTCATTGTGCCCTTGTCGATCACAGTGGTTCCCCGCAACAGAACCATCTCTGGCCATCCTTGAACCTCGAGCCCCTCATACGGCGTGTAATCAGATCCGTCGTGCAGATCTGCGTGCCGGACGACGCGATGGGTCTCGGGATTCCAGATTGCTATATCGGCATCGCTACCAATAGCGATCGTACCTTTTTGCGGGTAAAGCCCATAGGTCTTGGCATGGTTGGTCGAGGTCAGCGCCACGAAGCGCGACAAATCAATTCGACCCTTCATGACCCCTTCCGAAAACAGGATCGGCAGACGTGTCTCGACTCCGGGAATGCCGTTCGGGATATGGCGAAAGCTGCGCAAACCGTCCGCGTTCCGCTTGCCCTTGTCGTCGGCGTACCGAAAGGGGCAATGATCCGACGAAAAGAGTTCGAACAGGCCGGATTGAAGCCCGCGCCAGCAGTTTTCCTGCTCGGTGCGGTCGCGCGGAGGCGGCGAGCAGACGAATTTGGCACCTTCCCAGTTTTGACGCGAAAGGTCCTCTGCCTCGAGCATGAGGTATTGCGGACATGTCTCGGCGGTGATGTCGACGCCCCGCGTGCGCGCCCGCGCTATCTCGTCCATCGCAGCACCGTTTGACACGTGAACGATCACGATCGGAACATCGACAACTTCTGCCAGTGTCAGCGCGCGATGAGTGGCTTCGCGTTCGGCCGCGATCGGTCGCGTTTTGGCATGGGCACGTGGAGCCACATCTCCAGCCTCTTCCGCCCGCTGCGCGAGAAACGCGATCACGTCTTCGTTCTCGCAATGCACGAGAACCTTTGCTCCGTGCCGACGGGCGACATCCATCGTGGCAAGAATTTCCGCATCGTCCATACGCAAGGCCTCGTAGGTCATGAAGACCTTGACCGAGGTGTGCCCCTCTTCGATCAGAGCAGGAAGCTCCTGGCCGAGGACGTTTGGCGTCGGATCGGTGACGATCAAGTGAAAACCGATGTCCACGTGGCTCTTGCCCTCAGACTGAGCCACATAGTCCCGAAATGCTCCGGTCAGGGATTGGCCTCTCTCCTGCAAGCAGAACGGCATGACCATCGTGTTGCCACCAAAGGCAGCCGACCTCGTGGCGGTGTCGAAATCATCCGCCATCTCGATACCCGGACCGGACGGCTGGGAAATGTGGACGTGACTGTCGATGCCACCGGGCAGGACATAGCGCCCCGAAGCATCGATCACCTGCTTGCCCTCCATCGGACCACCGATCTGGGCGATCTTGCCCTCGTGAACACCAATATCCGCGTTAAACACATCCGATGCGGTGGCAACGGTCCCGTTGGAAATCACGAGGTCATAGAGCATAGTAAGTGCGCCTCCTCAGGCGTTGATCAGATCGAGGTCAAGCTCTCCGGTGCCGCTGCGCCGGTAAGCCAGGCCGATGGCCAGTGTTTGGACAAGGCTCATGACGGCGGTCAGTGAACGGAATCCGTGCAGTTCCGCGTCATCCACTGTCAGGACCACGACAGCATCCTGGGTGATCGGACTTATCGGGGTGTCAGTAATTGCCAGCACCGGTAATCCGGCCGCAAGCGCCTGATGTGTGGCGTCGATCGTCGAGCGCGCATAGGGAGGAAAGCTGATGGAAATCAAAAGATCACCAGGTTGCATGACCTTGATCTGATCTTCGGGCGTGCTTCCGGTGCCACTGATCTGGATTGCCTGGCAGCCTGCACGCCGCAACGCATAAGACAAATAGGAAGCCACTGGAAAAGAGCGGTCAAGTCCGATCACGTGAACCGTTCGCGACTCGAGGATCAGCGTTGCCGCTTCGGACAGGGGCAATTCGGCCAGTCGGCTTCCCAGATGCGCCAGTGACGCCGTGTTCGCGCGACAGAAGGATTGACCCACCGCAGCGAGATCGGAGGGATCCTGGACCAGTTCGTCGCCCTGGCTGTGCGAAATACGCTCGGACAAAGATTCAGGATACGCATTGTGCAGTGGCGCCCGGAAGATCTTCTGCATTTCCGTAAAGCCGTCAAAACCCATGGCCTTTGCAAGCCGGACAAAGATCGACGGGTTCAGTTGCGATTTCTTCGCCATCACCGACAGCGTTTCGAGAGCGACCACACGCTGATTCTCGAGAACCCAAGCGCCGGCATCAAGCATTCGGCTGGTGAACAGATGACGTTCGCCGACAAGGCGCTCGCGGAATTCTTCCATTGTCTTGGGTTTGGCAACCATGTCGGACTTCGTCGGTGTTTCTGTCATAACCCGAGCTCTGAATTTGTGTTTTGAAAATGCGATATCCCGCGGTTCATGGATCAATGCTCAAGGACTTGCGACAAGAAAAGACGACCGCGGTCCGTCTGCGGATTCTGAAAGAACTCCTCCGGTTCAGCCTCTTCGACAATTCGACCTCCATCCATGAAGACGACCCGGTTGGCAACCTTACGGGCAAAACCCATCTCATGCGTCACGCAGACCATGGTCATGCCTTCCTGCGCGAGCTCGATCATGACATCCAGAACTTCCTTGATCATTTCCGGATCAAGCGCAGATGTCGGTTCGTCGAAAAGCATTATCTGCGGCTTTGTGCACAGGGCGCGCGCGATTGCGACGCGCTGCTGCTGACCACCCGAAAGCTGACCGGGGAACTTTTCCGCCTGGTCGGGAATGTGCACCCGGGCAAGATAATGCCGGGCCCGTTCCTCCGCTTCCCTACGGGGCACCCGATGCACCCAGATTTGCGCAAGTGTCAGATTTTCCAGAACGCTGAGATGCGGATAAAGGTTGAAGTTCTGAAACACCATTCCGACCTTTGCCCGCAAAGCCTCGATGTTCTTCATGTCGGCATGGATTTCCTGACCGTCGATCCTGATGACACCCATCTGGTGCGTTTCAAGCTGGTTTATACACCGGATGAGCGTCGACTTGCCTGACCCCGAGGGTCCGCAAATCACGATTTTCTCACCTGGTTTGACAGTCAGGTTGATGTCCTGAAGGACGTGAAACTCTCCATACCATTTGTTGAGTTCATCGATACGGATGATGTCTTCTGCGTCCTGCATGATCTCTGTTCCGTTCAGATTGTTTTGAAAGTCATGGCTGTGTCGTGTCATCGCTGGCGCCCTGTGTTCAGCTTGCCTTCCAGGTACATCGAGTATCGCGAGAGGCTGAAGCAAAGCGCCCAGAAGCCGAAACCCGCAAAGACATAGCCTGAGGTCGTGACCGATGGCGCGAGCCAGTCGCTCGATGCGATGCCGGCCTGAACGATGCCCAGAAGGTCGAAAAGCCCGATGATCAGAACCAGTGTCGTGTCCTTGATGATCGCCACATAGGTGTTCACAAGGCCGGGGATCACAGTGCGAAGTGCCTGTGGCAGGACAACGAAGATCATCATCTTCCAGTATCCCATTCCCGAGGCCGTTGCCGCTTCGAACTGACCCTTGGGGATCGCCTGAAGACCGCCCCGCACCACTTCCGCCATGAGCGCCCCGTTAAACAGGGCAACGCCAATCAGGGCGCGAAGGAGCTTGTCCATGCTGAACCCCTGCGGCATGAACAGCGGCAGCATCACCGACGCCATGAAGAGAACCGTGATCAGGGGCACCGCTCGAAATAGCTCGATGAAGGTGACACAAAAAATGCGGATGGCAGGCATCTGCGACCGGCGCCCCAAGGCCAGCAGGATACCGATGGGCAAGGCTCCCAGCATGCCGGCAACCGCCACGACCAGCGTCAGCATGAAGCCACCCCAGCGATCGGTGGGAACAATCTCAAGCCCGATCGGACCACCGTGCAACAGTGCAAAGCAAATCACCGGAAGCGCGACGAAGCTTCCCGTGATGATCCAGCCTTTGTGCGCAACGCGCGGCAGGAAAAGCACGGCAATCGAGGCGACCAACGTCAGCATGGACAGATCGACCCGCCAGCGGTGCTCGACTGGGTAAAACCCGTAGATGAACTGACCCCAGCGCGCATTGACGAAGGCCCAACAGGCGCCACTTGCCGCAACGCAATCGTCGCGGTCACCTGCCCAGGCCGCGTCGAGAAACAGCCAGTCGATCAGCGGTGGCACCGTTCGGACAAGCAGCCACAGCACGACGATGGTCAGCAACCCTTGGCGCCAATCCGGAAACAGGTTCTTGCGGATCCAGTCGAGCGGCCCGATCACCGTAGACGGCGCTTTGAGCGGAGGAGGAGTAAGAGTGTCTGTCATGGTTGCCTCAGAATGACCGCCGCATCACGCGCCAGTTGAAGAAATTCATCACGGCCGCGATGAAAAGGCTCACCGTCAGATAAAACAGCATCGCAAGCGCGATCGTCTCCATCGCCTGCCCGGTCTGCGTCAGCGTCGTGCCCGCAATGATCGAAATGATCTCGGGGAACGCAATCGCCGAGGCGAGAGAGGTGTTCTTGGCCAGGGATTGATACTGCGTCGTCAACGGCGGAATGATGATGCGCATGGCTTGGGGAATGACGACATATCGCATGATCTGTCCGCGAGTGTGCCCCATGGCCTGCGCCGCCTCGGTCTGGCCGTGGTCGATCCCCTGGATGCCGGACCGTACGATTTCTCCAACAGCAGCAGCGATGTAGATCGACAGACCAAGCAGGGCTGCCAGCATTTCCGGCAGGATCACCATACCGCCACGGAAGTTGAAGCCTTGCAGCGACGGGATGGACATTTCGACCGAAGCACCCGTGGCAAACCAGGTTAAAACGGGTAACCCGACCAGCCCGATGAGCCACCAATGCGCGACCGCGACGGAGTTTCCGGTCGCAGCCCGGTGTCGACGGGCAGAACGCGCCATGAAGAGAGCGAAGATCAGACCCACCACAAGGGCGAGAAGGGCAAGCTGGGCCCCGGAATCCAGCAATGGTTTCGGCATGTAGAGGCCACGGTTGCTCAGGAAAACCGTGCCGGCGACGTCAAAGCTCTGGCGCGGGCCGGGCAGCGGCCTGAGAATGGCGAAATACCAGAAGAACAGCTGCAAAAGCAGCGGGATATTGCGGAACGTCTCGATATATACAGCAGCCAGCCGCGAGATCAGCCAGTTCGGCGAAACCCGCGCCAAACCGATCATGAACCCCAGCAGAGTCGCCAGTGCGATTCCAAGAGTGGCCAGAACAAGCGTGTTGACGATGGCGGTCCAGAAGGCGTCCAGATAGGTGCCATTGCGGTCGAAATCGAGAAAGGCGATGGCGATGTCGAAGCCTGCGCGGTTTTCGAGAAACCCGAAGCCCGACGCAATTCCCTGCCTCGCCAAGTTCTGCATCGTATTGGCCAGCAGGAACTGGATGAGCAGGACAAGCAGAACCACGAAACCGAACTGGACCAGCACGGACCGGATTCGCGACCGCGTCCAGAAAGCCGGTTTTGGTGCGGCCATCGGGCCAAGATCGCGCGAAACAGGCACGGGTAAAATCCTTTGTCGGAAGGTTTGCTAGAGGAAGAAGATGCGCCTCCGCCGCCAAAGACGGCGGAGGCGTGGTTCAGATCACTTGAAGGGCATGGCGTACTGAAGCCCGCCATTGGTGTGCAGCGCGTTCATCCCACGTTCGATTTCCAGAGGCGTGTTCGGCCCGACATGGCGCTCGAAAATCTCTCCGTAGTTGCCGACCGCGGCGATTGCCCGGTGAACCCATTTGTTGTCCAGACCGATCCATTCGCCGACCGGCGACCCTTCGGCCCCGAGCATCCGCGCGATATTGGGGTTCTCTGAATTTGCCATCTCGTCGACATTGCCTTGAGTCACGCCGTATTCCTCGGCCTCGATCAGGGCATATACCGTCCATGTCACGATATCGAACCACTGATCATCGCCGTGACGCACCGCCGGCGCGAGCGGCTCTTTGGAGATCGTCTCCGGAAGCATGACATGTTCTGCCGGGTTGGTCATCACAAGGCGTCGCGCGGCAAGCCCGGAGCGGTCGGACGTGTAGACGTCGCAGCGCCCCGCATCATAGGCGGCCAGCACCTCGTCCGCGCGGTCAAAACGCACCGGCTCATAGCTCATGCCGTTTGCTTCGAAGTAATCCGCAAGGTTCAGCTCCGTTGTGGAGCCCGCCGAAGTGCAGACCGTGGCGCCGTCCAGTTCCAAGACGCTGGAAACGCCCATGTCTTGACGCACCATGAACCCTTGACCGTCATAGAACATGACAGGAGCAAAGTTCAGGCCCAGGGCTGTGTCGCGGTTCAGCGTCCGGGTCGTGGTCCGCGAAAGCATGTCGATCTCGCCTGACTGCAGCGCGGTGAAACGTTCCGTGTTCGAGAGCGGCGTGTAGCGCACTGCGTCCGCGTCCTCGAGCACCGCTGCCGCGACGGCCCGGCAGACCTCGACGTCGAAGCCGGACCAGTTGCCCTCGTCATCGGGATTCGAGAATCCGGTGACCCCGGGGGACACGCCACAGTTCAAATGGCCGCGTTCACGCACTTCTTCGAGCGTCTGGGCCGACACAGCACCGCCTGCGGCAACCGCAAGGGCGGCAGCCGTGGTAAGAATGGGGTAGATTTTCATGGGATTGTCCTTGTTGGAGGTTGGTGGATTATTTAGCCAGCCCGTCTGCGCAGGCCTTCGAATTGCTCGATGAGCCGGTCGATTTCGTCCAGGGTGTTGTAATGCACCGCAGAGACGCGGATGACGCCGTCCGGGTCACCCAGATCCAGCGCCTGCACGAGGCGCTTGGAATGAAAATCGCCGAAGCGAATGCCGATGCCGGACGGATCGACCGCCTCGACCACGTCGCGAGACTTCATCCCTGCGATAACGAAGGAAATCGTGGGCACACGGGTCTCTTTATCCGAGGCGGGATCCCCGACGATCGTCACGTCGTCCCGACCACGTAGATAAGAAAGAAGACGTTCCGCCAACGCCGCTTCGTGATCGGCCATGATCTCGAAGGCCGCCTCTACCGCAGCGCGTCCGGTTTCGTTGATGCCGTGGGCTGCCGCGAAACCTTCAAGATAGTCGATCACGCCACAGCATGAATATGCCAATTCATAGTTGGGATTGCCAGGCTCGAGCTTTCCCGGAACCTTGTCCTCGCCATAGAAATAGTGGTTGATGTTGCCCGCGTGATTTCGGAGCAGGTCGTATTTGCCGTAGAGCACGGCGTGGTGTGGCCCATAAGTCTTGTAGACCGAGAACCCATAAAAATCAGCATCCAGCGCCTTTACGTCAACGGCACGGTGCGGGGCAAAGGCAACACCATCTACACAGAGCATGGCATCGTGTTGATGGACCAGATCGGCAATGGCGCGCACGTCGTTGATGCTGCCGAAGATATTGGAGCAATGTGTCATTGCGACCAACTTCGTCTTCGGCCCGAGAAGCGGCGCAAGGCTCTCTGGCCCGGGCCGATGGCTGCCTTCGGGCAACTCCCACGTCTTCACGACGATCCCCTGTTCCGAAAGGCGCTGCCATGGGCCGATATTGGCCTCGTGATCGAAGTTTGTGACGATCACCTCGTCGCCGGGCGCCCATTTCTGAACGAGGGCGCGCGCAAGCTGATCAAAAAGCTGGGTCGCCGTTGCTCCCATCACCACTTCTTCTGGACGATCTGCATTCAGCAAGGTGGCCAGAGCAGCGCGTCCCTCGGCGACCTTTTGCGAAGCCGCAACAGAGGTTGCATAAGTTGCTCCAAGCTGGACGTTTGTCGTGAACATGAAGTCGGTCATGCGGTCTGCAACCGGCTTTGCCACCTGTGATCCGCCGGCATTATCGAGGAGAGCGGTTTCGTCGCTGATTGCGGGGAACTGTTTGCGCACATAGGCGATGTCGATCTGGGTCATGTGTACGGTGAATCCTTTCGATGCGTTCATTGAAACATATTTTTCAGTTATGTAAAGATGAAATGAAACTTTTTATTCAGGCCTTTGGGAGCTCTTTGGGGGGTTGTCGGCCTGGTTCCTTTCAAGGATCGATCACGAGGTGCCGACATGAGCCCGGGACGTTCCTCTTCTCCAGCTCTCAACGATGCACGTCGTCCGGCGCGCCCATGGCTGTGCTGACCGCATCAAGATGACGGGCCATCGCCTGTTGCGCAGCCCCGTCATCACCGGCGGCAATGGCGTCCACGATGTCACGGTGATGCCCGGAATGGACCTGCGTGAACTCGGTCACCCCGACGCGGCGATACGTGCGGTCCCATTCGCGCTGCCATACGGCACGGCACCGCGTGCTGGAGAAATGGCGCAAAAGCGCGACCAGAACTGGATTGCGCGCCACTTGCGCGATGGACTGATGGAACGCGTCATCGGCGCGTTCACAAGCCGCGCGATCCCGGGCCATCCGACCCTGCTCGACCTTTGAATAGAGCAGCGCCACATCCGGATCGGTTCGGCGCAGTGCTGCCGCTGCTGCGACGGATGGTTCGAGCATGCGTCGTGCGTCCATCAGATCGAGTGGCGTTGTCGCCTCGATGAGGATCCGATCCCTCACCGGCTGACCAGGAGGGCGCCGACCACGAAACGTGCCTTGACCGACGTGACGCCAGATCTCCCCCTCGGCTTCCAGGAGATCGAGTGCTGCGCGCAAGGTCTCGCGGCTGCATCCGATGGCGGTTGTCAATCGGCGTTCCGCAGGCAGCCTGTCGCCAACGGCCGGGGCGTCTGTTTCGATCAGGGCACGCAGTCGCGCCAAGGCTTCGACTTTTCCGATGCGCATGGCGTTCCAATCCTTTCCAGACCAATTTGCAGACCAATGCACTCTTACGGCAGAGACACCTCTTGTCCAACAGGAGTGTCGACATGATCTCGTTTTCCATCCTCTTTCTTGCCGGTCTTCTGGCGGGAAGCATCAATGCCCTGGCCGGTGGCGGCACGCTGATCAGCTTTCCGGCACTGATCTGGGTCGGAGTGCCGCCGATCATGTCGAATGCCACCGCAACCCTGACGGCGCTGCCGGGATATGTCGCCAGTGCCTGGGCCTATCGTCACGACCTGCGCGCCGAAGGGACGCTGCGTTTGAGCGCAATTCTCGCCGTGACCGCGTTGGGCGGGCTTGTCGGTGCCGGGCTGCTTCTGATTACGCCAGGCGACGCGTTCGTGGGGATCGTGCCTTGGCTGTTGCTTGGCGCGACGGCGCTGTTCGCTCTTGGTCCCGGCATGATCAGAGCGGTGCGCAGCCGAAACATCGGGCCAGCCGGACCGGGGCTGTCGGCAGTGGCAATCGGTGTCGTCGCAACCTATGGCGGGTATTTCAACGGTGGGCTTGGCATCATGCTGCTGGCCGCCTTCGGGCTGATCGGGTTCGAGAACCTGCACGGCATGAACGGGTTGAAGAACGTGCTGGCGGCGCTGTTGTCGGTGGTTTCCGTCGTGACCTATTCTTCGGCCGGTCTGATCGCCTGGGACTCTGCCATCGTCATGGCTGTCGCCACTACACTCGGCGGCTACCTGGGGGCCCGCTATACGCGGCGCATCCGGCATACGGGTTTCCTGCGTGGCGTGATCATCGCGATCGGCGCGATCATGACCGCAGTGTTCTTCGCGGTCTGAAACGCTCTGCCAAGACTGAGTCAAGCATCGAGCCCAGACGCACCAGGAGAGCCCAGGGATTCGATGCCCGTGCTTCTGCTACCAATGTCGTCACGATCTGCAGATCGCAGCCACAACGAGTCTCAGCCAGTATGGCCAAAGATTAACGAAAGTGGAATCCTTTGACACGTTTCCCACGCACGGTGTGGAAATTGCATACTGATGTCGAGCGCGCACGGGCCGATGCACGGAAAGCATCGGCCCGTGCGCAATACGGCACCAGCTCATTGCGTATCGGGTCTCGGATCGGGAACAAACCCGTCAACATTCGGCATCACGATCTCGCTGTAGGTCTCTGCGTTCAACTCGGTATCTTCGTCGAGGATTCCGGCACGTCCAAGGATGTAGGCGTTGATTGCGTAGATCTCGTCCGCGTCCAGCGATCCTGGTGCATCCATCGGCATGGCGCGATGGACATAGTCGAACAAGGTGCTCGCGTAAGGCCAATAGCTTTCCACGGTCTTGACCGGGCTGTCGCTGTCCAGCGTGCCGCGCCCACCGATGAGCCGTGCGGCACCCAGATCGCTGATGCCGCCAAGATCCTCGGCATGACAGGCCGCGCAATACTCCTGGTAGAGCTGTTCGCCCTCGGCAAATGTGCCGCTGCCCTCGGGCAGGCCTGTTCCATCGGGCATCACGTCGATGTCGATTGCCGCGATCTCTTCGGGTGTGGCGGGCTGGCCCACGCCGAAGACGAAGGCGTCCGCGTCGATGTTCTCGATGGTTTGCGCGCTGGACTGTGGCGGAGACTCCGGAGCCCTCTCACCGGTCTCGGGCAGCCGTTCGGGCACCTCGGCACTGGTTCTGGGGACCTCTTCGGTATCGCTCTGCTGTGCGGAGGAATGACCGGCGACGAGGGCCGCTGACAGGATGATGCAGAATTCACGCGTGAACATTGGTGACCTCCCCGTTTGGCGCGATGTGCCAATTCTGGATCGCATTCAGGTGGTAGACCGAATTGGTGCCCCGCACGTTGACCAGTTCCTCAAGCGTCGGTTGGACATACCCGGTCTCGTCGGTGACGCGGCTTTGCAGCACCGCTTCCTCGCCATCCCACACCCAGGGCAATCGAAAGCGCGTATGGCATTTCGACAGCACCGGTTCTTCCAGCGCAGCCTGCTCCCATGTCTCGCCGCCATCGGTGGAGACTTCGACCGTCTCGACCTTGCCGCGGCCCGACCAGGCGATGCCGGTGATCTCGTAATATCCCGGTCGTGGCAGCCGCATGGCGCCGGAGGGGAAGGTGATGACCGATTTCGCGTCCATCTCCATGGTGAACTGGCGCGCCGTGCCGTCCGGCATGAGGTCGGTGTATTTCGATGTTTCCTCCCGTGTCATGAATGGCTTGTCGCTGACTTCGAGCCGACGCAGCCACTTGATATGCGTATTGCCTTCGAAGCCCGGCAGCAGCAACCTTAGCGGATAGCCCTGTTCCGGCCGGAGCGCCTCGCCGTTCTGGGCATAGGCCAGGATGGCGTCATCCATGGCCTTGTCGATCGGCACGGACCGGGTCATGACAGCGGCGTCGGCTCCTTCGGCAAGGATCCATGCAGCGCCGTCCTGAAGGCCGGCCATCCGGAGCACGGTGGACAAGGGCACTCCGGTCCATTCGGATGTCGAGGTCAGACCGTGCGTGCCCTGCACGGTCTTCAACGTCGGCTCGGTCCATTCGGTCAGGGTGTTGCCCGAGCATTCGATGAAGTGCATGCGACTGACCGCCGGCAACCGTTGCAGGTCGTCCATCGTGAAGCGCATCGGCTGATCGACCATGCCGTGCAGGGTCAGGCTATGTGTCCGCGGATCGATTGCCGGAATGCCGGCATGGTGACGCTCGAAATGCAGCCCGGACGGGGTGATGATGCCATGGCCCGAGGCCAGCGGTGTCATCGACCAGCTGGAATCGAGACTGGCCGTGGGGTAGCGCCAGCGCACCTCGCTCTCGAACTGCGAGCGCGAGCCATAGCCGCCATCATCCAGGATCGTGCGACCTTGCTCTTTCGTCGGCTCGGGTTGAACGCGGTATTCAACGGCTCCTGGCGGAGCATCGGCACGGCCTTGACCCGCTGTAAGCAAGGACCCGCCAAGCGCCGCTCCCCCGGCCAGCAGATTGCGACGCGTCAGGCCCGGAAACATCCCGTCCTTGCAGTCGCATTCCTCTCCAGCCTCCTCTTCGAGCATCTGTCTTTCGATCTCGACCAGACTTTCCGCCATCTGCCGCTCCGCCGGACCGTAGCGTGGATCCGAGAACCGTTCATTCTTGGCCATTGGTATCCCTCCCTGTCAGTTGTTTCGAGCATGGGGAGTGTCACGGCTTTTGGACCTTCCCATACGTCAACAGCTGGCGAGGCGAAGCGTTCCCGGACGCGTGAGTAAGGAGGGGGGCCAAAGCGTTCTGTTCCTGTCGCGCCGCGGGTGAGGCGGGCATGAGAGACAGGCACGGATGAAATCATCACCGCTGTTGCAACCATCCTCGGAGGCTATCTGTTGGCCTGCAGGTTTCTTCTGACACCATTGGAAAGCCCGCATGACAAGCTCTTGAACCAACCTGGAGATGATGTGCCTTTTGTCGCTGATCTTTCGCTTTGGACCAGCGTTGTCCTGTTCGTGGCCAGCGCAGCCGCGATTACGTTCGCCGGAACAAAGCTCTCCGGCGTGGCAGACAAGCTCGCGGTCCGCACCGGAATGGGAGAGGTCGTGGCCGGCGCCCTTTTCGTGGGTGCAGCAACCTCGCTGCCCGGCGCGATCACCTCGATGACAACGGGGGCACAGGGCGCGGCCGGGCTGGCGATAGGGAATGCGCTCGGGGGATTGACGGCTCAGACCGCCTTTATCGCTGTTGCCGACATTTTCTATCGGCGCGCCAATCTTGAGCACGCGGCCGCCAGCGCGGTTGGCCTCGCGCAAGGTGTTCTTCTGATGGCGCTGCTTGCGATGCCCCTGATCGCCGCTGCCGAGCCGCCCGTGACGGCGTGGGGCATTCATCCGGTTTCGATCCTGGTTCCAGTCTCCTATGGCTTCGGCCTGTGGCTGCTCTCCAGAATTCAGGATGACCCGATGTGGAAGCCCGTTCAAACTGACGAAACACGCGAGGAAATCTCCGAACCCGAAATCGGAGCGGATGCCGCTTCGGACCGGTCTCTCTGGATCCGATTTCTGCTCTATGCCGGGATTACGGCCGCGTCTGGCTACGTGATCGGCGCGGCGAGCATCGGAATCGTCGAGACAACAGCGCTCTCGGAAACCGCCATGGGCACGATCTTCGCTGCCATCGCCAACTCTCTCCCGGAGCTCGTAACGGCCATTGCCGCAGTGCGCATCGGTGCCGTCAGCCTGGCCGTGGGGGACGTCATCGGAGGCAACGCGTTCGAAGTGATGTTCCTGAGCGCCGCGGACATGTTCTACGACGGATCGATCTATGCAGCCATGACAGAACAGGATCGCTCCACTGGTCTGATCGCCATGCTGATGACCGCCGTTCTCCTCTTGGGGATGATCCGGCGACAGAAGTCAGGGCCAGGCAACATCGGTTTCGAGAGCGCCATCGTGCTTCTTCTCTACGCTGGCTCGGTTGTGCTGATCTTCCTGTAGTTCCGCGGCCAGCGGATTCCAGAGGACCAAACCCGGTGCCAGTCATCGAGACGCGAAATAATCACGACCTCAATCCCAACGAGATCCACTGAGATGAAAACTAAGCGGAGCGTATCGAGATGAGACCCAAGCGGCAGGATTGGCGATCGGTCAATCCTGTTTACCTTTGTCAATCCTGTTTACCTTTGTGATGTGACCCGAACAGGTGCTGGAAGGCAACGCTGCTTCCGTGCGCCACGAAGGATCATTTGCGAATCCGAAGTGTCTTGAGAGTGTCGGAGGTTATATGCCTACGCAATTTCGACAAGAGAACACGGGTGTTTTGTGTGATCTGTGCGATTGCTTCGAGCCGCCGCGCCATAATTATGACAATGTTTCGGACCAGAAAAGACGCATCGATTAAGGGGCCACCCCAAAGAACAACCGATGGATTTCGAAAGGACGTGGAATGACATTGTCGCTCGCTCAGACCCTGCTTTTCGTCAGTCAGCTCGTCTATGTTTCAGATCGTTGGCTGAACCTGACGAAGCAAAAGATTGAAAACCGGCGATCCGAACGCATGCGGAAGGTGGTCGACTGGAAGCGCCGTGAGAGTCTGCGTAAATGAATCCTCGGGCGGAAATCTCGACTTCGCAGCGTCTTGTCGCTGCAACAACCCGTTACCCGCGCACGATATACACCGAGCACTCGGCGTTGTTCACCACATGGCTTGCCGTGGTTCCCAGCGGGTAGTCCGAAATTTTCGAGTTGGCCGTTTCCATGACGATCAGGTCGACCTTGCGCTCGTCTGCCAGCTTGACGATCTGACGATGCACCGCCCCCTTGCGCACGACCGTCTCCACTTCGACGCCGGCTGCCGGGTTCTCTGACACAAACTTGTTCAGTTGGTCGGCCCAATATGCTTCGGAGTCTCGTATGTTCAGATTACGCTCCATCTCTGGTGCAACTGTTGCGACGAGAAGCTTTGTGTTGCGTCGTTGCGCCATCGCAGCGGCTTCTTGTTATGCACGTTGCTCCAGTTTGACATGTCGCAGATTTACCGGGCAGAGGATCAAATATGTCGTGCCTTTCCCGGGAGAGATCCCGGCCTTGTCAGTCCTGAAATGTCACGCGCACATCACCGCTTAGGGTGATGCGGGATCCGCCCTCGGCGGCGTCGAAGTCCGTGCGGTCAAGTTCTTGCCCCTGCGCCACGAATTCGAAGGACAGCGTCGCGCCCTCGACCGTCACCCTGCCGAAGGACAGCATTCCGATGCCCTCCCCGGCTCCGAAGACCGCCGCATTGGGACCGGAAAAATAGGTCAGATCGCCCGCCCGCACCGTGCCGCCGGCGATGGTAAGGGACAGCGACAGGCGCGGGGTTCCGAGGCTTTCCCCTGGCGTGCCGGAGAAGGCGTCGATGGTGTAGATGGTCATCACACCTGCTGCCATACGGGTGGCGTAGGGTTCCTGCTCCTCGCCGTCGAAAGGCACCCACAGCGTCAGCCGGCTGTCGTCCGCAGTCACCGTGACCGTGCCCATGATGTCGAAACTGCCCGCTGCACCCGGGGCCGCCAGGCCCGCTAGCAGCACGCCGGCACGGAGCAGTCCAATTCCTGCGCGAACACCTATCAACCGCAGAAGGCGCGGAGGATGCGCCCCTCTCCGTCGATGACCACGTTGAGGCGTGTTGGGTTGCTCGTCGAGTCCGGAGACGCCCCCTCGGCAAGGCTGCGGATGCCGCCGTCCGGCACGGTGATCGTCTGATCGTAGACAGGCTCGCCGATCATGGTGTCGATTTGCGACCTCAGGCACGTGTCCGGTCCGCCCGGGGTCGAGGTGACCGGTTGATCGGTCACCGGAGTGCAGGCGACAAGCGCGGCCGCGAACGCCAGGAAGAGAAGCCGTTTCATGATCAAATTCCTTTGCAGATGCTTTGGTCAGTCCTCCCGGCCATGAAACCCAGGAAGGGTCATTCCCGCAACCCGTGTTTTTCTGAATGCCGGACAAGCCAGATCCCGCTGCTAGGGATCCTCACGACGAAATCGGCCCACATGTATGTGTCGGCTGCTGTTCGCAATCGAGAATTTGGCACGATTTCGGAAATCGCTCATATGTATCCGGCCTGTTGATCGGCTCGCGGGCCGGGGCCTTGATGGGGTTACGCACGAGCCTTGGTCTCATTAGCGGCAAGGTCTATGATAAGCCAATGGGCCGTCAGACTCTGTGGGCGTATCTTCTCTGTTCCACGCTGTCCTCTCTGTCGCGAACTCCTTGGTGGCCGTGGAAGGCGTCAGATCGCTTCCATGGCCGCGTCTCTTGGCGCGTCGAACCATCGTCGAGAAGAAAACCCGGATCATCATGACGCTGCCTGCCTCATGCCCGCGCCAGAGCCTTATCCGACTCCTGTTCGACGCGCTTGCCCCACCACATCCGACATGACGCCGAACAACGCAAACCGCCCACCACAACAAATCCCAACCCACAAAGCACACGGTCACCAATAACGCCCGATACAAAATCAGGGCGAAGACCAGCCGTGCGCTCCTGAAAATGAAAATGACGCCAACAAACCACCACGCGCCAAAAAAAGGCGCTCGTGAATTATTGCGGCTAACAGGGCCGGTCACATCTACCCTGCCTGGGAGCCGACCGACCTGCAGTCTACTCCCGAAATATTTCGGGCTCGTTTCGATCCAAGCCTCCGCATGCCGGGCGACAGCCAAGCCATGACACCCAAGCTGCACTCCCTTTACACTTCGGCTTCGCTCGCATCTTGGCGACGAACCGACTTCCGCCGCCCCTCGATCGAATAAAGGATCATCGGTCCGATGCTGCGGAGCCGCACGCGCCCTTGCCGCTGATACACAAAATCGGGGCCCACCCGGTCAATCACCGCCTCGCTGACAGTGATCTTGCCCGGAACTGCCGCCTCCTCGATCCGGGAGGCCGTGTTGACGGTGCTGCCCCAGAGATCATAGACGAAGCGGAGATCACCGACGACGCCGGCAATCAGCGGGCCGCTATGAATGCCGATCCTGACCTTGAAGTTTCGGCCGATGGTTTGCGACACTTGGCGTGTCGCGAACTCGATTTCGATAGCGGCTTCGACGGCTGCGGCGCAGTGATCCGGGGTGGGAGTCGGCACGCCGGAGACGAACATGTAACAATCTCCGATCGTCTTGATTTTCTCGAGGCCGAAGCGCTCGATTACCTTGTCATATTCGCCGAAGAGCGTCTTCAGCAGGTTGACGGATTCCTGCGGTGTCTGCTGTGCCGACAGGATCGTGAAATCGACCAAATCGATGAAGACCACCGTTGCGTCCGCGAACTGGTCGACGATCTGCGTCTCTCCATCGTTCATGCGCTCTGCAACTGACTTCGGCAGCACGCTCTGAAGTAAAGCCTGATGCTGTCCCAAGGCGCCTTGCAGCGCATTGGACTGTTGCTCCATTCGCTTGAACGATCGTTCGAGCTCGTACATGACAGAGTTGTAGAAGATGCCAATCTGGCCGATTTCCGTAAATGGAGATTGTGGCACACGGATCGAAAGATCTCTGTCGCGCGCCTGGCGCTGCATCACCTCGAACAGCTCATTCAGATCCGTGTTGGCGTTGTGCTCACCGATGTTCAGGCCGATCGTCTCGACGTGATGCGAAACCCGCAAAGGCATCAAGCGGTCAAGCAACCAGATGACAGCGAAACTGCCCGCAAAGGCCCAGAGCAAGAGCACTGCTGCGCCGATCAACTGCGAGGGAAGCGTCGCAAGACCGGTGCCGAAGATGCTGACCGCAACAAGACCCCAAAGTCCACAGAACATGTGCACCGGCACGGCGCCGACGACGTCGTCTATCCGGAACCGCTCGAGCAGACGATCCCCCGCCAGCACCAGTGCGCTGGCCACGGCACCTGTCAGGATCGCTTGTGAAGGGCTGAGCACATCGCACCCCGCAGTCACGGCCACCAGCCCGCCCAAGCCACCGTTCATGGCGAAGAAGACATTGGGGCGGCCAGTGACGTACCATGACAGCGCGATGCCACCCAGCACGCCCGCAGAACCACCGGCAAACGTATTGAACAGGATCGTGGGTACTCGCTCGTCGAAACCCAAGGCGCTCCCGCTGTTGAAGCCGAACCACCCCAACCAGAGCAGGAAAACGCCAAGCATCGTCATTGGCAGGTCCGACCCGTTGAACCGACGTGCAGAGCCTGTTTCAAGGAAACGCCCGTCACGCGGGCCGATGATGATTACCGCCGCCAGAGCCACGGACCCGCCCACAGCGTGCACCACGCCCGAGCCCGCGAAGTCACGGAACCCCAGAGCAGCCAGCCAACCTGCAGCTTCTCCTTGCGCGTCAGTGGCCCAGGCCCAGTGCCCGAACACGGGATAGATGAAACCCGCCGTGAGCGCAGTCAGAATCAGATAGCCGTGAAAACTGCATCGTTCGGCCACGGCGCCAGATATGATCGTGGCTGCAGTGCCGGCGAAAACAGCCTGGAAGAGGAAGTGAACGAGCGCCTCTGGTTCCGTCGCGACGGGGGCAAGTCCTCCAAGGCCCAACAGGCCCCAACCACTCGCGCCGAACATCAGTCCATATCCGACAATCCAGAACAACAGGAACGACAGCGAGAAGTCTGCGATGTTCTTGAGGGCGACGCTGATGTTGTTTTTAGTGCGCGTAATGCCGGCCTCTACGCACATGAAGCCAACCTGCATGAGGAAAACAAGCGCGCAGCAAACAAGCACCCAAATCTGGTCCGAAGTCGACAATCCCTGCCCCTTGCTATCCACTGGTCAGTTTTTTGTTGGAGAATGCTTGCAGCTATCCACGCCCAACATCCCCAAGCGACCTGTCGGGTTATGGAACGCTCGCTTGAATCTGCCTAACGAGCAAGTCTTTTCGCCCTGAGTTATTCAGAGGCAGCACCAAATGGGAGGAATTCCGGCAAGTGTAAAACCTTCGCGCCAAAGACATGCCAGATATCTTTGCGGGCGTCTTTGAGTGTCTGGTCGCTATGTGCGAGCCACAATTTACGGATTGAGTGGCCACACGTAAAGAAGCATCGGCGTCGCGACCAGGATGATCAACACTTCCAGTGGCAGCCCGGGTCGCCAATAATCGCCGAACCGGTAGCCACCCCCACATCGGGGTGCGATCATCAACAGAACGTTTGCCCGCTTCGAACCCTCACTGCTGATTTTCTGGTGCGCGGCGAATGTCAGCTTTTTCAATCGCCAGGAAATAATCGGGACAGAAATGCGATTTGGCGGTTGATTGCTTCATCAAATTCGGTGGTTCCGTGCCAAAGCAAACCGAAGTGCCCACCTTCTATCTCGACAAACTCTTTTTCCCCGGCGATCCGGTCGAATACAGCACGCTGTATTTCAGGATTGCAGTGAACCATCTCGTCGTTGCGTCCGACCATCATCTGAACGGGCATTTTCAGATAAGGTGCCGTCACATAAGGGGTGCAAGCGACAGGCGTGTTCGGAATCACACGCGTCGCCCAGTTTTCCCATCTGCTACCATGTCGACCACCGTGTTCGATGAACCATCGGAACGCTTGGATCGGCGTCAATAGCGATGGGTTGTTTAGCGGATCTGACGACACAACCGGCATTGGGCCCGCTGTTTGCTCTGGGCCACCAGACACATCGCCGCCTGCGAAAATCTCTTTCATGACGTCAAGAGCATTGATGTCAGTGAGCCCTTGGGGAAGTGCGGCTCCACAAACCGGGATTTGCGCGACGATGGCTGCAATGTCATCGATCAGAGCGCCCGCCACCAAGGCCAGACCGGCTGAAAAACTGTCACCCCAAAGGGCGATAGGGCTGTCAGGCTGTTTCGCTCGCAAAAATAAAACGGCATCCCGATAGCCACGCGTTTGAATCCAAGGATTTATTTCCTGTCTCGGTTTGCCGCCGCTTAATCCAAAATTCTTGTGGTCGTAGAGCAGGACATCAAAGCCGGCCCGAAAGATCGCCTCGGCATAGTGGTCTATTGCCATGCTGATCGTTGCGGTTGTTCCATGCGTCATGACAACGGTTGCTCTTGATCCGCTTACATGGCGGTAGTGACGCCCCCGTAGTTTTGCGCCTTCCGAGGAAAAGCTCACTTCTTCATACACGCGACGTCTCCTCGAATTTCGCGCAACACTGGTCTGTTATTCTCAATGCAGCAAGGTATTTCATTGAAAGCGAACAATGGCGGAGCCGCAGCGAAATCTTTCTTCGTCCGCTTGCGGATTTATCGATGACAAAACCACCCTCGTAGATTTCTGCGAGGGCATTCGCCTATTGAGCGCCGTCTTTCACTCGGGTCATGCGTGGTTCTCCAACACATCCGGTAAGGGGCTTGCGATATGCGGCCCCCCCCCTCTTTGAGTAAACCTGTGATCCTGTTCACATCCAGTAATACGCAGTCACGCCAAGATGTTGATAAGGCTTGATGACGGGTCCGCCTACAGAAACCCTATCCGCAGGAAACTCAATCAGGTCAGCAATTCTCAAATCATGGATCGGAGGACCTGATGCCCAGCTGCTCTTTCGCTGTGGCACTCGCCATGGCCGGGGTTTTCCTATTCCCGGCGCTGTCGCGTGCAGAGACCGCCATCCGCATTGCCGCACCGACCGAATGGCGGCAGGCTGACGACATGCAAGCACTGGTCTCAAGTCTCGAGGATTGGCTCGACGCACGGGTCGACTGGCCGAGGCGCGAGGTGCCGCCGCGTATCCGCTTCGTCAGCCAATGGCAGGCTGCGGCACGATACGGCGTGACAGCCAGTTTCCAACGCGGCCGGTTGCAGGGGCTTTATGATCCAGGCAGTTCCGAAATCCTGCTTGTCCGGCCCTGGGACCGCCGAAATGCGAAGGATGTCAGCGTGCTTCTGCACGAACTGGTGCACCACCGGCAGGCGCCGCACCATTGGTATTGCCCCGCAGCGCAGGAACTGCCGGCCTACCGACTTCAGGACGCCTGGCTGGCGGATCAGGGACTCACCCTGGATGTGAACTGGATTGCCGTGGTGCTCGACGCCGGTTGCACCCAGCGCGATATCCACCCCGAGTGAAGGATCTTCGGTAGTGGCGCGCGCGATGCCCAGGCCGCACATTTGTCCGGGAATAGAGCGAGAACATGAATGGACCGCTTCAAGAAAATCCGGCATACCGACACACGTAACGCAAACGATTAGGGTCATCGGGTGACTAGGTCTTCGGCCTGGAGATCGACCCAGGAGGCCAGAGCCGCCTCCATCGCCTCGTAGCCCGCCTTACGCATCACCTTGAGGAAGGCCGGATCGCGTGCCACCTCGTTCAAGGCCGTGTTGATGATGGCCGAGGGGATTAGCTCGGCCGCGTTGACGACCAGCTTCATCCACTTGGCCGAGCGGATGTCGTCCACCACCTCGACCGTGCCGGAATGGCGCAGAAGATCCGCGACCGCATGCACGCGCGGCTGCTGTTCGAGCTCCAGCGCGCCTATGGCGAACCAGCTTTCGTCGGTGTCGTTCTGGCGCGTCGTCATCCCCGGCTCCCACATGTTCGAGGCGATCTGGATCACCGCGCCGATCGTCCGGTGCGTGCCGACAACACCGGCGATGTCCTCGTGCGTCATGCCGTTCTGAAAGGTCTCACCTTGTTTGTCGCGCGGCAATTGGGCGGCCAACGGGATTTTCCCGGCGCAGCGTCGCGAAACCGCTGCAATTGGAGACGCCACCGGACCGAAAGCGCGCTGTCCTCAAACGCTCCTCTGCATGGTATTTTGAAGAGTCCCTGAAGCAAAGCTGGAAAACGGCATTCGCAGCAGCAATGCACTGCTCCCTTTTATTCAAGAACCTGGTTACGAGGGTAGCCTGTCAAATTTGCAGCGGCTCTTGGCCGGATGGCGCCGAGCCGCAAAACGGAAACAAGAGGGTCGCATCAGCGAGCACCAAATTCTTGAACCGGTCCGGGATCCGGAAACGGGGCACCCTAAATCCCCGGTCGCCATGCGCTTCAAAGGCATCTTGCGAAATCGCTCCCCGCCTGGATCGACGACGCGATCGAAACTGACCTTGCGCCATCGTACGGTTCGCTCGCACCTTAAACAGGGACATTGATGCGGTCAGGAATGCGATCAAAATGCAGTGGAGCAATGGTCAAGCTAAAGGCCAGATCAACCAATTGAAAACCTTGAAGCGAGCGATGTACGGTCAAGCTGGCCCAAACTTGCTCAGGGCGCGAATGCTCCCTCTCCACCACACAAATTGAGGATTACCGAATTTTAGAGCAACGCGAACCAACGAGCGCGACGAACATGACGGCCCACGTGGTGCAACCACCACCAACCGTGCTGACTGATGATGTGCTCCCTACTGGATTCGTGCGTCAAAAGAGCATTCTCGTGCTGCAACCGCTGTACCTCGGCATGCAGGTCAACCGATATCTCGAGCGGCTCACTGGTTTCCCTGAGCCATAGGAGATCATGAAACCGGCTGCTCGGTTGGGTTCAAGTCGCAGACTGCACCTTCTGTGGCCATGGCAACGAATGGACGTCGTTGAGCCGGGAGGTCCAGCGTTGACTCGCGCAAATTTAACCGTGCGCCATCATTCTGCAGCAAAATGCCCCTTCGCGACCTCTGTCAGACGCAGCAGTTCGGGACGCTGCCCAACAGGATAGACCGGACTTCCTAACGCCTCGGTTTCGATCCGGTCAGGTCTTGGGCGCGTTGGATCCGGCTGTGGCACCGCGGAAAGCAAACGTCGGGTATAGGCGTGGCGCGGATCGCGGAGCACGGCGTCGCGTCGGCCTTCCTCGACTACCTGGCCCAGACGCATCACCATGACACGGTCGGCCACCTGTTCGACAACCGCCATGTCGTGGCTGATGAACAGGAACGCGAGCCCGTCCTCGTCCTGGATTTCCTGAAGCAGGTCGAGCACCTGCGCCTGCACCGAAACATCCAGCGCCGAGACACTTTCATCCGCCACGATCAGCCGTGGGGACAGCGATAGCGCGCGGGCAATATTGATGCGCTGGCGCTGACCGCCGGAAAACTCGTGCGGAAAGCGCGCCATCATATCGGGCGACAGGCCGACACGGCGGAACAGATGCGCCACGCGATCGGACAATTCGCTGCCAGACGCAAGGCTATGGATCTGCAAGGGCTCGGCCACCTGTTCGCCCACCGTCATCCGGGCATCGAGCGAGGCTCCGGGGTCCTGGAACACCATCTGGATCACCCGGCGCACCGGCTTCATCGCGGCGGGGCCAAGCCCTTGCGTCTGTTGGCTCGCCACCTTGACTGATCCGGTCCAGGGCGCGAGGCCCAAGAGCGCCTTGCCGATGGTGGATTTTCCGCAGCCGGATTCGCCCACCAAGGCCAGCGTTTCGCCGGCGCCGATTTGAAAGGAGACGTTCTCGACCGCGTGCACCTGCGCCTGAACCCGGTTCAGCACGCCGCCCCGGATCGGAAAACGCACGGTCAGCCCTTCGACCTCGAGAACCGGCTCGGCGGCCGGTTTTTCGCGACGCGGCGGCGCGGTGCCAAGACGCGGCACGGCAGCCAGCAATTCGCGCGCATAGTCGCTTTGCGGAGCGGCAAAAAGATCGCGCACCGGGGCGCTTTCCATTTCCTGTCCGTGGCGCAGGATTACGACCCGGTCGGCCATCTCGGCCACCACACCCATGTCATGGGTGATCATCAGAACGGCAGTGCCGTGATCGCGCTGCAACTTGCGGATCAGATCGAGGATCTCGGCCTGCACGGTGACATCAAGCGCCGTCGTCGGTTCGTCCGCGATCAGCACTTCGGGATCGCAGGCAAGCGCGATGGCGATCATCACGCGCTGGCGCATGCCGCCGGACAATTCATGTGGATATTGCTTCAACCGGCGCTCGGGTTCGGTCAGCTGTACGTCGCGCAGCAATTGCAGCGCGCGACGCGGAGCTTCCGCATGAGAACAGGCGTCGTGTTGCAACAGGGCTTCGACCAGTTGCTGCCGCACCGTCATCAGCGGGTTGAGCGATGTCATCGGCTCCTGGAAGATCATCGCAATCCGTTCTGTCCGGATGCGGCGGTATTGCGCGTCGGCCAAACCGACCAGTTCGGTCTCGCCGAGCTTGATCGAGCCGCCCGCGATGCGGCACATCGGTTTGGGCAAAAGCCCCATGATCGCCAGCGCAGTCATCGACTTGCCCGAGCCACTTTCACCGGCAAGGCACAGCGTCTCGCCCGCGTGCAGGTCAAACCCTAGGCGGTCCAGCACCGTCTGCGCCCCCGAAGGGGTGGCGACCTGAACGCTCAGGTCGCGCACCGTAAGTACGGGTTGGCTCATTCAAACACCACGTTGGGGAAGTAGAAGCTCACCACCCAATTCGGCTGGTCGACGATCTCGGAAATCCGCAGATCGCCGCAGACCGAGCAAAGCAGATAGGCGTCCTCGGCCGAAATGCCCTTGGTTCGACCTAGGAAATCGACCATGCCCGAAACCGCGTCGCGGGCGGCCTGCATCATGTCGGGGCCAATGCCGGTGGTCACCTCGTACCCCTTTGCATCAAGGTGGCGAGTCACCGGGCCGGGCGTGGAAAAGCGCGGAAAGGCCAGTTTCTCGCCTTTGATCACGTCCAGCGTGATCTCGACATCCATCGGGCTTTCGATCGCCGTGCCGCAAACCTCACCATCGCCCTGCGCCGCGTGAGTGTCGCCGACAGAGAAGAGAGCGCCCTCGACCTCAACCGGAAGATAGAGCGTCGTGCCCGCCGCCAGGTCGCGAATATCGAGATTGCCGCCCATGCGCCGGGGCGGCACAACCGAATGAAGCCCCGCCTCGGCAGGGGCAAGGCCGATGGTGCCAGCAAACGGCTTGAGCGGCACGCGCCCCAGATCGGAGTAGAGCGCGGGGGCCATGGTTTCGGGGTTGTAGTCCCAGATCTTCAGATAGGGAGCGGTGAACTGGTCGGCCAGCAGGCCGAAGCCGGGGATATTCGCCGTCCAGCCGAAACCGGACGGATGAAACGCGTCGATCTGGACCTTGAGCACATCACCGGGCTGTGCGCCATCGACAAAGATCGGCCCAGTGACCGGATTGATCTTTCCGAAATCGAGGTGCGACACATCGGCGGTGGTGCTGTCTTTGTCGAACTGCCCGCCCGAGCTGTCGAGACATTTGAAATGAAGGCGTGATCCGGGGGCCACCGTCTCAGCGGGCGGGATCGAATGATCCCACCCGTGATGGTGTGCACCGTGGATCGTGTAATCACAGTGCTGACACATGTTATTGCGCATCCTTCGAGTAAACGTAATCGTAATGAACCGGGATATGCACCGGATCGACGAAGAGGCTGTCATCGCCGCCGATGGCGTCCGATGTTAGGGTGAAGCGCTGTTCGTTGAACACCGGGACCCAGGGCGCATCCGCCATCACGTCGAGATAGATCTGCCGCCACGCATCGAGGCGCGCTTGAGCATTTTCCTCGCCGGTCATGGCATCGGCCTCGGCGGCGCGCGCGTCCAGGTCCTCGTTGCAATACCACGCCCAGTTCCAACCGCCCTGCACCGCGCCGCTACAGCCCAGGATGGGGCCGTAGAAGTTCGACGGATCGGGGAAGTCGGCGATCCAGGCCATGCCACCGGACCAGATCATCGGCGCCTGATCGGCTTCGCCGCCAGCGGCGATCACGTTGGCCTGTGCCAAGCTGCGGATCTCGGCGGTGATGCCGATCTCCTTGAGATCCTGCTGGATCGCCTGTGCGATGCGCGGATTGGGATCGACGTTCATCACGAACAGCTCGGTCTTGAACCCGTCGGGGAAACCCGCCTCGGCCAGCATTTCCTGCGCCTTGGCCGGGTCATAGGCATAGCCTTCGTAATCGTCGGCATAGCCCGGCATGGTGGGCGGCAGCGGTTGGTTGGCGGGCACGGCGCGACCATTGATGATCTTGACGATCCGGTCCTTGTTGATCGCCATGTTGACGGCTTTGCGCACGTCGACATTGTCGAACGGCGCCATCTGCGTGTTGAGCGTGATGTAGCCGGTGTGCAACTGGCCTCCCTCGATCACGTTCTCGCTCTGCGCCGGGTCACCCATCACCTGCAGGAACTGCGCAGGCGGGATGCCGTCGCCCGGAATGTCCGCCTGGCCCTGTTGCAGACGCAAGAGCGCCACCGTCGGTTCAAGCCCGATCTCGAAGGTGATCTGATCCAGCTTGGGCAGGTTCTCGCGGTGATAATCTTCGAAACGCTCGAACACGACGCGTTGACCGGGGGACCATTCGGCAAGTTTGAACGCGCCCGATCCGACAGGCTCGCGCCCGAAATCCTCACCTGATGCCTCAACCGCCTCTTTCGGGACGATGGAGGCAAAGTTAAGCGCCATGACATGCCCGAAGGTTGCATCGGGGCGCGACAGGGTGATCTCGACCGTCTTGTCGTCGATAACCTTGACGCCCGACAATCCATCGCCTTCGCCCGCGTTCCAGCTGTCGAAGCCTTCGATCATGCCGAAGAACCCGGCACCCGGGGACCGGGTTTCGGGGTTGGTCGTGCGCTCGAGCGAGTATTTCACATCCTCGGCCGTGATCTCGCGGCCATTGTGGAAGGTAATCCCGTCCTTGAGTTTGAAGGTATGCACTGTGCCAACTTCGGAAATCGTATACTCCGAGGCCAGTTCATTGCGCAGAGTCGTGGTACCGGGCTCGTAATCCATCAGCCCGTCGAAAAGCGATTTGATCATCGACCAGTTCTGCCAGTCATAGCCGATCGCGGGATCGAGCGTCGCCACATCATCCTTGTAGGTGACGATCATGCTGCCGCCCATGGCGGCGTCCTCATTCACCTGTGCGGCGCCCATATGCGCGGTCAGCGCCAGACCGGCCACACCTGTCATAAGCAGTTTCTTCATCTTGGTTTCCTCCTTGTTGGGTTACTTGGTCTTGATTCGCGGGTCGATCAGCGGCGCGACAAGGTCGGCCAGCAGATTACCCAGAACGATGGCGGTGGCCGACACCATGGTCACTCCCATGATCACCGGAATGTCCACGCGCTGGATCGCCTGCCAGGCCAATTGGCCGATGCCGGGCCAGCCGAAAACGCTTTCCACCACGACGATGCCGGACATGAACAGGCCGATATCGATGCCGATCATGGCGATGATCGGCAGGATGGCGTTGGGAATGACATGACGCAGCACGATGCGCGCCTTGCCAAGCCCCTTGGCATGGGCGGTGCGCACGAAATCCTGGCCCAGAACGTCGATCATGCTGGACCGCATCATCCGCGAATACCAGCCCGCGCCCAGAAAGCCGAGCGTGATCGCAGGCAGAACGATATGCGCGAAGGTGCCGTAGCCGCCGATGGGGAACCAGCCAAGCTGCACCGCAAAGACATAAAGCAGCAGGATACCGATGACGAATTGCGGCGCCGAGATCGACACGAAGCTGAAGATCATCAACCCATGATCGGCAGGCCGATTGCGGCGCAGCGCAGCAACGATGCCGATGGTCAGACCCAGGATCAGCTCGGTCACGATGGCCGCCACCATCAGGAGAAGCGACGCCGGAAGCCGCGCCGCGATCAGTTCAGACACTTCGGCGCGCTGCAGATAGCTGCGCCCCATGTCGCCTTGTAAAAGCGAGGTAAGATAGCGCCAGTACTGTACGAAGAACGGATCATTCAGCCCCAGCTGGTCGCGTATGTTTTGAACCGTCTCGGCCGTGGCCGACCGCCCGGCGATCTGGCGCGCCGGATCGGCAGGCACCAGATAGAGCAGGATGAACGTCACCAGCGTGATCCCCAGCAGGATCAGCGCGCTTTCAAGCAGACGGCGGACAAGATAGGCTTGCATCAGTGCCGTCCTTTCAGCGTCGGATCGAGAATGTCACGCAGCGCATCCCCGACAAGGTTGAAGGCCAGCGCCAGCAGCACGATGGCGAGGCCGGGAAAGAACACGAGCCAAGGCGCGGTGCTGAAATAGGTCTGGTTCTCGAAGATGATATTGCCCCAGCTTGGCGTCGGGGGCTGAACACCCACGCCCAGAAAGCTGAGTGTCGCCTCCAGCAGCACGGTGGTCGAGATGCCCAGCGTGCCGAAAACCACGATGGACGACAGCAGATGCGGCAGCAGGTGGCGCAGCAGAATGCGCAGGTGACCCGCGCCAAGCGCGCGTTGCACCTGGATGAAATCGCGCTCGGCCAGGCTGCGCGTCTCGGTGTAGATTACGCGCGCCATCTGAACCCAGTTTACCATGGCGATCACCAGTGCCACGATCAGCAGCGAGGGCTGAAAGATCGCAGCCAGCACGATGGCCAGCAGCAGGGCGGGAAAGGCCATCATCAGATCGGTGAACCGCATCAGAACCGCGGCGATCCAGCCGCCGAAATACCCCGCCGTGATGCCGACACCCGCGCCAAGCAGGATCGCAATGCCATTGGCCAGAACCCCGATGATAAGCGATGTGCGCGTGCCGAAGATCAGGCGACTGGCCAGATCGCGCCCCAACAGATCGGTGCCGAGGATGAAATCGCCCCCCGGAGGCAGCGGCGCCCCGACCATCGACAGCCCGTCAAAGCTTTGTTCGAACGGATCATGTGGCATGATCAAGGGCGCAAACACCGCCGCGCCGACCATCAGCACGATCACCACCATTCCGAAGGCGGAACGTGGCCGCTTCATCAACGCGCGGATCAAGCCGATCACGCGCCGTTGACGGCTCTGCGCTCTCGGCGGGACGATTTCTGTGGCGCTCATGCCCGGCCCCTCGTGGTTGTGATGGCCGAAACCGCCGAAAGATAGCGCCCGGCGGCATCTTCGAGCGGCAGACGCTCGGCCATGGCGAAGGCGCGCAATCGCTTGAGCGCGCCCGCATCGTCGACATCCTCGGCCTGCATGATGGCGTTCACTGCGCGGATCAAAGGTAGGCGCAAGCCGTTGCGCCGCGCGGTCTCGGCCTGCACCTGACGCTGCGCACCCCGTTCGGCATGACGCGCAAAGGCGATGACCAGCGTCGAGAACAGATTTGCCGTGGCGCCGACGGGCAGGAACGCATCGACACCCTGATCGATCGCCCATTGCAACCGCCCGGGCGTTTCCGACCCGACCAGACCGACCACCGGCATCGGGGCAGAGCCCGGTTGCCACGGAAACTGGCCGCTTTCGCCGCGATCTATGTCGCAGATCAGCATGTGCGCGTCCGCATCGCCCGGCTCCAGCGCGGGCCACCGTTCCTCGGCTTGGACGCCAAGGCTGGCAAGCCGCCGCATCAGCGCCACGCGCATGTCGGCGCTTGGGTGGAGGACACGGGCCTGTTGCCCGACGAAACTGTAGGTCATGTCACGATCCTCACGGTCGGTGTCCGGCGCGGCTGTACCACAGCCGGCGGCAGGTCGATGAGATAAGGGTCGGCGGCGATCGGCCCCTGGGCCGAGACCAGCGGCACGAACCGCCCGTTCTGCACGGAAACCAGATGCGGCGTCAGCCCTGCATGGCGGGTGACGGGATCGATGGTCAGCGATCCCAGAACCGTTTCATGCGCTCGTCCGCTTGCCGCGTCGAAGACCGGTTTGGGCGCAACGGTCCCGGCCCGGCGCACTGCGTCGGCAAGGATGCGGACACTGGCGTAACTTGTGGCCAGAAAGGCGGAACAACGCCCGTTCGGTGCAATTTTGGCCGCGCGCGTCACAAAATCCGTCGGCCCCAGCGCTTCGAAAAAGCTGCCAGCCGCGATCAGGCCTTCGGCCTCCGGGCCCAGAGCGTCAAGATCGGCTTCCGTCTGGTTGCAGGATATGATGCAGGGCCGTTCCGATCCGCCAAGGCCGCGCATGAATGCGGCGTTGGACGGGCCAATCAGGGAGTTAACCACCAAATCCGCCTGCTTCTCGACGATCTCGGTCAGCGCGCGGTCACATTCGACGCTGCCCAGCGGCAAATGGCGTTCGCCCACGATCTCGACCCCAGCGGCCATCAGCCGTTCGCGAGCCAGGCGCAGGGTTTCCCAGCCCCAGACGTAATTGGATCCCAGCAGGTAGGCGCGCTGTACACCTCGACCCAACATGTGATCCAGCAGCGGAATCGCGTGATGATTGGGTGCCGCACCCAGGTAGACGACATGGTCATTGCTCTCGAACCCCTCATAGGGGCACGGATACCAGAGCAGGCCACCATGCCGTTCCAGCACCGGGATCATGTCCTTGCGGCTCCAGGAGGTGATCGCACCCGCCACATGCCGAACGCCGGTGCTCAGGATTTCGTCAGTGGCCGCTTCATAGGCTTCGGGGATGCCTCCGGGATCGCGCGGAACCGATGTGATATCGGCCAGCCCTTCGCCGCGCAGATCGGCAATGGCCATCTCTGCACCAGCGCGCGCTGCCTGACCCAGCGCTGCGTAGGGCCCGGTGATCGAAAATACGAGACCAAGATCGAAGCGCACCATGTGATCCCCTTCACAAGACGTGATAAAACGAAAAACGCCCGCCTCCCGCACAAGGCGGGTGAACGGGCGCTGTTGCCGAAAGCGGACCATGCCGCAATTTTGTTAGCATATTGTCGGGCGATTTGTGGATTGTCAAAAGGTTCCGCGCTCCCCGCGCCATCTTTGCCGATTACGGCAGCTATCAAGGAGTGGGTTCTGCTCCGCGGGCGTCAATCAACTGGACCCAGTGTCGTGCCAAGAGTTCCAACGTTTAGGGTCTGGACTTAACTGTCCGACGCCTCGGACCTTATCATACTGCCCTGTTGGCAGGGTGAGATTTCCCCAGAGTTGCGTCATGCTGTGCGCGCGCGTTTACTGTTCCTCTCGCGCGCGCACTGTAGAGTTGCGGGGACGATAGAGGAATCTGCCAATGCCCAAGCAACCCGCCTTTCCCGGCTTCCGCCAATCGATGAAGAAGAAACAGACGCCGCGTGAGAAGTTCCTCTGCGAGATGGATGCGGTTGTGCCTTGGCCGCGTATGCTGGCTCTGATCGGGCCGCATTACCCGAAGGCCGGACCGAAGGATGGACGGCCACCGATTCGCTGGAAACGATGCTGCGCACATACTTCCTCCAGAACTGGTATGCGCGCAGCGACCCGATGGCCGAGGAGATGCTGAATGACAGTGACACCATACGCCAGTTCGCGGGCATCGAACTTGGAGACGACCGCATCCCGGACGAAACAACGATATTGAACTTTCGCCACCTGCTGGAGAAGCATCAGCTGACCGAAAAGCTGTTTGTCGAGGTGAACACTCACCTCGCCGATCAGGGTATCACGCTTCGCTCCGGCACATTGGTGAATGCGACTATCATCGATGCGCAGTCCTCGACCAAGAATGAGGCGAAGGCGCGCGATCCTGAGATGCCGTCGACAATGAAGGGCAACGACTGGTTTTTCGGGATGAAGGCGCATGTTGGAGTGGATGCAGCCAGCGGCTTCGTGCACAGCCTCGATACCACCACGGCCAAAGTTCATGACAGTCAGGTCTGGGATGACCTTCTACACGGCAAGGAGACATCGGTCGGCATTCTCCGGGGTCGGCAAGTTCTTGGGCGTGATGCGCAAGGCACCAAAAGGCAGTGGACTGCACCCCATCAATGAAGAAATCAACCGGATCATCGCCAAGGTGCGGGCCCGGGTTGAACATCCCTTTCGGGTGATCAAGCGCCAGTTCGGATACATCAAGACCCGTTACCGTAGTCTCGCCAAGGACCGCGCGCAGCTCTTTACGCTATTCGCCCTTGGCAACTTGTTTCTTGTTCGACGAAAGCTGATGGCATGAGGACGATTCTGCCCAAAATCAGGGGTTCGGGGCCTCAGGACAGCCAATTCTGGCGCTACGAGCCCAAAATCGGTCGCTGTCTGCTATATCAAAGCCCGATTGCACGGAAATCGGCGCCGCCAAAAACGGTAGATCAGAGATTGCTGAAGAGGCTCTGCACACGCCACCCTGCCCTACGAAAAGATGCCGGAGCTTTGGCAGGCCGTCACCGACAGCAACGCTGGCTTGTCAACGCAGCTTGCCATCCTGACCGCGATGGTTACCGGGCACCGCATCGGAGTGGTCGTCCAAGCCAAGTGGGAACACATCGATTTTGAGACTGGCACTTGGACTATCCCGGCGCGCCAAAACAAGCAGGAAAGGTGTCGAATGAAATCGGGCCGTGAATACGCCCTGCGTTTACCCGGCGGCTTATTGGCTCGCTTGAAATTCGTGAACGAGCGAAACGAATACATCTTCGAAAGTCCGACAACGAAGGGCGACGTCTCCGCAAACGCGCTCCTCAGGATGCTCAAGCGGTTCGATCCGAACCTGACGAACCATGACTTTCGCAACGCGATCAAGGAGTTCTGCCGGAAGGCCGAGCCACCGGTGCCTCGACCGCATGGACGGTGCAACAAGACAAAGGCGACACCAACGGTCAAGCCATGTCCCTATTCCACTAGGACGCAAGAGCGACTACGCTTCTTGCATGTCATGGTCCTTTTCCATCGGTCACATCCTTGGCTCGGATCTCCGGGTCCACGCCACGTTCTTTCTGCTGCTCGCCTGGATCGGCACGGTCACATGGCTTGCCGAGGGTCCTGCGGCAACCTTTGCCAATCTGGCCTTCGTCCTCGCGCTTTTTGCCTGTGTGGTTGCGCATGAGTTTGGCCATGCGCTGATGGCGCGCAGATACGGCGTCCGGACACCGGACATCACGCTGCTGCCGATCGGCGGCATGGCCCGACTCGAGAAGATCCCGGAATACCCTCGCGAGGAAATTGCCGTCGCCCTAGCTGGCCCCGCGGTCAACGTCGTGATCTGGCTGGTTTTGGTTCTCGGGTTTGGCGTGCGGGGCAATCCGGCCGAGCTCGTTTCGCTTGAAGACCCGAGCCAGAGCTTTCTTGAGCGTCTCGCGGCGGTGAACCTCTTTCTGGTCGTCTTCAACATGATCCCGGCCTTCCCGATGGATGGCGGCCGGGTGTTTCGGGCAGTGCTGGCCGGATCCATGGGTCGTGTGCGGGCAACGCGATGGGCTGCGCGAGCCGGACAGGCCATTGCTTTCCTCTTCGGCTATCTGGGGCTGGTCAGCGGAAATCCGATCCTGATCCTGATTGCGATCTTCGTCTTCATGGCCGCCATGGCAGAAAGCTCGGATGTGGAAATGCATGACCTTGTGAAAGGCGTCATGGCCCGCGATGCGATGATCACCGCCTATGAGGCGCTTGCCCCCGGTGACACGCTTCCCGCCGCCGAGATGGCCTTGCTGCGTACGACCCAGTCTGAGTTCCCGGTCGTGAATGCAGACGGCACCTTGGCAGGAATCCTCGCCAAATCCGCTATCATCGCACATCACCAAGGGGCAACGCAGGCAGCGAAAGTCGCGGATGTGATGCTGGGAGAGGTGCCGACCTTGATGCTGACCGATCCGCTTGAACGCGCCCTCGATGCCTTGCACCAACCGAACACGCCCGCGGTGGCCGTCACGGATCGCAAGGGCCTGTTCCTGGGCTACATCACTCGCGAAAACATCGGCGAATGGGTGGTTTTGAGCAGCAGGCCGCGTGCGTCATGAGCCAAGTCGATGCTGTTTGGGGAAAGACTGATTGTCGCGGGCGGATCCGCCATGAGGACGCCAGCTAGTTGAGAGACCGCTTTCCGGCGGGGTGAAGAACAAAAGAGATAGTTTTGCGCAAACGGTGGCTTTGTCCTGCCCTATAGTTAACCGGCGGTTGGGCAGCCCCGGATACGTTAGCCTTAATAATTTCGTCTTTCGATTGAGTGAATGTCATTGGCGATAACCACGGTCTCTGACCGCCTACCCTGCGCTCGCCGCAGAACATGTGCCGGTGATCCTGCCCCTTGATCGAATTGCCCTTTAAATGCTGATCTTCTGCATCAAGGGGGCGGAGTCAACGTCGCTGTCGGATTAAATGGCAGACATCACCACGCCAACCGGTTGGGCAGATCCCGAAGCTCTTGCAATATCAGCGCGTCGTGGTCTTCAAGATGTACCGTGATGCGCGTCCAATTCTGTCAAGATTCAGCGGCCCCAGCCCAGAACCATCGGGTTAAGCGGTTTTAGCAGGTCGATCATCCGCTGGCGGATGGCCGGATGCAGCGGTGGGATCGGGTGTCGGCAGAATTCCGACTCGATCACTCCGCCCTCGACCATTGCAGCCTTGCACGATTGCCAGCCGCACTGCCGGTTCTCGTGGTTGATTGCCATGGCCACGCGCGCGTAGGCGGCGGTTGCACCTTCGATGTCGCCGGCGTTGTGTTTTTCGACCACGGGCTTGATCTGGTCGACAATCATCCCGCTGGTCATCGAGCCGGTTGCGCCCGCGTCCAGATCGGCCAGCAGGGTGATGCCTTCCTCGCCGTCAAATGGGCCTTCAATTGCATCGCCGCCTTCGGCGATCAGCGCCCGCAGCTTGTTCGCGGCCCTCGGGCACTCGATCTTGAACAGGCGCACTTCCTCGATTTCGCGGGCCATCCGCACCAGCAGCGGGACCGGCAGATCGACGCCGGAGAGCGGCGCGTCCTGTACCATAATCGGTATGCCGACCTCGCCCACGGCGCAGAACTGCTCGTAAGTCTGGTCCGGCGTGCCTTTCAGCAGGGCGCCGTGATAGGGCGGCATCATCATGACCATGGAGGCGCCGAGCGACTTGGCGAACTGCGCCCTCTCGACAGCGATCTGCGTGGCGAAGTGGCTGATCGTCACGATCACCGGGACGCGGCCGTCCACATGCTCAAGGCTGAGACGTGTCAGGAGAGAACGCTCCTCGTCGGAGACCAGAAACTGCTCGGAGAAGTTCGCCAGGATGCAGATACCATCCGCGCCCTGATCGATCAGGCAGTCCAGAACACGCTTCATCCCATCGAGATCCAGCGTTCCGTCGTCATGGAACGGCGTTGGTGCGACCGGCCAGATACCAGAATACCGGGTCATTCGATAATCTCGAAGTTGGACAGGTGCTGGTCGCTTATGGTGATACCCAGCCCCGGTTTGTCGTCGTCGAGTTGCAGGAAGCCGTCGACGGCTTCGGGGTCGCCTTCGAATATGTAGTAGAATAGCTCGTTGCCGACCTCGACATCGAATACCGGGAAGTATTCGCTGATCGGGCAATTCGTGTTTGCCATGGTCAGGTGGTAATTGTGGACTTGGCCGGCATGCGGAATCACCGGTATCTGCGCGGCTTCGGCGATCGCGTTGATCTTCTGCGCTGCGGTAATGCCGCCCACGCGATTGGTGTCGTATTGCAGGACGCTCACCGCCTTCTTGCGGATCAGGTCGGCGCACCCGATCACGCTGAACTCATGCTCACCACCGGAAATGGGGACGATGTTCATTGCGTTCAGCTCGGCGTAGCCCTCTACGTCGTCGGCAATGACCGGCTCCTCCAGCCAGCGCGGCTCGTATTTCGCGAGCTTGGGCAGCATTCGCTTGGCATAATCCAGGTTCCAGCCCATGTAGCATTCGAGCATCAGATCGTTGTCATAGCCGATGACTTCGCGCAGAGCCTCGACGCGTTTGAGGTTTTCGCGCATCCCTGCCATGCCGTCCTTGGGACCGTAGCCGAACCGCGACTTGTAGGCTGTGTAACCGTTTTTCATCGCCTCCTCGGCTTCGGCCTGCATGGACTCAACCGGTCCGGCGTACAGTTTGGAGTAGTAGACAGGGATCTTTTCCTTCGTTCGTCCGCCCAACAGCTTGAAGACCGGCTTGCCGACCAGCTTGCCCATTAGGTCCCAGACCGCGATATCGATGGCAGAGATCGCCGTCATCCCGATGCCCTTGCGGCCCCAGGCATGGGTGCGGCGATACATCTTTTCCCAAAGATAAGCGTAGTCGAACGGGTCCTCGCCGATCACCAGCGGCGCGTACCAATCGTCGATGGCCTTCTTGACCACGGTTGGCGCCAGCGCAGCGTTGCCGATGCCGATGCTTCCATCATCGGTCTCGACCTCACAGGTCAGCCACTGATGAAAGCGGAACGAGGCCATGGCATCGCCCTTGATCCAGAGCGCGTCCGAGGCGTTGGTGCAGAAATTTCCTGTCGGTGGCACGGTTGGTCCGGTCCAGTTCCAAACGCGGGTACGGACAGATTTGATCTTCGTCATGTGATATCCTTGTCAGGCAGACGCGCGGGGCGCGCGGTGATTTCGAGCCATACGGACGAGCAGGTTGAAGGCCTGACGCGTGGCGCCAACATTCGCCTTGTTCTGTCCCGCGATGTCGAAGGCAGTCCCGTGCGCCGGGGTGGCGACGGGGATTGGCAACCCGCCGGCGACGGTCACGCCCCGGTCGAAGCCCATCAGCTTGATCGCAATCTGTCCCTGGTCGTGGTACATTGTAACCACGGCATCGACTTCGCCGCGCTGCGCCTTGAGAAAGACGGTGTCCGAGGGCCAGGGTCCGCTCACATTTTTCTGCCTGGCCTGCGCCGCCGCTATGACGGGCTGCAGGATGTCGATTTCTTCGCGGCCGAATTTCCCGTTATCACCAGCATGCGGGTTCAACGCGGCCACAGCGACATGCGGCCGTTTCTTGCCCGCACGCCGGAGCGTGTCCTCCGCCAATCGGATTGCGTTCTCCACCGCATCGGCTGTGATCCGTTCCGCCACGTCGCGAAGGCCGATATGGCTGGTGACACGTGTTGTCATCAAATCATCCAGAACGTTTATCTCACTGTGATAACCCTTGAAACCGATGTAGCGGGCCATGTAGCGGTGCTCGTCCTCGGCATTCATGCCAGCGCTGGTCAACGCCGCCTTGTTGAAAGGTCCGAAAAGGATGCCATCCACCTTCCCTGCTGTCGCAAGGTCCAATGCCTTGTCGAGGCAGCGCAGGCTGGACGCTCCACCGGAAACAGTAACCTCGGCGACGTGCACGTCCTCCGGTGCGATCGTCTGCATCGGGAGCCAGGAGAGGTTCTGCTGACCGTCGATGTCGTCCTCGTTTATCTGCGGGAGATCGATCGGTAACCCGGTCTGATCGGCGCCCTGACGCCAGACATGTTCGTCGCCGATCAAGAGGATGTTGGCGTTCTGCCTGACTCCGTCGTCGTTGAGAAGCTTGGCGATCAATTCCGGCCCGATGCCGGAGGGATCTCCGGGAATGATGGCGATAAGTGGTTTCGGATCGGTCATTGAATGTAGCCCGTAAGAGCGAGAGACACCTGCGGCACGTAGGTGACAAGCAAGAGGATGAAGGCGAGAACGCCGATAAACGGAAGGTTGGTCCGCGAGGTCTCCCAGATGCCGGATTTCGCAATCGAACAGGACGTGATCAACACCGAGGCCACAGGCGGTGTCTGCTGGCCTATTGCAAGGTTCAGCGTGACCATGATCCCGAAGTGAATGGGATCGATCCCGACGGCGTTGACCAGCGGCATGACGACCGGCACGACCAAGATAATAGCCGCTGCTCCGTGCAGGAACATGCCCAGAACCAGCAACAGAAGGTTCAGAAGCGCCAAGACGATCAGAGGATTGGTGGTCATCTCCGTAATCTGCTGCGCCAATTGCTGCGGAACCTGCGCCTGCGTGAGAAACAGCCCCAGCGCCGCCGATGTCGCCACGAGCAGCATGACCACTCCGGTCTGATTGACACCTTCAAGCATCACCTTACGCAGCCGCGACACGTCGAGATCCCGGTAGATGAAGATGCCGATGATCAGCGCTGCCAGCACCGCAAGGCCCGCACCTTCGGTCGCAGTCACGATGCCAGAGAAAATACCGCCCAGGATGATGACCGGCATCATAAGAGCCCAGATCGCTTCCTTGAAAGACCGCCAGACGTGGCAGAGGTCAAACCCTTCCGCGCGGGGCAAGTCGTAGCGTAACGCCAAGACAAAGGTGACCGCCATCAGCAAGGCGCCACCCATGACGCCCGGCACAACGCCGGCAACAAAGAGCTTGAGCACCGAGACTTCGGCGATTGCGCCGTATAGGATCATCGGGATCGACGGCGGAATGATGATGGCGAGCGATGCCGAGGATGACGTGATCGCTGCCGCGAGGGTGCGGGAATATCCGCGCTTCTTCATCTCCGGGATCAGAACGGTGCCGGTCGCGGCGACATCGGCGACGGCGGAGCCCGAGATTTCGGCGAAGACCATTGAAACGCCGATGTTCACCATACCCAGTCCACCGCGGACAAAGCCGATCAACGAGGTGACAAAATTGATGAGCCGGACGGAAATGCCGGACGTGTTCATCAGGTTGCCCGCCAGGATGAACAGCGGGATGGCGATCAGCGGAAAGGATGTTGCGCCCGAGTACAGCGCGATCGCCATATCATAGAGCGTCGCGCCGCCCGGCGTCAGTGTCAGTCCCGCCAACGCCACGATGCCAATGGCGACGGCGATCGGCACGTTGATCAGGATTAGCCCGATCAGGGCGACCATTGTGAACAGCAGGATCATTTCGTTTTATCCTTTCGAGACATTTCCGCAGTCTCGCGTTCGGCCTCGGCGATGGCCTGTTCGATTTCCGCATGATCGGTGTCGATGCCGGCGGCTGCATTCCGCAAGGCTCGTGGCATTGTCAGGAGGGTGCCGATGATCATCAGAACGGCCGTGATCGGGATGACCGATTGAACGATGTCAAGCGTCATCCAGCGAATGCTTAGCAGCGAGTCCCACTTGGCCACGGCCAGAATGGCATTGCCATACCAAGCGACAACGGCGAAGAAGCCGATTACCAGAAATTCGGAAACCAGCGCGAGGGCGACAGCCGCATGTTTCGGCAAAGCGGTCACGATGCCGCCAAAGCTCATGTGTTGGCGCAGAAAGAGCGCGTAGGTAGCACCAAAATAGGTGAGCCAGGCCAGCAGAACGCTTGCGATCTCATCATACCAGGCTGGAGACGAACCGAGGTAGCGCATGGTGGTCGAATAGATGACCGAAACAGCCAACGAGATCAGAAGCACAAGGCAGATCGTCTCGATCACCCACAAAAGCGCCTTCTCGATTTTCGCAACCATTGTGGAAACTCCCTTCAATGCGGAGGCGGTCGGCCGGTCTTGTCCGGCCGACCGTGCATCCAGCTCTTACTCCGCCAAGGCCTGCGCGCGGCTAACCAGCTCATCACCACCCTCGACATCGCTGGCGAAGGCGTCATAGATGGGTTTGGATGCATCAATGAACGCAGCCTTGTCGGCCTCGTTGACCTGCATGCCAGCGGCCTTGACCTTGTCCACCAGTTCGTTGTCCGCAGTTTCGCCCTCGTTCAGAGACCATTCCTGAACCGAGGCCGCGACAGCCGATGCTGCTGCCTGAACATCGTCCGGCAGTCCGTTCCAAGTTTCGAGTCCGCTCGTCAGGTATGTCGGCGAATAGACGTGACCGGTGAGGCTCAGGTATTTCTGCACTTCCTGGAAGTTCGCGCCGGTGATGTTGGTCAGCGGGTTTTCCTGTCCGTCCATTGTGCCAGTCTGTAGCGCCACGAATACTTCGGAGAATGCCATCGGCGTCGGGTTAGCGCCCCATTCATTGAACATTGCCACGCGCCATTCGGACGATGGCGTACGGATCTTGAGCCCCTCAAGATCCGCGGGCGTGTTGATCGGACGGGTGTTGTTGGTGATTTGGCGGAAGCCATTTTCCCAAGTCGACAGAACCTTAAGTCCCGATTGCTCGGCCTTGGGCGCGAGTTCGCTCTGCACGATTTCGGCGTCGATGGCCTTGAGATGCGCGCGGTCTTTCACGAGGAACGGCATGTCGAACAGCGCAAACTCGGGGGCCACGTTGGTCATGATGGAAGAGATCAGCGTGAACTGCACGGTTCCGAGGCGCAGTTTCTGCATCAGCTCCTTCTCGTCGCCAAGCTGGCCGTCAGCGTAGAACTCGACTTTGTGCGCATCGCCCAGTTCGGACTGGAGATCCTCGGCGAATTTTGCGGCGCTGCGCCCCTGAAGGCTGTTGGATGCTGCTCCTACCGCGACGATGTAGGTGTCGGCCATGGCCGGTGCCGACGCCACTGACATCGCACAAAGCATCAGGCCAGCGGAAACGCTGTTTCTTAGGGTTTTCATTGATTGATCTCCTCTCCCTCGCGTCATGCATTTCGCATATCCGCTTCATGTATTTTGTATACACACTAAAAGTATGGACGATCAAGCCGTTCTTCGGTAACCTGGATTAGCGCTCTAAAGGCGAACCAAATGCATACGAAACAAGGGCTTAACGATGGCTTCCTCCATTGCCATAACGAACCGTTCGCTCCACGACCAAGTCGCGAGTCGTGTTCGGGACCTGATCATCGAAGGCATTCTTGAGCCGGGAAGCCGAATCGACGAGGGTCACTTGATCGAAGAGCTTGGCGTTTCCCGGACTCCGTTCCGCGAAGCGCTGAGAACGCTTGCTGCCGAAGGCCTGGTTATCGTGCGCCCTTCCAAGGGCAGCATAGTCCGCCAACTGACACCCGATGACGTGTTCTCCATGCTGGAAGTCCTTGCACATCTTGAGAGGCTGGCTGGCGAGTTGGCCTGCGAAAGAGCCAGCGACGAGGAAATTGACGAGTTAGTCCGTCTGCATGAACGCATGATGGAGTGCTATCGTACGCGCGACCGCATGCCCTATTACAAGTTGAATCAGGAATTTCATTCCCGTCTGGCGGAATTGTCAAAGAACGGAACCCTGCAAGAGATGCAGGCGAACATTCAGGCCAGACTGAAGCGTATCCGCTACATCGGAAACCAAAAACCAGACTCGTGGGCTGGCGCGGTGGCCGATCACGAACAGATGGTGCGTGCGCTGAAAGACAGGGATGGTCAGCAACTCGGCGAAGCCATGGCGTCGCACCTCAAGAAAACTTGGGAGCGCGTCAAAGACAGTATTTAGCGTCACTCTGGAGATTTGGCGAAAGCGTCGACGAAGCCAAGCTGGTTCTGACCTTGAGCGTCTATCGGCTTCCAATATGAGAAGCACTAGAAACCACTCTGGGCCCAACTTTCATCGAGACGGCCAATAGCCCAACCATGGCTTTACTCATTAGTATTAAATTGATGCCAGAGTCCTTTGCCAATCTCGCCGGCTGGTGGATCACTGCCGCTTTCGCGGTCGGCGGCGGAACCTATGTCGGGGCGGACAGCCTGATCAAGCGGATGAAACCTTCGGGTGATCAGCGCGGCAGAAGTACGACGTGGATGATTTTCGTCGCCGGCATCGTAGATCCAACCGGAGACGGCCTGATAATCGAGTCAAGCGCCGTTCGAAAGCAAACAGTGAAGGTGACAGATACCGCATCACCAAAGCCACGCGCACATGGACCTGGAAACGGTGACCGGCGGCCTAATTGCCTAGCTTAGGCAGTATGACCTATCCGACGAGAAAACTGTAGATAAGATATAGTCAGCGGCTAAACCCACAGAATCCTGGACGAAACACTCAATTGACAGCACTCAGCCTGCTGAACTCCGAGGGGCGCACGGCCGAGGCTCAAGCGAAGAACCCGGAGGCCCCTTTGCGGAGAAAGAGGCGCCGGTGCCGGCGGTCGCCCTCATCGTTTCGGCACGGTCAGACAGCGATTTTCAGCGCGTCCTTCGGCAAGGCCGGAAGCGCGGAATAGTTCAGATCGACCTCGGGATCGACCAACCGCCAGCGAAGCTCCTCCTGAAGGATCCTGGTGAAGCACTTCATGATGCGGAGTGTCAGCCACTCACCGGGACACCGGTGCGTCACCGGATGATCGCCCGCGCCTTGCGGAATGAACGCATAGGGGTCTTTCTCCGCTCCGAGAAACCGCGCTGGAGAGAAGGTATCCGGGTCGTCCCAATACCGGGCATCCCGGTTCGTGCCGTAGATATCAAGGATGACACGGCAGCCGGCGCGGATCGTTTCCCCCTGCCAGGCGATATCCTCGCGTGCGATGGCGGCCGTTGCCGGGAAGAACGGGTAGGTCCG
>NZ_JAIPUT010000019.1 GCF_020055635.1 Marivita sp. | reverse complement strand
ATCGGTCTTTCGTGGGAACCAAAGTATTCAATGGCTATGATTGCCTGATTGATGGATTTTCACGGCAGTTTGATCCCAGTAATTTGGATCGTCGGGTAAAGAGCCGACAGTCGTTTTACTTGCACCTGCATGGTAGCCCGCTTTACTATACAGGTATAGACGGTTCTCTGAATAAGGGATCGCTTAGCTCTATCAAGCAACTGGAAGGCCATGCTTCACTTCACTTAGTGCTCACGCATGTAAAGCATAAAATGAGCGTGATTGCTGCGTCGCCGATACTCAAAGAGTATTGGTTGCGACTAGAAGAGGCGATGAGTGAGGTAGATTGCCTTATTCTGTTTGGGTATAGTGGGGCTGACGCTCATTTAAACAGCCTTGTTGAGCGCCATTTCTCGAGTAAGGATGTCCATATTGTGGAGCGAAAGCATATTGAATACGACACTGAGTTAGGCAAAAGCGAGCGGTTCGATTTCTGGACGAAGAAAATTGGAACAGCTAAAAAGGTCTGTTTTTGGATGGATAATATATTGGACTTTAACCGTTGGCCCTACGAGCATAATTGGAGTTAATAAGAGATGTGTGCGTGAAATCACGCACCCTACGGGTTACATGAGTTAGATTCGAGCCACCCTTACCCCAAAATCCCCGGCCAGTTCGCCTCACCCTTGGCGATGTTTCCCGGCACGTCCTCGAGCCACAGTTCGCGGGCGCGTAGGTTGGCGTTGAGGTAGAGCCTGGCATCAACGATCGTCCAGGCCTCGGGGGTTGTTGGCGCGAGGTAACCGCGGGAGGCGGCGAAGGCGCAGTAGCCTCCGAAGGCGGGGGCGTAGGCGGCTGGATTGGCGGCGAAGGCGTCGGCTGAGACTTGGTCGGCAAAGCGCCAGATTGCGCCTTTGTATCGGGCGGTCACGTCGCCGCCTTCCACCGGGCCGCCCTTGGTGAAATAGCCGACAGGGTCGGAGCCGTCGATGGCGGCAAAGGCGCGGCGGTGCATCGGCGTTCATCCTTTTTCACGACTGTCGGTCAAAGTCGGGGTCTGACGCAACGGAAAGAAGGAGGGTGTTACAGGTCTCACAGGCTCGTGAAACGTCGTCATCGCCCGCAGCCCCTTGGCATTGGTTCCTGTCCCGCTTATACGCCCGGTTTGATCCCGAACAGCCGGAGGCCCATGATGCAGGGCAGCGCCAATCTCAACATCATGATCAAGGCCGCCCGCAAGGCGGGGCGGTCGCTCAACAAGGACTTCCGCGAGGTCGAGAACCTTCAGACCTCGGCCGCGAATGCCGCCGATTTCGTGACGCGCGCGGGCACAGCCGCCGGAGGGATCCTGCGCGATGACCTGACCGGGGCGCGGGGCACCTATGGCTATGTGGATATCAGCGGCGAGACCGAGGGCGAGGACCCGACGCGCCGCTGGCTGGTGAATTCGCTCGAAGGGGCCGCGAACTTTCTGCATGGCCAGCCGCATTTTTCGGTGTCGATCGCGCTTGAACACAAGGGGCAGATCGTGTCGGCCGTGGTGTTCGACCCGGCCAAGGACGAGATGTTCTATGCCGAAAAGGGCCAGGGTGCGTGGCTCAACGACAACAAGCGCATGCGCGTGTCGAGCCGGACCAAGTTGGTCGAGGCGGTTCTGGGCCACGCGGTGCCGTTCGGCGTGAAGCGGACATTGCCGGCGAGTTTGAAGGACCTGGCCCGCGTGATGCCGGAATGTTCCGGCCTGCGCGCATCGGGGTCGACGGCGCTCGACCTGGCCTATGTTGCCGCGGGGCGGTTCGACGGGTTCTGGCAGCGCGAGGCGAAACTGGCCGACATGGCCGCCGGGCTGCTGATCGCCGCCGAGGCGGGTGCGCTGGTCGAAGGTGTGCGCCCGGGGCAGGACCCGTTGCGGGACGGGGCGGTGCTGTGCGCCAACAACCAGCTGTTCTCGGCATTGGCGAGGGTGATCCGCACCGCCGACTGAACGACGCGGATTGGCGATGATGGGCTGTCCAGTCTGATCCTCTTGTGTATCATGTCGCAGACCTGATCAGGAGGGAAGGATGCGTCCGACGCAGACAAGAGGCAGCCGGACCAAGCGAGCCCGCGGGCGCGGCAGGGGCGCGTCTGGCTATGTCGGTGTGTTTTACCGGTTTGCAATCAGCAATGCGGCCGGCGGTTTCCGGAGCCGTGATCCGTTTGCGGGCGAGAGGGCCTTGCCATGATCGTCTACGCGGTCTCCGCCGGGCAGGGCATTCTTGCCATCTCGCCGATGCCGGGCGTGGGGGGCGATTTTGCGGGCGATGTGCAGCACCTGATCGAATGGAAGCCCGCCCTGGTCGTGTCCCTGGTAAGCGAAGCGGAACTGGCGACAGCCGGAGCCACCGGGCTTGGGCCGCGTCTTGTCGATGCGGGCGCGCGGTGGGAACATTTGCCGATCCACGATTTCGGCGTGCCCGATGATGCCTTCGACGCGGCCTGGCCCGTGGTCAGTGCGAATGCCCGCCGCGCGCTGACGGGGGGTGGCCGTATTCTTGTGCATTGCCGGGGGGGCTGTGGTCGATCCGGCATGGTCGCGCTGCGCTTGATGATCGAACTGGGGGAAGCCCCGGACGACGCCCTGGCCCGATTGCGGGCGGTGCGTCCCTGTGCGGTCGAAACGCCCCAGCAGATGGCTTGGGCGATGGCGGCCAAGCGCGCGCCGGCGGTCTTTGTGCGGCATGAAGACTGAGGCACTGACACATTAACTGAGAGTTTGCGGCGAAAATCGCGCCGCTGGGGCACTTCAGGCGGCTTGGGCTGTTTACCCCGAGCATGGCCAGGTGCAGGTTGGGTCAATATCGGCCTGCGCTGGGGGCGGCCAGGCATGTGCGGCCTCGAAGGTGATGGATGTGACTGATCAAACCGAAAAGCTTTCCTTCCGGGACGACCCCGGTGCGACCCGTTCCGTCTGGATCGCCGCGGCCCTGGTCATTGCGATCGTTGGCTGGATGGGCAGCGGCTATCTTTTGCCCTCCGCAGATCCGGGCGCACCGCTGGCCGGTGAGGCTCGAATAGAGCCTGTCGCGGTGGCGGTCGCACAATCCACAGTGCAGCCCGTGACGCTTTATTTCCAGGCCGAAGGCCAGGCCCAGCCTGACCGCGACAGCGCGATCCGTGTCGAGACCTCGGGGGATGTCGCTGAGGTTCTGGTTCAAAAGGGAGAGGAAGTTGCCGACGGGGCGGTGATCGCCCGCCTTTCGCCGACCCGGGCCGATGCCGAACTGCTGCGCGCAAGAGAAGAGGTCACTCGAGCGCAACGCGAATTCGACAACGCCTCCACGCTGCTGGAACGCGGTGTCGCGACGTCCGACCGGGTGAGTGATGCCCGTGCAGCGCTTGCAGCGGCAGAGGCCGCACTTGCCGCAGCCGAACAGGCGATCGAATCGCTCGATATCACGGCACCCTTCGCGGGGCGGATCGAAAGGCTGTCGATTGACCCCGGCGAATTTGTGCAGGCGGGGGCCGAGGTCGGGCGGATCGTCGATAACCGGCCCTTGACGGTGACCCTTCAGGTTCCGCAACAGGCGCTTGGCCGAATCCGGGATGGCCAGACGGCAAATATCAGCTTCATCACCGGCGAGGAGCGGCAAGGCACCGTCAGCTTTGTCGGGACATCGGCGAATGCCGAGACCCGGACGTTCCTGGCCGAGATTGCCGTGCCCAATCCGGATGGTGCCATTCCGGCCGGGATTTCAGCCGAGATCACCATACCGACCGGCACGGCGCAGGCACATTTCGTGCAACCCTCCACTGTCTCGCTAAGCCCGGAGGGGCGGCTTGGGGTCAAGGCGGTGGACGACGACAACACGGTGGTATTCTACCCGGTGGACATTGTCCGCGCCGAGATCAACGGCATCTGGGTGACCGGCCTGCCCGAGACGGCGCAGATCATTACCGTCGGGCAGGGTTTCGTGAACGCAGGCGAGGTGGTCGCGCCGTCGCCGGCATCGAACGGGCTCGAGACGCAATCCACAGGAGACTGAGTCATGAACAGCATCATCGACGCTGCGTTCTCTCGTGGTCGGGTTGTCCTCATGGCGCTTGCCATGATTCTTGCCGTCGGGGCCTATGCCTATGTCTCGATCCCGAAGGAGGCCAACCCCGAGGTGCCGCTGCCGCTGGTCTATGTCTCGACCGGTCTCGAAGGGATCAGCCCGGCGGATGCGGAACGTCTGCTGATCGAACCGATGGAGACGGAGTTCGGAGCCATCACCGGCCTCGAGAAGATGGAGAGCCACGCCTCCGAGGGCTTTGCCAGCGTGCAGCTTGAATTCACGCCGGGCGGAGACATCGACGAGGCGCTCGACAAGGTGCGCGAAGCCGCCGATCGGGTCGAGGGCGACCTGCCGGAGGGCGCCTATGACCTGACGATCCTCGAGATCAACACCGCGCTGTTCCCGATCATCACCGCGATCATCTCGGGTCCGGTTCCCGAACGCACGCTGAACGATCTGGCAGACGAGGCGCAGGAGGCCATCGAGGGACTGACGGGCGTGCTGGAGGTGGATATCGGCGGCGCGCGCGACGAGTTTCTCGAGGTGCTGATCGACCCGACTGTGTTTCAGACCTACAACCTGAGTTTCGATGAACTGATTGGACAGCTTCAGCGCAACAACCGGCTGATCGCCGCCGGGGCCATCGAAACCGGGGGCGGGCGGATCGTGCTCAAGGTGCCGGGGTTGATCGAAGATCTCGACGATGTGATGGAGATCCCGGTGAAGGTGCGCGGCGATGCCGTTGTCACCTTCGAGGATGTCGCAACCGTCCGGCGCACCTTTCAGGATCCGACCGGATTTGCCCGGATCGACGGGCAGCCGGCCTTGGCCCTGGAAGTCAAGAAGCGGTCGGGCGCCAATATCATCGACACCGTCGCGGCCACCAAGGCCGCACTGGAAGACCTGCGCACCGACTGGCCCGACAGTGTCGAGGTCACGTATCTTCAGGACCAGTCCGAGCAGGTCGAGACGTTGCTGTCGGATCTCGAGGCGAATGTCATCGCCGCGGTCATCCTTGTGATGATCGTGATCGTTGCAGCGCTCGGGATGCGGTCGGCGATCCTCGTGGGGCTTGCCATTCCGGGCGCCTTCCTGGCGGGCGTGACCGCGCTCTGGGCGATGGGCTACACGATGAACATCGTCGTCCTGTTTTCCCTGATCCTTGTCGTCGGGATGCTGGTCGACGGGGCGATCGTGACCACCGAACTGGCCGACAGGCGGTTGCAGGAAGGCGTGCCCCCGCGCGAGGCTTATGCCATGGCCGCCAAGCGCATGGCCTGGCCGATCATCGCCTCCACCGCGACGACGCTCAGCGTTTTCGTGCCGCTCCTGTTCTGGACCGGGATGGTTGGCGAGTTCATGAAGTTCCTGCCGATCACGGTGATCCTGACGCTCTTCGCCTCGCTTTTCATGGCGCTTGTCTTCATCCCCGTTCTCGGCGGGCTCATTGGCAGGCGACAGCCGCAGAAGGCCAGTGCAAAGCAGGCCCTTCACGAGGCGGAACACGGCGACCCGCGGCGCATCGGCGGGCTGACGGGCTGGTATGTGCGACGCCTGGAATGGGCGATCCTGCGGCCCGGCGCGACGGCGCTGCTGGCACTGGCGCTTCTGCTGGGGGGCTTTGGTCTTTATGGTCAATTCGGCCAGGGGCTGACCTTTTTCCCGTCGGTCGAGCCCGAGTTCATGCAGGTCCAGATCCGCGCGCGCGACAATTTCTCGATCTACGAACGCGATGCGCTGGTGCGCCGCGTCGAGGACCGCGTGCTGGAGTATGACGAGGTTGCGACGGTCTATGCCCGCTCGACCATGAGCGCGGGCCAGGGGGACGAGGAAACCATCGGTACGCTGCAACTGGAGCTGACCGACTGGGATACGCGCCGCCCCGCCGAAGAGATCGGTGCGGATATCCGGGAGGATGTCGCGGATATCGCGGGCATCGACGTGCAGGTGCAGACCGCGAGCGGCGGGCCGACCAGTGGCAAGCCGGTGAACCTGCAGATCGCGGCCCGCAACCCCGCGGTTCAGGCCGAGGCCGTCGAACAGGTTCTGGCGATCATGGACCGGATCGGCGGCTTCACCGACGTGACCGACACCCGGCCGTTGCCCGGTGTCGAGGTGTCGATCCTGGTCGATCGGGCCGAGGCCGCGCGCTACGGGGCCGATGTCAGCCTGCTCGGGCAGGCGGTTCAACTGCTGACCCAGGGCATCGCGGTGGCCGACTACCGCCCGAGCGATGCCGATGGCGAACTGGACATCCGGGTGCGGTTCCCGGCCGAGGAACGGACCCTGTCAGAACTTGGCAACCTGCGCGTTCCGACCTCTGCGGGGCTGGTGCCGATCTCGAATTTCGTGACATTCGCCCCTTCGGAACGGACGGGCACGATTACCCGGATCGACGAACAGCGCGTGGTGACGATCGAGGCCAACGTGGCCCCCGGCGTTCTGGTGAACGACCAGGTGACGGCGCTTCAGGCGGCGCTCGACAATGCCGATTTGCCCGAAGGGGTCAGCTACAGTTTCGCGGGCGAAGCAGAGGATCAGGCCGAGACCATGGCATTTCTTGTGACGGCCTTCGTGGCCGCGATCTTTCTGATGCTGGTGATCCTGGTGCTTCAGTTCAACAATTTCTACCAAGCCTTCGTGGTCATGAGCGCCATCGTGTTTTCGGTCGCCGGGGTGCTGCTGGGTCTGATCATCACCGGCCGCCCCTTCGGCGTCGTGATGGGCGGCATCGGCGTTATCGCGCTGGCCGGGATCGTGGTGAACAACAACATCGTGCTGATCGACACCTATAACGACCTCAAGCGGTCGGGCATGTCGCCGCGCGAGGCGGCGCTCCGGACCGGGGCGCAGCGTCTGCGACCGGTCGTCTTGACATCGGTCACCACGGCGCTCGGGCTGATGCCGATGGTCCTCGGAGCCAACCTGAACTTCTTCACGCGAGAGATCGTGTTCGGCGCGCCCTCGACGCAGTATTGGACCGAACTTTCGAGCGCCATTGTCGGCGGTCTGATCGTCGCGACCCTGCTGACCCTGATCCTCACGCCCGCCATGCTCATGCTTGTCGAGAAGCGGGAAAACAGCGGTGAGACACGCGCCGCGACCGTGCCCGGCGTGACCTGACTTGGATCGTCGCTGATCACGCCTGCCGGGTCTCGAGCGCGTAGTCCGCGAGGATTTCATGCTGTGCGCCGTCCGGCTTGAGGATCGACTGGTAAAGCTGAAAGTGCTCCACCGGAAAAGGTGTCCCGCGAAAGGCCGACAGATGCGCAAGCCTTTGCGGCAGGTCGATCATGGCATCTCGGGACAGGGATTTGGGAAGCCGGGCAATGGTGACATGCGGGCGAAATCGCCGCTTCTGAAAGTCCAGGCCGATGCTGCGCAAAGATCGGGTGACGGTCTTTTCAAGCTCCAGAAGTTGCGGGCAGCGCTCGACATCGGCGTAGATCACCTGTTGCGAATGTTGCCCGAAGCTGCCGGCACCGACGATCTGCAGGTCAAAAACCGGCGCGCGTATCCTCGACAGGGCGAAATGGGCCTCTTCGACCGCCTCGTCGCGCTGATCGCCAAGAAAGCAGAGCGTCAGATGAAGGTTGTCTTCCGGGACGGGTCGTCCGGCCGCAAAGGCGTCCTGCATATCCATCAGCTCGGAGCGGGCGGTTTCCGGAAGGTCGATCGCTACAAAAACGCGCATGTTTGTCCTCGATCCGGATGTGACGAAGTTTCGGATGTCACTGACATGATGGCGCATCCCTCCATCTTGAAGACGTCAATCCGCAATTTAATGCATGCGCCAGCCGTCAACCGATCCGCCGCGAAGCAGGCGCTTGATCCACATCAGCGCAGAGTTCCGGGGATCGCCGTAAGTCCTGCATGACACAGAACCCTTGCCCGGAGCTTTTGCAATGGCAATCACGGCAGGCACCGCGTCTTCGAAGGACATCCCGAGTTCGGCACTTCTTGGCTTTCTGGCCGTGACCTTCGGGATCACATGGGTCCTTATCGGGGTCTACATCGTTGCCCCGGACAGGGCTTCTGGATGGTTCGGCCAGATCAGCGGGTCGCATCCCTTCTTCTTTCTTGCCACCTGGGCTCCGGCGATCGCGGCCATCCTGATCGTTTTCCTGTATCAAGGAACAGCCGGGCTACGCGCTTTCCTGTCGCGGCTCATGCTGTGGCGCGGCTCGATCAGCTGGGCGGCGTTCATCCTGTGCCTTCTGCCGCTGGTCTTTGTTGCCGGGTCATTGATCAAGGGAGGACCGGTTCTGGCGCCCCTGCCACCAGAGGGCGTGCGGCCCGTCATCGCCGTCCTGTTCATGATGCTGCTCCTCGGCCCGATCGAGGAATTCGGCTGGCGCGGCATCATGCAACCGCTGCTTCAACGCCATATTGCACCGATCTGGGCGGGCCTCATCATCGGTGCGACCTGGGGCGTCTGGCACCTCCCGGCATTCTTTCTTGCAGGCGTGGTGTTCGCCGACTGGGATTTCCTTCCCTTCTTCATCGGGAACGTGACCCTCGCCGTCCTGGTCACTCCGATCTTCAACAGCGCGCGGGGCAGCCTGCTCTGGCCGATGCTGTTCCACTGGCAGCTCATCAACCCGTTCTGGCCCGACGCGCAACCCTGGGACACCTGGATCCTCGTGGGCGTGGCTTTCGGCGTGGTCTGGTGGAACCGCGACACGCTGTTCCGGCGTGACGGAGCGGTGACCGAGGTCTGCCGCACAGACGGTCCGTCAGGCGCTTGAGTGCAGTAAGCGCGCAACGCGATTTCCGCCCTTTCACGTTCGACCTGTCCGACGAAAACCGCACAGGACACGCGGTCACATGGCGTTTTGAGCGTCACGCCTGCAATTCGTGAATGTGAACACCCGGACATGCAGTCTTTGCGATGTCGCGCAAATGGGCGTGATGGGTCAGATAGATCACCTGGCCGGTCCTGCTCATCTCCGTCAGCAGACCAAAGGTCTCGGTCGTGCGATCATCGTCAAAGCTTTCCATGATGTCATCGGCGATGAATGGCACCGGGCCGTTGTTGCGTGCGAATTCGTGGTATCCGGCAATGCGAAGGGCGAGGTAGAGCTGCGCCCGTGTGCCGTCGGAAAGCTGGTCCGCTTGTTTTGACCCGCCTTCGGCAGCCAGGGCGACAAGGATCTCGCTGGTGCCGTCGGGCTGTGCGGCAAGTCCCGAATAGCTGTTGCGCGACATGATGCGAAACGCCTCGGAGGCCCTCTCGAGCATGCCGCTGCGATGCGTGTCGCGATAGCTTCTGAGGGCCGCGTCGACAGCAAGCAGACCGAGGCGTTGCCGGAGGTACCGCCGGGCGCCCTCCTGCATCTCGAGAAGCAAGGTTTGCCGCTGTTCTTCAAGCCGGGCTACGGCATTGTCTCCGCCAACCGCCTTGACCGCTTCGTCGGCCTTGCGGAAATTGTCCTGCGCCTCTTCCTGGAGCGCGCGCAGCGTCTTCAATTCGCTCGCCAGACGTTCCGCGCGCGCAACAAGCGCATCGGTATCCAGGCCGTCAAGCTTGGCGCAAGCCTCCTTGACCGTGCTGCTGCGCATCCGGGCACATAGATCCTCGGCCAGTTCGCGCCGGAGGGTGCGCAATCGTGACAGCTCTCCGGAGCGGGTCAGCGCGTCGCGGGCCTCGGCCCAGGTGGCGACCCCGAAATGACGGGCGAATTCGGCCGTCCGCCCGTGATGGATCTTGGCGTCTTCTTCGAGTTGGGTCAGGGTCTGCGCTGCCGTCGCCAGGCGTTTCGAGATGTCGGCGCGCTGTGTCTCCGCGCGTTCGGCGCGGCGCAACCGCGTCGAGACAGCGCGCCAAAGGTCGGGGACCGGGTCGTCGCTGGCCATGTCGAGGCGGAGTGCCAGCCCTTGAACCGCCTGTTCAAATCGGTCGAGATTGGCCTGCATGGTCTCGACCCGATGGGTCAGATCGGCCACCTCTCGATGATGCTCGCGCAGCCGGTCGAGTTCCTCCAGGATCGCACGCATCTCGGAGACACCGGGCGATGCATCGGCCATCCAGGTGTCCGCGCAGGCCGCGTCCCAGGCGGACTGCCATTGCGCCTGTGCGTCCACGGCGACCTGCATGGCCGTTTCGCGCCGGGCAAGATCCTCGCGTGCCTGCGCCTCGGCCTCCCGCAAGGCGGCAATCTGTGTCGCGCGATCAAGCAGTGACTGCGCGGTTTCGAGCGCCAGCGGCAACCCGGTCTGTTCGGGCACTTCGTGTCCCATCCGGGACAATGCGGCAAGGAGATCGGCCCTGGCGCGCTCTATGGAGCGCTGGTGCCTGACCTGGTCCCGCAAGGCGTGTTCGTGCCTTTCCAGCGCCTTGTGACCTGTTTCAAGTCGATCCAGCCAGGCGCGGAAAGCCTGGATGTCCATGCAGGCGGGAAGGGCGGCAGACACGGACGCCCTGATCCTCGCAAGGTCTTCGCCAAGCGCGCTACAGCGCGCGTTCGCCTTTTCCAACTGTGTCCTGGCGATCTCGAGCTGTCGTTCGGCTTCGGCCAGATCCCGATCAGCGCCCGCTGCGGTCTCGGCATGGGCGCGGTGTTGCGCGAGCGTGGATGTGATCTGGTCGTCAAGGCGCAGGACCTTTTCGAAACGATCCGCGGTTTCCCCTGTCAGTGCCGCCCGGTGAAGCGACCATTCGGTTTCGCGCCGCGACCGGATTTGCGCCGCTTCTTCTATGGTCACCACGGTCGTCGTACCGATGGCGCCGCGTTTTGCTCTCACCTGATCGCGCGCCAGTTCAAGCTGCTCCATCCGGTCCTGTGCACGCTCGGCCTGCCTGTCCGCCTCGGCGATTTCTGCTTCAAGCCTCTGAAGGTCGGCATGGTCGGGCTTTGCCAAACCGGCCAGCGCGGCGGCATCCCCGGACCATGGCACCAATGCCGCAAGCGCCGTCTTCAAGTCCGCTGCCGCCTCCTCCGCTCTTTCGGTTGCGCGGTCACATGTCCCAAGCGGGTCGTCGCGGCGGATGCCCTGCACCAGTCCATCCAGCCCGCCAAGGTCAGACGCGCTTCCCCCGACATCGTGCAAGCGCCGTTCCGCACGGAGCAAACCCGCCTTGGCGTCTTCCAATTCCCGGCTTGCGGCATCATGGGCCGTTTCAAGTCCCGAACTCCGTTCGATCAACTCGCGAAAGCGCCCCATTGTGCCCGCTTCCAGTATCAGCGTGCCCGGGTCGCCTCCGGTCTTGCCCAGCCGCGACAGGCTCTCCTGCATCGCTTCCGTCCTGGAGGCGAGATCGCCTTGCCGCCTTGGAAGGTCCTTGATCGCTTCATCATGCGCCGATCTCAGGCCTTCGACCGCCGCGATGTCCTCTCGCACCTCCAGGATGGCCTGATCCGGCACGGTTTCTTGCAACTCTGCCTGCAGCTCCCTCACGGCGGCTCGCGCGGTCTCCAACCGCGTCGCAATCGCGGCCTCAGCCCGGTCCAGTTCGGGAAGCTCTGCAAGCCAGCCCTCGGGGGCGTCCGGCAACGCCCCATATTCGGAAATCTGAGCGTCCAGTCGGTCGAGCCGAGGCAATAGCGGGAGGGCGGCGGTCAGGCGGTCGGTTTCGACCTCCTTGGTCTGCACCGTTTCCACCGCCTCGCGCGCCTCTGTCCATGCCTTGCCAGCCTGGTCCCGCTCCGTCGACAACCGCGCAAACTCGGCGGCCGCAGTGTCCAGCTCCTTGATCTGCTTGCCCAGATCGTCGAAGGCGTGGCCAAGTTCGCGCAGCTTGCCCTTGCGTCCGGTCCTGTTCAGGAATTCTTCCGTCTCATCGCGCAAATCGTCCAGTTGCGCCGCGAGATCGTTCAAGCCAGCACTGGCCTGAAACAACAGCTCGCCCAGGTCGCCCTTGCTTGCCAGAATGCTGGCGCCGCCTTCGCCAAGAGTTTGCCGGTTGAGCGAGAACATCGCGGCATAGGACGCGCGATCCAGACCGCGCAGACCGCCATGCAACAGCGCTTCGCCCAAGGGCGCGCCATTACCATCCAACAGCGAATTATCGCGTTTCTTGACCCTGCGCAGGTCGAACGTCCGGTTGCCGATCTCAAGCTCGGCGCCCAGTTGCATCGTCTGGTAGGGATGGATGAAGCCCATGTTGCTGCGCACCGGAATCTGGAACAGCAGGTCCAGCCACGCCTCGAGCAGCGTGGACTTGCCGGCTTCGTTGGGGCCGTGGATCACATGCAGGTCAGGCCCGCCCGCAGCCGGTGCCGGGAAGGTCAGGCTCAGATCGGTGAACTTGCCATAGCGGGTGAGATCAAGCCGGTTCAGGCGCATCGGTTACGTGTTGTCCTCTTCGAGCCGCGCGAGCAACTCCAGCGCACCCTGTTGCATCTCTTGGGCAATGATGTCCGCGGTCTGTTCCTTGCTGTCGCCCAAAAGCCCCCTGAGTTCCCGGGGCAGGTGCTTCAGCAGCCGTTCCGTTTCCTCCTGAACGCCGGGATCGTCGGGGTGCAGGCTGCCCGTCTTGATGACCTCGGCCAGTTCCCCAACCGCGCCGCCTCTTGGCGCGTCTGCGGCGGCCTTCAAGGCGTTCTCGACCTTGTCGATCCAAAGCGTGCCGATCTGCTCGGCCACGTTCTGGACCTCGGCATGCAGGAGATCGGCATCGCGCCCGACCCTCCAGGCCAGCGGCGTCGTTCCCGTCAGCACCGGTCGAACGATCACGTGCGCGCCGTCACAGTCCTGCCGCGCCCTGTGCAGGGATTGCTTGAGGTGTGCGACGAGGTCGCTCCAGTCCGACAGGTGGCCGGCGTCAATCTCGAGGCGTTCGAACTGCGCAACCGAAAGGCACCGTTCCTCGAGCTCGATCGCGCCGTTCTCGGCAACCGTGACCAGCGTCACCGACTTGGCGCCGGCTTCGCCGATGTCGCGACCTTGCGGAATGCCCGGCATGACGACGGTCGGCACGCCTGGATAAACCGCCCGCTGATGGATGTGCCCCAGCGCCCAGTAGTCAAAGCCGCTGGCCTGAAGATCGGCCAGGGCGCAGGGCGCGTACGGGTCGTGCCCCCTGGCCCCGTTAAGCGATGTATGAAGCAAGCCGATATTGAACGCGCCCTGCACGGGGGCGTGAAACCGACCCAGAAGGCTTTCGGGCGCATGGGGATCGCGAAACGAAATGCCGTGCACAGCGATGGCATGACCATTCCAGGTCGTCTCGACCACTTCGGCCCGTCCCGAGAACACCTTTACGCTGTCGGGAAGCGTCAGTTCGCGCGTGATTCTCGACGCGGCGTCGTGATTGCCGCGGATCACGAACACCGGAATGTCGGCAGCGGCCAGGCGATCCATCTCCTGTGCGAGAAACCGGGCGGTCTTCATCGAGGTCTGGCTGCCGTCATAAAGATCACCGGCAATCAGCAGCGCCTGGGCGTCTTCGGCAAGGCAAAGATCGACGATCCGGGAAAACGTGGCGCGGGTCGCGTTGCCGACCAGTTCGGCCAGCCCTTCGTCGCGCAAGGCAAGGGATTTCAACGGGGAATCCAGGTGGATATCCGCCGTGTGCACGAACTTGAACGTCACCCCCGATGCCCCGCTTCTTTTTATACTTAAGGTTGAAGATGCGACTCTGGGGCGGTGACCGTCAAGCAAGAAGTATGCGCTTTGCCGACTGGGATGGGAAACGGTCGCGCCGCCGACAGGATCTCCGGGGCCCATGGCACAGCCGTCACGGCACACAAGATCGGCCGGGTCGAAGCGATCCGTGAAGCCTCGGACGCCCGGTGCGGAGGCCCATGATCAAGCCTGTGGCGACAGCGATGGCTTTTCAGGCTGATTCCCCTGATGTTACGCGCTGTCCCGGGCGTTGTAATCTTCATCCGTGACATGCTCCATCCAGTCGGCGGTCTTGCCGTCAATAGACGTCTGCACGGCCAGATGGGTCATTGCGCAGTCGGGTGATGCGCCATGCCAATGCCGTTCCCCCGGCGCAAACCAGACCGTATCGCCCGGACGCAGCACCTGCACCGGCTGCCCCTCGGACCCGGCCAGCCCAAGGCCGGACACGACATGCAGGGTCTGGCCGGCGGGATGGGTGTGCCACGCCGTCCGCGCGCCGGGCTCGAAGGTCACCGACAGGATCTTGACCGGTGAGGCGTCGTCCGCCGACACGATTGGATCGAACCGGACCGTGCCGGTGAAATACGCGCTGCTCGGGGATTGCGAAGGCCGGTCCCCGGCGTGTTGGATCTTCATGGCGGGCTCCTTTTTGCGATGCTGTGGCAGGTTTAGCAGAGTTTGGGCTGCAAACCCATGGCGGTGTCGGAAAAGCCGTGCAAGAGAGCGCCCCTATCCATCTTTGCGGATCGACCGCCTTTGGAACGCATGCCGCGACGTCCGGGGGGCCCTCTGTCATGCGTTTCCCGGGTTGTCCGGGTCCGATAAGGTGCGCGCGGATCCATGCGACCCTTGAAATCCCGTCGCCAAGGTCACATCGTCTGCCCAGGCGAGGACGACCTTGCCCGGCCACATGGTCAGCACGCGGGACGGCCCGAAAGACATTCGGAGTCCTTGCATGCGCACCACCGCAGATCGTATTCGACAGGCCGTCAGCTTCGAGCTCATCGGTGTTCTGATCGTCACACCGCTTTTTGCCTGGGCGTTCGATCATCCCATGGGGGACATGGGAGTGCTTGTCCTGCTCGGGGCCACCGTCGCGACAACCTGGAACTATGTCTTCAACCTGATCTTCGATCATGCCCTGCGGCGGTGGCGGGGCGATGTCCGAAAGACGATGTCCCTGCGGGTCGTCCACGCGGTGCTCTTCGAGGCCAGCCTGTTGCTGCTTCTCCTGCCGATCTTCGCGTGGTGGCTGGATGTGTCTGTGAAAGAAGCCCTGCTGATGGAACTGTCCTTCGCGCTCTTCTACATGGTCTACGCGTTTGTCTTCACCTGGGCCTACGACAGCCTTTTCCCACCGCAGCAAGATCACCAGGGGGCTCATGACGCGGGATGAGGCCGATGGAGGCTCGTTTGCATGTTTCAGCTCTCTGCTTGTGAGCGGGAATCCTGTCCTAGGATCGAACCAGGGCGTTTCTCATTGAGGGGGGCGAGCTTTCCAGCCAGTCCCCAATGTCCCTTTGCAACCGGGTTTGCAGCCTTGAAACGGACATAAGCCCCTGAATGCCAGAGGTTTCTTACAGGTCAGTTTCGTAGGGGAGGGTAAGGTGAGAGGCTGGACAACGACCCAAGCGGGGCTCGTTACGGCTGCTTCCTTCCGGACCTGACCGGGTTGGCGAGGCGCTCGCCCGCGCCAACCTCTCAAGCCCGAGATAGGCAAAACGAAACGGGATTGCAAGGCGCTGGAGCCGGCAAAATCCGCGTGCCGCATTGTTCTTTGCCGCGTGGCATGGCATCGCCGAAGCGAACAGCAGAAGGCCGGGACAGCATGCGCAACGCGGAAACAGTGACCTTTGGCGGCTCGGGCCTGGACCGGGCGGCAGAAATGCGGGGCGATGTCCCGGCGCTGGCCGCCGCGCTCGAGGACCCGGCGACACGCACGATCGTGTTGTGGCGCGGCAAGCCGCTGCTGTCTGGACATGGCGCGGAGAGAGTGCTGGCACGGCTGCCGCTTGACCATCCGGTGCTCCGGGATGCGCGAACCGCGCCGGTGCTTCTGGGCCGCGAAGACGGGGCAGTCCGGTTTGCACATGACATTTCCGGCTGGGAACCCGACGCGGACCTGAGCGACATCGGCGCCTTCATCGACCGCAGCGAACAGCGGCACCCGACGCTGTCCGGCGATCACGCATTTGCCGAGCTGCGCACCGTGATGACGGTTCTGGAGCCGCGCGACGCGGCCCTGGCAGCAACCGCGAAAGCGATCATCGGCTGGCACGAAACACATGGCTTCTGCGCACGCTGCGGTGCGGTGTCGGACGTGACGCAGGCGGGGTGGCAACGGGTCTGCCAGGCGTGCGGCGGCAGCCATTTCCCGCGCACGGACCCGGTGGTGATCATGCTGGTCACGCATGGCAACAAAGTGCTTCTCGGGCGGTCGCCCGGATGGCCCGAGGGCATGTATTCCTGCCTGGCGGGTTTCGTGGAGCCGGGAGAGACCATCGAGGCCGCGGTGCGTCGTGAGGTATGGGAAGAGGCGGGGGTCCGCGTGGGCGAGGTGCGCTATCTCTCCAGCCAGCCCTGGCCGTTCCCCGCGTCCCTGATGTTCGGCTGCCAGGGTATTGCGCTGACCGATGAGATCACGATCGACCCGACCGAGATCGAGGATGCCCTGTGGGTCAGCCGGGAAGAGGTGATGGACGCCTTGGCGGGACTTCGCGACGGGCTGCTTCCGGCCCGAAAGGGCGCGATTGCACATTTTTTGCTGCGCAATTGGCTTGCCGACACGCTTGATTGACGCAACTCTTGAGAAGCCGGAGCAGATGAAGGGTAAACAGGATGCAAGTGACAGCGACCGAAGATGTTGCAGCGCCAGTCGATCACGTTTTCGCCGAATTGACCGATTTCGAAGCGTTCGAGCGTCGGGCGTTGCGGCGGGGCATCGATGTGCGCCGGACCTTTCGTACGGAAATGCCGCAAATCGGTGAAGGCTGGGACGCCAAGTTCACCTTTCGTGGCAAGGAACGCACGGCGAAGATCAAGCTCGAGCTGTTCGAGGCGCCGCAGGACCTGCACTTCACCGGCGCTTCCGGCGGATTGGAGACCGTGACCCAGATCGAGCTGGTGCCGCTGTCGCCCAACCGCACGCGGGTGAACCTCGTGTTCAAGATGCAGCCGACAACCCTGTCTGCCCGTCTGCTGGTCCAGTCGTTCAAGTTGGCGCGGTCCGGCATCAACAAGAAGTTCAAGGCGCGCGTCTCCGAATATGCCCGTGACATCGAAAGCAAGGTGCCCAAATCCGCATGAAACGTTTCAAGACCCTGTCGATTCTCGTTCTCGCCTCGCTGCCCGCATCCCTTGTGGCGCACGAGTTCTGGATCGAGCCCGAGTCCTACCAGGTACAACCCGGCGACCCGCTGATCGCGCGCCTTCGCGTGGGCGAGACGTTTGCCGGTGCGGAGCAATCCTATCTTCCGCGCAATTTCGAACGCTTCGACCTGCGCTGCGATGACACTCTGTCCGAGGTGCCGGGGCGGGCCGGGGATCGCCCTGCGCTGTCTCTCGAGGCACCGGAGTCGGGGCTGTGCGTGGTGATCCACCAGACCCGCGACTATACGCTGACCTATCGCGAGTGGCAGAAATTCGTGAATTTCGTCGAGCACAAGGATTTCGCCGGTGTTCTGGAGGACCATCGATCCCGAGGACTGCCCGAGGACGATTTCCAGGAACGCTACAGCCGTTATGCCAAGAGCCTGATCGCCGTTGGGGATGGGGCCGGATCGGATACCGAAGTCGGGTTGCTGACCGAGATCGTGGCGGAGGCCAATCCCTATACCGACGCATTGCAGGACGGATTGCCGATCCGGGTCCTCTACCAGGGAGAGCCGCGCGCCGATGCGCAGGTCGAACTGTTTGCCAAATCCCCCGGCGGCGACGTGGAGGTGACCCTGCACCGCACGGATGCAGACGGTCGGGTGACGCTTCCCGTGCGCCCCGGATACGCGTATCTGGCGGATGCCGTTGTCTTGCGGCCGCTGGTTCCCGACACCGACAAGGGACCGGTCTGGGAAAGCCTGTGGGCGTCGCTGTCCTTCGCGGTGGCCGAGTAGCGCGGCCTGGCCCGGTGTCGGGTCACGTCGCAGGTTACTGCGAATGCCAGTCGAAAAATCCGGGGCCGGCGCGGTCCAGCAGCGTGGCGGCCAATGATGTCCCCATCTCTGCCCCATCCTCGATCGGTCCGCTGATTTCGTCGGCATGAGCGGTCGATCCGTCGGGGCGAAGCACTTCGCCACGCAGGTGCAATGTGCCCCCGTCAAGCTCTGCCAGACCGGCAATCGGTGTTTCGCAGGACCCGTCCAGCTTGGCCAGGAAGGCGCGTTCGGCGGCAAGTCGTTCGCCGGTTTGCCTGTCATGGATCGCAGCCAGCATGTCCGCGGCGCGGGTGTCGTCGGCGCGGCGTTCGATCCCGATGGCGCCTTGCGCAACCGCGGGCAGCATGTCGATCGTGTCGATGGCGGTTTTCGGCACCTCGGCCATTTGCAGGCGGTTGAGACCCGCCATCGCGAGGAAGGTGCAGGAGGCGACGCCGTCTTCCAGCTTTTTCAGACGCGTCTGGAGATTGCCGCGGAATTCAACCACGTTCAGATCCGGCCGCCGGTTCAGAAGTTGCGCCCGGCGACGCAAGGATGACGTCCCGACGATGGCCGCTTCGGGCAGTTGCGCGATGCTGGTGAATTCCGGCGAGATGAACGCGTCGCGCACATCTTCGCGCGGCAGGTACGTGTCCAGAAGCAGCCCGCCCGGTTGCAGCACCGGCATGTCCTTCATCGAATGGACTGCGATGTCGATGGCACCGGACAGCATGTCCTCCTCGATTTCGCGGGTGAACAGCCCCTTGCCACCGATCTCTTTCAGCGGGCGGTCGATGATCCTGTCGCCGGTCGTCTTGATGACGACGATGGTGAACGCCTCGAAAGGCAGGTCGAACGCCTCTGCCAGCCGCGCGCGGGTTTCGTTTGCCTGGGCAAGCGCCAGCGGAGACCCGCGGGTGCCGATCTTCAGGGGTTTGTCGGGTGTGGGCAATTCAAGCGTCATAAGCCCTTCTTTAGGCGCGTAAACTTGTCCTGACAACCATGCTTGTCTTGACATATTGCCGCCAAGAGTCGATCCGAAGGCAACAGAGAAGGAAAGACAAATGGCCGAGACGAAAACCATCCTGCGCGCGCTTGCGGGCGAAACCCTTCCCACTCCGCCGATCTGGATGATGCGTCAGGCAGGCCGGTATCTGCCGGAATACAAGGCGACGCGGGCGCAGGCCGGGGATTTCCTGTCCTTGTGCTACAATTCCGAACTGGCCGCCGAGGTGACGTTGCAGCCAATCCGCCGCTATGGCTTCGATGCGGCGATCCTGTTCGCCGACATCCTGCTGTTGCCGCAGGCTCTGGGCGCGGATCTGTGGTTCGTCACCGGTGAAGGCCCGCGCCTGTCGACGATCACCAAGCAGGCCGAGTTCGACAAGCTGGGTCGCGGCGAGATGATCCACGACACGCTCAACCCGATCTACGACACCATTCGCATCCTGCGGCGTGAATTGCCCGAAGAGACCACGCTGATCGGTTTCGCGGGCGCGCCCTGGACCGTGGCCACCTACATGATCGCGGGGCGGGGCACGCCCGACCAGGGCCCGGCGCATGCGCTGAAATACGAGAACCGCGCGCTGTTCGAGGCGATCATCGAGCGGCTGACGGAAAGCACCATAGACTACCTGTCGGCGCAGATCGACGCCGGGGCCGAGGTGGTCAAGATCTTCGACAGCTGGGCCGGGTCGCTTCAGGGCGAGGATTTCCATCGCTACGCGCTTTACCCCGCCCGCGTTATCACCGAGGAATTGAAGCGCCGCCATCCCGGTATTCCGGTCATCGCCTTTCCGCGCCAGGCGGGCGACAAGTATATCGGCTTTCACGCCGCCACCGGAGCCGATTGCGTGGCGGTGGATGACAGCGTCAGCCCGGAATGGGTGGCCGAGCATGTGCAGCCCGGCGGCTGTGTGCAGGGCAACCTCGCGTCAAAGCACATGGTGACGGGTGGGCAGGCGCTTGTCGACGAGACCCGCAAGGTGGTCGAAGCGCTCAGGAACGGCCCGCATATCTTCAACCTCGGCCACGGGATCACGCCGGATGCGGATCCCGAGAACGTGCAGTTGATGATCGACACGGTGCGCAGCGCCTGAGCTGTCGTGCAACGCGCCCCGGCCTAGCGTCGGGTCGCGAAATACTTGCGGGCGGGGTTCGGGCGGTTCTTCTGGCGTTCGCGCAGAAAGACGAACAGGCCAGCCCCGAGGATCATCGCACAGCCGATCCATGTCGTCAGGGCCGGCCATTCGGCAAAGAACAGCCAGCCCCAGAAGATCGCCAGCGGCAGGCCGATATATTCGAACGGCGCGATGCTGGCCGAGGGGGCCATGCGATAGGCGGCGGTGATGCAATAGGCGACGATCCCGTTGCAGATGCCCGTCAGGATGAAGAGCGGCCAGTCCTCGGCCGTGGGCCATGTCCATGCCCGCAGCAGGAAATGCAGGCTGGGCGAGTCCGGCCCCGGGTCGGCCTGCCCCTCGCCGACGATCAGGTAGAACAGGCTCGAGACCACAAGGAACATCAGCTGGTTGTAGATCGTCAGGGCCGACGCGGTGCTCTTGACCCCCAGCGCGCGCGTCATCACCGCCATCGAGGCATAGAGTGCGGCGGCGATCACCGGTAACGCATAAAGCCATGCCGGGCCGTATTCCGACCCGCTGCGCCATGGCTCCTGCATGACCAGAACGCCCATGAAGCCAAAGACAATCGCGCCAAGCCGCAAGGGTCCGACCTTTTCGCGAAGGAACAGGAAGCTGAAAAGCGTGATGAACAGCGGACCGACGTAAAACAGCGCCGTGGTCAGCCCGAGTGGCAGAACCGCCAGGGAGGCGAAAAAGGTCATGTTCGCCGCCACGAGGGTCAGCCCGCGCAGAACGTGCAGCCCCGGCTGCGAGGTGCGCAAGAGCGACAGGCCGCCTTCGAGATGCAGCATCAGGAAGGACAGGAATATCCCGATCGCCGTTCGGGTGAACACGATCTGGTGCAGCGGATAGCCGCCGGACAGGGCCTTGATCAGCAGGTCATTGACCGAAATGGCGAATACGCCGATGCAGACAAGCGTGATGCCGCGCGCGACGCTGGAGTCGGTAAGGGAAATCATGCCCTTGTCATATGCTGGCCGTCCGGAAAGATCAGGTCCAAAAACGACCCGCACAGGCGTTGCGTTCCTGTGCACGGCTTTCGGCATTGCGTCTCGACAGCCGAGGGTTAGGTAGATGCCATGTGCACTGAAGAAGGCAACCGCATGCAACCGATGGTCCAGATCAGCAATGTCCGCAAAAGCTATGCTGACGGGTTCGAGGCGCTCAAGGGCGTGTCGCTGGAAATCCGCGATGGCGAGATCCTCGCGCTTCTGGGGCCGAACGGCGCAGGCAAGACAACGCTGATTTCCGCGATTTGCGGGATCACGCAGCCGACCTCCGGTACGGTCACCGTTGGCGGGCATGACGTGGTCACGGCGTATCGCGGGGCGCGGTCGCTGGTCGGGCTGGTGCCGCAGGAGATCAACCTCGAACCGTTCGAGCGGGTGATGAACACGGTGCGCTTTTCGCGCGGGCTGTTCGGCAAACCCAAGGACGATGCGCTGCTGGAACGGATCTTGCGTCAGCTGTCCCTGTGGGACAAGCGCGACAGCCGGATCATGGAATTGTCCGGCGGCATGAAAAGGCGGGTCCTGATCGCCAAGGCGCTGGCGCATGAACCGCGCGTGCTGTTCCTCGACGAGCCGACCGCCGGTGTCGACGTGGAACTGCGCCGCGACATGTGGGATATCGTGGCCCAGCTCAAGAAGGACGGTGTGACCATCATCCTGACCACGCATTACATCGAAGAGGCCGAGGCGATCGCCGACCGGATCGGGGTGATCAACAAGGGCGAGATCCTGCTGGTCGAGGAAAAGACCGCGCTGATGACCCGGCTGGGACAGAAGGAGCTGCGGATCGAATTGCAGGACGCGATCACCGATCTTCCCGCGTCCCTGGCGGCGCGTGGCTTGCGGCTCGAGGAAAGCGGGCATGTGCTTGTCTACACCTATGACACGGCGCAGGACCGGACCGGGATCGCGACCCTGATCCGCGAGGTGAGTGATGCGGGCCTGGTGCTCCGCGATTTGCAGACCCGGCAGAATTCGCTCGAGGACATCTTTGTCGGCCTGGTCAGCGAACAGGAGGGCGCGGCATGAACTGGCAGGCCATCTGGGCGATCTACACATTCGAGATGTCGCGCTTTTTCCGGACATTGCTGCAAAGCTTCGTGTCGCCGGTGATTTCGACATCGCTTTATTTCGTGGTCTTCGGCGCAGCCATCGGCAGCCGCATCGACGAGGTCGAGGGCGTGAGCTATGGCGCGTTCATCGTGCCGGGGCTGATCATGCTGTCGGTGATGACGCAGGCGATCTCGAACGCGTCTTTCGGCATCTATTTCCCGAAATTCATCGGCACGATCTACGAATTGCTGTCGGCCCCGATCAATTTCCTCGAGATCGTCATGGGTTACGTCGGGGCGGCGGCCACCAAGGCGCTGTTCATCGGGACGGTGATCCTCGCGACCTCGGCATTGTTCGTGGACCTGACGATCCAGCATCCGCTGGCAATGGTAATCTTCATGCTGCTGACATGCCTGAGTTTCGCGTTGTTCGGGTTCATCATCGGGATCTGGGCGCAGAATTTCGAGCAGCTTCAGCTGATCCCGCTGCTCATCGTGACCCCCCTGGTGTTCCTGGGCGGGTCGTTCTACTCGATCTCGATGTTGCCGGCCGCTTGGCAGACGATCTCGTTCTTCAACCCGGTGGTCTACCTGGTGTCGGGATTCCGCTGGGCGTTCTTCGGCATCGCGGACGTGCCCATCGGGCTGAGCCTGCTGGCCATTGCCGGGTTTACGCTGCTGTGCCTCGGGATCATCTGGTGGATCTTCAAGACAGGCTGGCGAATCCGGTCCTGAGGGCCGGGGCCGCAGAGGCAGGCTGGGTCAGGATGATCAGAAGCTGACCATCGCGACGCCGGCGACCACGAAAAGACCCCCGGCCAACCGGCCGCCAACGCCAAAACGGTTTTGTTCGAAAAGACATCGAGAACAAGCATGGAAAATGCCAGTGTGAAATGTGGGGTCGAGGAAAAGTCCTGAAGGATACCATGGTTGCGGGTTCCGAAAAGACAGTACTTCCGAACCTTTGCCGAATTCACACTTTTTGCACGCCTCAGATGGCCGCCGGTTGGCCGCGTCCGCCCATCACAAGGTCCATGGTCATCCCGCCGATCCACATGCAGAAGAGCGCAAGCCAGGCGGTGCCTGCAAAGATCGACCCGCCGGTCACGCCCGCTCCGATGGCACAGCCCCCGGCGAGCATGCCGCCAAAGCCCATCAGCGCCGCACCGATCATCGCGTTGCGCATCGGCGTGGGCCCTTCGAAGCCCTGGAACTTCAGCTCCTTGGCAAAGAACGCGGCGCCGAAAGAGCCGATGACCACGCCCGGTACGAGACCGATGTCGAATTCCAGGATCGAGGAGCGGTCGAGAAAGAACATCAGCGTGTTTGCCGACGGGCCGGTGAAGGTGGCGCTTTCGATCTGGACCGGATCGAAAGCCACGAGGCTGAGCGCATAGGTGAGGGCCCAGCCCATCGCCACGGCAAACCCGACGCCCGAGGCAAACAGCAGGCGTCCCCAGCCGATCTGGTTGCGGCGCGACAGTTCGAGCGCCAGGAGCGCGGTGGCAAGGCCGAAGACCAGACCGGAGCCCTCAGGCAGGCGCAACGTGGTCAGGAGATCCATGTTGCGACCGCCAGAGGTGATCCACATGGCTGCAAGCTGGTCTCGGATCGGGGCAAGCCAGCCGGTCAGGCTCATCTGGGCCACGACGGCAAAGATCAGGCCGGAGACGACCGATCTCAGGTTGCCGGTGGCGGCCAGCACCAGCAGTCGGCCAGAGCAGCCACGTGCCAGCACCATGCCCGCGCCGAACAACAATCCGCCGATGATCGCCCCCGACCAGCTTCCTGGCACCGCCATCATGCGGGCCTCGGTGGTGTCGATCAGGCCGAACATCTGCGCCGCCTGCACCCAGACTACGGCGGTCGAGAAGGTCAGCAGCCAGACCGCCACCTTGTCCTGCATCATGCCACGGGCGAATTCGACGGTGGCCGCGCGCAGGCAGAAGCGCGAACGCTGGGCCGCGACGCCGAAGGTGATTCCGGTCAGAAGACCGAAAAGGGCCGCTGTTGGCGCTTCGCCGATCTGGTCCACGAGGGTCACGATATCCATGGCGGTCTCCGTCTGGGTTGGTCATGCATGCGCGCGGATGAATGTGTTTGCCTTGATTTGGATCAGATTTGCGGCGGCGCTTAACGGAATCGCAGGGAATAGCGGCAAGATTGGGTGGCAAGGCCCGAGGCGATGCACATTGAAAGGAGGTCACAGCAAGATCTGAAAACCTGAAAACTGTCAGGGCTTTGCAAGCCAGCCTCTCGCCAAGTGTGAAAAGCGGGCGTAAAGGAAGGCGATGAAGCGGATCGTTCCCCTGGCCGACGCCCGTGACCTGCCGATCTACCAGCGGCCTGTCACGCTCTTGTTCCTCATGGCGATTGCCATGCCCCTGTCCTTCGCGACATGGTCGGCGCTGCTCAACAATTTCGTGATCGAAGCGGCGCAGTTCGATGGGGCCGATATCGGCTGGCTGCACACGGTGCGGGAAATCCCCGGTTTCCTTGCCATAGGTGTGATCGTGGTGATCCTGTTCGTGCGGGAACAGACGCTCGCGATGATCTCGCTTGTCATGCTGGGGGTCGCAACGGCGCTGACGGCGTGGTTCCCGTCCATGGGCGGGCTGCTGTTCATCACGCTGCTCAGTTCGATCGGGTTTCACTATTACGAGACGGTGAACCAGTCGTTGCAGCTGCAATGGTTGCCCAAGGACCGCGCGCCGCAGATGTTGGGTCTTCTCGTGTCGGCCGCGTCGGCGGCGACACTGGTGGCTTATGGCGTGATCGTCGTGACATGGCGCGCCTATGACCTGAGCTACAATTCCGTCTACATGGTGTCCGGTGCGCTGACGCTGACCATCGTGGCCTATTGCCTGCTGATGATGCCGCATTTCGAAGCACCGAACCCGCAGGTCAAGAAATTCATCCTGCGCAAGCGGTACTGGCTGTATTACGCGCTGCAGTTCATGTCGGGCGCGCGCCGCCAGATATTTGTCGTTTTCGCCGCCTTCATGATGGTCGAACGGTTCGGGCTGGATGTCGACCAGATCACCAAGCTGATGTTGGTCACGCTTGTGGCGAACATGGTCCTGGCTCCGGTCCTGGGGCAGGTGGTGCACAGGTTCGGCGAACGCAACGCGATGGTGTTCGAATATGTCGGTCTGGTGATCGTCTTTGCGCTTTACGGGGGCATCTACTGGTTCGGGTGGGGCGTGATGCTGGCGACGGTGCTTTATATCGCCAACAACATCTTTTTCGCGCTGGCGCTGGCGTTGAAGACCTATTTCCAGAAGATCGCCGATCCGGGCGATATTGCGCCGACGGCGGCGGTTGCCTTCACCATCAACCACATCGCGGCGGTCTTCCTGCCTGCGGTGCTGGGCTATCTGTGGCTGATCTCGCCCGGCGCGGTGTTTGCGCTGGCGGCCTGTATGGCGCTGGTGTCGATGATGCTGGCGATGATGATCCCGCGCCACCCCGAACCGGGCAACGAGACCGTGTTCTCGGTCCTGGTGGCGACCCCGGCCGAGTGAGCTTGCGGCACGAGGGCCTTCGTGGCAGAGGTGCTGCGTTTCCCTGATCCAGAAAGCCCTGTGTCCATGACCACTTTCACCGCCTTCACAACATTGTCGGACAAGACCTCGGCCGAGGCGCTGGGCGAGGCGCTCGAGGATCTTGAACCAGAACCCTACGGCGTGGGTGTCTTCGAGATCGAAGATGGCAGCGGCATGTGGGAGGTCGGGGGCTATTTCATGGAGGCACCGGACGATGTGGGCCTGGCGCTTCTGGCGGCGGCCCACAAGGCCAAGCCCTTCGTGGTGTCCGAATTGCCCGAAACCGACTGGGTCGCCAAGGTGCGGCGCGAACTGGTGCCGGTCGCGGCAGGGCGGTTCTATGTCCATGGCAGCCACGATTCCGAGACGGTGCCCGATGGGGTGGAGCCGCTTCTGATCGAGGCGGCGATGGCCTTTGGAACCGGGCATCACGGCACGACACAGGGCTGCCTGCGGGCATTGGACCGGCTGATCGAGGCGGGTGTGGTTTGTCACAACGTGGCCGATATCGGCTGCGGCACAGCCGTTCTCGCAATGGCGGCGGCGCGGACCTGGCCCGAAACGGTGCTGGCCAGCGACATGGATCAGGTGGCGGTGGACGTGGCCGAGGCAAATGTTGCCGCGAACGATCTGGCAGGCCGGGTGGTCTGCGTCGAGGCGATGGGCTTCGATCATCCGCAACTGCGCGCGGCTGCGCCGTTCGATCTTGTCTTCGCCAATATCCTCAAACAGCCGCTAATCGACCTGGCCCCCGACATGGCCGCGCACCTTGTTCCGGGTGGATTCGCGGTCCTGTCGGGCCTGCTGAACGATCAAGGCGACGAGGTGGCAGGGGTTTATGCGCAAAATGGCATCAATACCTGGCATCGAGAGGAGATTGGTGACTGGACGACGCTGACGTTGCAAAAAAGCGCTTCTTGAAGCTGCCGCATTTACCAATTTCCGCGAATTTTCGCCTCAATTGGATAAAAAATGCCACGATTGCCCCATTCTTGCCACATTCCGCCCCTACCTCGGTCACATCCGGTGGGGGCCGGAACAAAGGCTGCTTCACATGACCCACCAACAGGACATGTTTGACCAACGGTACCGCAAGGTGCTGAAGCGCCACCGCCAGTTGTCGCGTGGCTATGTCACCAAAATTCAGAAAAACGGCGTGATCGCCCATCGCCCGATCCGGCACATGCGCGAGATGGTATCATTCTCGTCGCTGTTGCTGCCCTTCGGTATCCTGTTCGTTCTCAAGGGCTGCATCGTGACGGTGCTGGGCCGCGAAGGCTATGCCTCTCAGTTGGAGGTGCTGCGCAGCGGCGGTTTCGTCGAACAGGTCGGTGCAGTTCTCATGCAGGTGGACCCGATCACTTCGGTCATGGCCCGTCTTCTGGGCTTTGTCATCGGCTGATCCCGGGCCGTCTTGGTTCTGGACAAGAAAAAGCCGTGTCAGGGTTCCCTGGCACGGCTTTTGGCTTCAAAACCGGGTTGGTTCAGAGCGAATTGATGTCGCCCCGTGTCAGACCGATATCGTCAAGCTCGTGATCGCTCAGACGGCTCAGAGCGTTGCGGGTCTGACGGGCATCATTCCATGCGGTGAACGCAGAGATGAGCGAGGTTGCGAATGCGCCGAAGCCCTTGGGGCTTGCGGAGTAGGTCGTGCGGGTTGTGTCGAAAGCGGCCATTGCCATGTTCCTTGGAAAATAGGGGAGTGTTGATGTCTGAGGGGCATGTAGTTGCCCTATTTCGCATCCGCAATTGACCTTTATGCATAGTTTTTATGCTGTTTATGCATGGCTGACGGGCGGCCGCGCCCAGTCGGCGCAAACCGCGCGAAACCCGGGGCCCAAGGGCGCTTTTCCGACGCTCGAGGCGCGCTTGCGACAGTCCTTCGGCTGTTTCCGACACCGTGGCCCATTTGGCGCGGTTGTTTTGAATGCTTGGTGTTTGTTCGCGTTTCGTGCTAGCCGTGCTTCAAAAGCAACAAGGGCATGAGCAGCATGCGTGTTTTGGGGATTGATCCTGGCCTGCGGTTCCTTGGATGGGGCGTGATCGAGGTCGATGGCAGCCGATTGCGCCATGTCGGGAACGGCGTCTGCCTGTCCGGCACCGGAGAGCTTGCAACGCGGCTCCTGGCGCTGCATCGCGGATTGACCGAGATTTGCGAACGGTTCCGGCCGGATACCGTGGCGATCGAGAAAACCTTCGTGAACAAGGACGCGGTCGGCACCTTGAAGCTTGGCCAGGCGCGGGGGGTGGCGTTGCTGGTCCCGGCGCAGTTCGGGCTCGATATCGGGGAATATGCCCCGAACTCGGTCAAGAAGACCGTTGTTGGGGTTGGGCATGCCGACAAGCGGCAGGTCGAGCACATGGTCAAGATGCAGTTGCCCGGCGCGCAGATCAACGGGTCGGATGCGGCGGATGCGTTGGCAATCGCGATCTGCCACGCGCATCACATGACCGGGCCGGGAATGAGGATGCGGGCATGATCGGACGGGTTGCGGGACGGGTGGAATACAAGGGCGACGATCACGTGCTCGTCGATGTGCGCGGCGTCGGCTATGTGGTCTATTGCTCGGACCGCGTTCTGTCGCAGATCGGCGCACCGGGCGAGGCGGTTGCGCTGTATACCGACCTGCTCGTGCGCGAGGATATCCTTCAGCTTTTCGGCTTTCCGACGCTGGTCGAGAAGGAGTGGCATCGCCTGCTCATGTCGGTCCAGGGCGTGGGCGCGAAAGCGTCCCTGGCGATCCTTGGCGCGCTTGGTCCGGACGGGGTCAGCCGCGCCATCGCGCTGGGCGACTGGAATTCGGTCAAGGCGGCGCGGGGGATCGGCCCCAAGACGGCGCAGCGGGTCGTCAATGAGCTCAAGGACAAGGCCCCCACCGTCATGGCGATGGGTGGGGCCGCGTCGGTGGCTGCGGTCGCATCGGAGGCGGATGCGGTTCTGGAAACGGTGGTTGCCGGGCCGGGTGCCCGCGCGCCTGCGCCCTCCGCGTCGGCGCAGGCCGAGGCGATGTCGGCGCTGGGAAATCTGGGCTATGCCCCAGGAGAGGCGGCCGGCGCCGTCGCGCAGGCTGCGGGTGACGCGCCGGAGGCGGGGACGTCCGAGTTGATCCGGGCAGCGCTGAAGCTGCTGGCGCCGAAGGGGTGACGCGATGACGATGCTCATTGGCCCTTGCGGGCCGCTTCGCTTGACGGCATCCGCGGGGAACGCCCATGTCGTCTGATCCGATTGTCCGACCCGATCCGCTGCCCGAGGACCGCGACCGCGCCCTGCGACCGCAGATGCTTGACGATTTCGTCGGGCAGGCCGAGGCGCGGGCAAATCTGCGGGTTTTCATCCAGTCGGCCCGGCAGCGCGGCGAGGCGATGGACCACACGTTGTTCCACGGTCCTCCGGGGCTGGGCAAGACGACGCTGGCGCAGATCATGGCGCGGGAACTGGGGGTCGGCTTTCGCATGACCTCGGGGCCGGTTCTGGCCAAGGCCGGCGACCTGGCGGCGATCCTGACCAATCTCGAAGCGCGGGACGTGCTGTTCATTGACGAGATTCACCGGCTGAACCCGGCGGTGGAAGAGGTGCTCTATCCGGCGCTCGAGGATTACGAGCTTGACCTCGTGATCGGCGAGGGGCCGGCGGCGCGGACCGTGCGGATCGAATTGCAGCCCTTCACGCTGGTGGGGGCGACGACGCGGCTGGGCCTGTTGACCACGCCCCTGCGGGATCGGTTCGGCATTCCGACGCGGTTGAATTTCTACACCGAGGACGAATTGCACACGATCGTGTCGCGCAACGCGGTCAAGCTGGGGGTTCAGGCGGCGTCGGAAGGCGCACGCGAGATCGCGCGGCGGTCGCGTGGCACACCGCGGATCGCCGGGCGGCTGTTGCGCCGGGTGGTGGATTTCGCCGTGGTCGAGGGCGACGGGATCGTCAGCAAGGCGCTTGCCGACGGCGCGCTGACGCGGCTCGGGGTCGATGGCCTTGGGCTGGATGGCGCCGACCGGCGCTACCTGCTGCTGATCGCCGAGAACTACCAGGGCGGGCCGGTCGGGATCGAGACCCTGTCGGCGGCGCTGTCGGAGAGCCGGGATGCGCTGGAAGAGGTGATCGAGCCGTATCTGTTGCAACAGGGGCTGATCCAGCGCACGCCGCGTGGCCGGATGCTGGCCCAGAAAGGCTGGAGCCATCTCGGGCTTGCCGCGCCGAGACCGCCGGGTCAGACGGATCTGTTCGGCCCTGTCTGACCTGCCGGCCCGAGTTGCCTGGCGGAGCGCGCTGTGCCACAGGTCGTACTTGCATATTTGGAAAGAGAAGAAGCAGGGGGGCCGGGCCTCATGATGGACGTGGACGAGGTTGCAGGGTTTTTCACCCGCTCTGACGGATCCTACCTCTTTGCGCGCTGGGGGCGGCCGATCGCGCCGATCGTGTTCGGCGTCGAGGATGCCACGCTGTCGGTGGTCAAGGGCGCGTTCGAGGCGGTCTGCATGATGGCGGGTCACCAGATGACCGAGACCGACCCGGAACTGGGCACCAATGTCATGGTGTTCTTTTTTCGGGAGTGGGCCGAGTTGCTGGAGGTGCGCGACCTCGACCGCCTGGTCGACGGGTTGGGGCCGCTGGTGGAAAAGCTGTCGGCAGCAGAGGCCAACCAGTACCGGGTGTTCCGGTTCGATGCCGCGGGGGCGATCAAGGCCTGTTTCATTTTCCTGCGCATGGATGACGTTTTGTCGAAGGTTCCGGCAGAGAGCCTTGCGTTGAGCCAGGTGGTGCAGTCGATCCTTCTGTGGTCCGATCTGGCCTTCACGGAGCAGTCGCCGCTGGGCCAGCTCGAGGATGGGCGTGTCGTGTTGCGGCCCGAGATCGGGGCGCTTGTGCGCGCGGCCTATGACCCTGTCCTGCCCGAGATGGCCGACGATCCGTCTCATGCGATGCGGCTTGCGGCGCGGATGAGTATCGCCCGGGGAGGGATGACCTGATGGTTCACGAGTTTCCCGTGCGGGTCTATTATGAAGACACCGATATGGGCGGGATCGTCTATTACGCCAATTACCTGCGCTACATCGAACGGGCGCGATCCGATTGGGTGCGGTCGCTTGGCGTGGATCAGAACGCGATGCGCGAAGAGGACGGGGTCGTCTTTGTCGTGCGCCGGGTGGAGGCGGACTACGTCAAACCCGCGAAATTCGACGATGACCTGCTGGTCCGCACGGTTGTCAAGGCGGTCACCGGGGTGCGTCTGATCATGACCCAGGAGGTCAGGCGCGGCGAGGACCTTCTGTTTCAGGCCGAGGTCACCGTGGTGTGCCTGGGCGAGGCGGGCGCGCCTGCGCGCCTGCCGGCGAATATCCGCCACCGGATTCACTGACATGACGGAATACATGCGTTCTGACGCCATTGTGTTGGTGTTTCCCCTGCAATTGCGATATTGACGTTGGTAACGAGCGCCCGAGAAATGGGGCCAATTGGCTGAAGAGCAGGCAGATGGAAGCAGAGACACTTGCGCTGGCGCAGGAGATTGACTTCTCCATGTGGGGATTGTTCGCGCGCGCCACGTTGACGGTAAAGATCGTGATGTTGTTGCTCATCATCGCGTCCTTCTGGGCGTGGGCGATCATTTTCGAGAAGCTGATGGCCTATCGCAAGGCACGGTCCGAGGCGGCCGAATTCGACCGCGCGTTCTGGTCGGGAGAACCGCTGGACGAGCTTTTCGACCAGATCGGAGCCGAGCCGGACGGGCGCGCCAAGAAGGTTTTTGCCGCCGGCATGACGGAATGGCGGCGGTCGCATCGCGACGATGGCGGGTTGATCGCCGGGGCGCATGCGCGGATCGACCGGTCGATGGATGTGGCGATCCAGAAGGAAGCCGAGGATTTGCAGAAGAACCTGGCGGTCCTTGCCACGGTCGGGTCGGTGGCGCCTTTCGTGGGCCTGTTCGGCACGGTCTGGGGCATCATGCACGCCTTCGTCGAGATCGCGCAGCAGCAGAACACGTCGCTGGTTGTCGTCGCGCCGGGCATTGCCGAGGCGCTTCTGGCCACGGGGCTTGGCCTGTTGGCGGCTATCCCGGCTGTTGTGTTCTACAACAAGCTGTCGGCGGACAGTGACCGGATCCTCGCGGGCTACGAATCCTTTGCCGACGAGTTCTCGACCATCCTCAGCCGCCAGCTGGACAGCTGAGCATGGCGGGTGGCGTGATCAAATCCGGCGGTGGCGGGCGCAGGCGGCGCAAGGGCCGCGCCATGCCGATGTCGGAAATCAACGTCACGCCCTTTGTCGACGTGATGATGGTGCTTTTGATCATCTTCATGGTGGCGGCGCCGTTGCTGACGGTCGGTGTGCCGGTCGAGTTGCCCAAGACCGCGGCTTCGGCCTTGCCGTCGGAAACCGAAGAGCCGTTGACGGTGACGATTTCCGCGGGTGGCGCGGTGTCGATCCAGAATACCGAGGTGGCGCGCGAAGAGCTTGTCGGGCGCCTCCGGGCGATTGCCGCGGAACGGTCGGATGACCGGGTGTTCCTGAGGGCCGACGGTGCGGTGACCTATGACGTTGTCGCGCAGGTCATGGGCGCGCTCAATGCGGGCGGGTTCAGTTCGATCGGATTGGTGACGGACACCGGTGGCCCGGCCTTCGACGGGTCGGATGGCTGAGGCGCAGGGTGCATACGGGCCATTATATCTCGGGCGGCGCGCATGGTCTCCTGATTGTCTGGGCGCTGTTCGGCGGCATGTTCCGCAGCGATCCTCCGCAGTTGGAGATCGCTGACGTGTCGGTGATCTCGGAGGCGGAATTCGCGGCGATGATGCGGCCGCAGGTGGCTCCGCCCCCGGTCGAGGAACCCGAGGCGCTGCCGCAGCCGGAGATCGAGGACGCCGCACCCGAGCCACCGGTTCCCGAGACGCAGCCGGAACCGCGGCCCGAGCCCGCCGAACCGGAAGCCGCAGCCCCCGATCCGGTGCCGGACCCGGTTTTGCCGACCCCGGAGCCGGAGATCTCGGACGTGGCGCCGCAACCGCCAGCCCCCGAGCCCGTGCCGGATGTGGAGGCGCCGGATATCGCGTTGCGCCCCATTCCGCGCCCCGCTCCGCGTGTTGCCCCCGAGGCCGTACCGGAACCGGAGCCCGACGCCGAGGTAGCTCCGGAGGTTCAGGAGACCGTCGAGCGGTCCGAAACCCCGGATGTGACCGATGCCGAGGAGCAACAGGCCACGTCACCGGAAGCCGCGACGACGGAGATCGTGACGGAGGCCGAAGACCCCGCCCGCGCCCCGACCGCGTCGATGCGCCCGCAGGTCAGGCCGAACCGGCCCGCGCCTGAGGCAACGGCGGCCGCTCCGGAAGCCGCGACACCCGCGCCGGAAGAGCCTGCGCCGCAAGCGCCCGCGCCGACGGAGGATGCGACGGCATCGGCCATCGCGGGGGCGCTGGAGGAGGCCTTGTCGGGGTCGCCGTCCGGCACGGTGGATGGCCCACCCCTGACGGAGGCCGAAACCGACGGTTTCCGCATCGCCGTCCAGGATTGCTGGGTGGTCGATGTCGGGTCGCAGGCGGCGAACGTGACGGTGACGGTCGGCTTCGACATGGACCGGTCCGGCCAGGTGGTCGGGGCGTCCTTGCGCATGCTATCCTCGGAAGGTGGCACCGGATCGGCGGCGGAAACCGCCTTCCAGGCGGCGCGTCGTGCCATCCTGCGGTGTCAGGGCGATGGATATAATCTGCCGCCAGAGAAGTTTGACCAGTGGAAACGCGTCGAGATGACGTTCAACCCAGAGAGTATGAGGATCCGATGAAACAGTTCTTGGCGTCATTTCTGGCTGTCATGGTCCTGGCTTTGAGCGCGCCCATGACGGCGTTGGCGCAGAGCGGGCCGCTCAGGATCGAGATCACCGAAGGGGTGGTCGAACCCTTGCCCTACGCGGTGCCCAATTTCGTCGCCGAAAGCGCGGGTGCGCAGGAATTGGCGCAGCAGATCGCCCGTGTCGTGGCCGAGGATCTGACCGGAACCGGCCTGTTTCGCGAAGTGCCGCGCGAGGCGCATATCAGCCAGATCACCAGTTTCGGCAGCCCGGTGCAGTTCGCCGACTGGAAGGCGATCAACGCACAGGCCCTGATCACCGGCGCGGTGAGCCAGGAAGGCGGTCGCGTGGTGGTCAAGTTCCGCGTCTGGGATGTGTTCGCGGGCACCGAACTGGGGCAGGGCATGCAATTCGCCGGCACGCCCGAGGGCTGGCGCCGGATGGCGCACAAGGTGGCCGACCAGGTCTACAGCCGGATCACCGGAGAGAGCGGCTATTTCGACAGCCGCGTCGTCTTCGTGTCGGAAAGCGGCCCCAAAGACCAACGCTCCAAGCGCCTGGCGGTGATGGATTACGACGGGGCCAACCTGCAATACCTGACCGGCGGCAACGCGCTTGTGCTGGCGCCGCGCTTTTCCGATGACGGGCAGCGGGTGCTCTATACAAGCTACGAGACCGGGTTGCCGCGTGTCCACGTGCTCGAGGTCGGGACGGTGCAGAGCCGCATCCTTCAGGGGCAGGACGGCGTGATGAGTTTCGCGCCGCGCTTTGCGCCGAACGGCCAGACGGTGGTCTATTCGCTGACCCAGGGGTCCAACACCGACATCTGGGCGATGGACATCGCCGGTGGCGGCACGCGCCAGCTGACCAGCGCGCCGTCGATCGAAACCGCGCCCAGCTATTCGCCCGATGGCAGCCAGATCGTCTTTGAAAGCGACCGGTCGGGCACGCAGCAGCTTTACGTCATGTCCGCCAATGGTGGCGAAGCGCGGCGCATCAGTTTTGGCCAAGGACGGTATTCCACGCCCGTCTGGTCGCCGCGCGGCGACATGATCGCCTTTACCAAGCAGAATGCGGGCCGGTTCCATATCGGCGTGATGCGCACCGACGGATCCGAGGAGCGTCTGCTGACCGCGTCTTTCCTCGACGAGGGCCCGACCTGGGCACCGAACGGCCGGGTGATCATGTTCGCCCGCGAAACGCAGGGCGCGCAGGGATCGTCCTCGCTTTACACGGTCGACATCTCGGGGCGGAACCTCAAGCGGGTGCGGACACCCGAGGGCGCCTCGGATCCAAGCTGGGGGCCCTTGCAGTGATCTGCGCAGGTTCACCAGGAATGGATGCGGGCTTGCAGAATTTTCGTGCGACGGGTCTGAAGGCCCGCAGACGGCTAGGCGCAGCGGCAATGCTGTGGTAATTTCGGCGTAACACTATAAGAGAGCAGGACTTCTCATGCGACTTTCCGCGAAAATCACGATTCTGGTGGCCGGTCTGGCCCTGTCGGCCTGTACCAACGCCAATCGTTTCGACAATGGAGCGGTCGATCTGAACGCCGCCACCGGGCAGGCCGGAGGGATCGTTCCCGGCAGTGCCAGCGACCCAAGCTCGCCCGCCTATTTCCAGCAGACCGTGGGCGACCGCGTCCTGTTTGCCGTCGACCAGTCCACGCTTGGGCCGCAAGCGCAAGCGACGCTGGACGGACAGGTTCAGTGGTTGCGCACCAACGTGGATTACAACGCCGTGATCGAAGGCCATGCCGACGAACAGGGCACGCGGGCCTACAACCTCGCGCTTGGCGCGCGCCGGGCGAATGCGGTGATGGAATATCTCGTGTCGCAGGGCATCCCGTCCAACCGGTTGCGCTTTGTCAGCTACGGCAAGGAACGGCCGATTGAAATCTGCTCCGAAGAGGCGTGTTATGCCAAGAACCGGCGGGCCGTGACGATCATTTCCGCCGGACTGACAAGCTGACGGAGTTGGGAATGCGCCTGGGGGCTGTCTTACTGAGTTGTATCGTGGCCTTTGCGCCCCTCGGGGTGCAGGCGCAGGAAACGCTGGCCGATATCCGGCAGGATCTGTCGGTGCTGTTCGTCGAGATCCAGAAACTCAAGCGCGAGCTGAGCACCACCGGCGCCAGTTCGCTGGGCCTGCCCTCGGGTGCGCTGGACCGGGTCAACGCCATCGAAAGCGAACTGCAACGCCTGACCGCCAGTACCGAAGAGCTCGAGTTCCGGGTCGAGCAGGTGGCCGAGGACGGCGCCCGGCGGATCGGCGATCTTGAATTCCGGTTGTGCGAACTGGAAGACGGCTGCGATATCGGCGCGCTTGGCGACAGTTCGACGCTGGGCGGTGAAAATGCCGCTGCACCGACGCCACGCCCGCAACCGGCACCGCAGAGCAGCGGCACGGAATTGGCCGTGGGCGAGGAAACGGACTTTCGGCGAGCCGGGGAGGCGCTCGCCCAGGGTGACTTTCAATCCGCCGCGGACCAGTTTGCGGCCTTCCGCCAGACCTATCCGGGAGGACCGCTAGAGGCCCAGGCGCTGGTCGCCGAGGGCCGTTCGCTGGAAGGTCTCGGGAATCTGCGCGATGCGGCGCGGCGCTATCTCGATGCCTATGCGGGCTATCCGAATGACGCGGCAGGCCCGGAAGCGCTGTGGCGTTTGGGGGCGGCTTTGGGTGATCTGGGTAACGTCGCCGAAGCCTGCGTCACGCTCAGCGAAGTCGCCGGGCGCTATCCCGGCAGCAGCGAAGCGATCGCGCAGGCCGAGGAAGCACGCGCAAGGTTCGATTGCCCGTGACCGACACGCCGCTTGCGCAGCGGTTTGCCGACGCGATGGGGCAGCTTCTTGGCCCCGACTTTCCCTCCGACATCGGGCTTGCGGTCTCGGGCGGCGGCGACAGCATGGCGATGCTGTATCTCGCGCATAACTGGACGCGGGACTATGGCCTGCGTCTTTGGGTGGCGACCGTCGATCACGGCTTGCGCAGCGAAAGCGCGTCCGAGGCCGCTCTGGTGGCCGAGGAATGCGCCGCCCTCGGCTGGCCGCATGCCATCTTGCGCTGGCACTGGGACGGACGCGGCAACGTGCAGGATGCGGCGCGGCGGGCGCGGCTCGGGCTGATCGACCAGTGGCGGGGCAACCTGAAGCACGTGCTTTTCGCGCATACCATGGACGATCAGGCGGAAACGGTCTTGATGCGCCTTGCGCGCGGGTCGGGCGTGGACGGCCTGTCGGCGATGCGCGCCCGTCGGTTCGTCGTGCCGCATGCGGTTCAGGTGCCCTCGGTGCCGGAATCCGCGCTCACAGGTGTCGTGCCGCCACGTGAGGCCTGCATTCCGGGCTTCGAGGTGCTGCGCCCTTGTCTTGATCTGAGCCGCTCGGATCTGCGTCATTACCTTCGCGTGCTCAAGGGCAGGTGGGTCGAGGACCCGACCAACGAGGATCGCGGCTATGATCGCGTGCGCATGCGTCATTTGTTAACACTTCTGGGCGAAGAAGGGATCACGGCAGAGGGTCTGGCCGACACGGCGCGGCGGCTCGGGCGGGCGCGGGACGGGTTGCAGGCGCGGCTGGCGGACGTCGTGCGACGGATTTGTTCAGACGCGCCTCTGGGCCAGGTGCGGATCGACCGGGATGGATTCGCGGCGCTGGACGCGGAAATGCAGCTTCGTCTGCTGACATCGGCGCTGCGCTACGTGGCGTCGTCGGAATACCGGCCGCGCGCCATGTCGAGCGAGGGATTGCTGGCGCAGCTTCTGTCCGGCGGCGGCGGCACCCTGCGCGGCGCAGAGGTGCTGGTGGAAAAGGCGCATCTGCGGGTCGTGCGCGAACATGCCGCGGTGAAGACCGCACAAAGCCCGCCCGGCGTTCTGTGGGACGGGCAATGGATCCTTGCGGGCATGGACGGATCGCTGCCCGAAGACGCGCAGGTCCGGGCGCTTGGCGATGCCGGATGGCAGCAGATCGCCCCGAGGTCCGAAATGGCCGTGCCACATCGGGCGGCGTTGAGCCTGCCGGCGCTATGGGTCCGTGAAACCCTTGTGGCCTGTCCCGGGCTTGCGTTCGGGGCGGAGATGAGGGCTGACAGATACGTGCTTGGGCGGCTGGACACCGGTTTTGAGGCATTTTGTCTTTCGCATTGAACACGGCCCATGCATGTCTATGTTATAGGCCAAGAGACACGGGGCTTCCCGCCCCTGTCAGATTCAGGAGAATTTTCCTTGGGCAACGCACGAAATATCGCCTTTTGGGTCGTTCTGTTCCTTCTGATCCTTGCGCTTTTCAACATCTTCTCGGGCGGCGGCAACACGCTGCAAAGCCGCGAAATCAGCTATTCGGATTTCGTCTCGGCGGTTGAAGACAATACGGTCAGTTCGGTCACCCTCGACGGGGAACAGATCCGTTTCCGAAGCACCGATGGACAGGACTACGTCGCCATCAAGCCAGAAGACGCCACAGTGACCGATCTTCTGGTCGACAACGATGTGCCGATCCGGGCCGAACAGCAGCAGCAATCGGGCTTCCAGTCCTTCCTGCTCAGCCTGCTTCCCTTCCTTCTTTTGATCGGTGTGTGGATCTACTTCATGAACCGCATGCAGGGCGGGGGCCGTGGCGGCGCGATGGGGTTTGGCAAATCCAAGGCCAAGCTGCTGACCGAAAAGCATGGTCGCGTCACCTTCGATGACGTGGCGGGCATCGACGAGGCCAAGGAAGAGCTTGAAGAGATCGTCGAATTCCTGCGCAATCCGCAGCGGTTCTCGCGGTTGGGTGGCAAGATTCCCAAGGGCGCGCTTCTGGTGGGGCCTCCGGGCACCGGCAAGACCTTGCTGGCGCGCGCGATTGCCGGTGAAGCGGGTGTTCCGTTCTTCACGATTTCCGGGTCGGATTTCGTTGAAATGTTCGTCGGCGTCGGCGCAAGCCGTGTCCGCGACATGTTCGAACAGGCCAAGAAAAACGCGCCATGTATCGTCTTCATCGACGAAATCGACGCCGTGGGCCGGGCCCGTGGTGCCGGGTATGGCGGCGGCAATGATGAACGCGAACAGACATTGAACCAGCTGCTGGTCGAAATGGACGGGTTCGAGGCGAATGAAGGCGTGATCATCGTCGCCGCGACCAACCGTCGTGACGTGCTCGACCCTGCTCTGCTGCGCCCCGGCCGTTTCGACCGCCAGGTCACGGTTCCCAATCCCGACATCAAGGGCCGCGAGAAGATCCTTGGCGTGCATGCCCGCAAGACGCCGCTGGGTCCGGACGTCGATCTGCGCATCATTGCGCGCGGCACACCCGGTTTCTCGGGGGCCGATCTGGCAAACCTTGTCAACGAGGCCGCGCTGATGGCCGCGCGCGTCGGGCGGCGCTTCGTGACGATGGAGGATTTCGAGAACGCGAAAGACAAGGTCATGATGGGGGCCGAACGGCGCTCCATGGTGCTCACGCCCGAGCAGAAGGAAAAGACCGCCTATCACGAGGCCGGACATGCCATCGTCGGCCTGTCGCTGCCGCAATGTGATCCGGTCTACAAGGCAACGATCATCCCGCGCGGTGGTGCGCTGGGTATGGTGGTGTCGCTGCCCGAAATCGACCGCCTGAACTGGCACAAATCCGAATGTGAGGAAAAGCTGGCCATGACCATGGCGGGCAAGGCCGCCGAGATCATCAAGTATGGTGCGGACAACGTGTCCAACGGTCCGGCTGGCGACATCCAGCAAGCCTCGGCGCTGGCGCGTGCGATGGTGCTGCAATGGGGCATGTCGGACAAGGTGGGCAATATCGACTACCGCGAAGCGGCCGAGGGCTATAGCGGCAACACCGCCGGGTTCTCGGTGTCGGCCAACACCAAGGAGATGATCGAGCAGGAGGTGAAACGGTTGATCCAGGACGCCTATGACCGCGCCTTTCAGATCCTGACCGACAAGCAAGAGGAATGGGAACGCCTGGCGCAGGGCCTGCTGGAATACGAAACCCTGACCGGCGACGAGATCAAGCGTGTGATCCGCGGCGACCCGCCGCAATCGGGCGACGACGATCCGTCCGGCGAACTGCCCGACAAGCCCAGCCTCACCGCGATCCCCAAGACCAAGCCGAAATCCAAGCCGCAATCCGACGAGGGCGGACTGGAGCCGGAACCGACGGCCTGAGCGGGTCGGAAGACAACACCAACCCCGGCATCCCAAGGGTGCCGGGGTTTTTCTTTGCGCGTGAGGCACGTTCCGGGTTGTTCCTGCGGGATGGCTGGGGTTTCTTGCGGACCAGCAACACGGAGAGGGCAAGGATGCCAGCGTTGAAAGCCTCGGATTTCGCCGCACAGGTGCGCTGGATCGGGCGCGTTCCGGTGGAAGGGGATGCCATCCTCTCGGCATCGGCGGATCATCTCGACCTGGGATTCGACGGCCCCATCGGCGAACGCCATTCCGGTCGCACCCGGCCCTCTTGCAGCCGCGTGACGGCGCAGCATCCCCGGGGCACCGAGATCGCCAATGTGCGTCAACTGTCGGTGGTCTCTGCCGAAGAGCTGTCGATGATCGCGTCCGAAATCGCGCTGGACGAGATCGACCCGACCTGGCTTGGTGCGTCGCTTGTGATCGAAGGCATTCCGGAGTTCACGCTGGTCCCGCCCTCGTCGCGGTTGCAGGGCCCCGACGGGGTGACCCTGATCATCGACATGGAGAACCGGCCCTGCCACTTGCCCGCGCGGGAGATCGAAGCGGTGCATCCCGGGCGCGGCAAGGCGTTCAAGGCGGCAGCCCAAAACCGGCGTGGCGTGACGGCCTGGGTCGAACGTCCGGGCCGCCTTGCGCTGGGCGACTCACTGCGCCTGCACGTCCCCGATCAGCCGGTCTGGCGGCACCTCGACAAGGCACGCGCATAACGCCGAACACGCGCAGGTTTCCGATTGGCGTCATCCCCGCGCCAATCCCGCCGCGGATCAGCTTGGAAGTGTCGGTTTCCATGCGCCTTTACGGTGGTGCACGAAGGTATGCCTCGGGCAAATGAAGATGCGAACAGGGGAGCCCGTTCATGGCCTACAAGACAGACATCGAGATAGCGCGGGAGGCGCGCAAGCGCCCCATTCTGGAGATCGGGGAGAAAATCGGGATCGGGTCTGACGACCTGCTGCCTTATGGCCATGACAAGGCGAAGGTGAGCCAGTCGTTCATCGACTCGGTGCAGGATCGCGCCGATGGCAAGCTGATCCTGGTGACGGCGATCAACCCGACGCCTGCGGGCGAGGGCAAGACCACGACGACGGTGGGTCTGGGCGACGGTCTGAACCATATCGGCAAGAAGGCGATGGTCTGCATCCGCGAAGCGTCGCTCGGGCCGAATTTCGGCATGAAGGGCGGGGCGGCCGGGGGGGGCTATGCGCAGGTTGTGCCGATGGAGGACATGAACCTGCATTTCACCGGTGATTTCCACGCCATCACCAGTGCGCACAGCCTGCTGTCGGCGATGCTCGACAACCACATCTACTGGGGCAACGAGCAGGATATCGACATCCGCCGCGTCGTCTGGCGCCGGGTGGTCGACATGAACGACCGGGCGCTGCGCCAGATCACCTGTTCGCTGGGCGGCGTCGCCAACGGCTTTCCGCGCGAGGCGGGTTTCGACATCACCGTGGCCTCGGAGGTCATGGCGATCCTGTGCCTGGCGAACGATCTCAAGGACCTCGAAAAGCGCCTGGGCGACATGATCGTGGCCTACCGCCGCGACCGCAGCCCGGTCTTCTGCCGCGACATCAAGGCCGCGGGCGCGATGACGGTGCTGCTGAAGGACGCGATGCAGCCGAACCTCGTGCAGACGCTGGAAAACAACCCGGCCTTCGTGCATGGCGGCCCGTTCGCCAATATCGCGCATGGCTGCAACTCGGTGATCGCGACGACGACCGCGTTGAAGCTGGCGGATTACGTGGTGACCGAAGCCGGGTTCGGGGCCGACCTGGGCGCCGAGAAATTCATGAACATCAAGTGCCGCAAGGCGGGCATTGCCCCGTCGGTCGTGGTCTGCGTCGCCACGGTGCGGGCGATGAAGATGAACGGCGGCGTCGCCAAGGCCGATCTGGGGCCCGAGAATGTCGACGCGGTCAGGAAGGGCTGCCCGAACCTTGGCCGTCACATCGAGAACCTCAAATCCTTCGGCGTGCCGGTGGTGGTCGCGATCAACCACTTCGTCACCGACACCGACGCCGAGGTCGAGGCGATCAAGGCCTATGTGAAAGAGCATGGTGCCGAAGCGGTGCTGTCGCGGCATTGGGAACTGGGGTCCGAAGGCTCTGCCGACCTGGCGCGCAAGGTCGCCGAGGTGGCGGATGCGGGCCAGGCGAACTTTGCGCCGATCTACCCCGACGAGATGTCGCTGGCCGACAAGATCCAGACCATCGCCAAGCGCATCTACCGCGCCGACGAGGCGCTGATGGATCAGAAGATCCGCGACCAGCTCAAGCTCTGGGAAGACCAGGGGTACGGCCATCTGCCGGTCTGCATGGCCAAGACGCAGTATTCCTTCTCGACCGACCCGAACCTGCGTGGCGCGCCGACCGGCCATTCGGTGCCGGTGCGCGACGTGCGCCTGTCGGCCGGGGCCGGGTTTGTCGTCGTGGTCTGCGGTGAGATCATGACCATGCCGGGCCTGCCGCGCGTGCCGTCGGCCGAGACCATCCACCTGAACGACGCGGGCCAGATCGAAGGACTGTTTTGAGCGGGTGGCGGGGGGGCTCGGGCTGTGCCCGTCGGCCCCTCCCGCCATCCCGCGGACTGCATCCGACCACCGCCTGCGCGCGGCGGGCATCGGTTGCAAGGGCATATTTGGAAAGAGAAGAAGGACGGATCATGGGCGCTCGGATCATCGACGGAAAGGCCTTTGCGGCAGAGCTGCGCGGGCAGGTGGCAGACCATGTGGCGCGGCTCGGGGCCGAGCACGGGATCATTCCCGGCCTGGCGGTGGTGCTGGTCGGGGAAGACCCGGCCTCCCAGGTCTATGTGCGCTCCAAGGGCAGGATGACCGTCGAGGTGGGGATGAATTCCTACGAGCACAGGCTCGAGCCGGACACGTCAGAGGCGGATCTGCTGGCCTTGATCGCCAGGTTGAATGCCGACCCGAAAGTGCATGGCATCCTGGTGCAGCTGCCCTTGCCGGGGCATCTGGACGAGGATCTGGTGATCAACGCGATCGACCCGGCCAAGGATGTGGACGGGTTTCATGTCTCGAATGTGGGGCTGCTGGGCACCGGGCAGAAGAGCATGGTGCCCTGCACGCCGCTGGGCTGCCTGATGATGTTGCGGGCCCATCATGGCAGCCTGTCTGGCATGGAAGCGGTTGTGATCGGGCGGTCGAACATCGTGGGCAAGCCGATGGCGCAGCTCTTGCTGGGTGACAGCTGTACCGTGACCATCGCCCATTCGCGGACCAGGGACTTGCCGGACGTCGTGCGCCGCGCCGATATCGTCGTGGCGGCTGTCGGGCGTCCCGAGATGGTGCCCGGCGACTGGATCAAGCCGGGCGCGACGGTGATCGACGTGGGCATCAACCGGATCGACGCGCCTGAAAACGGCGCGGGCAAGACCCGGCTGGTGGGCGATTGCCACTACGACAGCTGTGCCGAAATCGCCGGCGCCATCACACCCGTGCCCGGCGGCGTCGGGCCGATGACCATCGCCTGCCTGCTCGCCAACACCGTGACCGCCTGTTGCCGGGCAAACAACGTCCCCGAACCGGAAGGGCTCACCGCCTGACGGAGCGCCGGGCTGGTGCCCGGCGTCCTATCTCCGGGCTTTCGGCAAGGCGCAGAGCATTTCGAACAAGAGGTTCGACGCGATCAGGGCGGTGGATCCCGTGGTGTCGAACGGCGGAGAGACCTCGACCAGATCACCGCCCACAAGGTTCAGCCCGGCACAGCCGCGGACGATTTCCAGAGCTTGCCATGTGCTGAGGCCCCCCATTTCGACGGTGCCTGTGCCGGGGGCAAAAGCCGGATCAAGACTGTCGATGTCATAGCTGAGATAGACCGGCGCATCGCCGATTTTCGCGCGAATCTCGGTCATCAGCGGGGCAAGGGACCTGTACCAGCATTGTTCCGCGGGGATCACGGTCCAGCCCTGATCCCGCGCCCAGTTCCAGTCGTCCGGCGAATAGCCCGATCCGCGGAGCCCGATCTGCCAGACCTTGTGGTTGATCAGGCAGCCTTCCTCCCAGGCGCGGCGGAAGGGGGTTCCGTGAGCTTCTTTCTCGCCGAACATCTCGTCGCTTGTGTCGGCATGGGCATCGACGTGGATCAGCGCGACCGGACCGTGCCGTTCCCTGATGGCGCGCAGGATGGGCCATGTCAGCGTGTGATCGCCGCCGAGGGTCAGGGGAATCGTGCCGTGGGCCAGGATGTCGCGATAGTGATCGGCAATAATACCGATGGTTTTCTTCAAATCGAAGGTATTCACCGCGACATCGCCGATATCGGCCACTTGCATGGAATCGAACGGAGCAGCGCCCGTGGCCATGTTGTAGGGGCGGATCATGCGGCTTTCTTCGCGAATCTGGCGCGGGCCGAGCCGCGTGCCGGGACGGTTTGACGCGCCGTGATCCATCGGAATGCCGATGAAACAGGCGTCCAGCCCTTCGGCCGTGGCCTGCGTGGGCAGGCGCATCATGGTATTGGGACCGGAAAAGCGCGGGGAGTTATTCCCGCCGAGCGGCTGATTGTACGTCGGCATTTACGCTTCCTTCACAGGTCGACCGGCATCATCGTTCCCATGAGGCAGGCAATGTGGCGCTCGACACCGTCGGTTTGGGCATAGACGTCAGAGGAGACGACGATCAGACGGCGTCCGGGTTTGATAACGCGGCCGCGCGCGATCAGCCGGTCGCCCTTCGCGGGGGCCAGCAGGTTGATCTTGATCTCGGCGGTGACGATCTCCTGCGTTACGGGGATCAGGGTCAGGGCGGCGTAGCCTGCGGCGCTGTCGCCGATGGAAAAGGTGAGGCCGGCATGGCCGAAGCCTTGCTGCTGCATCGCGCCCGGCAGGATCGGCGCGGCGATTGTCGCGGAGCCTTCGCCGGTTTCGACCAGCCGCGCACCCAGCGTGGCCATCATGGACTGGCGGTCAAAGCTGGCCTGGATGCGCGGATCTGTGGTCATGCCGAAGTCTGAGCATGACGCGCGGGTCAAGACAAGGGGGCCAATCCCGGCATCGGGATCTTGCAGGGCCGTGTTCCGGTCAGGATCGCCTGTGCGCGGGGCGACATCAGGCCTGTCAGCGCAGGGTCATGGCTGTGCAGTCCGCCGGTGAAGGCGCCATAGGCGGGAAGGATCAGGCGCGTGTCATCGAAGAGGAAACACGGTCGGGTCAGCGTGCGACCCCGCAGCGACAGGGTTGCCTTGGGGTGGTAATGGCCGGTGACCTCGCCCGGAGTCGGGGTGGCATCGGCGCTATGCTGGAAATGGAGCGGACCAACCGTCAGCCTGCGTTTGTGGGTGCCGCCCAGTTGAACCGGTCCGGGGTCGTGATTGCCTTCGATCCAGACCCAGTCAAGACCGGCCTGCAGGGTCGTCAGGCTTAGCAGGTCGGATTCGGGAAGCGTCTCGAGGAGGTTCGGGGCGTCAAAACTGTCGCCAAGGCAGATCACGCGTTTCGCGCAGGTTGTCTGCAGATCGGTTGCCAGCCGGGTGAGGGTCTCGGTTGTCTCGTATGGGGGGAGCTGGGCGCCGCCGAACCGCGCGGCGCGCGCCGATTTCCCCAAGTGCAGATCCGAGACGACAAGCAGGGTTTGGGCGGGCCAGTAAAGTCCACCGCTCGGCAGGGCCTGCAGGGTTTCGGACCGGAAGAAAAACTCAAGTTCGTTCATGATTTGTTCATGGCTCAGCCCGACGCTGAAGGCAAGGGCTTGCACAGGGGTCAGAGCATTGCTGGCACCACCTGGTCGGGCGGGCGGTGTCCGTCGGCAAAGGTCTTGACGTTGATGATGACTTTCTCGCCCATCTCGAGGCGGCCTTCGCGGGTGGCCGATCCCATATGGGGAAGCATCACGACGTTGGACATGTTGCGCAATTCGGGATTGCCGCGATGACCGTGTTCGTAGACGTCAAGCCCGGCACCGGCCAGTTCGCCTGCCTTGAGCATGCGCGTGAGGGCGTTCTCGTCGATCACCTCGCCGCGCGACGTGTTCACGATCACCGCGCTTGGTTTCAGCAGGGCCAGGCGACGCGCGTTCAAGAGGTGGAACGTGGAAGGGGTGTGCGGACAGTTGACCGATATCACGTCCATGCGCGCGACCATCTGGTCGAGGCTTTCCCAGTAGGTCGCTTCCAGCTCCGCTTCGATCTCGGGGCGCAGGCGGCGGCGGTTGTGATAGTGGATCTGCATGCCGAAGGCGCGCGCCCGTCGCGCGACGGCCTGACCGATCCGGCCCATGCCGAGGATGCCAAGGCGGCGCCCGCCAAGCCGGCCGCCGAGGAACGCGGTCGGGGCCCAGCCGGCCCAATCGCCGCTTTGCATCACGTTCAGGCCTTCCTGGATGCGGCGTGTCACACCCAGCATCAGGGCCAGCACCATGTCGGCGGTGTCTTCTGTGACGACGCCCGGTGTGTTCGAAACGAGAATCCCCCGGCTGCGCGCGGTGTCGACATCAATGTGATCGACACCCGCGCCGAAATTGGCGATAAGCCGAAGCTGGTCTCCGGCCTGTCCGATCAATCCGGCGTCGATCCGGTCGGTGAGCGTGGGCACCAGTACATCCGCCTGCTTGACGGCGGCGGTCAGTTCGGCCTGTGTCATCGGCGTGTCGGTGTCCCTGAGCTGGACATCGAACAGCTCTTTCAGGCGGGTTTCGACAGCATCGGGCAAGCGTCGCGTGACGACAACACTCAGACGTTTTGATGACATGCTTTCGCTCCCACTACTTCCCCGGCGTGTCAGGTTTTGGCAGAGTGTCGCAAAGGCGCGGCGGGCACAAGAACCTGTCGGCAAAAACAAAAAAACCAAGCAAATCGAGGCACATTACATGAGCTGGCTTTCGTTCCGGGCGCTGTCAGGCAAATTGGTGTCCGCCGTTCTTGTTGCAGCCGTCCTTCAGGCGACTCCGGGAGCGGCCGCCGAACGCGGCTCGGTCACGAATCTGCCGCTTCCCCGCTTCGTGTCGATGAAGGCCGCCGAGGGGAACGTGCGGCGCGGGCCATCCCTGTCGCACCGGATCGACTGGGTCTACAAGCGCCGCAACATGCCCTTGCAGATCACCGCGGAGCACGGGCATTGGCGGCGGGTTCAGGATCGCGATGGCGCGGGCGGCTGGGTGCATTATGCATTGCTCTCGGGCGTGCGCACGGCGCTCGTCGAGGTGGACATGCTGAACCTGCATGCGCGGCCCGATCCCTCGACGCAGGTCGTGGCGCAACTGTCGCTGGGGGTCATCGCCGAGGTCCGGCAGTGCCAGGCCGAATGGTGCGAATTGTCGGCCGGGGGCTACAAGGGGTGGGCGCGCAAGGGCGGCTACTGGGGTGTGCAGCCGCAGGACGTGTTCGAGTAGGCCCGCACGGCGGCGCTCTGCGCCCCGCCGGTGGTGTCCGTCAGGCGGCTTCGTGCAGTAGGATGACGGCCTCTGATGACGACAGGTTGCGTCTTGCATAGCTGCCATAGCCCTGCGGGTTGACGTCAACCTGTGGCAGCCGCCTGGACAGTCGGGCCCGGTCCGACGCATCGAGCGTCGACAGGGCGGCATTTGCCGGATGGAAGCTTTCGGATTCCACGCCGTTCGCAAACAGGATTTCGTGCTGCGGCAGCAGCAGATGCACATAGGTGATTTCACGCACGGTGAGATCGACCGAGACATGTACGTTGTCGATCAGGTCGCGTGCGGTGATCAGCACTTCCGGCGTGTTGAACAGATCCATGGCCACCCGGCCCTTGATGAGCATCCGGTGCTCGGGCGAGACAAGTAGGTCTTCGTCGGGCTCGTCCAGGCCGAACACGCCGGCCCGTATCCGGATCGGGCGGAGTTTGGGCATCGCGAAAAGCCGCGCGCCGCTCATCCGGCGTTGGCCCATCCACTGGATCGGCTGACTGCCGTTGTCCTTGGTCTGGACAAGGTCGCCCTCGCGCAGATCCTCGATGCATCTGGTTCCGTCCGCAGTGAGAATCCGCGTGCCCGGGGTAAAGCAGATCACCGCTCCCTGGTGTTCGGCGGTGGTCTGCGGGACCGCGTTGGCCAAGGATGTGTGCACCACCCAGAGGTCGCGGTCACGGGGCGGAACGGCGTTCAGGAACATCAGCAGCGGCGGTTTGCCGGTGCCGGAATCGACAAGCGTGACGGTGTAGGTCGTTTCGCCATCCGTCACGACAAATGTCTTGTCGGCCAAGGGATGGTCGGTGGTGTTCGCGCTTGCGCCAGTCGTCTGTTCGATGGCCGCGCCGACCAGGCGCCGTACCATACGCGCCGCACGTTTGCGTCGCTCTGCCTCGCCTTCCGCCTCGTCCAGTCGCAACAGATCGTTCGGACCGTCCACACGAACGGCTTCGCCGGTCCAGCTCCATGCCACGCCGACCGTCAGGAAATCGACCGGGGCCGCCTGGAGCGTGTCGATGCTTGTCTGCGACCAGGAGATGACGAACGTGCCTTTGAAAGCCGTTCCCATGATCCTGTGTGCCTGCTCTTGTTGTTTTGCCTGAAGGTAGCGAAGTAACGTCCCGTTTGCAGGCGAAACTTTGCCGTAGGGGCAGCCACGGCACAAAAAGCTTTGACGGCGTGATTCTTTGGCAACGGATGGTGCCGCTTCGACGCTATTCGGCCGGGTTGAACCCGACGATCAGCTGGCGCAATCCGAAGGATGCCCCGGCAAAGATCGCGAGGAAGGTGACGGGCGCGCTGAAGGCCAGCATCGAGAAGGCGCTGATGCCTTGTCCCACGGTGCAGCCCAGAGCGACCACTGCGCCTGCGCCCATCAGCGCGGCACCGAAGATCTGGCGGCGCAGTTCGCGCGGGTCTTCGCAGGCCTCCCAGCGGAAATGGCCCTTGATCAATGATCCGATGAAGGCGCCGAACCAGACCCCGGCGACGGAGCCGACCGCAAAGCTGATCGGTTGTGCAGACCCGATCATCCACCACAGGATGCTTTCGCCCAGCGGTGCCGCAAAGCTGTGAGAGACCACCGGCAGGGCCTCGAAGCCGGTGTCGGCGACCCATGATGTTCCGGCCCAGCCGCTGACGATTGCGATGCCGACGACACCGGCCCAGATGGCGGATTTGGGACTGTCGAGAAAGGCGCGCGAACTGGCGGACAGGGCGAGGATGGCGAGGCCGATGCTCATGCCGATGGCGGTGACGGGCAGGCCCGACCAATGGGCGGCTGCATGTGCGATGCCCGGTGCAATGTCACCCGGCAGAACCGCGGCCTGGGGAAAAAGCATATTGCGCAGCGGCGCCAGAGGACCGCTCAGGACGACATAGGTCGAGACGCCCATCACGAGGACGATGACAAAGCTGCGCAGGTCGCCGCCCCCCAGGCGGGCCACCGCTCCGAAGCCGCAATTCCCGGCAAGGGCCATGCCGTACCCGAACATCAGCCCGCCGATGACCGAGGCCCAGGGCAGCCAGGCGATGGACAGGTAATAGGTGGTGCCGCCATCGATAACGCCAGCGGCCATGAGGCCAAAGCTGCCGAGGACCGCGATGCCGATGGCGATGCCCCACATGCGCAGCCGCGTGTCGGACCCGCCATAAAGCAGGTCTTCGATCGCGCCGAGGGTGCAAAACCGACCCAATCGGGCAGCCAACCCCAAGAGGATGCCGCCGAACAGACCTACGGCGGCCACAAGAATGTGTTCCGGAACGCTCTCCAGCATCGTGCTGTCCTCCCAAGACAGGCTCCCGCATCAAGTATGCGGACATTGCGATGTGAGAGCAAGAAGAGAGTGGCGCCGCGGTCAGTCGTCCTTGCAGAACAGGTCGTAGACACATTCGAGCATCTTGCGCGGCTTGTCATCGGCCAGACGGTAATAGATCGTCTTGCCGTCGCGGCGCGGAATGACCAGGCCTTCAAGCCGCAGGCGCGACAATTGCTGAGACACCGCAGCCTGACGCGCGGCCAGCAGCTCTTCGAGTTCGGTCACGGATTTTTCGCCGGTGACCAGGTGGCAGAGAATCATCAGCCGTCCCTCGTGGCTGATCGCCTTGAGAAAGTTCGACGCCGTTGTCGCCTTGTCTACGATCCGGTCAAGTTCGTCTTCGTTCAGGTCGGGGCTGAGTTGTGGAAGTGCCATGCCGTGCCTCTATTTCCCGATCGCGTCGGAAGCAGCCCCGGGGGCGAACTCCGTATTCTCTGTCAGCATCTGCGTCAGCAGCGGCCAGAAGAAGTCTTCGCCGGGATACCCTTCGATGCGTGCCTGTTCCTGACCGTTTTCTATCAGGACAAAGGTCGGTGTGAAAACCACGCGCCGCGTGTACGTGACCCCGTCGGGCGGGCCTTCACGCAAATCTGCCCGGACAAGAGGCGCAAACTTTCCTTCGGCGGTCTTGGGATAGGCGGGCGCGATTTCCGCGTTCCATCTTTCGCAATAGACGCAGCCATGCTGTTCCACGATCACCAGCGACGGCTCTGCGGAGCCGGCGACAGCCGAAAGGGCGGTCATGAAGAGGGCCAGAGCCAAAGGTTTCAGAGGACGCATCTTTCACCGATTGACGACTTCGTGACAAAACACATAATCTGAATATGTGAATAATTCAAGGAATCTCCGCCGATGTTCGACATTTCTTTCGCCGGTGCGGCCCTTGCGGGGATCCTGAGCTTCTTTACGCCCTGCATCCTGCCAATGGTGCCGTTTTACCTGTGTTACATGGCCGGAATTTCAATGAACGAACTCAAGGGAGAGGCCGACGTGCCGCGCGGGATCGCGTGGAACCTGGTGTTGTCGGCCTGCCTGTTCGCGCTTGGCGTGACCACGATCTTCGTCTTGCTCGGCATGGGGGCAACAGTTGTCGGACAGGCGTTTGCCGATTACCGTGACCCCTTGCGGTATGTGGCGGCGGCGGTTCTGGCGGCGTTCGGCCTGCACTTTCTCGGGGTGGTGCGCATCCCGATTCTCTATCGCGAGGCGCGCGTCGAGGCGAAATCCGAACCGACGACATGGATCGGGGCCTACATCATGGGGCTTGCCTTCGGCTTTGGCTGGACGCCCTGCGTCGGGCCTGCGCTGGCGTCGATCCTGATGATTGCCGGCGGCATGGGCGACATCTTTCAGGGTGGAGCGCTGCTTCTGGTCTACGGCCTGGGCATGACCCTGCCATTCGTCATCGCGGCATTGTTCTCGGGGCCGTTCCTGCGCTGGACCGCGCGGAACCGCGGGCTTCTCGGTCATGCGGAAAAGGTCATGGGCGGCATGCTGATGGTGTTTGCGCTGCTGATCGTCACCGATAGTGTGAACTTGATCGCGGATGCGATGCTGCGCTGGTTTCCGAATTGGTCATCGCTTGGATGACGACACCCTTTGATGACGACACCCTTTAGGAGGAGGATGGACGATGAGACATGTACTTGGTGGCGCGCTGGCGCTTCTGATGGCACTTCCGGTCGCGGCAGCGGAACTGGGAGATGACGGTCTGCACAAGCAGCCGTGGATGCGGGACACGTTCAAGGATCTGCGCGAAGACCTGGGCGAGGCCAATGCCGAAGGCAAACGCCTGGTTCTGTTTTTCGAACAGCGCGGCTGCATCTATTGCTCCAAGATGCACGAAGAGGTGTTCTCGGACCCCGAGGTCAGTGCGTATATCGCCGAGAACTATTTCGTGGTTCAGTTGAACCTGCATGGCGACATCGAAGTCACCGATTTCGACGGCCAGGTCCTGTCGGAAAAAGACATGGCGCGAAAGTGGCGCGTGATGTTCACGCCGAGCGTCGTTTTCCTGCCCGAAGAGGTGCCCGAGGGGCAGAATGCGCTGGAAGCGTCGGTTGCGGTCATGCCGGGGGCGTTCGCCAAGGGAACGTCTCTGGACATGTTCACATGGGTTGAGGAAAAGCGTTATCTTCTTGATGACGGGGAAGATTTTCAGCGCTATCACGCGCGGATGATCCAGGAACGGAACGACGGAAACACCGACTAGGCGTGCGACATTCATACTCAATTATTCACTTCTGTGAATTTGTTGTTGCATGAATCAAGCTCAGTGGCCTACGGTATACAGAGCCATATGTCAGCCCGGTCAACGTACCGGGCGGTAAGGGAGGGACAATGAAGCTAACAGGTATATCTGCCGCAATCGTGCTTTGCGCGACCGCAGCCATCGCCAACCCGGTCACCCCGGGTGAGGTGCAATTCGACGAATACGGCGCGATTCCGGCCTCGCTTTCGGGTGCCGAAGGGGACGCCGCCAATGGCGCCAAGCTCATGGTCAACCGGGGCAAGGGCAATTGCGTTGCCTGCCACGCGGTGACCGCGCTGAATGACGCGCCGTTCCATGGCGAGGTCGGCCCGACTCTGGACGGCATCGCCGAATACCGCACGGCCGAAGAGCTGCGCGGCATCATCGCCAATGCCAAGATGACCTTCGAAGGCACGGTGATGCCGGCCTTTTACAAGACAAGCGGATTCATCCGGCCCGGCGACGGCTACACCGGCAAGGGTGCAAAGGAAGAAGACCTGACGCCCATTCTCACGGCGCAGGAAATTGAAGATGTGGTGGCGTTTCTGATGACGCTGAAAGACAGCTGAACCGCCCCGTCACTGAGTTAGGAGACACGATATGGATTTCACGAGACGCGAAACCCTGGCACTGGGTGGGGCAGCTGCGCTGACCTTCGTACTGCCGTTCCGCGCCAATGCTGCGGTTGACGATGTGATCGGCGAATTCACCGGTGGAGCGGCGATTGCCGACGCCGGTGTCGAACTGACCGCACCGGAGATCGCGGAAAACGGCAACACCGTTCCGATCGAAGTGTCCGCACCGGGCGCATCCGCCATCATGGTGCTGGCAGCCGGCAACCCGACGCCCGGCGTCGCGACCTTCAACTTTGGCCCGCTCGCGGCATCCCAGTCCGCAAGCACCCGCATCCGTCTTGCCGGCACGCAGGACGTGATCGCGATTGCCAAGCTGGCGGACGGCAGCTTTGCACGCAGCGCCAAGACCGTGAAGGTCACCATCGGCGGCTGCGGCGGCTAACGGTCAACATTCAGATTTCAGGAGAAACAACATGGCATCCGGTGTAAAACCCCGCGTCAAGGTTCCAGGGTCCGCTTCGGCAGGCGAAGGAATCGTCATCAAGACGCTCATCAGCCACCCGATGGAATCGGGCCAGCGCAAGGACAGCGACGGCAACCCGATTCCGCGGTCGATCATCAACCGCTTCACATGCGACTTCAACGGCCAGAACGTTGTCGACGTGAAGATGGAGCCGGCGATCTCGACCAACCCGTATTTCGAATTCGAGGCCACGGTGCCCGAAGCCGGTGAGTTCAAGTTCACCTGGTACGACGATGACGGGTCCGTCTACGAAGACGCAAAAGCAATCACGGTCTGAGCAAAAAGCTCCTCCCTGTCCCGGTTCACGGGGCAGGGGTGATTTTGGGAGGGAACAGAATGAAATACAAGGCAATGACCGCGTTAGCCGCGCTGGCCATCTCGGCCCCGGTGCTTTTCGCTGGTGGTGCGGATGACGACACGCTTGCGATTGACGGTCAGGAAATGATCACCAAGACCGCAGCACCCGCGCATATGGAAGGCACCGGAGTCGACCCGATCATGTCGGGCTGGCACTTCCGCGAGGATGACACGCAGTCCATGCAGGCCGACACCTTCGACAATCCGGGCATGATCTTTGTGGATCAGGCGATGGATGCATGGAACACCGTCGAAGGCAGCGCCGACAAATCCTGCGCATCCTGCCACGAAGGTCCCGAGTCGATGGAAGGTGTTCGCGCCGTCTATCCCAAGTGGAACGAAGAGGCCGGCGAAGTCCGCACTCTGGCCATGCAGATCAACGACTGCCGCACCAACCAGATGGGCGCTGAGGCGTATAAGTACGACAGTGCACCAATGGCTGCGATGGAAGCGCTGATCTCGGTGCAGTCACGTGGCATGCCGGTGAATGTCGCCATCGACGGCCCGGTCGCGGAAACGTGGGAGCAGGGCAAAGAGCTTTATTACACCCGCACGGGTCAGCTTGAACTGTCCTGCGCGAATTGCCACGAAGACAATTACGGCAATTACATCCGCGCCGACCACCTGAGCCAGGGCCAGATCAACGGCTTCCCGACATACCGTCTGAAGAACGCCAAGCTGAACACTGTTCACGGTCGTTTCAAGGGCTGCGTTCGTGACACACGCGCTGAAACCTACGCGCCGGGTTCGCCCGAGTTCGTGGCGCTCGAGCTTTATGTGGCATCGCGCGGCAATGGCCTTTCGGTCGAAGGCCCGTCGGTCCGCAACTAAACCAATCAACCCCGCGCTTTCATTGGCGTGGGGTTTTTGACTAACAACTCATTCACACATGCGAATGTGTGACCGGAAATCCAAGAAGGCCCCTCCCATGATTTCACGTCGCGATTTCCTTCAGGTGTCGATGGCAGCGTCCGCGATTGTCGGCGCGTCCGGTTTCGGCAACTGGTCCCGGCTGGCAGCGCAGCAGGCGCTGACGCAGGACCAGCTTTTGCAGTTCGACACCTTTGGCAATGTCTCGCTGATCCATGTCACCGACATTCACGCGCAGCTCAAGCCGATCTATTTCCGTGAACCGTCGGTGAATATCGGGGTGGGCGAAAACCGTGGTGCCGTGCCGCACGTGACCGGGGCCGATTTCCGCAAGCTCTACGGCATCGATGACGGAAGCCCTTCCCATTACGCACTCAGCTCCGGCGATTTCTCCTCCCTCGCCAAGGCCTATGGGCGTGTAGGAGGACTGGATCGCGTGGCCACCGTGGTCAACGCGATCCGGGCCGACCGCCCCGATGCGCTGCTGCTCGATGGCGGTGACACGTGGCACGGGTCATACACCTGTCATCACACCGAAGGGCAGGACATGGTCAACGTGATGAACGGTCTCAAGCCGGACGCGATGACCTTCCACTGGGAATTCACACTCGGCTCCGCCCGCGTGCAGGAAATCGTCGAGGGTCTGCCCTTTGCCGCGCTGGGTCAGAACATCTTCGACGCCGAGTGGGACGAACCGGCCGAACTGTTCCCGCCGTACAAGTTTTTCGAACGCGGTGGTGTCAAGATCGCCGTGATCGGTCAGGCCTTCCCCTACATGCCGATCGCCAATCCCGGCTGGATGTTCCCTGAATACTCCTTTGGCATCCGCGACGAAAACATGCAGGCCATGGTTGACGAAGTGCGCGCGCAGGGTGCCGAATGCGTTGTCTGCCTGAGCCACAATGGCTTTGACGTGGACAAGAGCATGGCCAGCAAGGTCACCGGCATCGACGTGATCCTGTCGGGCCACACCCATGACGCGCTGCCTGAACCAGTGCTGGTGGGCGAGACGATCATCGTCGCCTCCGGCTCCAACGGCAAGTTCGTCAGCCGCGTCGATCTGGACATTCAGAACGGCCGCATGATGGGCTTCCGCCACAAGCTGATCCCGATCTTCTCGGACGTGATCGAACCCGATGCTGAAATGACCGCGCTGATCGACGAACAGCGCGCGCCCTTCAAAGCCGAACTGGAAGAGGTGATCGGCCAGACCGACAGCCTTCTGTATCGCCGGGGCAACTTCAACGGCACCTGGGATGACCTGATCTGTGATGCGCTTCTGAGCGAACGCGAGGCCGACATCGCCATGTCGCCCGGCGTGCGCTGGGGGCCAAGCCTGATCCCCGGTGACGACATCACCCGCGAGGATATCTGGAACGTCACGTCGATGAGTTATGGCAAGGCGTACCGGTCTGAAATGACGGGCGAATTCATCAAGGTCATCCTCGAAGACGTGGCCGACAACATCTTCAACCCCGATCCCTACTACCAGCAGGGCGGCGACATGGTGCGCATCGGGGGCATGGGCTACCGCATCGACGTGCGCAAACCGCAGGGCGAACGGATCACCGACATGGTGCTGCTCAAGACCGGCGAAGCCATTGATCCGGCGAAGAATTATGTCGTCGCCGGCTGGGCGTCGGTCAATGAAGGCACCGAAGGTCCGCAAATCTGGGACGTGGTCGAAGCGCATATCAAGAAGCTTGGCACCGTCAGCCTTAAACCCAATGACAGCGTCACCGTTGTGGGCGCGTAACTTCAACCGGAGTGTGAGATATGTCTGATATGCTCAAACCCTCCCGCCGCGCGTTCCTGCGGGGCTCTGCCGCGGCTGCGGCAGGGCTGACCGCTGCGGGCGCTGCGCGGGCGAATGAACCCGATCCGCTGATCACCGAGGTGCAGGACTGGGCGATGTCCTTTGGCGATGGCGTGGACGCCACGCCTTACGGTCTGCCGATCCAGTACGAAAGCGACGTGGTGCGGCGCAACGTGGAATGGCTCACCGCCGATACCACCAGCTCGATCAACTTCACACCGATCCACGCGCTGGACGGCACGATCACGCCGCAGGGCTGCGCGTTCGAGCGTCACCACTCGGGGGCCATCGAGCTGCGCAAGGAAGATTACCGCCTGATGATCAACGGTCTGGTCGATACACCACTGGTTTTCACCTATGCCGATCTCGAACGCTTCCCTCGCGAGAACCACGTCTATTTCTGTGAATGTGCCGCCAATACCGGCATGGAATGGGCCGGCGCACAGCTGAACGGTGCGCAGTTCACCCACGGCATGATCCATAACATGGAATATACCGGCGTGTCGCTGCGTACGCTTCTGGGTGAAGCCGGGCTCAAGGCGGCGGGCGATCTGTCGGACAAATGGGTCTATGTCGAAGGCGCGGATGCGTCCTCGAACGGGCGGTCGATCCCGATGGACAAGGCGCTGGACGATGTCCTGGTCGCGTTCAAGGCCAATGGCGAAGCGCTGCGCAAGGAACATGGCTATCCGGTGCGTCTTGTCGTGCCCGGCTGGGAAGGCAATTTGTGGGTCAAGTGGATCCGTCGCATCGAAGTCACGGCAAACGCGGTCGAAAGCCGCGAGGAAACGTCGAAATACACCGACACGCTGGAAGACGGCACAAGCCGCAAGTGGACATGGGTGATGGACGCGAAATCCGTCGTCACCTCGCCCAGCCCGCAATCGCCGATCACCCACGGCGCAGGTCCGCTGGTCATCACCGGGCTGGCCTGGTCGGGCCACGGCGCGATCACCCGCGTGGACGTGTCCAAGGACGGTGGCAAGACATGGGAAACCGCGCGTCTGGCCAAGCCGGGCGAGAAGATGGCGCTGACGCGCTTCTATCTCGACACCGAATGGAACGGCGAGGACATGCTGCTCCAGTCGCGGGCAATGGACGAAACCGGGTATGTGCAACCGACCAAGGCGCAACTGCGCGAGGTCCGTGGCGAGAACTCGATCTACCACAACAACTGTATCCAGACGTGGCACGTCAAACCCAACGGGGAGGCCGAAAATGTCGAAGTCTCTTAATCTTTTCGGCGGCACCGCGCTTGGCACGATTGCCGTGCTGACCATGGCCGTCAATTTCGCCGACCGCAATATCGCTGGTTTCCCCGACAACCCCGCCGTGATGACGGCCATCGCTCCGCCGGTCCTGTCCGGCGGGCTTGTCGGCGCGGCCAACGCCTCGACCGGAGCCGGCGAGGGCACGTTCGGGCTTGGCCGTCCGGCCCTGCCGGAAGAAATCGCGGCCTGGGATGTCGATGTCAGCCCCGATGGCACCGGTCTGCCGGTCGGGTCCGGGTCGGTCGAAGACGGCGAGATGGTCTTTTCCGAGAACTGCGCGGTCTGTCACGGTGAATTCGCCGAAGGCGTCGGCAATTGGCCGGAACTGGCAGGCGGTGACGGAACCCTCGCAAATGACGATCCGGTCAAGACCGTGGGCAGTTACTGGCCTTACCTGTCGACCGCGTGGGACTACATCCATCGTTCGATGCCATATGGCAGCGCGCAAACCCTGAGCGATGACGATGTTTATGCCATCGTCGCCTATATCCTGTATTCGAACTTCCTCGTCGAAGACGATTTCGTGCTGAGCAACGAGAACTTCCTCGAGGTCGAGATGCCCAACGCCAACGGGTTCATCGTCGATGATCGCGCCGAGTCCGAATATCCCATGTGGCGCACCGAGCCCTGCATGGAAAACTGCAAGGACAGCGTCGAAATCACCATGCGAGCGTCGGTTCTCAACGTCACTCCGGAAGACGAGGCAGCCGAGACGGCGGAAGAGGTGATCGAAGCGGCGGCTGTCGCCTCAGAGACCGAAGCGGAACCCGAAGTTGCCGCTGCCGTGGCCGAGGCGGAGCCTGCCGCCGACGCGGTGGACCCTGCGCTGGTCGCCGCTGGCGAGAAGGTGTTCGGCAAGTGCAAGGCCTGTCACCAGGTCGGTGACGGCGCGAAAAACCGCGTGGGTCCGATACTCAACGGGATCGTCGGCGCGGATATCGCCTCTGTGGACGGCTTCAAGTACTCCAAGACGCTGGAAGGCATGGATGGCGCATGGACTGCTGATTCGCTGGCGGCATTCCTCGAGGATCCGCGCGGTTTCGCCAAGGGAACCAAGATGAGTTTCGCGGGACTGAAGTCGGCAGAAGATATCGCGGCAGTAACCGCCTATCTGGCCTCCTTCGAATAAAACACGCCGGCACGGCGGAACAAAAGCTCGCCGTGCCGCTGCCTTTGGGGCATTCTGCCATGACGTGCCGAGGATTATTGGGACAAGACATTTGGGATGAACAGGTCAGGCATATTCGGTTTGGTTGTTGGAGGCACGGCGCTCATGCTGGGCGCCGCCTACGGCTGGACCGCGCGAGACCACCGCGCCCAGGAACTCGTCGCACTGACCGACCGGCTCACGCAGCTCGAAAAGCGTAATTCCTCACTGCAAGAACAGGCTTCCCGCTCTGCCGATCTGCACGCCAGACTTTCGGAACTGGAAACCGCCCTGGCGGCGGCGCTCCGGGACGCCGAATCCGCGAGGCAGGCGGCGCTGGTCGAGACACCCGCTGCCGAAATGGCCCGGCCCGCGCCGGAACCCGTGGTTGCGGATGCCGCCGCGCTTGATTTCGGCGACCCGGAAAAAGGCCGGGAGGTGTTCGCGCAATGCACGTCCTGCCACCAGATCGGCCAGGGCGCCGAAGATCGGATCGGCCCGCATCTGAACGGCATTTTCGGCCGCCGCGCAGGCGCGCATGAGGGGTTCCGGTACTCCGATGACATGAAGATGATGGGCGCCGACGGCCTTACCTGGGAATTGGCAAATCTCGATGCCTATCTCGAGAACCCCAAGGCGCTGGTGTCGCGGACGCGGATGAATTTCGCCGGTCTGAAAGACCCGCAGGACCGGTCGGATATCCTCGCCTATCTGCGCCAGTTCTCGGCCAGCCCGCAGAACATCCCCGAAGCCGCCCCCACCGCACAGCCGCGCGAGGTCGACCTCTCGCCCGAAGTTTTGGCGATAGTGGGTGACACGGATTACGGCGAATACCTGGCCAGCGAATGCAAGACCTGCCACCAGCAGGACGGTTCTGACAAGGGCATTCCCGCGATCACGAACTGGCCGACCGAGGATTTCGTCGTGGCGATGCATGCCTACAAGAGACAGATCAGGCCGCACCCGGTGATGCAGATGATGGCATCCCGGTTGTCCGACGAAGAGATCGCCGCGCTGGCGGCGTATTTTGCGCAAGGTGAGTAAGGGTCCGAAAGAGACTGCGGCGTCACAGAACGGAACATGAGTTCCAAAGGGAGGAAAACACCATGAAACTCAACAGACGTGCCTTTGTTGGCACAGGGATGGCGGCAGCATCGACGCTTGGCGCGCCGATGGTCCACGCGGCTTCTCACGGCATTCCCAAGGTGGTTGTCGTCGGCGGCGGCGCAGGCGGGGCGACTGCCGCCCGCTATATCGCCAAGGACAGCGCCGGCGAGATCGACGTCACGCTGATCGAACCTACGCGCAGCTATTATACCTGCTTCTTTTCCAACCTCTATATCGGCGGGTTCTGGGATCTCGAAAACCTGTCGCATTCCTACGGCAAGCTGGCATCTGACTACGGGATCAACGTGGTGCATGACTGGGCGACGGGGGTCGATCGCGACGCCAAGACGGTGGCGCTGGCGGGGGGCGGTTCGGTGCCTTACGACCGGCTGATCCTCAGCCCGGGCATCGACTTTGTCGACGGATCGGTGCCCGGCTGGGACGTCTCGGCCCAGAACGCGATGCCGCATGCTTACAAGGGCGGCAGCCAGACCGAACTGCTCAAGGCGCAGATCATGGCGATGCCGGAAGGCGGCACCTACGTGATGGTGGCCCCGCCCAACCCGTATCGATGCCCGCCCGGACCCTATGAACGGATCTCGATGGTCGCGCATGTGCTCAAGGCCAACAACCCGACGGCCAAGATCATCATCGCCGACCCGAAGGCGAATTTCTCGAAACAGGGTCTGTTCGAGGAAGGCTGGCAGAAACATTATTCCGGCATGATCACCCGGATCGGCCCGGATTTCGGCGGCGAGAATGTCACCGTCGATCCTGCGGCGATGACGGTCGACGTGGACGGCGAAGTGATCAACGCCGATGTCGTCAACGTGATCCCGGCGCAGAAGGCGGGCCTGATTTGCGAAGCCGCGGGCCTGACCGATGGCAATTGGGCCCCGGTGGACGGGCACAGCATGGTGTCGCGTCTGGATGAGAACATCCACATCCTGGGCGACGCGACCAACCAGGGCGACATGCCAAAATCCGGGTTTTCGGCGAATTCGCAGGCCAAGGTGGCGGCGATGGCGGTGCGCGGCGCGTTGACCGGCAGCCGGGTGTTTCCGGCGAAATATTCCAACACCTGCTGGTCGCTGATCGCGACCGATGACGGGGTCAAGGTCGGCGCGGCCTACGAGCCGAACGACGAAAAGATCGCCAGCGTGTCGAGTTTCGTCAGCCAGACCGGCGAAGACGTGGCCATGCGCAAGGCGACCTACGAGGAAAGCATCGGTTGGTACGAGGGCATCACGACGGACATGTTCGGCTGATCCTGCGGGTTTCGCATTTGGGAAAGGCCGGGCATTGTCCCGGCCTTTTTCGTCTTGGCAATGTATCGGATCGCTGCGCGATCCGACCGATTGGGGGGCTGGCCCCCCAAACCCCCCAGCATATTTGGAAAGAGAAGAAGATCAGACGGTGTGCAAGCCCTTCATCGCGCCGAGGAGGTCGGGGATTTTCTTCTTGAATTTGAAGAACCCTGCCGTGGCATGGGGCCAGGCGCGGCGGTCGAATTCGCGCAGCGGGCGGATCACCGGCAGCGCGCGGATTTCGTTCAGAACCGACACCGCGGGGCCGACCGGGGCATGGGGCGTGACGATCTGTTCGGCACCGGCGCTGCGCGCCCAATCTTCGATCCGCGCGGCGGAGGTCAGATCGGTGGTCAGCGGTCCGAGGGAGGCGGACCAGCGCGATGTGCAGTCTTGCAGGAGCGCGGATTTGAACGTCCTGACCTGCGGCGCGACCTGCAGTGGGCTGATCCGGCCGGTCGCGTCGAGCGTGGCCGTCGCCAGCGGTTTCAATCCCCGTTCGAAAAGCCATCCCGGGCTGAGATCGTCCTCGTGCAACAGCAGGACGGACGGTTTCGCCGGATCGAACCTGTCGCCGACCGGCGCCTCGATGCGCGGCGGATGCGGCGGGCCGTCCAGGGGCTCGGGATTTGCGGCCAGTTGATGCAGCGGTGAAAAGCGCCCTTCGGTGTATTTCGAGATATTGGAGGCTCGCGCCACGTAGTTCTTTCCCGGCGTCTGCAGCCCGGCGACCCAGCGCCAGCTGAGCGTGTTGGAGGCCGGATCGCCGTCCAGCAGGTGGCGCAGGAAAAAATCCGCGCCCAGTTCCCAGGGCAGGCGCAGTGTGAAGATCCAGATCGACGCGAACCACATGCGGGCGTGGTTGTGCAGGTAGCCGGTCTCGACCAGTTCGCGCGCCCAGTCATCGAAGCCGTCGATGCCAGTCTCGCCCTTGCAGGCGGCTTCCCATTCGGCGCGCAGGCCCGACCCGGTCTGCACCTGGTCCCAGGCGCGGGCCAGCCCCTGCCGGTAGCCGGCCCACACGGAGGGGCGCATTTCCAGCCAGCCTTTCCAGTAGGTGCGCCAGAACACTTCCTGGACGAATTTTTCCGAACTGCCGAGGGCGTGTCGGCCGAGAACAGCCTCGAGCACCTCGGGTTCGGTGATCAGGCGATGCCGGATATACGGCGAGAGGGTCGAGACCGCAGTGTGTCGGCCGGGGCCGCGATCGTAGTTGCGTTGCGTGGCGTAGGCCCGCGCGGCCACGGGCAGGAAGGCGGACAGCTTTTCAAGCGCGGCGGTGCGATGGGGCGGGAATGTCTCGGGCATTTGATGCGAGCTAACGTCGCGCCGCGCCGGGTCAAGTCAACATGCTGTACCGCTTCCCCTTGCAGCCCCCAGAGCCCGACACTAGTCTCAGGGCAACTCGCAACCAAGCTCCCCTTCGGGCGGGCGCATCATCCAGGCAGGCACAGATGAAAGATCCGATTGACACGTACATGAACAATCTTGTTCCCATGGTGGTCGAGCAGACCAGCCGCGGCGAACGGGCCTACGACATTTTTTCCCGCCTGCTGAAAGAGCGGATCATCTTCCTCAACGGCCCTGTGCATGACGGCATGTCCTCGTTGATCGTGGCGCAGCTTCTGCATCTCGAGGCGGAAAACCCGTCCAAGGAAATCAGCATGTACATCAACAGCCCCGGTGGTGTGGTAACCAGCGGTCTGTCGATCTACGACACGATGCAATACATCAAGCCGAAGGTCAGCACGCTGGTCATCGGGCAGGCCGCGTCGATGGGATCGCTGCTGCTGACCGCCGGTGCGGCGGGCATGCGGTTTTCGCTTCCCAACAGCCGCGTGATGGTGCACCAGCCCTCTGGCGGCTATCAGGGCCAGGCAACGGACATCATGATCCACGCGCAGGAAACGCAGAAGCTCAAGCAGCGCCTGAACGAAATCTACGTCAAGCACACGGGCCAGACGCTCAAGAAAGTCGAGCAGGCGCTGGAGCGCGACAATTTCATGTCTCCGGAAGAGGCGAAAGACTGGGGACTGATCGACGAAATCGTCGAGAACCGGACCAAGGGAACAGAAGAAGACTAAATCGTGATTGGGTCACGCCGTCTCTATTGTGTTTTTGACGTTGTGACCCAAGTTTTGCTGTCCTAAGGTCTATGGAAGAAAACGTGACACACGCTAAGGGTTAGCGTTTGCGAAATTTACAGCCCTGAAGTGAGTCAGGAAAGGTTAAGACATGGCGACGAATTCTGGCGGCGACAGCAAGAACACTCTCTACTGCAGCTTCTGCGGCAAGAGCCAACACGAAGTCCGAAAGCTGATCGCCGGTCCGACCGTCTTCATATGTGACGAATGTGTCGAACTGTGCATGGACATCATCCGCGAAGAGACCAAGGGCGGTGGCCTGAAGTCGACCGACGGGGTGCCGACCCCGCGCGAGATTTGCGATGTGCTGGACGATTACGTGATCGGGCAGGCGGTGGCCAAGCGGGTGCTGTCGGTGGCCGTGCACAACCACTACAAGCGTCTGAACCATTCGCAGAAATCGTCTGACATCGAACTGGCGAAGTCCAACATCCTGCTCATCGGGCCGACCGGCTGCGGCAAGACACTTTTGGCCCAGACGCTGGCGCGGATCCTGGATGTGCCCTTCACGATGGCGGATGCGACCACGCTGACCGAAGCCGGTTACGTGGGCGAGGATGTCGAGAACATCATCCTCAAGCTGCTGCAATCGTCGGAATACAATGTCGAACGCGCGCAGCGCGGCATCGTCTATATCGACGAGGTCGACAAGATCACCCGCAAATCGGAAAACCCGTCGATCACCCGAGACGTGTCGGGCGAAGGTGTGCAGCAGGCGTTGCTCAAGCTGATGGAAGGCACGGTTGCGTCGGTGCCGCCGCAGGGCGGGCGCAAGCATCCGCAGCAGGAATTCCTGCAGGTGGACACGACCAATATCCTTTTCATCTGCGGCGGGGCCTTTGCGGGTCTGGACCGGATCATCAAGCAGCGTGGCAAGGGCTCGGCGATGGGCTTTGGCGCGGATGTGCGCGACGACAGCGAACAGGGCATCGGCGAGACGTTCAAGTCGCTCGAGCCGGAAGACCTTCTGAAGTTCGGCCTGATCCCGGAATTCGTCGGTCGTCTGCCGGTGATCGCAACGCTGGAAGACCTCGACGAAGACGCGCTGATCATCATCCTGACCCAGCCGAAGAACGCGCTGGTCAAGCAATACCAGCGCCTGTTCGAGCTGGAAGATACCACGCTGACCTTCACCGATGACGCGCTGAGCGCCATCGCGAAACGGGCGATCCAGCGCAAGACGGGCGCACGCGGTCTGCGGTCCATCCTCGAGGACATCCTGCTCGACACAATGTTCGAGCTTCCGGGCATGGACGAGGTGGTCGAAGTGGTCGTCAACGAAGAGGCGGTCACCTCCGAGGCCAAGCCACTGATGATCTACGCGGACCAGAAGAAAGAGCCTGCCGAAGCGGGCTGATTTCTCGGGCGGTTTAACGGTGTGAAGGTGGGCAGTTTGCCCGCCTTTCTTTTTGGGAACAGAGCACATGACCATCACACGCATTTCGTCAGGCAGCCCGTTCGAGGCCAGGATCGGCTATTGCCGCGCCGTTGTGGCCGGGGGCTTTGTCCATGTCGCGGGCACCGTCGGGCAGGGCGATACCGTGGCCGACCAGTGCCAAAGCGCGCTGGACGTGATCGCGGGGGCGCTGGAAAAGGCCGGCGCGTCAATGGCCGACGTGGTCCGCGTGACCTATTACCTGCCGGACCGGCATGAATTCGAAGCCTGCCACGACCTCCTCGCGCGGACCTTCGGCGACAACCCGCCCGCGGCAACGATGATCGAATGCGGTCTGATCGACCCCAAGTACCGGATCGAGATCGAAGTGACCGCGCTGGCCCCCACTGCGTCATAGCTGCGCTGGACCTTGGCCTGCAATACGCCCTATAAAGCGCTGAACCAAACCCCGAGGAGTCGTCCATGGGCATTCTGAATACCCTCCTTCGCGCTGTCACCTGGTGGAACGGGCAGACACTTGGCACACAGTTCTATACGTGGCGCAAAGGCGAAAAAGTCGGAGAGGACACCCAGGGCAACGTCTTCTACCAGTCGAACGGCGGCAAGAAGCGCTGGGTGATCTACAACGGCGAGGCGGAAGCAAGCCGTGTCGATCCCGATTGGCATGGCTGGCTGCACCATACGTTCAAGCAATCTCCGGCGGACCGTCCGCTGCCCAAGAAGGCGTGGGAAAAGCCGCACCAGGAAAACCTGACCGGTACGGCACTGGCCTATGCTCCGGCGGGGTCGATCCGGCGTCCGCAGCCCGCGGAACGGCAGGATTACGAGGCCTGGAGCCCCGAGTGACGGCAGGGTTTTTGCGATGAAGGGCCGCGTGATGATGGCACGGGTCATGGCCTGTCTGGCAGCCCTGTTCCTGGCATCCGCCGGGGCAGCGCAACTTGCCACGTCTAATGGCACGGGCGTGACCGTTCGCGCCTTGGACAAGCTGACCGGCAAGGTCGAGGATCTGGAGATCGACGCGCGGCAATCGGCCTCGATGGGTCGGATCACCATCACCGCGAACGAATGCCGTTATCCCGAGGCGAACGCGGCCGGCGAAGCCTATGCCTCGCTCACGATCAGCGAAGTGGGCAAGGACGCCCCGGTCTATCAAGGCTGGATGATCGCATCGTCGCCCGCGCTGAACCCGATGGACCACCCGCGTTACGACGTCTGGGTGTTGCGCTGCACCACATCCTGACCTGAAGCGGCAAGCGGGGCACTGTTGAAATCGGCCCGCAGCGCCAAGGCGCTGGCCAATTGCGCCCGATACTCGGTTCGGGTGATCTCGACCGCGCCTAGGGACGCCAGGTGATCGGTGAGGAACTGGGTGTCGAACAGCACGAACCCGGTCCGGCGCAGCAGATCGACCAGCCAGGCCAAGGCGATCTTCGAAGCGTCCCGCTCTCTCGAGAACATGCTCTCGCCGCAGAAGGCGCCGCCGATGCTCACGCCGTATATGCCGCCGACCAGACGATCCTGCATCCACACTTCCAGGGAATGGGCTTCACCGCGTTTGTGCAATTCCTGGTAAAGCGCGCGGATGTCCTGGTTGATCCAGGTCTCCGCGCGATCCGCGCAAGCCTCGATCACCTCGGCGAAGGCGGTGTTGCGGGTCACGCGGTAGGCATCGCGGCGCAAGGTCTTGGCCAGGCTGCGCGAGATGTGAAACCCGTCCAGCGGAAACACGCCGCGTTTGCGCGGATCGACCCAGAACAACTCCGGATCGTTCCGATGCTCCGCCATCGGGAACACGCCCGCGCGATAGGCTTGCAGCAAGAGTTCAGGTGTGACGATCATGCCGCATCGCCACCGGCCTCAGCACTCGGCGTGCGGGCAATTATCTCTGCGGGTTTGCATAGGTGCGCTCCAGCCAGTCCTCGAGCCAATGGATATTGTAGGTGCCGTTGCGCACATCCGGATCGTCAAGCAGATCGCGGAAGAGGGGCACGGTACTGTCCACCCCGTCCACGATCAACTCTCCAAGCGCCCGCGACATCCGCGCCAGGGCTTCGTCCCGGTCGCGGCCATGCACGATCAGCTTGCCGATCAGGCTGTCGTAATAGGGAGGGATCATATAGCCATCGTAAAGCGCGCTGTCCATCCGAACGCCCAGGCCGCCAGGCACGTGATACTGCGTGATCCGACCAGGGGACGGCGAGAAATTCGGCAACTTTTCCGCATTGATCCGCGCCTCGATCGAATGGCCGTTGATGACCAGATCGTCCTGCTCGAACGACAGGGGCAGGCCAGATGCCACGCGAATCTGTTCGCGCACCAGGTCGACCCCGAAGATCGCCTCGGTCACCGGGTGCTCGACCTGCAGGCGGGTGTTCATCTCGATGAAATAGAATTCGCCGTTCTCGTACAGGAACTCGATGGTGCCGGCGCCCGCATAGTTGATCTTGGCCACGGCATCGGCGCAGATCTTTCCGATCCGGGCGCGTTCCTCTGCGGTGATGCTGGGGCCGGGCGCCTCTTCCAGAACCTTCTGGTGGCGGCGTTGCAAGGAACAGTCCCGCTCGCCCAGATGGACCGCCTTGCCCTTGCCGTCGCCAAAGACCTGCACCTCGATATGGCGCGGCGTGGTGAGGTATTTCTCGATATAGACCTCGTCATTGCCGAAGGCGGCCTTGGCCTCGGACCGCGCGGTCTGGAATGCGCGTTCCATGTCGGCAGCCGTCTGAGCCACCTTCATGCCGCGACCACCCCCGCCGGCGGTCGCCTTGACGATGACCGGGTATCCGATCTGGTCGCCCACGGCCTTGGCCTCGGCGAGATCGGCCACACCACCGTCCGATCCGGGCACGCAGGGCACACCCAGCGCCTTGATCGTGTCCTTGGCGGTGATCTTGTCGCCCATGATGCGGATATGTTCCGCAGTCGGGCCGATGAAGGTCAGCGCGTGGTCCTCGACGATCTGGACGAAGCGCGCGTTTTCCGAGAGGAACCCGTAGCCCGGATGGATCGCCTGTGCGCCCGTCACTTCGCAGGCCGAGATGATGGCGGGTATGGACAGGTAGCTTTCGGCCGAAGACGGTGGGCCGATGCAGATGGCCTCGTCGGCCATGCGGACATGCATCGCGTCCGCATCCGCGGTCGAGTGGACGGCAACACTGGCCACGCCCATCTCGCGGCAGGCTCGGATCACGCGAAGGGCGATTTCGCCCCGGTTGGCAATCAGGATCTTGTCAAACATGCCTGTGCCCCGGTTATTCGAGGATGACGAGGGGGGCGCCGTATTCGACAGGTGCGCCGTCCTCGACCAGAATGCGTTTCACCGTGCCGCTGCGCGGCGCCGGGATGTGGTTCATCGTCTTCATCGCCTCGACGATAAGCAGGGTATCGCCTTCGTTGATCTGCTGGCCAACCGAAATGAACGAGGGCGCGCCAGGTTCCGCCTGCATGTAGACAGTACCGACCATCGGTGACGTGACCGCGCCGGGATGCGCTGCCGGGTCCTCGGGCGCGGCTGAAGCCGCCGGGGCCTGCGCCGCCGTTGCGGTCGGCGCGGCGATCGGGGCAGGGGCGGCGGCCGGTGCCATCTGCATGATGCGGCTGACGCGCACGTTCAGGCTGTCATCTTCGCCATATTCGCGTTTGACCTGAAGTTCTGTCAGGTCGTTCTCCCGCAGGAGCTTTGCCAGCGCTTCGATGAATGCCACATCCGCGTCATGCTTGGTCTCGGTCATGCTGTCCCTCGCCCGGTACTATCTCTTGGCCATGCTGTGGCCTCGTCGTCGCATGGACCGAGGCTCCACTGTTTCAACGGGTAACCCCCGCGTTGCACGTCTTTCCTTGCACCGATTGAAGAGCAGGAGCAAGGGGAAGAGAATGATCAATATCGCATTCAGGCGCAAGTGAACAGCTTTGCAGGTCGCCGGGACCGATCGTCGTCAGAAGGGCGTTTCGGATGCATCCTGTTGTTCGTCGGCACGCATTCGGGCCTGTTCGGTCAGGATGGCCTTGATCTGAAGCTGCACCGCCGTCGGGGGCGCGGTTGGTGCAACTGCCCTGTCATCGGTGGGCAAAGGCGTCTGATCCGCATTCGGCGAGGCCGGGACCGACGGGATGAACGCTTTCGCCCGGCCAATTGCTTCGGTCGGCCGGATCACGTGTGACGCGGTGTTCGGCAGCTTGGACTGTATAAACGGCATGTCATGCTCCGTCCTTTTCGGAGCCCCCACATCCGGATCATATCGCCTTGATGCCGCCTTTGCAGCCACAGAGTGTCGAAAAGGTTAATCAAATCGGAAACAGAAAAGGCGGCCCGAGAGCCGCCTTGATTGTTCGCAATTTCCGAAAGATCACGCCTTGTTCATCCGGTTTTCGATGAGGTCATCGACGACGGACGGGTCGGCGAGGGTCGAGGTGTCGCCCAATGCGCCGAAGTCGTTTTCGGCGATCTTGCGCAGGATGCGGCGCATGATCTTGCCCGAGCGGGTCTTGGGCAGGCC
>NZ_JAIPUT010000015.1 GCF_020055635.1 Marivita sp. | reverse complement strand
TGTTCTTGCCCCCGTACAGCCCCGACCTGAACCCAATTGAGATGGCGTTCTCCAAGCTCAAAGCCCACCTGCGCCGTATCGGTGCCCGCAGCTTCACGGACATGTTCAATGCAATCGCCGAGATCTGCGATCTTTTCTCCGGAAGAGTGTTGGAACTACTTCAAGGCTGCCGGATATGTTTCAGGTTAAAAGTCGGACGCTTTAGCAGTCGCAATTCACCAGGAAGTTTGCGAAGCATCGTATTGATTTCCATTTCTTGATCGGGCGTTGATTGAATGTCAGGCTCACGGCTGGTCTCCGCAAACCTAGCCTACCGCCCCCTAGGTCCGGCTTATCATAAGCATTCGTCATGTCTGTGCGTTCGGCAAGAGACTGACCTTATCGAGCGTGTCTTTCAAAGAACAGCTACCCAGTTCATATCCGCGCGAAGAATTGACGTCAATTTCGCGTTTAAGCCCCTCGGCGACTTTCATCGCCTCACCGCGGTCGCGACGATACTCGGGATCGCCTGAAAGCCGTGAAGAAGTTGATCTCCAGGAAGATTAGCGTTCCGCGACTGTCGCCGGCGCCCGTGCACGTGACCAATAAGCGCAGGGGAGGCTCTTATGTCTCTTCCGCAGAGATTAGAGCGTGTTGCGCGTTTCGGGGTCTATTAAAAAAGCTGATGAGGAACGACGTGCCGCTACCCGAAAATTCGCTCACAAGGCGCTCTTTTGTGAAACAGATGATGTAAATTTGTTAATCCGATACGTCTGCTTTAAGCAGGAGTTATATTTTTATGCAGTAAAAATAGCTACTTACGCTAAAATTTCGTTTTTTTAGTCTCCACTCCAAGGCGTTTCGAAAGGCCTTGCTCCGGCGCGTTCTGCGCTCAACGCGACAGGGCTGCGGCCTCGCGGGCGAGTTCTTCGATGGCTTTCCAGTCGCCCTTGGTCACCAAATCCTTCGGTGCAACCCAACTGCCCCCGGCACACAGCACGTTCGACAGCCCCAGGTAGTCCGGCGCGTTCTTCAGGGACACGCCTCCGGTGGGACAGAAACGCACCTGCGGGATCGGCGCGCCTATGGCCTTGAGCGCAGGCACGCCGCCATTTGCCTCGGCCGGGAAAAACTTCTGCACGGTGTATCCCCGCTCAAGCAGGGCCATCGCCTCGGACGCGGTGGCGGCACCGGGCAGGAGCGGCAGGTCCGCCGCCTCGCAGGCATCGAGCAACAGGTCTGTCGCTCCCGGAGAGACACCGAACCTTGCGCCCGCACCGACCGCCGCCTGCACATCCGATGGGGTGAGCAGGGTGCCGGCCCCGACAACCCCGCCTTCGACCGCCGCCATTTCGCGGATCACGTCAAGGGCAGCCTCGGTGCGCAGGGTCACTTCGAGAACCGGCAGGCCGCCGGCGACAAGGGCCTCGGCCAAGGGGCGCGCGACACGGGCATCCTCGACCACCAGTACCGGAATGATCGGGGCAAGGCGGCACAGCCTTTCGGATTCCGTGCTGGCTTCGGCGGGAGTAATCATATTAAAATTCCGTATCTTGCAGGGTGATCTTCAAGTGATGCATCAAACAACGACACCGGCGCCGTTCTCCGCCAGCCCGACATTGGCCCGGAAGGCGGCGAACAATTCGCGTCCGACACCATGCCCATTGCCGCTCAGGTCGGCGGTAACCGGCTCGCGCTGGTCGAAATCCTCGGCCAGGCAGTCGATCCGGCCGCTGACCGCGTCGACGCGCACAAGGTCGCCGTCCCGCACCCGCGCCAGCGGGCCGCCCTTGGCTGCCTCGGGCGACACGTGGATCGCCGACGGCACCTTGCCCGACGCTCCGGACATGCGCCCGTCGGTGACCAGCGCCACCTTCAAGCCGCGATCCTGCAACACCGCCAGAACCGGGGTCAGGGAATGCAATTCCGGCATCCCGTTCGAGCTTGGCCCCTGAAAGCGCACCACGACGACGGTGTCTTCGATGAACTCGCCGTTCTTGAAAGCCGCTTTCACGTCTTCCTGTTCTTGGAACACGCGCGCCTTGGCCTCGATCACGTGGCGTTCACGCTCCACGGCAGAGGTTTTCATCATGCCCTTGCCGAGATTGCCTTCAAGCTGCTTGAGACCGCCGGTGGCCTGGAACGGGTCGCTGGCCGGACGCAGGATCCTGTCGTTCTGGGTCTCTCCCGCGCCGGGGCCGTACACAACCCGGCCATCGCTGATCTTGGGTTCCTGGGCATAGAGGCTCAGACCGTCCCCGGCGACCGTCTTGACCTCTTCATGCAGCAGCCCGTGCTTGAGCAGCTCGCCGATCATGTAGCCCAGGCCGCCCGCGGCGTGGAAATGGTTCACGTCCGCCAGCCCGTTCGGATAGACCTTGGCCATCAGCGGCGTGACCGAAGAGACGTCCTCGAAATCCTCGAGCCGCAGTTCGACACCCGCGGCGCGCGCCATGGCGGGCAGGTGCAGCACGAGGTTGGTGGACCCGCCGGTCGCCATCAGCCCGACGATGCCGTTCACAAACGCCTTTTCGTCCAGGATGTCGCAGACCGGGCGGTAATCGTTGCCAAGCTGGGTGATCTCGAGCGCCCGTTCGGTGCCCGCAACGGTCAGCGCCTCGCGCAGCGGCGTGCCGGGATTGACGAACGACGCGCCGGGCAGGTGCAGGCCCATGAATTCCATCAGCATCTGGTTGGAATTGGCGGTGCCGTAGAAGGTGCAGGTCCCCGGGCTGTGATACGATGCCATCTCGGCCTTCATCAGCTCGTCGCGCCCGACTTCGCCCGAGGCGAATTTCTGCCGCACCTTCGACTTTTCGTCGTTCGGCAGACCCGAGGGCATCGGACCGGCCGGAATGAAGAGGCCCGGCAGATAGCCGAACGTGCCCGCCGCGATCACAAGGCCGGGCACGATCTTGTCGCAGACGCCGAGGTAAAGCGCGGAATCGAAGGTGTTGTGGCTGAGCGCCACACCGGCGGCCAGCGCGATCACGTCGCGCGAGAACAGCGACAGCTCCATGCCGACCTGGCCTTGCGTGACGCCGTCGCACATCGCCGGAACCCCGCCTGCGACCTGTGCCGTGCCGCCGGCGGCGCGGGCGGCGTTGCGGATGATGTCGGGATATCTTTCGAACGGCTGGTGCGCCGACAGCATGTCATTATAGGCGGTGACGATGCCGATATTCGGCACCCGTTCGGTGGCGAGCGTGTCTTGGTCCGGCCCCATCGCGGCATAGGCGTGGGCCTGGTTGCCGCAGCTCAGATGGGCGCGACGCGGGCCATCGGAGGCCGCCGCGCGCATCCGTTCCAGGTACCGGCCACGGCCGCTTTCAGAGCGCTCCTGAACACGTTCGGTCACCCGTTTGATCGTGTCGTTCAGCGAGTGTGCCATGATGCCTCCGCGCAAATATGCAGGTTGTCTTTTCAGGGATGTAGTCAAGTTAGCGCTAACAGTAAAGGCCTGCAAGACCCTTGCCCAGCCATGACCGGGCGAGAAGGCCGCCGCCGACTGTGTCCATTTGCCGGAAAATGTACCGATTTGGCCAAGATACCGTCCCTTTCGGTGGTCAATCTGATCTGGAGAAAAAAGAGCAATCGCCCCGCGAAGGAGGCTATACGTGACATATCTTTTCAAGATCCTGGCCGGATTGATGCTGACCATCACGCTGGGCGCCTGTGCCGCACCCAACCCGGTGAGCCGTTCGGCGATGCCCGACGACACGATGCTGGCCGAGGCGCCGCCCGACGTCCGGATCGACAGCTTCACGGTTTCGGTGCCCCGCTCGCTCGAGGTCAACGAGCGCAATCTCTATTACCCGAAAGGCGATATCGTCTGGCGCGGTGAGCCGATCGGGGACCGCCATGAACAGGTGAGGGCCATCTTCGAAACCGGGCTGCGATCGGCAGCGCCGCGGATCGACGGGAATCGCCCCGTCCGGATGGATGTCCAGGTCACCCGGTTCCACGCCCTGTCGGAAAAGGCGCGATATTCGGTGGGCGGCGTGCATGACATCGACTTCAAGTACCGCCTGATCGATATGCAGACGGGGCAGCAGATCGGCCCGACAAAAGATGTCAGCGCCGATCTGAACGGTCTGTCCGGTCAGACGGCCATCTCGGCCGAGGCGCGGGGCCAGACCCAGAAGGCGCGGATCATCGCGCATCTGTCCCGCGTGTTCGCCGATGAACTGACGCTGCCTGGCGGCCATGTGAACGCGAATCTCGGCCTGCTTCAGAAAATCAACGACCTCTGATATCACGGACGGGCTTTCCCCTTGGGAGCGAGGGGCGTAAAGGGGGCGGTATGACACCGTCCCCTTTGCCCGTAATCCGCCTTCTTCCCAAAACCAAGCCGCAAGCGATCAGGCGCGGCTATCCTTGGGTTTATGCCAACGAGGTCGTCACAGACCGGCGCACCCGCGCGCTTTCGCCGGGGACCATCGCGGTGCTCGAGGATGCCGAGCGCAGCCCGCTGGCATTGGTGGGGGTCAACCCGAATTCCAAGATCATCGGCCGCGTGCTCGACACGCCCGAGGCGGCGCATCCGGATCAGGCTTGGTTCGCCGCCCGGTTGCGCAAGGCGCTGACGCTGCGCGAGCGGCTGTTCCCGTCGCCGTTCTACCGGCTGATCCATGCCGAGGCTGACGGGTTGCCCGGCGTCATCATCGACCGCTTCGGCGATATCGCGGTGGTGCAGCCCAACGCGGCCTGGGCGGATGTCCTGCTGCCCGAGCTTGCGGCGGCCCTCGCCGAGGTCACGGGTGTGACGACGATCCTCAAGAACGCGGGGGGCCGGGGGCGGTCGCTCGAAGGGCTCGACGATGTCGATGCCGTGCTGCTGGGCGATGCGCCGACTGCGCCGATCCCGGTCGAGATGAACGGCGCCACCTACATGGCCGACCTCGTGGGCGGTCAGAAGACCGGGCTCTTCTTCGACCAGCGCCCCAACCACGCCTTTGCGGCCCGCCTCGCCGGAGGTGCGCGCGTGCTCGACGTGTTTTCGCATGTCGGCGGCTTCGGTCTTGCCGCGCTGGCGAATGGCGCGGTGCAGGCGCATTGCGTCGACGGGTCCGAGGCCGCGCTTGCCCTGGCAACCGAAGGTGCGGCGCGGATGGGTGCCGCGGACAAGCTGAGCACGACGAAGGCAGACGCCTTCGACGCGCTGACCGCGCTTGGCGAGGAACAGGCGCAATACGAGCTCGTGGTCTGCGACCCGCCGGCCTTTGCCCCCTCGAGCAAGGCCCGCGAACCCGGCCTGCGCGCCTATGAGAGGATCGCGCGGCTGTCGGCACCGCTGGTGGCCGAAGATGGCTACCTGGTTCTGTGTTCGTGTTCGCATGCGGTCGACCTGTCGGCCTTCACCGGGGCCTGTCTGCGCGGCATCGGGCGGGCTGGCAGGCGGGCGCAGCTGATCCATACCGGGCAGGCGGGGCCGGATCATCCGTTGCTGCCACAGCTGGCGGAATCGGGATATCTCAAGGCATTGTTCTTCCGGCTGTGAAGGTTCTGCTCGACACCTGCGTGATGTACCCGACGGTGATGCGGGAGGTTCTTCTGGCGGTGGCCGGGCAGGGCCTGTTCACGCCGCTGTGGTCGCAACGCATCCTTGACGAATGGTCCCGCGCCGCGGCCAAGCTGGGGCCGGCCGGGCAGGTGCAGGCCGATGCCGAGATCGCCATGGTCACCGCGCAATGGCCCAAGGCGCGTGTGCCGGTGCCGCCGGCGGGGTTGCAGGATCGTCTCTGGCTGCCGGACGCCAATGACGTGCATGTCCTGGCCGCCGCGATTTCCGGCAATGCCGATCTCATCCTGACCGAAAACGCCAAGGATTTCCCCCGCAACATCCTGGCGGAAGAGGGGCTGTCGCGTTCCGATCCGGACGCGTTCCTGATCGGTCTGGCCGCCAGTGCCCCCGAGGCCGTGCACCATGCCGTGACGCTGGTCCATGACGAGGCCAATCGGCTGTCGGACCGCCCCTGGAACCTGCGTCAGCTTCTCAAGAAGGCACGGCTGCCCCGCCTGGGCAAAGCCCTGACCGCGCCGGGCCGGGACCATTCATCGGAATGATCTCACACGCGTTCGGAACAAATCTTGCGGCCGCAAGACGGCGCGCGCCCGCTCAGCGCAGGTAATCCATCGGGTCGACGCTGTCGAAGCCGTTGCGCACCTCGAAATGCACGCGCGCGGGGTCGAAATCGGCCACCTTGGCAATCGACTGTCCCCGGCTGACCGCATCGCCCTTTTCGACCGAGATGCCGTCGACATGCGTATAGACGCTCAGAAGGTTGTCCGGGTGCCGGACAACGAGGATGTTGATGCCGTCGGTGTTGCGCGTGATCGCCGCAACCTGACCGCTGGCTGCGGCCTTGACCGAGGTGCCGACCGGCGCGCCGATGTCGATGCCGTCATTGCGACCCTTGGCGTATTCGCGGATGATGCTGCCCTGAACCGGGAAACTCATCACGGCGTCAGACGCGCTGGCCGCAGTCTGGGCGCCGACATTGGCCACCGGTTCGGCGTTGGCTGCGGGTGCTGCTGTCGCGGCGGCTGCCGGAGCGGGGGTTTCTTCGGGCAAGGGCAAAGACGCCGAGGGCGGCTCGGGCGTCGGCGACCCGGTGCCCGGAGGTGGCGGCGTGGCCTGCTGCCGCTCGGGCGGGGCCTGCGTGACCACGGGAATCAACAGGAACTGGCCTTCGCGCAGGGTGAAATTGCTGTCGAGACTGTTCCACTCGGCCAGCGACCGGACAGACACGTTGTAAAGCCGGGCGATGGTGAACGCGGTCTCTCCGCGCTTGACCTGGTGGCGGATCGGTTCGGTTCCGGTCTGTGGCGCGGGGCGCTGCGCCGCCGGGGTTGCGGGCGACCGGTCGATGGCGTCGCTGGCCAGGGTCGTGATGTCGATCTCGGATGTCGGGCGGATCGGGCCTGTGGTCGGCGCACCGGTGGCGGGCGACGGTTCGGCCACGCGGCGGGGCAGGGCGATGATCTCGCCCGCGCGCAGCGGATCGCCGGTCTGGACACCGTTGTAGCGGGCCAGTTCGTCTGCCGGCAGACCCACACGTGCGGCCAGCGCGGCCAGCGTGTCGCCGCGTTGCGCGACCGCCACCTGGTAATTGGGATACGAGATCACCCCGCGACTGTCCGGCTGGGGCCGCGGCGCCGCTGTTGCACGGGCCGCATCGGCGGTGTTGAAGCCGCCGTTCATCAGGCCGCGCATGTCCAGGTCGAGCGGGTCGGAACAGGCGGCAAGAAGCGCCAGCAGGGAAAGGCCGGCACCAAATCGAAAACCGGAACGAAGCGAAAATCTGCTGTCAACCATGTCGATATCCTCAAATGCGCCGGTTGTTCCCCGGTCGTCACATCACGCACTATGCCCGTTTTACCCGTCGCGGGCCACCCCTTCGACAAGCGGCACGAAGCGCACAGGCCGCAATTCGTCATATTCCAGCCCGTTTGCCGTTCGACGCACCCGGATGAGATGCTGTACCGCGTCCGACTGGCCCACCGGCAACACCATGACTCCACCGACCTTGAGCTGCGCCAGAAGCGGCCCGGGAGGGTCTTCGGCCGCCGCCGTGACAAGGATGCGGTCGAACGGCGCCTGGTCCGGCAGGCCAAAGCTGCCATCGGCGGTGAAGGCGGTGACATTGGTCAGACCCAGCTGGTCGAACACCTCGCGCGCCTCGCGCACGAGACGCTGATGCCGGTCCACGGTGTAGACCCGGCGCGCAAGCTGGCTGAGAATGGCTGCCTGGTAGCCCGAGCCCGTGCCGACCTCGAGCACCGTGTCGCGCGGGCTGATCTCGAGCGCCTGTGTCATCAGGCCGACCACCGAAGGCTGGCTGATCGTCTGGCCGCAGGCAATCGGCAGGGGCATGTCCTCATAGGCCCGCTCGGCGAAATATCCCTTGATGAACGGCGCTCGGTCGACCTGTTCCATCGCCGTCAGCACGGCCGAATTGGTCACGCCCCGTGAGCGCAGGGCATAGAGGAACTGCATCTTGAGTTCCGCGTCTTCCATCAGCGAAAGGCGTCCCGCATCGCATCGATCTGGTCCGAGGCCGTCAGGTCCGCGCGCATCGGCGTCACGCTGATATAGCCCGCGAGGTTCTCGGCCGCGTCGCTGCCGGCTTCGGTGGGCGCGCGCTGGTCGCCGCCCTTGATCCACAGGAACCGACGGCCGGACGGCGAATTGTGCGGCTCGACGGAAAAGCGCGTGCCCTGCCGGATGCCCTGCGGCGTGATGCGGGTGCCCTTGACGGCGGCGCCGGGGACCGGCGGGAAGTTGACGTTGTAGAACAGACGGTAGCCGTCCTGTCCGGCCGGGTCATGGGCGATAATCCGCCGGATCACCTCGGAGCCATGCACGCGGGCGGCCTCGAACGGATCCTCGGCCTGGGCATTGTCGGGGCCGTAATACTGCGACAGGGCGATCGACGGGATGCCCTGGAGCGCCGCCTCCATCGCCCCACCCAGCGTACCCGAATAGAGCGCGTTCTCGGCCGAGTTGTTGCCGCGGTTCACGCCGGACAGCACGAGGTCGGGTGGCACGTTGGACAGGACTTCGTGTAGTCCTGCGAGAACACAATCCGCCGGGCTGCCTTCGGCGGCGAACCGGCGCGGTCCCATCTCGCTGATCATCATGGGATGCGTGTAGCTGATGCAATGGCCGACGCCGGATTGCTCGAAGGCGGGGGCCACGGTCCAGACCTCGCCCTTTGGTCCGGCCAGCTCGTGGGCAATCTCGTTCAGGACCTTGAGGCCCGGTGCGTTGATCCCGTCGTCATTGGTAATGAGTATGCGCATCTGCTCTGCCTTGCTTTTGTACTGAATAGGCCAAGCCCTGCCTTGCGGCAAGCATCCGCCGGTGCGGGCCGGGCGCGGATTTTGCGTTGACGCAAAATATCGGATGCGTCGACGCATCCGGCGCCGGCTTCAGGCGCCGAGCACCTCGGGCAGCAGGCGGGCGGCCTCGTCGGCGGGCAGGGACAGCACGCTGCGGTCCTCCCCGGGATAGAACCTTGCGCGCAGATGGGTCGCCATCGGTTTCGGCGACAGGATCTTCACCCTGGGCCCGATCGACGCGGTTTCCGCCTGCCACGACCGCGCAAGGCTGATCTGCGCCGCCTTGGTGGTGCCGTAGTGACCGAAGAACTTTTGCCCGGCATGGTTGTCGTCGAAGAACACCGCGCTGCCATCGCGCTTGAGCAGCGGTCCGACATAGGGCACGAGATGGGACATCGCATCGAGATTAATCGACAGGGATTTCTGCCAGTCCTTCTGGTCGAGATGATCCACCGGCGACAGCGGACCGGCATGGATCGCCGTATGCACCCACAGCGCGATCTGGCCCCAGCGGTCATGCACCGACCGGCAGAGCTGCGCCATGGCGTCGGGCTTGGTGATATCCATCGGTGCGAGCGTTGCGCTGCCGCCCCTGGACTGGATGCGGTCGTCCAGGTCTTCGAGCCCGCCCACGGTGCGCGCCACGGCGATGATGTGATGCGTGTCGGCCAGCGCCTCTGCCAATGCAAAGCCAAGACCGCGAGAGGCGCCAGTGACCAGCGCAAGGGGGCGTGATGTATCCGTCATGCGCAGTCACATGCCTTTTTGCTGCCTTGCCCGCAAGAGGCCAGTGCTTGACTTGGTGCTGTATTTGCAGAATGAACGGGGGCAATGACAGCCACACGAGGAACACAGGCCATGACACTCACGCAAGCCGCCTTTGGCAAGACAACCCTACTCCGCCAGGTGCTGCTGGCGCTCGGCGGTGCCGCGTTCATCGCCACGGCGACCCAGGTTTCCGTGCCCTTCTTCCCGGTGCCGATGACGCTTCAGACGCTGGCGATCCTGATCGTCGGCCTGAGCTTTGGCGCGCGTCTCGGGACGGCCACGCTGATCACCTATCTTGGCTATGGCGCAATGGGGCTGCCGGTTTTCGCGGGCGGCATGAACGGTCTGGCCTTTGCCGGTCCGACCGCCGGTTTCCTGCTGGGCTTTGTCCTGATGGCGGGTCTGGCCGGTCTGGCGGCAGAGCGCGGCATTGCACGCGGTGCGCTTTCGACCATGCTGGTGACACTGGTCCTGTCCGCGCTGCTCTACATTCCGGGCATTGCATGGCCGATGGCCGTGGCGTCGGTCACGGGCGTCGAGGCCGGCTGGGTCGGTCAGGAGATCGGCTTCTACTGGACCCACTTCGTCGCGCCTTTCCTGATCGGCGATGCGGTCAAGGCGGTGATCGCGGCGCTGGTCGTGTCCGGCGCGTGGAAGGCGCTGGCCGGGCGCAACGCCTGAGGGACTATTCCAGCCGGCATACATGACCCCCGTCAAGAGATTGACGGGGGTTTTTTATTGGGGGCGCTGCCCCCGTCGCGCAAGCGCGACTCCCCCGGGATATTTTTGAACCAGAGAAGATCAGGCCGCAGCGTCAGGACCGAGGCGCGGGCATTTCAAGCCAATGGGCGGTGCCGTTGCGGGCCAGCGCCACGCGGCCGTCTTCGATGGCGACGACGGTTTGTCCCTGGACCCTGTCACCGCGGGACACCGTGGTGGTCTTGCCGCCGCGCAGTTTCAGCAGGGCGTTCGGGTCGTCTTGGGGTCCGAAGGTGCCCAGAAGGGTCAGTGCGCCGCCAAGGTCGCTTGTGGTCTGGGTCGCTTGCCGGGCAACCCGGGGCGGGGTGGGATTTTGCGCCATTGTCCAGGCCTCTTTGTTTCCGATGGCCGCCAGATGACGGGCATCGGGGACAATGGGAAGCCGGGATGTTGCGCCTGCGCGGAAGGTCGCCGAGATTTACTCGGCGGCCTTCATCTGGAAGCCCTTTTCCAGCATGTCCGATGGTTCCACCGGGTATTCCCCCGAGAAACACGCATCGCAATATTGCGGTGACTTGGGGTCGCGGCCCGACGCCTCGCCCACGGCGCGGTAGAGGCCGTCGAGCGAGATGAACTTGATGCTGTCCACGCCCAGATGGACGCGCATTTCCTCTTCCGACATGGTGGCGGCCAGCAGTTTTTCGCGCTGTGGCGTGTCCACGCCGTAAAAGCAGGGCCAGGCCGTGGGCGGGCTTGCGATGCGGAAATGCACCTCGGCGGCGCCGGCATCGAGGATCATTTCCTTGATCTTGCGGCTGGTGGTCCCGCGCACCACGCTGTCATCGACCAGCACCACGCGCTTGCCCTTGATCAGGGCGCGGTTCACGTTGAGCTTGAGGCGGACCCCCATGTTGCGGATCTGCTCGGTCGGTTCGATGAAGGTGCGGCCCATGTACTGGTTGCGGATGATGCCCATGCCGTAGGGGATGCCGCTTTCGTGCGCATAACCGATCGCGGCGGGCGTGCCGCTGTCGGGGACCGGGCAGACCAGATCGGCCTCGACCGGCGTTTCGCGGGCCAGTTCCACGCCGATCTGGCGGCGGGTCTCATAGACCGAGCGGTCGCCGATGATGCTGTCGGGGCGCGAGAAATAGACATGTTCGAAGATGCAGAAGCGTGATTTCTGGGGGCGGAACGGGCGGATCGACTCGACGCCGTGTTCGGCGGTGATCACCACCATTTCGCCGGGGTCGATTTCACGCACATATTCCGCGCCGATGATGTCGAGCGCGCAGGTTTCCGAGCTGAGCGCCCAGCCATCACCGATCCTGCCCAGCACGAGCGGGCGGACGCCCAGCGGGTCGCGCACGCCAATGAGCTTGGTCCGGGTCATGGCCACAACCGAGAACGCGCCTTCGACCCGACGCAGCGCGTCTTCCATCCGGCTGGGGATGTCCCGCTGAAGCGAGCGCGCCATCAGGTGAATGATGCATTCGCTGTCGGACGAGCTTTGGAAGATCGATCCGCGTTCGATCAGTTCGCGGCGCAGGGCGACGGCATTGGTGATGTTGCCATTATGGGCAATCGCCGCGCCGCCCATCGAGAATTCGCCGAAGAACGGCTGCACATCGCGAATCTGGGTCGGGCCTTTGGATCCGGCGGTGGAATAGCGCACATGGCCGATGGCCAGTTCGCCGGGCAGGGTTTCCATCAGTTTCTGGCTGGTGAAATTGTCGCGCACATAGCCGAACCGGCGGGCCGAGTTGAAGCCGTGTTCGGGATGATGGCTGACGATCCCGCCGGCCTCTTGGCCGCGATGTTGCAGGGCATGAAGGCCAAGCGCGACGAAGTTCGCCGCATCGGTCACCCCGACAACGCCGAATATTCCGCATTCTTCTTTCAGCTTGTCGTCGTCAAAGGGATGGGCGGGGGGCATCTGGGTGTCGGACAAATCGGGACTCCGAATCCGTGGCAGAGGTTGTCACCCTCTTAAGGCCCATGGCGACCGGTGTCACGAAACTATCATGTTCCCGCGACGGGTTCACGGATCTTTGTCCGCCCGACGGATCCTGATCAGGCATCGCTGTCGCCAGGTGCCTCGCAGACACCGACCAGTTGCTCGTATTGGGCGGTGATCCAGCCAAGCGCCTGCTCGGGGTTCTGGTTTTCGATCTGGCCGGTGAAGCGGCTGAAGACCACCGCGGACCGACTGTCGTTGATCATCGCCACATCTTGCGCCGTGACCACGACCTCGTAGACGAAAAACGCCACGGCCACCAACAGCACACCGCGCGCCACGCCGAAGAGGAAGCCCAGTGCCTGATCGACGCCGCCCAGAGCAGAGCGTTGCACCAGCGACGAGAAGAGCGGCGTGAAGAAGGACATGATGACCAGCGCGATGGTGAAGACGGCGGCAAACCCTCCGATCACGCTCAGTTCGCAGCTGCCGCTCATGAATTCGCCGATGACCGGGATTTCGGTCATCAGCGGTCGCAGCTGCGGGCCGAACATGAAACCCAGAATCGCCGCCGCGACCCATCCCAGGATGGCCATCGCTTCGCGGACGATACCGCGCGAATAGGCCAGAAGCGCAGAGAGAACGATGACGACGGCGACCACGCCGTCAATAATGGTGAACCCTTCCATCGGTCCCTTGCCCTTCTTTTTCTTTGGATGGCGCTAACCTGCGCCGAACACATCACCAACAAAACTGGCCAAAGCATCGATCTCGGTGACAGTCATCCCGTCACGGGGCACCGATTTCCCACCCTTTGGCACGATCGCGGCGGTAAAACCAAGTTTTTCCGCTTCTTTCAACCGGTTTTCGGTCTGGCCCACGGGGCGCAGCGCGCCCGACAGGCTGATTTCGCCGAAAACCACCGTCTCGGCGGGCAACGCGATATCCTCGCGCGCGGACAACAGGGCCGCCGCCACGGCCAGGTCGGCGGCGGGCTCGGAGACCTTCATTCCCCCAGCCACGTTGAGATAAACGTCCATTCCGGCAAACGGGATGCCACAGCGCGCCTCGAGCACCGCGAGGATCATGGCCAGCCGTCCACCATCCCAGCCGACCACGGTCCGGCGCGGTTGGCTGTGTGGCGTCGGGGCCACAAGGGCCTGAAATTCCACGAGAACCGGACGCGTGCCCTCAATCCCGGCAAAGACCGCCGATCCCGGTGACGGGTCGCCGCGTTCCGACAGGAACAGCGCAGACGGATTTGACACTTCGGCCAGTCCGCCGCCCGTCATCTCGAAGACGCCGATTTCATCCGCCGGGCCAAAGCGGTTCTTCACCGCGCGCAGGATGCGGAACTGGTGGCCACGTTCGCCTTCGAAATAAAGCACCGTGTCGACCATGTGTTCGACGACGCGTGGACCGGCGATCTGGCCGTCCTTGGTGACATGGCCGACCATGACGATCGACGTGCCGCGCCGCTTGGCGAAACTGGTCAGCTCATGCGCCGAGGCGCGGACCTGCGCCACGCTGCCGGGGGCGGAGGCGACATTGTCGGCCCACATGGTCTGGATCGAGTCGATGATGGCAAGATCGGGCTTTTCGTTTTCCAGCGTCGTGAGGATGTCGCGCAGGTTGGTTTCGGTCGCCAGCTTGACCGGCGCTTCACGCAGGCCCAGCCGGGCTGCGCGCATGCGGACCTGGGCGCTGGCTTCTTCGCCCGAGATATAGACCACCTTGAGACCAGCATTTGCAAAGGCCGCCGCCGCCTGGAGCAGCAGGGTCGATTTTCCGATGCCCGGATCGCCACCGACCAGCAGCGCCGAAGCCGGCACCAGCCCGCCGCCCAGCACACGGTCCAGTTCGGCAAGGTTCGACGTGGTGCGCGGTGGCGGGGCTTCGGTGCCCGACAGGTCGCCCAGCGGCAGGGACCGCCCCTTGGACGCACCCAGCGTCCTGGCGGCCGGACCGGCGGCCAGCGGCACCTCTTCGACGATCGAGTTCCATTCGCCACAGGCATCGCAGCGCCCCGACCATTTGGTCGTGGAATTGCCACAGGTCTGGCAGACAAAGGTTGCGCTGGTTTTCGCCATGACGCCGCTTGTGACGCAAGCCGCGCGGGCCTGCAAGCGGCGCTGTCCTGTCCTGGTTTATTCGGCGGCGCGCCGCGCCAGAAGTTCGACGATCCGGTTGTCGTCATTGTCCATATAGCCGCCGGGGTCGTCCCACTGATCCGACGGGTTCGCCGACGCAGGCACCTTGCGCTCGGGGATACGCGGCGCGTCCTCGGCGCCCTGCAGGTCCGGCAGGATCTCGGACAATTCCGCGTGCAGGCGGTTCAGCTGTGCCTGCGCCACGCTTTCCTCAAGTTCGACCGTGTCGATCCAGACCCGCATTTCGGCGGCGGTGGCCTTGGCCGCGTCGAGGCGGGTGTTGAATTCGTCGATCTCCTGCTGGCGCTGGATCAGGAAGTCGCGCGCCCGCGCCACGCTGCGGTCGGAATAGGTCTGGGCCAGGTCCCGGGACACGTGGCTCATCTGGCTGGCGACCTCGAGAACCGACGGTTCCAGTTCCGCCAGGTCGGGATGATCGCGCAGGAACGCCATGCGCTCGCGGACCGAATCGAATTCCGAACGCATCCTGAACACGCCGTCCCGGTCCGCCGCGTGTGACAGCCGGTAGGCGCGGGCGACGTCTTCCATGCAGATCTGAAACCGCCGATGCGAGGTTTCGAGCGCCATGATCCGGGCATTTGCCGGCAGGAAGGCGCAAAAACCAAAGACCAGCGCCGTCAGGCCGATCTGTACGACCGGTCCGGCTTGCGGATAGGCGACGCCCCCGAATGTTGCGGTCATCTCGAGCCAGGGCGCGTGTCCGAAAGCACAGGCCAGCGTGTAGCCCAACAGCCCCAAGCCACTCGCGGCGAGCGTCAGGAACATCAGCCTCTGGGCAAGCCAGCCCGTGGACACAACAAGCGAACGCATCGCACCAATCATCGCAAACCCCCGCGCAACCATCTTAAATGTCAGCAACATCGGCAAGTTTATGCCGAAGGCGGCCGAGGACATACTGTTTTTTAACCATTTTCCATTGCGAGGCCGAAGATGTGAACAATGGGCCTGAGGCTGCCGAATTGTTTCCGCTGCAAGATCAATCCTGCGTGCGGCGTGTCTCGGCGATGCCAATACCCAGGGACACCAGGATGCAGCCGGTGAAGAGGTAAAGCCCCCAGGCGGTCTCGATCCGCCCGATGCCGATTCCCTTGACGATGGTGACATAGATCGCGATCAGGAACACGTCGGCCATGGCCAGCTTGCCCAGAAACGTCAGGGTGGGCAGGACGCGGCGGCTCAGATACCCGAACTGGATCAGGGCCAAGCCGATGGTTTTGACGTAAGGCGCAAAAAGCGCAAACACGGTCACGATCAGGGCCAGCACGATATCGGTGCCCCAGAGGGCCTGAAGTCCGGTCAGCACGCTGATTTCATTTAGCCCGAAGAGCGGCAGCAACCCCGCCCGCATCAGTGGCGCGGCCCAGGCGAGGGGATAGAGCACCAGAAGCGTCAGGTTGATCCACTTGAGGGCGGCCATGTCCTAGAGCCGCGTCGCGATCCAGAGGCCCAGAAAGGCCAGCACACCCACGGCATGCAACAGGTCGATCCAGCGCCACCGTCGCGCCGGGATCCCGAGGCTGGTGGCGAATATGGCCGAGGCGACCAGCGGCAGGGCCAGCCCGCCGCCCATCGCCAGCGCTCTTGCGATGTCGCCATAAAGCGGCACCGTCTGAAGCCCGAGCGCCGGGGCAAACGTGGCAAAGATCGCGGCGGCGCAGATCAGCAAGGTGATCAACGCAGGCATCCGCGCCATGCCACGACCGCCGATCAGGCGCAGTAGCGCCAAAAGGGCGAGCAGTTCGAAATACACGAAACGCTGGACGAAGATATAGGCCAGAAGGACCGGGGAGGGGTCGAAAAAGCTCATGACGGGCGCGGCGTCATCCGCCGACATACCGACGGGCATAGCGCCCACCAAGCGATGTCAGGATCTCGTAGCCGATCGTGCCGGCCGCATCCGCCAGCATGTCGATGGATTGATGCCGCCCCAACAACTCGACCGTTTCGGGCATCTTGGTGATCGCGCTCACATCGACGCCGATCAAATCCATCGAGATCCGTCCGACGATCTTGCAGCGGGTCTCGCCCGCCCAGACATGCGCCTTGGGGCCCATCGCCCGAATGATGCCGTCCGCGTAACCTGCCGATATCGTGGCGATCCTGCCGGGCACCCGCGCCACCCAGCTGTTGCCATAGCCCACGGATTCGCCGGGATTGACCTCGCGCACCTGAATCACCGGGATCGCCAGCGACACGACGGGACGCGCATCGACAAAGGGCAGGCCGCCATAAAGCCCGATGCCGGGGCGCGTCATGTCGAAATGGTAATCCGGCCCGAGGATCGTCCCGCCGGTCGCGGCAAGCGAGCGCGGTGCGTCGATCCCGTCGGTCATCTGGCGGAAGGTCTGAAGCTGAAAGGCGTTCATGCCATGCGCGCGTTCATCGGCGCAGGCCAGATGACTCATCACCAGTACGGGCTTCTGGCTCAGGGCGATGTCGCGCAGGGCGGACCATTCGGCTGGCTCCATCCCCAGCCGGTTCATCCCGCTGTCAAGCTGGACGCCAAAGGGGTGGCCGGGCAGCGCTTCGACATGGCGCAGCATCTGGTCGATGGAGTTGATCATGGGGACAAGGTTCGCATCCCGGATCAGCGCCGCATCGCCCGCCATGTGCCCGCCGAAGACGCAGATCGTGACGTCAGGGCCAAGCACGTTGCGCAGCGCGACACCCTCTTCGGCCAGCGCCACGAAAAACGTCCGCGCGCCTGCGTCGGCCAGAGCCTTGGCGACGGGTTCGGCACCCAGCCCATAGGCATCGGCCTTGACCACGGCGGCGGTTTCGCCCGCGTTCATCTGCGCCAGAGCGCGCCAATTGGCGCAGATCGCACCAAGATCAATTGTTAGTAAAGACTGTGCCATGCGCGGTGTTTGTGCATGTCTGACCAATCGGTCAAGCGTGAAAAAACCCCGGCGCGGCTTTGTCTCGGGGATGCGACGAATTTGATGTGGGGCAGGACCGGTCCCGCCCCGCGCGTCACATGTCTTCGACGCCCTGTTGCCAGGGTTTGACGAGGTTGCCGAAGCGCGTGAACCGGCCTTCGAAGCTCAGTTCGACCGTTCCGATGGGGCCGTGGCGCTGCTTGCCGATGACGACCTCGGCGCGCCCGTGCAGGCGCTCCATCTCGTCTTGCCACGCGGCCATCTTTTCGAGCTCGTGTTCGCCCGGTTTCTCGCGTTCCTTGTAGTATTCCTCGCGGAACACGAACATCACCACGTCGGCATCCTGTTCGATCGATCCCGATTCCCGCAGGTCCGACAGTTGCGGCCGCTTGTCCTCGCGGCTTTCCACCTGGCGCGACAGCTGCGACAGCGCGATCACCGGGATGTCCAGTTCCTTGGCGATGGCCTTGAGTCCCTGCGTGATCTCTGAGACCTCGTTCACGCGGTTCTCGCCCTTGCCGGTTCCCTTCACCAGCTGAAGGTAGTCGACCATCAGCACGTCGAGCCCGTGCGTCCGCTTCAGGCGGCGGGCGCGGGCGGCAAGCTGGCTGATCGGCAGGGCAGGCGTGTCGTCGATATAGAGCGGGCACGCCTCGAGCGACTTGGCGGCTTCTACGAAGCGGCGGAACTCGGCCTCGGTCATGTCGCCGCGTCGGATCTGTTCGGACGGCACTTCGGAGGCTTCCGACAGGATCCGCGCGGCCAACTGCTCGGCGCTCATTTCCAGCGAATAGAACCCCACGACGCCGCCTTCGACCGTCCCCTCGGTGCCGTCGGGACGGACGCCCTTGCGATAGGCCTTGGCGATGTTGAAGGCCACGTTCGTCGCCAGCGACGTCTTGCCCATCGACGGACGTCCGGCGAGGATCAGAAGGTCCGACTTGTGCAGGCCCCCGAGCTTGCGGTCCATGTCGACCAGCCCGGTCGAGATGCCCGCCAGCCCGCCTTCGCGCTGATAGGCGGCATTGGCCACGTTGACCGCATCGGTGACGGCCTTGAGGAAGCTTTGGAACCCGCTCTCGCTGCGCCCCTGTTCGGCCAGCTTGTAGAGCGCCTGTTCCGCCTCGACGATCTGTTCTCGCGGTTCCGACGCCACATCCACCTTGGCGGCCTTGGCGCTGATGTCCCGTCCCAGTGCGATCAGGTCCCGGCGCACGGCAAGGTCGTAGATCATCTGCGCATAGTCGCGCACCGCAAACGAACTGATCGCCGCCCCGGCCAGGCGTGCCAGATAGGCCGGGCCACCCAGCTCTTTCAGGCCCTCGTCATCCTCCATGAACGCCTTGAGCGTCACCGGGGAGGCGAGGTTGTTCTTGGCGATCCGCGCCGAGGCAATGTCGAAGATGCGCGCATGCACCGGGTCGTAGAAATGTTGCGGCCCGATGATCGACGCCACCCGGTCGAATACATCGTTGTTGGTCAGGATGGCGCCCAGAAGCTGCTGCTCGGCCTCGATCGAGTGCGGCATCGTTTCGGGGTTCTGGATTTCCGCGCCGGTTGGATTGAAGGCGGTTATTTCATTCATGGTTTTCCCCTGCTGCACCGAGACCCGAGGTAGCGACATGTCCGGCACAGGGCAAAATGTATAACCTGTGGAAAAGCCGCGGGTTCGGTATCAACGCTTCATCTTGCGACATCAGGGCCATTCAGGTCAATATCTGGTGTGGATCTCGACTCACTGTGACGCAGGTGACACGCAGCAAGCCGCCTGTTGCCAGAGGTGACCCGGCGTTTGCAGCATCTGTCGGCGCGTGCGACGCTGAGGTGACCCTGGGAAAGGCGCGTGCAAGATGAAAGCGATTCTGAACGCTGTGGTTGTTGGCGCTATCGGGATGGCCCCGGTGCAGGCGCAAGAGACCTGCACCCGCGACGCGATGGTGGTCTTCGACGGGTCGGGTTCGATGGCCGAGATGGGGTTCAACCTGATGGACGAGCCGCGAATCTTCGACGCCCGCCGTGCGCTGCGCAGGGTGATCCCGCAGGTCGCGCCGGTACGACGGCTGGGTTTGGTGACCTACGGCTTCGGACGGCGGGACGGCTGTGCCAGCGTGGTGGTCCGCTTCCCGCCCGAATCGGATGCGGCCGATCGGATGCTCTCGGAGATCGACCGCTTGCAGCCGGCGGGGGAAACCCCGCTGACCGACGCGATCGCCGCGGCGGCGGAGGTGCTCGACTACAAGACCAGGCCGGGCGAAATCGTGCTGGTCACCGACGGCAAGGAAACCTGCGGCGGTGCGCCGTGCCAGTTGGCGGCAGAGCTGGCGGCGGGCGCGGACATGATTGTGCACGTCATCGGCTTTCGCGTGCGCGGTGCGCATTTCGCCTGGCCGGACCAGCCGCAGGACATGATGACAGAGCCGGTGGCGCGCTGCCTCGCGGATCGCACCGGAGGGCTTTACGTGCAGGCCGAAACGCTGGACGACCTTATCGGCGCGCTGCGGCAGACCCTGGGGTGCCAGATCCTCAGCGGGGTTACGCCCGCGCGTCCTGCCACGCGCGGGGTGCTTTGAGGAACGCCTCGACCTCGGTCAGGGTCGCGTCGTCGAACGCGCCTTGCGCGCGCGCCTCGGCCAGCACGTCCCACCAGGTGCACAGATGGTGCAAGGTCACGCCGTGATCGCCAAGGGTCTTGGTGGTCTCGGGAAAGATGTCGTAATAAAAGATCACCGCCGTATGGCCGCAGGTGGCCCCGGTTTCCCGGATCGCGTCCACGAAGCTCAGCTTCGATCCGCCATCGGTGGTCAGATCCTCGACCAGAAGCACGCGCTGGCCTTCGGTCATCGCCCCTTCGATGCGGGCGTTGCGGCCATAGCCCTTGGGCTTCTTGCGGACATAGGTCATCGGCAGCGCCATGCGCTCGGCCACAAGTGCGGCAAAGGGGATGCCCGCCGTTTCGCCGCCTGCGATGTTGTCGAACGCCTCGAACCCGGCGTCGCGCATCACCGTGACGGTCAAGAAATCCATCAGGGTGGAGCGGATGCGCGGAAAGGAAATCAGCTTTCTGCAGTCGATATAGGTCGCGGACGGCAGGCCGGAGGCAAGGATGAACGGATCCTCGGGCCGGAAATTCACCGCCCCGATCTCGAGCAGCATCCGGGCGGTCAGGCGGGCGATGTCTTCGGCGGGCGGGTAGGATGAGGGGATCATGCGGGCTCCGTCTTTTGCATGGCTCTAGCGGGTTTCCTGGAAGAGGAAAAGAGTGTGCAGTGGACTGTCGGGAAGCTTGAGGGCGGCAAGACGCGCAGGCCGAGACTTGCGGCGCGCGCGGAACGGAAACCCGCATCGCGAGAATCGCGAAATTCCGCGACAGGATCCGGTCTGGCAAGGCTGCGATGGAGCGGTGAACGACGCTGGCGCTAAGGCTCCACCCGCCAATGCAACGGATAGCCGGGATCGAACACCGTGACCGGGCCGTCCTCGGTTTCGATCCGGGAAGGATATGCCACCGGGTCGCCCCGGGTCAGGGTGATGGTCCCCTCATTGGCCGGCAGGCGATAGAATTTGGGACCGTTGATGCTGGTGAAGGATTCCAGCCTGTCCAGCGTGCCTTCCTCTTCAAAGACCTGCGCGAGGATCGACATCGTGTTGGTCGCGGTGAAACACCCGGCGCAGCCGCAGGGCAGCAGCTTGTTCGCGTCCGTGTGCGGCGCGCTGTCGGTGCCCAGGAAAAAGGTCGGATCGCCACTGGTCGCGGCGCGGCGCAGGGCAATCCGGTGTTCTTCGCGCTTGGCGACCGGCAGGCAATAGTAATGCGGCTTGATCCCTCCGGCGAGGATGTGGTTGCGGTTGATCACGAGGTGATGCGTGGTGATCGTGGCCCCAAGGTCCGGCCCGCCTTCGGTGGCGTATTCGACACCCTGCATGGTGGTGATGTGTTCCATCACGACCCGCAGACCCGGCGTGGCGCGGCGGATCGGGTCAAGCACGCGGTCGATGAAGACCGCCTCGCGATCAAAGATGTCGATCTCGCTGTCGGTCACTTCCCCATGGACGCAAAGCGGACAGCCGATCTCGGCCATCTTTTCCAGCACGGCGCGCACCTTGTCGAAATTCGTCACGCCGGATGCGGAATTGGTGGTGGCGCCTGCCGGATACAGCTTGACCGCGGTGATCAGGCCGTCGGCATAAGCGCGGGCCAGGTCGTCGGGATCGGTGTCCTCGGTCAGGTAAAGCGTCATCAGCGGCGTGAAGTCGGCTCCCTTGGGCAGGGCGGCCAGGATGCGGTCGCGGTAGGCGGCGGCATCGGCGCCCGTTACGACGGGCGGCACAAGGTTGGGCATGATGATGGCACGGGCGAAATGGCGCGCGGTTTCCGGGGCCACGGCGCGCAGCATTGCGCCATCGCGCAAGTGCAGATGCCAGTCATCGGGGGTGCGGAGTGTCAGCGTATCGGTCATGCGCCGGGCGTAACACGACCTTCTGTCACGCGCTAGGCTTCACTCGGCCGCGGTTTCGCCGATACGGGCCTGCTGCATCGACTTGAGTTTGCGTCGGTAGCGTGGTGCGCCAAAGGCGTCGACGATATAGGCACAGACCGCTTCGGCCATGTAGGGCTTGTCCTTTGCCTCCAGCGCGCCGAACAGCTTCTTGCAATAAGTCACGTTTTCGCGGCGCTTGCGGTAAAGCCGTGCAAAAAGGTTGTCGTCCAGCGTGCCATTCGCAGCGCTTGTGACAAGCGGCACAAGGGTCCCCATCTGGCTGAAATAGGCCTGCATGCCGCCGCCAAGGTGCCGGGCACGGAAGCGTTTGATGCCACCGCGTTCGAACAGCGCGGCATGCATCGCGTCAAGCGGCCGCTCGGGATCGTAGAGGACAAAAGCCCTGCCAGCCGCCTCGAGCATGTCCGGGGCAAAGCCGTAGCGGTCGGTGAAATCCGTCTTGCGCATCTGCACGAAGCGGTCGTCCCATTCGGTGACGCGCGGATCAAGCGTTGCCTGCGGTTCGAGGGCGACCACCGTGGCGCCGGGCGCGGCCACGGAAAAGGCGCAGGCGGCATAACCACAGGGTCCGGCCCCGAAAAAGATCACCCGGTCGAAATCCTCGAAAAAGCCGTCATCGGTCATCTGGTCGAAAAAACCGTAAACCTCGCCATCGCGGAACCACGTGTCGCGGTTGCTGAGGACGCTCAGGCAGGACCAGTCATTGGCAAGCGCCAGGTCGAATCCGACCGGTCGGGCCTGTTCGGACAGGGCCTGGATCGCGGGCAGCGATTCAAAGCTCACCAGCAGGGTGTCGCCCTTTTCGATGAAGGCGGCATTGTGGTGCGCGCCCAGCGGTTCGAAGAAGCCATGCTGATCGCCAAGCGCCTTCATTTCCTGAAGCCACTGCGCCGGACGCAAATCAGTCAGGGTGACTGTATAGGGCTCGAAACCGTCCTGCATGATCCACGTGTCCTCGTATCTGCGCGCCTGTTGACAGGTCTTTGATTGCCGCAAGACCTACGTGCGGAATTTGGCAGAATTGAGCCAAAATGCAGGGGAGTCTATGAAGATTGATCGTCGTTTCGTGCCGCTGCCCGCGCGCCCTGCAACAGCATCCTTGCAGCCTCGACCGGCACGGGTCGCGACGGCGGTGACATGAGGAGCCGCCCGTAAAGATCGCGGTAGCGGTCTTCTTGCAACAGCTGCCGCAGGCGCTCCTTGCGCCAGGCCACGGCGCGTCCGTGCAGGTCGCTAAGGGTTGGATCGGCGGCAAGCCTGTCCCGGATCGGCCGGGCTCGATCCCAGAGCGGCAGGGCGGATCGGTCTTCCTCGGTGCCCAGGTTGCGCTCGACCCAATAATCAAGGCCAAGCCTGTCCTCGCTATGCACCGCGCGGCCGCGGTCGGCTTTGAGCAGATAACTTTCCACCGCGCCCAGCGGGTAATGATTGAGCTGCACCAGATCATGTTGCGGCAGGGTGTAATCGGAAAAGATGCGGCCATTGGCCATGTCGGGGGGCAATGCACGGCCCGCACCATCGTACCAGCGCGCCTCCGCCAGGCGGTCTTCCACCGGGTTGCGAGGACGGTGCACCCCAAGGTTCCGGTAGGTCCTGTCATTGCGATAGAGCGTCTTGAACATCGCCGCGCGCCACGGCCATGCAAGGATGCGCGGCCCCGTGCGGATGAATAGCACGGGCACGGGCGCGTCCTCATAGGTCACGACGCCAGCATTGCCGAAATTGCGCCATGTGAGCGTGATCGCCGTCGCTTCGGGCAGGGCACCAATCAACGCGGGAAGGGTGCGGTCGCCGACATGAACGGTCACGAACTCGTCGATATCCAGCGCCACCAGCCAATCCGCCTTCTTCACCGCCTCGGTCTTGCCCGCCAGCTTCAGCCCGCTGAACTGGATGCCGCCCTTGCCATAAGGTGCGGCGTTGCGGAGATGCGTCAGCCCGCCCAGCGCCTGCAATCGGTCGAGCATGGCATCGGTGCCATCCTCGCACTCGTTCGACACCACGACGAAATCGCTGACGCCCGCGCTGCGGTGCCACGCCAGCCAGTCGAGCAGGAACGCCGCCTCGTTGCGGACACACAGAACGGCGGTGATGCTCACGGAACAGGGGCCTGCACACTAGGAAATCAATGCGCCAAATCTGTCAGGTCGCACGTTGCGCGTCAATTCAGGCGCGTCACGTGCGACCTTGGCGCTATTGACCTCGGGGGTAGCCACGGGGCAGCAAGGCCTGTGACAAAGGAGCATCCCATGCAGACACCCGACAGTATCGACGCCGTTCAATCCATGCTGGCCGACACCGGCTATGTCTGCGGACGGGCGCTCGCCACCGTGGTGTTCCTGTCGCTCAAGCTGGGCCGGCCGCTGTTTCTGGAAGGCGAGGCGGGGGTTGGCAAGACCGAAATCGCCAAGGCGCTCGCCGCCTCGCTGGGTCGCAAGCTGATCCGGCTGCAATGCTACGAAGGGCTGGATGCCTCAAGTGCCGTCTACGAATGGAACTTCCCGGCCCAGATGATCGCCATCCGCACCGCCGAGGCGTCGGGCACTGCCGACCGCGACATGCTGCAACGCGAGCTGTTTGGCCCCGATTTCCTTGTCGAACGCCCGCTTCTCGAGGCGATGCGCCCGGATGCCAATGGCGCGCCGGTGCTGCTCATCGACGAATTGGACCGCACCGACGAGCCGTTCGAGGCGTTCCTGCTCGAAGCCTTGTCCGACTTTCAGGTGACGATCCCCGAGATGGGAACGATCACCGCGCCAGAGCCGCCCATCGTGATCCTGACCTCGAACCGCACCCGCGAAGTGCATGACGCGCTCAAGCGCCGCTGCCTTTATCACTGGGTCGATTACCCGAATTTCGACCGCGAACTCGAAATTCTGCACGCCCGCGCGCCCGAAGCCTCCGCCACGCTCAGCCGCGAGATCGTCGCCTTCGTGCAGCGCCTGCGCACCGAGGACATCTTCAAGAAACCGGGTGTCGCCGAAACCATCGACTGGGCCAAGTGCCTGCTGGCGCTGGACGTGATCGACCTGTCTCCCGAGCTGATTTCCGACACGCTGGGCGCGATCCTGAAATACCAGGACGACATCCAGAAACTGCAGGGATCCGAAGCCAAACGCCTGCTCGATGAAGCCAAGGCATCTCTCGAACCGGCATGATGCTTCTCTGGTTCAAAAATATCCCGGAGGTCTGGAGGCAGAGCCTCCAGTCGGCCATGTAATGGCCGAATACATCCCCCTCGAACTGCCCGAAAACCCACGTCTGGCGCAGAACATCATCCACTTCGCGCGCGCCCTCCGCCGGGCCGGTCTTCCCATCGGCCCCGGCCGGGTGATCGACGCCATCCGCGCGGTCGAGGCGGCGGGGTTCACCGAGCGGATGGATTTCTTCTGGACGCTGCATGCCTGTTTCGTGAACCGCCCCGAACACCGGGTGATCTTTGCGCAGGTCTTCCGGCTTTACTGGCGCGATCCGCGCTATCTCGAACACATGATGTCCTTCATGCTGCCCGCCATTCGCGGCGTGCAGGAGGAAAAATCAGCCGCGTCCGGTGAAAAACGCGCCGCGCAGGCGCTTCTGGACGACAATCTGCCTGACGTGCCAGAGGCCGAGCAATCCGAAGAAGGCACCGAGATCGAGATCAAGTCGACCCTTACCATGTCGACCGAGGAAAAGCTGCGGACGCTGGATTTCGAACAGATGAGCACCGCCGAGGTGGCCGAGGCCAAGCGCATGCTGGCCCGCCTGACCCTGCCGGTCAAACCGATCCCGTCGCGGCGCGGCACCGCGTCAGTGCTGGGCAAGCAGGCGGATTTCCGGCGCACGCTGATGAAATCCATGCGCCATGGCGGCGAGATCCGCTCTATCGCCCGCAAGACACCGCGCCCGCGCTGGCCCAATCTGGTGGTGCTCTGCGACATCTCCGGTTCCATGAGCCAGTATTCCCGCATGGTGCTGCATTTCCTGCACGCCGTCGCGAACGAGAAAGGCGCGGGCTGGGCCAAGGTTCATGCCTTCACGTTTGGCACGCGCCTGACGAACATCACCCGCCACCTGGCGACGCGCGATGTGGACGCAGCGCTCAAATCCGCCGGCGCCGAGGCGCAGGATTGGGAGGGCGGCACGCGGATCGGTCAATGCCTGCATGATTTCAACCGCGACTGGTCGCGGCGCGTCATGGGGCAGGGCGCGGTCGTGCTGCTGATCACCGACGGGCTGGACCGTGACGCGTCCGGCGCGCTGGAAAAGGAAATGGAGCGGCTGCATCTCTCGTCGCGCCGCCTGATCTGGCTCAACCCGCTGCTGCGCTGGGACGGGTTTGCGCCCAAGGCGACCGGCATCCGGGCGATGCTTCCGCATGTGGACAGCTTTCGCGCCGGGCATTCGATCCAGTCGCTTGAAGAGCTGGCAATCGCCATATCCCGCCCTGACGATCCGGGCGAAAAGGCGCGATTGATCGGGATGCTGTGAGGGCCGTTCTGTCCGGCCTCTGGATGCCGGGCCGCTGAGCGGGCGTCCGCCGGGGCGCCGAGCAACCAAAATCCTGCGCGGTGCGTTCTCTCCTTAAGCCCAGATGGGCACAGGACAAGGAGACCACGATGAAACCGCTCAATCTCATGACGGCTTCGGCCACGGCGCTGACCATCGCGCTGGGCGGGCCGATATCGGCGCAGCAGATGAACGGCGCGCTGCCTCCGGGCCAGATGACGCAGTTGATGCAGGCATTGCAGACGCTCTGCGCAGCCGATGCCCCACAGCCGGACGCGCTGGACTGCGATCTTGTCCAGACGGCGCAGGGCGACCCGGCGATGCAGCGCGAAGTTCTGACCATGCTCGAAGACCTGAACGAAGCCGGGGTCACTCTGGACGGGGTCGATGCCGAGCGGCTGCTGGAAATGGCAAACCGCACCGAAGCCGGAGCGGCCCCGGACGCCGAGGCTGCGGCAGCGGCGGAAACCGAGGGTGAGGAAATTGAGACGGCAGAAACCGAGGCAGCGGAAACCGACACGTCCGACGAGATTGTTGGAGACGTGCCAGCCGAGACTGCCGTGAACGGGTCGGATGTCGCCACGGACGATGATGACGCCACCCCGGCGGAAGCCGAAGCCACGGCAGAAACCGAGACAACGCCAGAGACCACGACAGAAGCCGAGGCCCCGGCTGCGACGGAAGTCGAAGAACCGGTCACCGGTGCAACTGAGTCAGCCGAGACCCCGACCGGAGACGCGGAAGGCGACGATCTGGCAGCCGCGCTCGAGGCCGATGCGCAGGCGGAGGCCGACACCGAAACTGCCGCGACCACCGAACCGCCGGTCGGCGACACCGATGTGGCGGCGCAGGATACCGCACCGGCAGCGGATGCCGAGACCGGCGGTGCAGCCGCCGAAGCAGAAGCAGATGTGGCAGCCGAAACCGATGCCACCCCGGAAGAGGACCAGACCGCAAGCGCGGATGCCGAGACCGCCGGTGACGCGGGCGCGCCGGAAACTGCTGCGGACGCCGAAACTCCGGTCGCCGAGGTCGAAGAGCTGGACCCGCAGGCGCAGGCCGATGCGGCGGCCGCCGCCGATACCGCAGGGGTTGCTGCCGCGGCGGCCGCCGGTGCCGACGCGACCGGCGCGGAACCCGAAGCGGTTCAGGAAACCGTCACGCAAGAGACCGTGCGCCAGTCCAGCGAGGATTTCGCGACCGACGTCACGCAGGCGCCCGCTGATGCGTCCGAACAGGAAACCGAGGAAGCCCGCACCGACGAGGACGACGACGACGGCGGTCTCGATCCGATCATCCAGGGCGGCATCGCAGCCTTCGGTGCGGCCGTGCTGGCCGATATCCTGAGCGGAGATGATCAGGTCGTGTCGAACACCGGCGACCGCGTCGTGGTCGAGAATGACGGTCAGTACCGCGTCTTGCGCAATGACGACGTGCTGTTGCGCCGCCCCGGTGCCGATATCACCACCTACGAATACGATGACGGCTCCACGCGCAACGTGGTGCGATATGACGACGGCACCGTCGTGGAAACGGTTCGTGCGGCAAATGGCCGGGTGCTGCGCCGCACGCGAACCTTGCAGGACGGAACCGAAGTGGTCCTGTTCGACGACACGCAGCAGACCGAAGAGGTCGTTGTCAACGATCTGCCGCAAACCTCGGACCAGCGCTCGGGCAGCGCGCGCATGGTCTACGATGACAGGACCGACCAGGCTGCGCTCGAGCGTGCGCTTGCGGCCCAGAACGCTTCGCAGGTGAACCGTCGTTTCTCGCTCAACCAGGTGCGCAACATCGATGCGGTCCGCGAACTGGTCCCGCAGGTCAGCGTGAACACGATCAACTTTCAGACCGACAGTGCCGCGATTCGGGCCGAGGAGGCCGAGGAACTGCGCGCGCTGGGCACCGCGATGCGCGACATCATCGAACGCAATCCCGGTGAGGTGTTCCTGATCGAGGGCCATACGGATGCGGTGGGCGATTATGCCTACAACCTTGCCCTGTCGGACCGGCGTGCGGAATCGGTGGCGCTTGCCCTGACCGAATATTTCGATGTCCCACCCGAGAACATGGTGCTGCAAGGCTACGGCGAAAGCGACCTTCTGGTGGAAACCAGCGGGTCGGAACGCGCCAACCGCCGCGCCGCCGTTCGCCGGATCACACCGCTTCTGCAAGGCGGTTGATCCGGACCCGGTACACAGGTCATGGCCCTCCCCGGACGCGGGGAGGGCCGTTTGACGATCGGCCATCGCCGAAGCGCGGCTTGCTCTTTCACGGTTGGCGGGTAAGGTCGCGCCCATGTGGGAAGATCGTTTCAACCGGCCTGACTATCTTTTCGGCACGGCCCCGGCGCAATTCCTGACCCGGCGCGCCGAATGGTTCGCGCCGGGTCAGTCGGTGCTGAGCATTGCCGAAGGCGAGGGCCGCAATGCGGTCTGGCTGGCACAGCAGGGTCTTGACGTGACGGGCGTGGATTACGCGCCCTCGGCGATTGCCAAGGCAAAGGCGCTTGCCGTAAAGGCCGGTGTCTCTCCAACCTTTCTGCAGGCCGACCTGTTCGACTGGGTCTGGCCGGAGGCGGCGTTCGACATCGTCTTGGGTGTGTTCATCCAGTTTGTCGGACCCGAGGACCGCACCACTCTATTCGACCACATGAAACGCGCCGTCCGCCCCGGCGGGCTGATCATGCTGCATGGCTACACGCCGAAACAGCTCGACTACGGCACCGGCGGGCCAAAGGCCGAGGAAAATCTCTATACCGAAGCGCGTCTGACCGCGCTGTTCGAGGGCTGGGACATTGCCCTGTGCGACGCCTACGAGGCAGAGTTGGACGAGGGCGAGGGCCATAGCGGGCGGTCGGCGCTGCTCGACTTCATCGCTCGCAGACCTGGATGACGTATTCTCAAAGCTGAATGTAGTTGACTCAGATCAAACCCCCGGACGCCGTTCTTTGATATTCTGGAAAAAGAATATGAAGGAGCGCAACAGATGGTACTCAACTGGAAAACCGGGGGGCTGCTGCTCGGGTTGGTGTTTTTCGCCGCCGTGCTGCTGGTCAAACCCATCGGGGTGTCGACGCAGTTCGTGATCCTCGACGGGATCGTGGCCGACGCGGTGAGCCCCGATTTCATCAGCCGGACTGAGGACGGCTATACCTCGACCAATGCCTACATGGCGAAATCGGATGGCAAATACGCCAAGAGCGCGGCGAACCCCTTGAACTACAGCTTCATCTTCGTGCTGGCGATGGCGGCGGGCGCGTTCCTGTCGGCGCGGTTGCGCGGCGGGATCGACGCAGAAGAACGCGCCGCCCCGGCGATCTGGCGGGCCAATTACGGCGACACGCCGATGATGCGCTACGCGGTCGCCTTCCTCGGCGGCTTCATCGTGCTTTACGGTGCGCGCCTTGCGGGAGGCTGCACCTCGGGACACATGATGTCGGGCATGATGCAGACCGCGCTGTCGGGCTACATCTTTGCCGCCGGGGCCTTTGCGGCCGCCATTCCCACCGCCATGCTGATGTACAAAAGGGGCTGAGCCATGACCTCCATTCTTCTTGCGATCGTGATTGGCGCCGCCTTCGGCGCGGTGCTGGACCGGATCGGGGCGACGAACCCCAACTGGATCGGCGGGATGCTGACGCTTCGGCGGCTGCACCTGATGAAAACCATCCTTCTGGCCATCGGCACCGGGTCGATCCTGATGTTCGGCGGCCAGATGCTGGGGTTGGTCGACGTCGGCCACATGTCGGTCAAGGCCGCCTATATCGGCGTCTTCATCGGCGGCCTGCTTCTGGGCGCGGGCTGGGCCGCATCGGGCTATTGTCCGGGCACCGGGGTCTGTGCCGCCGCATCGGGGCGCAAGGATGCGCTCTTCTTCATCGCGGGCGGGCTCTTCGGCGCCGCTGCCTACATGGCGACGTACCCGGCGTGGAAAGCCTCGGGCCTGCTTGATGACCTGGCCGGTGGAAAGGTGACGCTGGGGTCGGTGCCGGGCGCGTCTTATGACGGGCTGATGGCGCTGTCGGGGGATCTGCTGGGTATCGCGATCGGCGCCGTCTTCGTCCTCGTGGCCTTCGTGCTACCCGACAGCCTTGTCGGTGGCGGCCGCCGGACGGCTGAAATTCCTGCGGAGTAGTCCTTTCCCCGCAGAACCTGAGCGCCCCGGAGCGATCCGGGGCGTTTTTTCATGTCCGGCCGAAAATCGCACCCGGCGTCGATGCGCATCGCACACCTGTCGTATTCTGAACACCGCGCCGCGCCGCAGGGCCTAGGCTGACCGCGTACAGCCAAGGGAGGCCCCAATGATCCTCTACCCGACGATCGAACTTCAAAACGGCCGCTGCGTCAGCCTGTTCCGCGGGCGGCTCGAGGAACCGCAGATCTGGCATGTCGATCCTGTCCTGAAGGCGATCGAATTCGCCAAGGCCGGTGCCCAGTGGATTCACGTCACCGATTTCGACGCGATCGCCGGGGATGACCGCAACCGAGATCTTGTCGACGAGATCATCCGCAGGGCCGGCGCGCCGGTGCAGCTGGGCGGCGGCTTCCGGTCGATGGCGGCGATCCAGGAGGCGGTCGATCGTGGTGTCGGGCGGGTCGTGCTGGGCACGGTGGCGCTGTTGCAGCCGGACCTTCTCAAACAGGCGGCAAAGGCCTTCCCCGACCAGATCGTGCTGGCGGTGGATGTCTACCAGGGTCAGGTGATGAGCGACGGCTGGCGTCAGGCCAGCGCCTACAGGCCACGGGAATTCCTGGGCTGGTTCGACAGCGATCCGCTGGCGGCCATCATCGTGACCGACATCGACGCCGACCTGGGCGAAGCCGAAGATGCGCTGGCGCTTGTCACGCAGCTGGCAGACGTGGCCAGGGCGCCGGTGATCTCGCGCGGGATCGCCCGGTCTCTGGACGGGATCTCGCGGTTGAAATACGTGCCGAAAGTCTCGGGGGCCATCGTCGGGCGCGCGCTGTTCGACAAGAGCGTCGATCTCGAAGAGGCGCTGGCCATCGCATCGGAACCAATGGGGCGCATGGTTCCGATGATCTGAAGCCGCCTTGGGCCGCAGCGGGCAGGGCCGTCACGCCCGCCGCGTCCCCGGAGGGTTCAAGCTCAGGCGAAGTGACCGGCAAAGGCGGTCATGTGCAGCTCGGACAGCTCGGACAGCGGCGCGTCCGATCCGCCCAGCTTGACCCGGTCGCCGGTGAAGCGCCCGACCGAGGCAATCGGCACGCCCGCCCGTCCTGCGGCAAGCATCAGCCATTCGGCCTGATCGAAATTGCAGGCGACAAGGTACCGTCCCTGGTCTTCCCCGAACAGCTTGCCCTGATCGGTTTCGTCGATCACCACGCCGACCTGCGAATTGCAGGCCATTTCGAAGGCTGCCAGCGCAAGGCCGCCATCGGACAGATCGGTGCACGCCTTGACGTAGTCGCGGTTGTCGCGGATGAACTCGCCATTGCGGCGTTCAGCGATCAGGTCGACGGCGGGTGCATCGCCATCCTCGCGGTTGAAAACCTCGTACAGCAGCGCCGACTGGCCCAGATGGCCTTGAGTGTCGCCGACCAACAGCGCCACGTGCCCGTCGCGGGCGCGGCCGAGGATCGGCTCTTCGCCCGCCGCGATCAGGCCGACGGCGCCGATGGTGGGTGTGGGCAGGATGCCTTGCCCGTCGGTTTCATTGTAAAGCGACACGTTGCCCGACACGATGGGCATGTCGAGCGCCTCGCAGGCGCGGCCGATGCCTTGCAGCGCGCCGACGAACTGGCCCATGATCTCGGGCTTTTCGGGATTGCCGAAGTTCAGGTTGTCAGTTGTCGCCAACGGCTTGGCCCCGACGGCACACAGATTGCGGAACGCTTCGGCCACGGCCTGCTTTCCGCCCTCGACCGGGTTCGCCTTGACGTAGCGCGGCGTCACATCCGAGGTGAAGGCCAGCATCTTGTCGGTGCCGTGCACACGGATCACGCCCGCGCCCCAGCCGGGGCCTTCGACCGTGTCGGCCATGACCATCGTGTCATATTGTTCGAACACCCAGTTGCGGGCGCAATAGTTCGGGCTGCCGATCAGTGCCTTGAGCGCGTCGATGGGATCGACGCCGGGCACATCGTCCAGCGGCGCGGGCGCCTCGGACGGGGTCCACGGGCGGTCGTATTCGGGCGCGGATGACGACAGGCGCGACAGCGGCAGGTCTGCCTTGGTCTCGCCATTGTGTACGATCAGGAAACGATCTTCGGCGATTGTTTCGCCAACGATGGCAAAGTCGAGGTCCCATTTGTCGAACACCGCCCGTGCCTCGGTTTCCTTTGCCGGATCGAGCACCATCAACATGCGTTCCTGGCTTTCCGACAGCATCATCTCGTAGGCGGTCATCTGCGCCTCGCGCTGCGGCACCTTTTCCAGATCAAGCCGAATGCCCAGCTTGCCCTTGTCGCCCATCTCGACCGCCGAACAGGTCAGGCCAGCCGCCCCCATGTCCTGAATCGAGATCACCGCGCCGGTCTGCATCAGTTCGAGACACGCCTCCATAAGACGCTTTTCAGTGAACGGGTCGCCGACCTGAACGGTGGGGCGTTTTTCCTCGATCGTGTCGTCGAATTCGGCGGACGCCATCGTGGCACCGCCGACGCCATCACGCCCGGTCTTGGCGCCCAGATAGACGACGGGACGCCCGACACCGCTGGCCGCGGAATAGAAAATCTTGTCGGCATCCGCCAATCCGGCTGCAAAGGCGTTTACAAGGCAGTTCCCGTTATAGGCCGCGTGGAAGCGCACTTCACCGCCCACGGTGGGCACGCCGAAGCAGTTGCCATAGCCGCCCACGCCCTCGACCACACCATGCACAAGCTGGCGCGTCTTGGGATGGTCCTTTTCACCGAAACTCAGCGCGTTCATCGCCGCGATGGGGCGTGCGCCCATGGTGAAGACATCGCGCAGGATGCCGCCGACCCCGGTCGCCGCGCCCTGATACGGTTCGATATACGAGGGGTGGTTGTGGCTCTCCATCTTGAACACCACGGCTTGCCCGTCCCCGATATCGACCACACCAGCGTTTTCGCCAGGGCCGCAGATCACCTGGGGGCCGGTGGTGGGTAGCGTCTTGAGATGGATTTTCGAGGACTTGTAGGAACAGTGCTCGTTCCACATCGCCGAGAAGATGCCCAACTCGGTAAAAGTCGGTTCGCGGTTCAAGATCCGCAGGATCTCCGCGTATTCATCTGCATTGATGCCGTGGGCGGCGATCAGGTCTTCGGTGATGGCTGGCTCTTGCATGGGTCTGGTCCTGTCGGCACGCGTGTTGCGGCTTCTTATGACATGCCCTCGGTCAGCACAACGGCATCGGCGGACGGGTGGGCCGCGATCAGGCCGAGGGTCGGCTGAGCACGAAAAGCGCGGCACCGCCCAGGCAGACCGCCTGGATGATCAGGACATGCGCGGGCAGCGCGAGGATCAGGCTGATGACAAAGGTCGCGCCCATCATCACGACGGCCAGCGTCTTGTGGCGTGTCGCGATGGCGCCCCGGCTTTCCCAATCGTGAATCGGGCCGCCGAAGACAGGATGGGTCTGCAACCACGCGCGAAGTCGGGGTGAGCTCTTGCCAAAGGCGAAGGCCGCAAGAAGAATGAAGGGCGTCGTGGGCAGCACCGGCAGCACAACCCCGATCAGGCCCAGTACAAGGGCCACGCCACCAAGCGTCAGCCAGAACGGACGCACAAGAAGATCCCAGCGAATTCTGATGTGACCCATCCTCTGATTCCCCGACGGCCGCGTGTGCTCTCTAACATGGACGGCAAAAAAAAGGCCGAGCATTAAGCTCGGCCGAAGTCCAACAGGGAGGTATGAAGATGATGCGCAAATCAGCGTTTCACCTCATATGTGCCAAATATGTCATCGGTCCGTTGCATGGCAATAGTCTTCGCCCGTGACATATGTCATTCCCGCTATGCGTGAGGCGCATGGGTCACAGTTGCGTCGCTACTCGGCCTCGAGCGCCTTGCGGGTCTGACGGTGCGCGAAAATCTCTTCCTGCACGAAATCGCGAAACGCCGCGATGCGTTTGGATTGGCGAAGCTCTTCGGGATAGGCAAGAAAAACAGGGACTTCGATCGACTCCACGTCTGGCAACACGCGTCGGATGGTGGGAAAATCCTCGATGATGTAATCGGGTAGAACGCCGATCCCGAGACCCGACAGCACGCTTTGCAGCACGCCGAAGTAGTTGTTCACCGTCAGCGTCGAGCGGATGTCATAGGTCAGAAGTTGCTGCACCAGCATCATGCCCGCACTGACCTGTGCGGCGCGGGGATTCTGGCAGATCAGCCGATGCTTGGCGATGTCCTCGATACTCTCGAGCGTACCGTGCTGGGCCAGGTATTCGGGCGATGCGTAAAGCCGCATGCGGATCGACATCAGGCGCTTGCGGATCAGGTCGGCCTGGCTGGGTTCCTTCATCCGCACCGCGACATCGGCCTCGCGCATCGGCAGGTCGAGAACGCGCTCTTCGAGCATCAGGTCGATGTTGAGGTCGGGATATTTCTCGTAAAGCTTGGGCAGGCGCGGGGCGAGCCAGAGCGAGCCGAACCCGATCGTGGTCGTCACGCGCAATTCGCCGAACACCTCTTCCTCGCTGTCGCGGATGCGGGCGGTCGCCGCCTCGATGCGCTTGTTCATCGACCGGGTGGCGTCGAACAGCAATTCGCCCTGCTCGGTGAGAATCAGCCCCCGTGCGTGACGGTGGAAGAGCACCGTGTTCAGCGATTCCTCGAGCGCCCGAACCTGGCGGGACACCGCCGATTGGGACAGGTGCAGGGCATCACCGGCATGGGTGAGGCTGCCAGCATCGGCGACGGCATGAAATATTCTGAGTTTGTCCCAGTCCATATTATACTCTTTCAGTCTTTGACGCCGGTCTACATGACACAAACGAATATCAGAACGACAACTTCTCGGAACACTTTAAATTCAACAGAAATCTGTAGCAAGGTCAGTAATTATGACCTAAATTCGTGCTAAACTTGCCCTACATTTCACGCAGGGAGGCGTCAAATGACCAAAGCCGAGATTACGCTGAATGACCGTTTCGATCTGACCAAATCACCTGTCCTGTTGAACGGGACACAGGCGCTGGTCCGTCTCATGCTGATGCAGAAGGCGCGCGATGTCGCCAACGGGCTGAACACCGCAGGCTATGTCACGGGGTATCGCGGATCGCCTCTTGGCGCAGTCGATCTTCAGATGAACCGGGCCGCGCGGTTCCTCAAGGCAGCCGATGTCACCTTCAAGGAAGGTCTGAACGAAGACCTGGCCGTGACCGCGCTCTGGGGCGCGCAACAGGCCGAACTGCGCGGCGAAGGCACGCATGACGGTGTCTTCGGCCTGTGGTACGGCAAGGGGCCGGGGGTGGACCGGTCGGGCGACGCGATGCGCCACGCCAACATGGCGGGCACCTCTCGGCATGGCGGTGTGCTGATGGCGATGGGCGACGACCACACCGGAGAATCCTCGACCGTGCTGCACCAGTCGGAATGGGCGATGGTCGATGCCTACATGCCGGTCGTGTCACCTGCGGGGGTGCAGGAAATCCTCGATTACGGGCTATACGGCTTTGCCCTGTCACGCTTTTCCGGGCTTTGGGTCGGTCTCAAGACGATGAAGGATACGGTCGAGGCGACGGCGGTGGTCGATGGCCGCCCGGACCGGATGTCCTTTGCGCTGCCGCCCTTCGACATGCCCGACGGCGGGCTGAACATCCGGTTGGGCGACACGCCGCACGCCCAGGAAGCGCGGATGATCGACCACAAGCGCTTCGCCGCCGAGGCGTTTTCGCACGCCAACAAGATGGACAAGCGTGTCTGGGGCAAGCCCGGCGCGAAGATCGGGTTTGTCGCGGCGGGCAAGAACTGGCTCGATCTGGTGCATGCGATGTCCCTGCTGGGCATCGATGCGGAGGAGGCAGACCGTCTGGGCCTCACAACCTACAAGGTCGGTCAGACCTGGCCCTTGGACATGAAGGGCTTCCACGACTGGGCCGAGGGGCTCGACCTGATCGTCGTCGTCGAGGAAAAGCGCAAGCTGATCGAGGTTCAGATCAAGGAAGCCATCTTCGACGATCGTCAGGGCCGGCGGGTCTATGGATGGCACAAGGGTGGCGGAGCCGGGTCGATGCACGGACCCGAGCTTTTCCCGACCCGCGGCGCGCTCGATCCGATCCTGATCGCCCAGAAACTGGGCCAGATCCTGATCGAGGAAGGGCGCGACACGGATCGCATCAAGGCCGGGATGCAAGCCCTTGACGAGGCTCGAAAAGCCGACAATGCCGAAGAGATTGCCGCGCGTCTGCCGTATTTCTGTTCCGGCTGTCCGCACAACTCATCGACCAAGGTGCCCGAGGGCAGCCGCGCCTATGCCGGGATCGGCTGTCACTACATGGTGCAGTGGATGGACCGCGAGACAACGGGCTTCACCCATATGGGCGCCGAAGGCGCGAACTGGATCGGCGAGTCGCTGTTTTCCAAGACGCCGCATGTGTTCCAGAACCTGGGTGACGGCACCTACAACCACTCGGGCGTACAGGCGATCCGCGCCGCCTTGGCGGCGGGCACGACGATCACCTACAAGATCCTCTACAACGACGCCGTCGCCATGACCGGCGGGCAGAAGAACGAAGGCGGCTTGTCGCCGCAACAGATCGCCGCCGAACTGCGCGCGATGGGGGTGCAGCATGTCGCGGTCGTCCATGACGAAAAAGAGGATGTCGACCTGAAGTCCTTCCCGCAAGATATTGAATTTGCAGAACGTTCGGATTTGCAAACCGTGCAGGAGAAGTTTGCAAAGACCCAGGGTGTCAGCGCCATCGTCTATATCCAGACCTGCGCCGCCGAAAAACGCCGCCGCCGCAAGCGCGGGCAGTTTCCCGACCCCGACAAGCGCGTCTTCATCAACACAGATGTCTGCGAAGGCTGCGGCGATTGCGGCGTGCAGTCGAACTGCGTGTCCATCGTGCCGAAAGAGACCGAACTGGGCCGCAAGCGGGCGATTGACCAATCGTCCTGCAACAAGGATTTCTCTTGTCTCAAGGGGTTTTGCCCGTCTTTCGTCACCCTGGAAGGCGCGCAGGTGCAAAAGTCGGCCACGGCGGATGTGACCCTGCCGGACATGCCCGATCCGGATTTACCCTCCATTAACGGCACGTGGAATATGGTCATCACGGGCGTTGGCGGAACCGGCGTCGTCACCATCGGCGCGGTCTTGGCACAGGCGGCGCAGATCGACGGCAAGGGCGCTGGCATGATGGAGATGGCCGGCCTCGCACAGAAGGGCGGTGCGGTGCATATCCACCTGCGGCTGGCGAACACGCCCGGCGACATCAGCGCCATTCGCGTGGCGACGGGCGAGGCGGACGCGCTGATCGGCGGTGATCTTGTGGTCAGCGCGGGGGCCAAGACGTTGGGTCTGATGCGCACGGGGCGCACCGGGGCGGTGGTGAACAGCCACGAAATCATCACGGGGGATTTTACACGCGATACGGAATTTTCCTTGCCAACCGACCGCTTGAAAGTCTCGCTTGAGGCACGTCTTAGGGAAAAGCTCGATCTCTTCGACGCCTCCGAACTGGCCAAGGCCACGCAGGGGGATTCGATCTTTTCCAACATGATGATCCTTGGTGCAGCATGGCAGCGGGGCTTGGTGCCATTGAGCTATGATGCCATCGCCCAGGCCATCGAGCTGAACGGGGCTGCCGCGGAAAAGAACATCCGCGCCTTCGAGATCGGGCGTTGGGCGGTGCTGTACCCCGAAGACGCGGCAAGGGTGGCCGAACCCAAGATCATCCCGCTGCCCAAGACACTGGATGAAAAGATCGCGTTCAGATTTGACCATCTGGTGAAATATCAAGGCAAACGCTACGCCAAGCGGTATCGAAAGCAGGTGGATCAGGTGACTGACCCGCGTTTGAAGGAGGCCGTGGCAAAGGGCTATCACAAGGTTCTTGCCTACAAGGACGAATACGAGGTCGCGCGCCTGCATCTGGACACCCGCGTCAAGGCGCGAGAGCAGTTCGGCGGCGATTTCAGGATGTCCTTTCATCTTGCACCGCCGATGCTGTCGAAAACCGGCGCGGATGGGCGGCCGGTGAAAAAGCAGTACGGTGAAGGAATGCTGAAGGGCTTTGGTCTCTTGGCGAAACTGAAGATGCTGCGCGGCACGCCCTTCGATCCGTTCGGTCGCACCGAGGAACGCCGGATGGAACGCGCGCTGATCGCGCAATACGAGGCCGACATGGCGGAATGGCTGCCCAGGGCCAAGCCCGAAACGATGGACGCGCTGGTGGCGCTTGCGGAACTGCCGCTGCAAATCCGCGGTTTCGGCCCGGTGAAGCAGGCCAATGCCGCCCGCGCCGAAAAGCGCCGCGAAGAATTGCTGGCGGTATTGCGCGCAGGAGGGGCAAGCCTCAAGCAAGCGGCGGAATGATGCGTCATATGGACGTTAAGTTCCTGTTACATCTTTGCGGATAAATCGGGGCGCGCTAGCACGGCGCGTTCCCGCTTTTCCCGAGGTGCCTTGGTGACGTCATCCGCCGCCCGTGATATATCCTACGCCTATTCCGCCCGGTCCAAACCCGGCCGTGCCATGATCCGGCTGATGGAAAATGCGACCGGGCGGTTGAGCCTGATCAAACGCGCCGCAGGCTACGAGGACGAGGTCGCACAGGGCCGCGATTTCTGGGAGGTGATGGTCGATCTCTACGGTCTGAGCCTCGATGTGGTCGGCGGATCGCTGGACAACATCCCCCGAACCGGGCCGCTCATCGTCATTGCAAACCACCCTTACGGCATTCTCGACGGGCTGATCCTTGGGCACATCCTGTCGATCACGCGCGGCGATTTCCGCATCCTGGCGCACAAGGTCTTCCGCAAGGCCGAGGAGCTGGACAAGATCATTCTGCCGGTGGATTTCGACGACACCAGGGCCGCCGTGGACCAGAATATCGCGACGCGGAAAGAGGCCTTGGGCTATCTCGGGCAGGGCGGCTGCATCGGGGTGTTTCCCGGCGGCACCGTGTCAACCGCGGCCAGGCCCTTTGCCAAGCCGATGGACCCGGGGTGGCGTGCCTTCACCGCCCGGATGATCGCCAAGTCGGACGCCACGGTTGTGCCGATCTATTTCGACGGCCACACCAGCCGGCTGTTCCAACTCGCCAGCCACCTGCATACGACGCTGCGCATGGGACTCCTGATCAAGGAGTTCCGCAAACGGCTCGACACTCCGGTGCGCGTGGTGATCGGCCGCCCCATTCCGGCCCACGCGATTCAAAGCCGCCAAAAAGACGCGCGAGAGCTGATGGATTTCCTCCGCAAAGCGACGTATGAGCTTTCTCCAACGCCGTTCCCGTCTTATGACTACGGCTTCGAATTTGAAGAACGCCATCGGGTGCGCAGCCAGTCGTGACCCGCAGGCAGGGGCGAGGACGCAATGGCGGTAGGCATATTTGACAGCGGGCTGGGCGGCTTGACGGTGCTGGACGCGGTGTCCAAGCGCCTGCCCGACGTGCCTTTCGTCTATCTGGGCGACAACAAGCACGCGCCCTACGGCGTGCGCGATGCGGATGATGTCTACAATCTGACCTGTGGCGCGACCGAACGGCTGTGGGACGCGGGCTGCGACCTGGTGATCCTGGCCTGCAACACCGCCTCTGCGGCCGCGTTGCGCCGGATGCAGGAAAGCTGGATTCCGCGCGACAAGCGGGTGCTGGGCGTGTTCGTGCCGCTGATCGAGGCACTGACAGAACGGCAATGGGGCGACAATTCTCCGCCGCGCGAAGTGGCGGTTCAACATGTGGCCTTGTTTGCCACACCGGCGACGGTGCGCAGCCGCGCGTTCCAGCGCGAACTGGCCTTCCGCGCCATCGGTGTCGATGTCGAGGCGCAGGCCTGCGGCGGCCTTGTCGATGCCATCGAAGAAGGTGACATGATCCTCGCCGAAGCGCTGGTGCGGTCCCATGTCGATGCGCTCAAACGCAAGATGCCGACCCCGCAGGCGGCGATCCTCGGCTGCACGCATTACCCGCTGATGCAGGAAGTGTTTCAGGATGCGCTCGGGCCCGAAGTGGCGGTCTATTCTCAGGCGAACCTTGTGGCCGCGTCCTTGGCGGATTATCTTGATCGGCATCCGAACATGCACGGATCGGGCCAGAGCGCGATGTTCCTGACCACCGGCGATCCGAAACGCGTGTCCGATCACGCCACCCAGTTCCTGCGACGACGGATCCAGTTCGAGCCCGCCTGAGCCGATCCGCATACCCGTCTTCCACCCTGTCATCGGAGGTCTGTCATGACCCAAAAAATCGCCATCATCGGCGCCAGCGGCTATACCGGGGCCGAATTGCTGCGCCTGATCGCCACCCATCCCGATATGGAAATCGCCGCGCTGGCCGCGAATTCCAAGGCGGGCCAGAGCATCGCGCAGGTCTTTCCCTTCCTGCGCCATCTCGACCTGCCGCAGCTCGTGACCTGGGAAGAGATCGATTTTTCCGACATCGACCTGTGCTTCTGCGCGCTGCCGCACAAGACCAGCCAGGAGGTGATTTCGAGACTGCCCGAACACCTGAAAATCGTCGACCTTTCGGCGGATTTCCGGCTGCGTGATCCGGCCGAGTACGAAAAGTGGTATGGCAATCCGCATGCGGCGGTCGAGATGCAGCACGAGGCGGTCTACGGCCTGACCGAATTCTATCGCGAGGCCATCCGCGGGGCGCGTCTGGTGGCTGGCACCGGCTGCAATGCGGCGACCGGGCAATATGTCCTACGCCCGTTGATTGCCGACAAGGTGATCGGGTTGAAAGACATCATCCTCGACCTGAAATGTGCGGTCTCGGGCGCGGGAAGGTCGCTCAAGGAGAACCTCCTGCACGCCGAGCTGTCCGAGGGCACCAACGCCTATGCGGTCGGCGGCACGCATCGGCATCTTGGGGAATTCGATCAGGAATTCAGCGCCCTGGCGGGTGAAGAGGTCCGCGTTCAGTTCACCCCGCACCTGATCCCGGCAAACCGCGGCATCCTTGCAACCTGCTATGTCAGCGGCGACGCGCAGGCGGTTCACGGCGCCCTGGCCACGGCCTATGCCAAAGAGCCCTTCATCGAGGTGCTGCCCTTCGGCGAAACCCCCTCGACGCATCATGTGCGCGGATCGAATTTCTGCCATATCGGCGTCACCGGCGACCGGATCGACGGCCGCGCCATCGTGGTGGCGGCGCTCGACAACCTGACCAAGGGGTCGTCGGGGCAGGCGTTGCAGAACGCGAACCTGATGCTCGGTCTGCCGGAAACGACGGGCCTGATGCTGGCGCCCTGCTTCCCTTGACCGTTTCCCGGCCTGGCCCAGTGCTCTTCGAACGCAATGCCGGGCCACGCAGGGAAGAAAAAGTGAAATCAGACTGCGGCAAATTGATCTGGCGCAGTTTGCGCGCGGTCTTTCCATGTCTATATTGAAGCAGGCTTTGTCGGGAGGATTCCGTGGCTCTGAAATCGCTCAAGAAACAACGGCGCATCCAGGTGATCGCCCTGGCCACCGTGGCGCTGGTGCTGTCGACCGCGCTGATCGGCTATGGCATGCGCGACGGGATCAACTTCTTCCGCTCGCCCAGCCAGGTGGTGGCAGAGCCGCCCGCGCCGAACGAAACCTTCCGCATCGGCGGCCTTGTCGAGGAAGGCTCGATTGTCCGGGGGCAGGGGTCCACCGTGTCCTTCAGCGTGACCGACGGTGGCGCCACCGTGCCGGTGACCTATTCCGGGGTGCTGCCGGACCTGTTCTCCGAGAACGAAGGCATGGTCGGAACCGGCCGCTTCGTGAACGGCGTGTTCGAAGCCTCCGAGATCCTCGCCAAGCATGACGAGGAATACATGCCCGCCGAGGTTGTCGACGCGCTGAAGGAACAGGGCATCTACAAGGATCCGAAGGCGGGCAGTTAAGCCCTGTCCTGATCTTCTTCTCTTTCCAAATATGCAAAAAAGCCGGGCGCGCAGCGCCCGGCCTGTCGGATTTTCCGAAGGAAAATTCGAAACCCTATCCGCGCAGGATCGACCGGCCCGCGTATTCGGCGGTTTCGGCCAGCATTTCCTCGATGCGGATCAGCTGGTTGTACTTGGCCAGCCGGTCCGACCGCGCCAGCGACCCGGTCTTGATCTGCCCGCAATTCGTCGCCACGGCCAGGTCGGCAATCGTCGCGTCCTCGGTCTCGCCCGAGCGGTGGCTCATCACGTTGGTGTAACGCGCGCGATGCGCCATATCGACCGCCTTGAGCGTTTCGGTCAGCGTGCCGATCTGGTTGACCTTGACCAGCATGGAATTGGCGCAGCCGCGCGCGATCCCGTCGGCAAGGCGGGTCGGATTGGTCACGAAAAGATCGTCGCCGACCAACTGGACCTTGTCGCCGAGAGCCTGGGTCAGCGACGCCCAGCCGTCCCAGTCGTCCTCGGACATGCCGTCTTCGATGGACAGGATCGGGTAGTCGTTCACCAGCGCCTGCAAATAGGCGACGTTTTCGTCCGAGGTCAGCGTCTTGCCTTCGCCCGCATAGACGTACTTGCCGTCCTTGTAATACTCGGTCGCGGCGCAATCGAGCGCGAGCATGATGTCGTCGCCGGGGGTATAGCCCGCCTTTTCGATCGACTTCAGGATGAAATCCAACGCCTCGCGGGTCGAACCCAGTTCGGGGGCAAAACCACCCTCGTCGCCAAGCCCGGTGGACATGCCCGCCGCCGACAGCTCTTTCTTCAGCGTGTGGAACACTTCGGAGCCCATGCGCACTGCGTCGCGGATGTTGTCCGCAGCCACCGGCATGATCATGAATTCCTGGATGTCGATCGGGTTGTCGGCATGTTCGCCGCCATTGATGATGTTCATCATCGGCACCGGCAGCAGACGCGCCGAGGTGCCGCCGACATATCGAAACAGCGGCTGCACGGTGAAATCGGCTGCGGCCTTGGCGACCGCGAGGCTGACGCCCAGAATGGCGTTTGCCCCAAGGCGGCCCTTGTTGTCGGTGCCATCGAGCTCGATCATCGTCATGTCGATGCCGACCTGTTCGGTGGCGTCGAGACCGACGATCTCGTCCGCGATTTCGCCATTCACGGCGGCCACGGCTTCCAGCACACCTTTCCCCATGTAGCGGCTCTTGTCGCCATCGCGCTTTTCGACCGCCTCGTAGGCGCCGGTGGACGCGCCCGAGGGCACGGCGGCGCGACCGATGGTGCCGTCTTCGAGGGTGACGTCGACTTCGACGGTCGGGTTGCCCCGGCTGTCGAGGATTTCACGGGCGTGGATGTCGATGATGGTGCTCATAGCGCTTGATCCTGATGCAGCTGCATGTCAGCGGCGGTATATCAGGGACGGACGCAAAGTAAACTGGGCCTGCTAGCGCTAACGCACTGTTTGCGCCACCACCGGATCGCGCGCCAGCGCCAGTTTGCGTTCCCGGTAAAGCGCATAGAGCCCCGCCGAGAGAATGATCCCCGCGCCCAGCAGCGTCAGCCCGTCCGGGCGTTCTCCAAAGATCAGGATTCCGACGCTCATCGAGAAAATCAGTCGCGTATAGCGGAACGGGGAGACGATGGCCGCCGGGGCCATGCGCATGGCCTGGGTCACGGCATAATAGCCGGCGGCGGTCACGACGATGGCCACCCCCATGTGCCAGATTGTCGTGGTCGTCACGGTGACCGGTTGCTGCATCACGAGCATCAGGATGAGCCCCATCGGGATGGTGGCGGAAAATCCCCATGTTGCCAACGAGATCGAGGGGATATGCGGCGGCGAAAGGCGGGTGATCAGGTCGCGCAGCCCAAGCCCGCACACCCCCATCACGGCAAAGAGCGCGGCGGGTTCGAAGCCCGCGGCACCGGGCCGGATCACCAGCAGCATGCCGACGATCCCGGCCAGGATCGCGATCCAGCGCCGCGGCCCGACTGGTTCCTTGAGAAAGACCGCGGCACCCAATGTCACAACCAGCGGCGCCATCTGCATGATCGCGGCAAAGAGCGACAGCGGAATCCGCCCGATGGACATGACAAGGCCGATGCCGCCTATGATTTCAAGACCGCTGCGCGCCAGAACCCACGGGTGCAGCGCATCGCGGCTGAGAAGCGTCGCGCCTTGCATCCGGGCGATCAGGATGAAGACCAGCGTACCGCCCAGGCTGAGAAAGAACATCACGTGGCCCGGCGTCAGGACCTGCGAGGACAGCTTGATGAACAGGTCGCTGAGCGCCAGAAGCGCCATCGCGAGGATCATCAGAAGGATGGCGCGCACGGTTTGCATTCGGCTGGGCTACGCCTCTTTGCGGCCAGAGGCCAGACCCGTCGGCACCGCGCGCCGCGGCAGCGTCACTTCTTGATCGGCACGCCGTAAAGCTCGAGCTTGTGACCCTTGAGCCTGTAGCCCAGCTTGGCGGCGATCTTTTCCTGCAAGGCCTCGATCTCGGGGTCGACGAATTCGATCACCTTGCCGGTTTGCAGGTCGATCAGGTGGTCGTGGTGATCGCGCTCGGCATCTTCGTAACGGGCGCGGCCATCGCCGAAATCGACCTTTTCGAGGATCCCCGCCTCTTCGAACAGTTTGACCGTCCGGTACACCGTGGCGATCGAGATGTTCGGGTCGATGCCCGAGGCGCGTGCATAAAGCTCTTCGACATGCGGGTGGTCCCGCGAGTCTTCCAGCACCTGCGCGATGGTGCGCCGTTGGTCGGTCAGCCGCAGCCCCTGGGCTTCACAGCGCGAAATGATGGTGTCGGACATCGCCGGGCCTCTTTGCATGCTGCGCCGGGTTTAGCCAACTGCACGCGTCTTTGCCATAAGCCGGGGTCAAAAATTACGCCCTGCGCCGCAGATGCCAGAGATAGAGGGCCAGCGCCGTGATCACGATGACCCCTCCGAGGAACATGTTCGGGGTCGGCAGTTCGCGCAGCACGATCCAGACCCAGAGCGGGCCGAGCACGGTCTCCAGCAGCAACACGAGGCTGACATTCACCGAGGCGGTGAGGCGCGAGGCTTCGGACATCAGGTAGAAGGACAGCGGCAACACGACAAAGCTTGCCGTCGCGATGGCCCATGTCGTGCCGGACCCCATCTCGGTCGGGGTGGTCAGGGCAAAGCCGCTCAGCCCGGCCAGCAGCGACCCGGTGCCCACGGCGGTGAGCAGGGGCAAGTCCGGGTTGTGCCGCAGCAGCGTGAAGCTGAGCGCCAGGCTGAGCGCCACGCCCAGGCCGAAGGCCACGCCGAACAGGGCAGTGGCGCTGAAGGCCAGATCGGTCTTGCCGGACATCGCCAGAAGCACACCCGCGATCACCGCGACGATGGTGATCCATGTCGCCGGGCGGGTCGGATGCCGGTAAAGCAGCCAGGACAGCAACGCCGCCCAGATCGGGACGGTGGCGACGGCGATCAGCACCAGCGCCACCGGCGCCATCGCGATGGCGGGTGCAAAAAGCGCGGCATTGGCCCATTGCGCCAGCACCAGCCCGACACCTGCCCCCGAGACAAGGCGCGGCAGCAGGCGCATCTGGCCGGTCAGCGTGGCGGCGACGAGAAACAGCGTTCCCATCGCCAGTCCCCGCCACGCGACAAGGGGGGCGGCGTCCAGCCCGGACATGCGGATGAGAAGTGCGTCCGGTGTCAGGATCAGGACACCGGTACACGCCAGAAGAAGACCCTTCATGAAGGTACGTCGGGATCAGCTGTAAAGCGGCTGCACCCCCATCTGCATATGCAGCGCGTTCACCGTGGGCTGGTCAAGATCCATCGCGCGCGCCAGCGCGTCGAGATATTGCGCCTCGGGCTGGGTATCGAGCCGGATCGTCATGAGCGAGGCGGAATAGACCTGGCTGCGCAGCGGTGCCGGCGTGTCGCCGGCCAAGGCGTCGACATCGACCGGCGCGGCAAGCTGGTCCTGCACGAAGGCGATATCCTCGGCATCCGCATCCTCGCCCACGGTGTCGAGGATCTTGGCGCGTTCGGCCTCGTCGATGCCGCCGTCGCTTTTCGCGGCCTGGATCATCGCACGCAGCATGAGCGCGGCGGTCTGTTCCGCTTCGGGCCCGGCCGCGCCGGACTTGGAGAACTGGTCGAGCATGCCCCCCATGTTCTTGCCGCCCATCGCCGCCATGCCGCCGGCGGCCGCCAGGATGCCCGCCAGACCGGCACCGCTGCCACCACCCAGCGAGGACAGAAGGCCGCCGCTGTCGCCACCGGTCCGGTCGCCGGTCTGGCTGGAACCGCCGCCCATCATCGACGACAGGTCGAGCCCGCCCGATTGCAGCTTTTCCATGATCCCGGCAAGCGGATTGCCGTCGCCGGAGCCGCCCATCATGCCGCTCATCTGGGCCTGCATCTTGGCGAGCGGGTTGTCCCCTTCGACCTGGGCCCCACCCATCAGACCGCCAAGGCCCTTGCCGCCCGACAGGTGATCCACGCCGCGCGCTGTTGCATACCCGATGGCCACCTTGGCCAGTGTTCCCATGAGACTCATATCGTTACTCCGTCGTCCTGATTGCCGTGATCGCAGTCAGGATGCCCGATTCGTCCGGCGGATGTGGAAAAACCTTTGCGTCCGGTAACTCGGCGCGGGGAGGCACGCGGCGATTTCCGCTTGACCCCGACTGCTGCGGAGTGTCCCTGACGGCCATGGAGCGCAAGGATGCAATCGATCTGGCCGGGGCGACGGGGCTGGTGCTGTTCGCCACGATGCTGGCGTTCAACCAGGTGGTCATCAAGGTCACGAATGACGGGTTTGCCCCGGTCTTCGCCGCCGGAATGCGGTCCGTGCTGGCCCTGGGCGTGCTGGGAGTGTGGCTCTGGCTGCGCAAGCGCAGGTTGGACGGGCTGCGGCGGACATTCTGGCCGGGGATGCTTCTGGGCGGGTTTTTCACCATCGAGTTCATCTTCCTCTTCACGTCGCTTGACCTGACCACGGTGTCGCGCGCCTCGATCCTGTTCTACTCGATGCCGGTCTGGCTGGCGGTGATCGCGCATTTCGTTCTGCCCGGCGAGACCCTGTCCTGGCGGCGGGTGCTGGGCCTGGTGCTGGCGATGGCGGGGGTGATCTGGGCGCTGTTCGACCCGCAGTCGCGCCAGGCCGGGAGCGTGCTGGGCGACGCTCTGGCGCTGCTTGCGGCGTTTTCCTGGGCCGGGATCGCCCTGACCGTGCGGCTGACAAAGGTGTCCGAGCTGAACCCCGAAGGTCAGCTGTTCTGGCAGTTGTCGGTGTCGGCGGTGGGTCTTCTGGCCGTGGCGCCGCTGTTCGGCGAGCTGATCCGGGTGCCGACCGCCGTGCATTTCGCCGGGCTGGGGTTCCAGGCGATCTGCGTGGCGAGCCTCGGCTTCCTGTTCTGGCTGCGGCTGATGACGATCTATCCGGCCTCGAACATCGCCGCGTTCAGTTTCCTGTCGCCGGTGCTGTCGGTGGCGATGGGGTGGCTGCTGCTGGACGAACCCGTGGGCCCCGGCCTTGTCGGCGCGATGTGTCTTGTCGCCGTCGGTATCGTGCTGATCAACCTGCGGCGCAAGCCGAAGGCTCAGGTACCGCAGAACGTGGCCTGAACCACCTCGTCGGGTTTCGGTGGCTGGCGCAGGTCGGCATGGTCCGGATGATCGGCATAGGGCGCGGCATAGGCGCTGTTCAGCCGGTGGAACGGGGCGTCATCGCCGGCAACGGCGGAGGCGATCATGTCCTCGATCCGGTGGTTGCGCGGGATCAGCACCGGGTTGGCGGCGCGCATCAATTCCTGCGGGCTTTCCTCGCGTGCGATCCGCGTCTTCCACGCCTCGGTCCATTGGTCGAACCCGGTGGGGTCGCTGAACTGGTCACGCGCGGTGCCCTCGATCAGGCCGCGAAACGTGTTGGTGAAATCGGCCTCGGAGATCTCCATCAGCGTCAGCAGGTCGGTGATCAGCCGCGCATCTTCGGGCGTCGGGTCCGCAATGCCGATCTTGGCGGCGAACCGCGTCAGCCATGCGCGGCGGATCATTTCCGGCATGGTGTGGATTTGCGCGGTGAACGGCTCGACCGCCGCTTCGGGGTCGGGCATCAGCGACAGGAGCGCGGTGGCCAGTTGCGCCATGTTCCACACGATGATGTCGGCCTGCGCGGCATAGCTGTAGCGCCCGAAGCGGTCGATCGACGAGTAGACGGTTTCGGGATGGTAGCTGTCCATGAAGGCGCAGGGGCCGTAATCGATGGTTTCGCCCGAGATGCTGCAATTGTCGGTGTTCATCACGCCGTGGATGAAGCCGAGGCTGAGCCAGTGCGCCACCAGCGCCGCCTGACGCTGCATGACGGCGTTCAGGAAGGTCGCGGGATCGGTTGCGTCGGGATAATGCCGGGCGACCGCATAGTCGAAGAGCGTTTGCAGCGCCTTGGTGTCGCCCCGTGCGGCAAAGACCTGGAACGTGCCGACGCGCAGGTGGCTTTGCGCCACCCGGGTCAGCACGGCGCCGGGCAGGGGCTGTTCCCGTACGACCCGCTCGCCGGTCCGTACGGCGGCCAGCGCGCGGGTGGTCGGCACGCCAAGCGCGTGCATCGCTTCGCTCACCACGTATTCGCGCAGCACAGGCCCCAGCCAGGCGCGCCCGTCGCCCATGCGGGAATAGGGCGTGCGACCCGATCCCTTGAGCTGAATGTCGCGGCGGATGCCATCGGTGCCCACGGTCTCGCCCAAGAGCACCGCGCGCCCGTCGCCGAGCTGCGGGTTGTACTGGCCGAACTGGTGGCCGGCATAAAGCTGTGCCAGCGGCGATGCGCCTTCGGGCAGGGCATTGCCGGCGAACACGTCCGCGAGGTTGGGATCATCCAGCCCGTCGATGCCCAGGTCGTGCGCAAGCGGAGCGTTGATCGCAATCAAGGACGGTGCTTTCACGGGCTCGGGGGTTACCCGGGCGAAAAAGCCGTCGGGCAGGGTGGCGTAGCTGTTGTCGAAGGGAATCTGCAAGGTCATGTCCCCGATATAGGGACGGTGGTCCTGCATCACCAGTGGCTTGCCTTTGTCAGATCGGCGCTAGCCTCAAAGGGAGGTGGCAAAAAGGAGGTTTCCGGAATGGCAGCATCGAATACATATGGCATGACGTTGAAGGATCGCCCGGAGTTCGCGTCCAAGCCCAAACCGCTGTGCTTTTCTCCGACGGCGACGGTGGCAGAGGCCGTGGCCGAGATGAGCGAAAAGAACTTCGGCTCCGTGGTGATCGTCGACAAGGACGAGAAGGTCATCGGCATCGCCACGGAGCGCGACGTGATGAAGAAGCTGGTGAATGCGGGCAAGGACGCCAAAAGCACCACATTGGCCGATATCATGACCAAGGATCCAAGGATGGCGCGCGCCACGGATGACGTGGTCGACTGGCTGCGCATCATGTCGAATGATCGTTTTCGCCGCTTGCCGGTTGTCGATGACGAGGGCCGCATCATGGTGATCTTCACCCAGGGCGATTTCGTCAGCTACACGTGGCCGGACCTGATCTTCCAGGCGAAGGAGCTGGCCAAGGCCAGCGTCGGGCGCAATTACCCGGTCTGGCTCATCGGCGGGGGGATCATGCTTTACTCGATCCTGATGATCATCGTGGTGTCGTCGATCGGCTGACCGTCACAGCTCGCGGGACATGTAGGCATAGCCCTCGCGGGTGAAGAACTTGCTGCGCTGGTAAAAGCGCTTGAGGGTCTCGTCGGTCTGATCGGCCTCGATATGCAGTGCGCGGATGCCGCCCTCCTTGAGCGCCTTTGCCAGCCCGTTGAGCGCATCCGATCCCATGCCGCGATTGCGCACGGCGCTGCGGACGAACAATTCGTCCACGATGGCATCCATGCCGCCGTATTCGACCGACCAGCCGAAGGACACCACGACATAGCCGACCGGGGCACGGCGCGGACCGATCAGCCAGATCGCGCCATGCGGGCTGCCCTGCAAGAGCGGCAGGATCGCGTCGTGCTGGTGTTCGGGCGTCGTTCCGAATTTCTGGTGCTCATGGAACGCGGCCACCAACGGCAAGAGCCTGGGAAGGTCCTCGGGCGTGGCCAGATGCAGCGATCTCATAGCCGGGCCAGCCGATCGGTGAGCAGGGTGAAGAAGCCCTCCGCGTCGATGTCGCCCATGAAGGTCGCGTTGGCCGGACGATCCGTGACGCCCCACCAGTCGGCCACCGTCATGCCGAGGGTCAGTTCGGACTGGGTCTCGATCTCGACATTGATGTGCCGCCCGGTGAAAAGCCCGGGCTGGATCAGGTAGGCGGTCACGCAGGGGTCATGCAGGGGCGCGCCTGCGCTGCCGTATTTTTCCTTGTCGAACCGTTCGAAGAAATCCGTCATCTCGGCCACGGCCACGCCGACCGGTGTGCCAAGATTGCGGAATGCGTCGTTGCGCGCGGGTGTGACCAGCGCCTTGTGGGTCACGTCGAGCGGCATCACCGTGATCGGCGCGCCGCAGTCGAAGACCACCTTGGCGGCTTCGGGATCGACATAGATGTTGAATTCGGCCGCGGGCGTGATGTTGCCGACTTCGAAATAGGCCCCGCCCATCAGCACGATCTCTTCGATACGCTCGGCGATATCGGGCGCGCGTTGCAGCGCCACCGCGATATTCGTCAGCGGCCCCAGCGGACAGAGCGTGACCGTGCCCTTCGGTTCGGCGCGCAGCGTCTCGATGATGAAATCGACGCCGTGCTGGTCCTGCAGGGGCATGGTGGGAGCGGGCAGGGTGGGCCCATCGAGCCCGGTCTTGCCATGGACGTGCTCGGCGGTGACCAGCTTGCGCATGATCGGCGCGTCATGGCCCGCAAACACCCTGGTCTCGGGCTTGCCCGCCAGTTCGCACACGATCCGCGCGTTCTTTTCCGTCAGCGCGAGAGGCACGTTGCCGGCAACGGCGGTGATGCCCAGAAGGTCGATCTCGTCAGGGGACGCGAGGGCGAGGAGGATCGCGACGGCGTCGTCCTGGCCGGGGTCCGTGTCGATGATGATTTTGCGGGGTGCCATCGAAAACTCCTTGAATGGCCGCGTCGTGACATGGGGCAGGCCCGGGATCAAGCGCGTTGATCCGGTGCGGGCGGGGCCTTGCGGTTTTCCGCGGCAACCGGATTGCAGTGCTGTTTGTGGCTGCTAGACTGCGGCCAGTCGTTGCGAAATTCGTTTACATCTGTGTCGTTAGCGCTAACAAAGCGACCAACGAAGCAGAATCGGAAGGACCGCACCATGGTGTCTCGCGTTATTCCCGTCGATCCGTTTGACCTTGTCATCTTCGGAGGGACCGGCGATCTTGCCCGACGCAAGATCCTGCCAGGCCTGTTCCGACGGTTCTGCGCCGGCCAGATGCCCGCAGGATCACAGATCATCGGCGCGGCCCGGTCCGAGATGGAAGACGGCGAATACCGCGACATGGTGGCCGAGGCGATCAACGAATTCGGCGGTGGCCGCGACTGCGAAAGCGGCACGCTGAACGCCTTCCTGGACGCCGTGTCCTATGTCACCACCGACGCCAGGGGTGAGGACGGCTGGGTCGAGCTGAACGGCAAGATGCGCGACGACAGGGTGCGGGCGTTCTACTTTTCGGTCGGACCCGCGCTGTTTGGCGATCTGGCGGAACGCCTGCACACCTTCGGCATGGCAACGCCCGAAAGCCGGATCGTGGTGGAAAAGCCGTTCGGCCATGATCTGGAAACCGCGCGGGCGCTGAACGCGACGCTGGCCAAGCATTTCGACGAAACCCAGATTTACCGGATCGACCATTATCTGGGCAAGGAGACGGTGCAGAACCTGATGGCGGTGCGCTTTGGCAACATGCTGTTCGAGCCTCTGTGGAACGCGCAATATGTCGACCACATCCAGATCACCGTGGCCGAAACCGTGGGCGTGGGGGGGCGCGGCGGGTATTACGACAAGTCCGGCGCGATGCGGGACATGGTTCAGAACCACCTGATGCAACTGCTGTGCCTGATCGCGATGGAGCCGCCGGCCAAGTTCGAACCCGATGCGGTGCGGGATGAAAAGCTCAAGGTGATCCGCGCGCTCGAGCCGGTGGATTGGCACCATATCGTGCGCGGCCAATATGGTGCGGACAGGAACGGTCCGAGCTACCGGCAGGACGTGGAAGACCCGAAATCGCGCACCGAGAGCTTTATCGCCATGAAGTGCCACATCTCGAACTGGCGCTGGGCGGGGACGCCCTTCTACCTGCGGACCGGAAAGCGGCTCAAGGCGCGGGCGTCGGAAATTGCCGTGGTGTTCAAGGATGCGCCACATTCGATCTTCGGTGCCGATGCCGGGCGGCATCGCAACGTGCTGGCGATCCGCTTGCAACCGAACGAGGGCATGACGCTTGACGTGACGATCAAGGAACCGGGGCCGGGGGGCATGCGCTTGCTCGATGTGCCCCTGGACATGAGTTTCGCCGAGGCGCTTGGACCGGATGCCGAAGAGGCGCCTGACGCCTACGAGCGGCTGATCATGGACGTGATCCGCGGCAACCAGACCCTGTTCATGCGCGGCGACGAGGTCGAGGCGGCCTGGGCCTGGACCGATCCGCTGATCGAGGGCTGGCAGGCGCGCAACGACGTGCCCAAGGAATACGACCCCGGAAGCTCGGGGCCCGAGGACGCGCTGATGCTGATGCATCGGGACGGGCGCAAATGGCGGGAGGTGAAACCATGAGTTATGACTTTCAAACCTATCCGGACCGCGAGATGCTCGCGATGGATCTTGCGAACCAGCTGGCGGGCGATCTGCGGATGCTTCTCAAGCACGAGGACCGCGTTGTTCTGGCCGTGCCGGGCGGCACGTCGCCGGGGCCGGTCTTTGACGATCTCTGCGCCGCCGATCTCGACTGGAGCCGTGTCGACGTCATGCTGACCGATGAACGCTGGGTGCCCGAAGATGATGAGCGCTCCAACACCCGCCTGATCCGGGAACGGCTGCTGGTCGAGCGCGCGGCGGCTGCGCGGCTCTTGCCGCTCTACGTGGCTGCGCACGAACCCGAAGACGTCCTGGCCGAACTTGAAGCGCAGATCGTCGACAAGCTGCCGCTGGCCGTCGTGCTTCTTGGGATGGGCACGGACATGCATTGCGCCTCGATCTTTCCGGGAGCCGACCAGCTGGCAAGGGCACTGGACCCGAGCGGGCCGATCCTCGTGCCGATGCGCGCGCCGGGAGCCCCCGAGCCGCGCATCACGCTCAGCGCGCGGGTGCTCAACGATGCCATACGCAAACACGTGTTGATCTACGGCACGGAAAAGCGCGAGGTGCTGGAGAGCGCGCGTGGGAAACTTCCGGAAGAGGCTCCGATCAATGCCGTGATCGACGAGGCCACGGTGCATTGGGCGGAGTGAGAGATATGTGGGACGCAGTGAAGCAGGCGGCGGAGTCGGGGCGGGACAGGTCCATTCTCGGGCTGTTCGCCGAGGACGAGAGCCGCGCGGAGAGCTTCAGCGTCAGCGCGCTCGACCTGCTGTTCGACTATTCGAAGACGCAGATCGACGCCGCCACCCGCGACGTGCTGATCGACCTTGCCGCAGCGGCGGATGTCGAAGCGCGGCGCGACGCGATGTTCGCGGGCGCGAAGATCAACGACACCGAGGGCCGCGCGGTGCTGCATACGGCGTTGCGGAACCTCGATGGCGACGCGGTGCTGGTCGACGGCATGGACGTCATGCCGGATGTGCTGGACACGCTGGCCCGGATGGAAACGGTTGCGGACGAAGTCCGTGCGTCGGGCTTCACCGACGTGGTCAATATCGGCATCGGCGGATCGGATCTTGGCCCGGCGATGGCCTATCTGGCCTTGTCGCCCTATCGCGACGGGCCGCGGTGTCATTTCGTCTCCAATGTCGATGCCGCCGACATCACCGACACGTTGCGCGGCTGCGATCCGGAAAAGACGCTGTTCATCGTCGCCTCGAAGACCTTTACCACGATCGAGACCATGACCAACGCCCGCACCGCGCGGGCCTGGTTGCAGGACCATGGCGTGAGCACCGACGGACGCTTCATCGCGCTGTCATCGAACGCCGAGGCTGCGGCGGAATGGGGCATCCCCTCCGAGCGTGTGCTGGGCTTTGCCGATTGGGTCGGCGGGCGTTATTCGATGTGGGGGCCGATCGGCCTGTCGCTGATGATCGCCATCGGACCGGTTGGGTTCCGGGCGTTCCTGCGCGGCGGGCAGGCGATGGACCGCCATTTCCGGGCGGCCGCGCTGCCCGAGAACATGCCGGTGCTTCTGGCGCTGGTGGGTATCTGGCACAATCAGGGCTTGGGCCATGCAACGCGCGCGGTGTTGCCCTATGACAACCGGCTGTCGCGGTTACCGGCGTATCTCCAGCAGCTCGAGATGGAATCGAACGGCAAATCAGTGGCGATGGATGGCGCGCCCCTGCCGGTCCATTCCGGGCCGGTCGTCTGGGGGGAACCCGGCACCAACGGCCAACACGCCTTCTACCAGTTGATCCACCAGGGCACGCGGGTTGTTCCCTGCGAGTTCATGGTGGCCGCCGAATGCCACGAGCCGGACCTGCGCCACCATCACGACCTGCTCATCGCCAATTGCCTGGCCCAGTCCGAAGCGCTGATGCGGGGTCGGTCTCTGGACGAGGCACGGGCGATCATGGAATCCAAGGGGCTGAGCGGGGACGAACTGGAGCGGCAGGCTCGGCACCGGGTGTTTCCGGGAAACCGGCCGTCGACCACGCTGATGATGCCGAAACTCACGCCCGAGATGCTGGGCCAGATCATCGCTCTTTATGAACACCGGGTGTTCGTCGAAGGGGTGATCCTCGGGATCAACTCCTTCGATCAGTGGGGGGTGGAGCTTGGCAAGGAACTGGCGACGTCGTTGGGGCCGGTGGTCAGTGGCGATGCGCCGGCCGATGGCAAGGACGGCAGCACGCAGGCACTGTTGGGTTATGTGAAACGCCATTCCTGAGTGCGAAAGGGTCTGACGCGGTTTGCAAACCGCGTGTCCAAGCGCGTTCGAACGCGCTTGATCAAGGCGCGTCGACGCGCCTTTCCACCCCGTCAACCCGGTGGAAATGCTCAAGAACATGGTCCGGGATCGGCATGCGCCCACTGCCATCGGGGAAAAGAAGAACGATCACGCACTCAAAGCGCGCGCGCTTGGTCCCGCCGGACCAGATTTCCTGCAGCAGCGTGAAGCTCGTGTTGCGGTACCCGATGGTGCGTGTGGCAACCACGTAGTCCTCGTCGGCGACCATCTCCTGCAGCCAGTCCATCTCGCCGCGTCGGATGACGATGCGGGGCTCGGCTGTGCCCTCCGCGTAGGTCGACAGCCCGACATGCTTGAAATACGCCACCCGAGCGCCTTCGCACCAGGTCAGGTAGGCCACGTTGTTGACGTGGTTCAGCGGGTCCAGTTCGGCGAAGCGCACCCGGTCGGCCAGCGCCAGCGTCCAGGTGTCTGGCAGCCCGAAGGCGCGTTGCTGATCCGGCGACAGCGGGGTGTGGTAGGGCAGGGCGATCATGTCCGGGCTTTGTCAACTGGCGCGTGGAATGTCAAACCCCGGCGGCGCGAGGGTGAAGCCCTCGAAGCGGAAGGCCGGGCTGACCGTGCACCCGACCAGGGTCCAGCCGCCAGTGCTGCGGGCGGCTTGCCAGTGGCCCGGCGGGACAATGATCTGCGGGCGTTGGTCGCCGAACAGGTCTGGCCCCAGAAGGTGATCCGTGGCTGGACCTGCCGAACCGGCTGCAATCGACAGCATCAGCGGTGCCCCGGCATAGTGATGCCAGATCTCGGTGGCGTCGACCTTGTGCCAGTGGCTGGTTTCGCCGTCGCCGAGCAGGAAATAGATGCAGGTGCCCGAGGGCCGGCCGGGTTCGTCGGCGATCCAGGTCTGGCGGTAATGGCCGCCCTCGGGATGCGGCTCCAGCGCCAGGAGTCGTATGATTTCATCCGCTTTTTTATCTTCCAGATCAGCGGGTAACATGTCGTTCCTCCTGCACCGGCCGCGCTCTTGTCACTTCGTTAACCACAGCTTTGCAGTCTTTGCGGCACGGAGCAATCGGGGAGCGTGCGCATGGCGCGGCAAGGACAGGACGTGCGCGCGATCGCGCTCGAGATCGTGGCACGCGAGGGCGGCTATGTGAACGACCCGGACGATCCGGGCGGCGCGACCAAGCATGGTGTCACGATTCACACGATGCGGCGCCTGGGGCTGGACCTGACCGGGGACGGTCAGGTGACCACCGCAGACGTTCGCCAGCTGACCGAGGCGCAGGCGGTCGAGATCTTCATCGACCATTATTTCACACGACCGCGAATCGCGGATTTGCCCGAGGCGCTGCAACCGACGGTTTTTGACATGTATGTCAACGCGGGGGGCAACGCGGTGAAGATCCTGCAACGCCTGTTGGGCAAGATGGGCTTCGACGTGGCCGTGGACGGGGTCGTCGGTCCAAGGACGATCGCGGCGACCGCCCGCGCCTCGGGCGTTGCGCCGGATCATATCGTGGATGCCTACGGGATCGAGCGGCGGAACTATTATTTCGCGCTGGCCGACCGTCGTCCGGCCAGCCGCAAATACGCGCGCAGCCGCAAAGGTGGCAAAGGCGGCTGGATCAGCCGCGCCGAGACCTTCATCGCGGCCCGGTATCATCTGTCGGCAGAGGCATTTCAGCAAAGGGTCGCGGCATGGGATTGATCGAACAGGTGTTCTCGTTGGTCTTCGGTTCGGGGCGCAATGTCTTGCGGGACACCGCAGAAGTGTTCCGCCCCAACGCCGAAGCGCAGGCCCGCCGCGAGCACGATCGGTACGGCGCGTCACTGAGCCAGTTCGCTGCGGAATTTCATGCGCCGCAGCGGGGCTGGTTCGACCGGCTGATGGATGCGCTCAACCGTGTTCCGCGTCCGGCGATGGCGCTGGGGACGCTGGCGCTTTTCGTCGCGGCGATGGTCGATCCGGTCTGGTTCTCGGAGCGCATGGAGGGACTCGCGCTGGTGCCCGAGCCGCTCTGGTGGCTGCTTGGGGCCATCGTGAGTTTCTATTTCGGCGCGCGACACCAGGCAAAGGGACAGGAATTTCGGCGCGATCTGGCCAATCGCGTGGCCGTGGCTGCGCCGGACATGCCGCGCCGCGCCGACATCATGCCTGCCGAACCGGAACCGACAGGGCCGGTGCAGGCCGATGGCAATGCCGCGCTGGAAGAATGGCAGAGGCTCCGGCGCGGGGGCTGAGCCCGCTGCTTGCGACAATGTGAACCGCGCCCGAGGCCGAAACCCGTTGGCCGTGGGCGTCGCTGCCCCTATAATGACGGGTATGGTTACAGAACTCGGTCATTTCGCCCTCATCCTCGCGTTTCTCGTCGCGATCGTGCAATCCGTTGTCCCGATGGTGGGCGCGCATAAACGCTGGCCGGGGTGGATGGCGGTGGCCGAACCGGCGGCGACCGTGCAGTTCCTGCTGACGGGTTTTGCCTTCGTCGCGTTGACCTACGCCTTCGTGACCTCTGACTTTTCGCTGCGCCTCGTCTGGCTCAACAGCCATTCCGCCAAGCCGATGATCTACAAGATCAGCGGTGTCTGGGGAAATCACGAGGGATCGATGCTGCTCTGGGTGCTGATCCTGACACTGTTCGGCGCCATGGCGGCGTGGTTCGGCAAGGGATTGCCGCCTACGCTGCGTGCGCGGGTTCTTGCGGTGCAGTCCGCCGTGGCCGTGGCATTCTTTGCCTTCATCCTGTTCACGTCGAACCCTTTCATGCGCCTTGCTGTGCCGCCCTTTGACGGTCAGGATCTCAACCCGCTGTTGCAGGATCCCGGCTTGGCCTTTCACCCGCCGTTCCTGTATCTGGGCTATGTCGGCCTCAGCATCTGCTTCAGCTTTGCCGTCGCCGCCCTGATCGAGGGTCGGGTCGATGCGGCTTGGGGCCGGTGGGTGCGCCCGTGGACCCTGGCTGCGTGGGTTTTCCTGACCATCGGCATCGCCCTTGGATCGTGGTGGGCCTATTACGAACTGGGTTGGGGTGGTTTCTGGTTCTGGGATCCGGTCGAGAACGCGTCCTTCATGCCGTGGTTGCTGGCAGCTGCCTTGCTGCACTCGGCCATCGTGGTCGAAAAGCGCGAGGCGCTCAAAAGCTGGACCATCCTGCTGGCGATCCTGGCTTTCGGGTTCTCGCTGATCGGCACGTTCATCGTGCGGTCGGGGCTTCTGACGTCGGTGCATGCCTTCGCCAATGACCCGGAACGCGGCGTGTTCATCCTGATGATCATGGTGTTCTTCACGGGCGGCGCGCTCACGCTGTTTGCCGCGCGGGCCAGCACGATGGAGGCCAAGGGCGTCTTCGGCGTCGCCAGCCGCGAAAGCGCGTTGGTCGCCAACAACGTGATCCTTGCCGTCAGCTGTTTCGTGGTCTTCGTTGGAACCATGTGGCCCGTCGTGGCCGAGATGTTCTTCGACACCAAGCTGAGCGTCGGCGCGCCGTTCTTCAACATGGCCTTCACGCCGTTCATGGTGGTGCTCGGGCTTCTCTTGCCACTGGGCTCGATGCTCAGCTGGAAACGGGCCAAGCTTCAGCGATCGCTGAAACAGCTGCTGCCGGGGTTCATCCTGAGCGTTCTGCTGCTGGGCCTTTTCTGGACGATGCAGACCGGCACCAGTCTTTTGGGGCCTGTCGGTGTGTTCCTGGCATCCTGGGTGATCTCGGGCGCCGTGCTCGACCTGATCAACCGCACCGGCAAGAACCGCGACCTGTCGCGCCTGCTGCGCCTGCCGCGCTCCGACTGGGGCAAGGCGACCGCCCATATCGGCTTTGGCGTGACCATGGTGGGCATTGCCGGACTGATGGCCTGGCAAGAGGAAGACATCCGCGTGGCGCAGATCGGCGAACCGTTCCAGGTGGGCGCCTTCGAGCTTGAGCTCCAGGACGTCAACGAGGTGCGGGGGCCGAACTACTTCTCGACCATGGGAGACGTGGTGGTGCGTCAGGATGGCGAACAGATCGCGGTCCTCAACCCGGAAAAGCGCAACTATCCCGTGGCGCAGATGCCGACGACCGAGGCGGCGATCGACTACCGCTTCCTGCGCGACATCTACGTGGTGATCGGCGATGAACAGGACAATGGCGGCTGGGTCATGCGCACCTACATCAAGCCGCTGGCGAACTGGATCTGGGCCGGCTCGATCCTGATGGCGCTTGGCGGGCTTCTGTCCCTGTCGGATCGGCGCTACCGCGTGGCGGCCGGGGCACGTCGTCAGGCGGCGGCACCGCAGGGGGTACCGGCGGAATGACGACGTTTCTGCGGATCCTGCATGCCCACGCAAGGCAGCTTGCGCTGATCCTGTGCCTGGCCATGTCCGTTCCGATGGCCATGCCAGCCCTTGCTGTTCAACCCGACGAGGTGCTGGACGACCCGGCGCTGGAACAGCGCGCACGGGACCTGTCCAAGGGCCTGCGCTGCGTCGTCTGTCAGAACGAAAGCATCGACGAATCGAATGCCGACCTGGCGCGCGAACTGCGCCTCGTGGTGCGTGAGCGCCTGGTCGAGGGCGACAGCAACGAGGAAGTGCTGGACTACCTTGTCGCACGGTATGGCGAATTTGTCCTGCTCAAGCCGCGCACCGATGGCTGGAACATGATCCTCTGGCTTTCGGGGCCGGGGTTGTTCCTGATCGCGCTCGGGGTCGGGGCGGGCTATATCCGCAGCCGGTCAAACGCCGTCGCGCCGACGGAAGCAGGGCTCTCGGCCGATGAAGAGGCGCGGCTTAAGGAAATTCTGAAAGACACGTGAATGGCCGAAGCCGTGACGCGGCGTTGACCTTTGCCAAACCGGGCGCTTGTGTGTTTGATGCGGTCAACATCTTTCAGGAGTGCCCGGCGCATGAATTACGAGACCATCACCTTCGACATCACGGACGATATCGCAACGGTCACCTTGAACCGTCCCGACGTGATGAATGCGCTCAACACCCAGATGCGGGCCGAAATCACCGATGCGGTTCTCGAAGGCGGCCGGGCGGCGCGCGTCGTGGTCCTGACAGGGGCGGGCAAGTCCTTCTGCTCGGGGCAGGACCTGGGCGACCGGGCCAATGCGGCCAACCTCGATCTGGAACGCACCCTGCGCGATGAATACGTGCCGATGCTGCGCGCGATCTATGACTGCCCGGTGCCCACCATCAGCGCGGTCAACGGTGCAGCCGCCGGGGCCGGGGCCAACCTCGCGCTGGCCGCGGATGTGGTGATCGCCACGGATTCTGCTTTCTTCCTACAGGCGTTCACCCGGATCGGTCTCATCCCGGACGCGGGTGGCACCTATTACCTGCCGCGCCAAATGGGGCTGGCTAAGGCGATGGGCGCGGCGCTTTTTGCCGAAAAGATCACAGCGCAACAGGCCGATGACTGGGGCATGATCTGGGAAGCGGTGCCGGATGCCGATTTTGCCGAGCATTGGAAATCCCGCGCGCTGCACCTCGCCAAGGGGCCGACAGCGGCCTATGCTCGCGTCAAGCAATCCATCCGCGCGTCCTTCGACAATGATCTGGAAGACCAGCTCGCGCTGGAAGCCAAGCTGCAGGGACAATGCGGCCAGACTCGCGACTTCAAGGAGGGGGTTGTGGCCTTCCTCGAAAAGCGCCCGGCGCAGTACGAAGGGCGCTAAGAGCTGCCGTCTATGCCGCGCCGCGCTCTGGCTTGAGCGTGAAATACACGCTGTCCGTCCAGACGCCATCGACACAATACGTGTTCTTCGCCTCGCCGGTCTTGACGAAACCGGCGCTGCGCAACGTGGCCACAGAAGCCGCGTTCATCGGGTCGGCGTCTGCGGTCAGTTGCGGGTAATGCAGGTCTTCGAACAAATGCGGAATGAGCGCTCCCAGCGCCTCGGACATCAAGCCCTGCTGCCAGTGGTCCGACCGCAAGAGAAACCCGATCTCGTCCCCCATGTGAACCCCGGCACAGCCAATGGCGTGGCCTCCGCACTCGACGACGAAGTAGGTGGCAATCGGTTCCGACGCCGCGATCATGCGATCCAGGTGGCGACGCGTGGTTGCGATATCGGCATGCGGCGGTGTCGACCAATAGCGCATGACCAGCGGGTCGCTGTAGACGGCATGAAGATCGTCCAGATCGGTGATCCGGGCCTTCCTCAGAACCAGGCGTTTCGTGCGCAGTTGAGCCATGTGAAAAAGGCCGCCCGAAGGCGACCTTTCCTTAAATCCTAGCGATTCTCGATATCGACGTAGTCGCGCATCGTCTCGCCCTGATAGAGCTGGCGCGGGCGGCCGATTTTCATCTGCGGATCAGCAAGCTGTTCTTTCCACTGGGAAATCCAGCCGACGGTCCGGCTCAGCGCAAAGACCGGCGTGAACATGGATGTCGGGAAACCCATCGCTTCGAGGATGATGCCCGAATAGAAATCCACGTTCGGGAACAGCTTTTTCTCGGAGAAATACGGATCGGCCAGGGCCGCCTTTTCCAGTTCTTTCGCGGTGGCGAGGATCGGATTGTTCTCGACACCCAGCAGGTCCAGCACTTCGTCCGCGGACTGCTTCATCACCGTCGCGCGCGGGTCGAAATTCTTGTAGACGCGGTGGCCGAACCCCATCAGGCGGAACGGATCGTTCTTGTCCTTGGCGCGGGCGATGTAGTCGGGGATGTTCTCGGGCGACCCGATTTCCTTGAGCATCTCGAGGCAGGCCTGGTTCGCACCCCCATGCGCCGGACCCCAGAGGCAGGCGATACCCGCCGCGATGCAGGCAAACGGGTTGGCACCGGACGACGATGCCAGACGCACGGTCGAGGTTGACGCGTTCTGTTCGTGATCGGCGTGCAGGGTAAAGATACGGTCCATCGCGCGGGCGAGGATCGGATCGACCTGATATTCCTCGGCCGGGACGGCAAAGCACATGTGCAGGAAGTTCGCGGCGTAATCCAGATCGTTGCGCGGATAGACGAACGGCTGTCCGATCGAATACTTGTAGGCCATCGCCGCGATCGTCGGCATCTTGGCGATCAGGCGATGCGACGCGATCTCGCGTTCGCGCGGGTTATTGATGTCGGTCGAATCGTGGTAGAACGCCGACATCGCGCCGACGACACCGACCATCGTCGCCATCGGGTGCGCGTCACGACGGAACCCACGGAAGAAGTTGTGCATCTGCTCGTGGATCATCGTGTGCTGCGTGATCGTCTTCTCGAAATGCTCGAGCTCGTCGGCCTTGGGCAGGTAGCCGTAAAGCAGCAGGAAACACACTTCGAGGTAATGCGATTTCCCGGCCAGTTGGTCGATCGGATAGCCACGGTGCAGCAATTCGCCCTTGTCACCGTCGATGAAGGTGATCGTGCTGTCGCAGGCCGCCGTCGACGTGAATCCGGGATCATAGGTGAACACGCCCGCCTGCCCGTAGAGCTTGCGAATGTCGATCACATCCGGCCCGGCAGTCGGCGTATAGATCGGCAACTCGTAAGAGGCGTCGCCAATGGTCAAAGTCGCGTTTTTAGAGGTGTCAGACATACGTGGTCCCTTCGTCTCATTGCCCTGAACGAAGGTCCAGAGCCAGCTATCCCAAGCCTCGCAAACCCCACGCCGTCCAGGCGTCAGTCGGTCTTTGTGGCAGCTGCTTCCGTCAGGCGGGCGACGGTTTCATCGCGCCCCAGAACCAGCATCATATCGAACACACTCGGCGTCACGGCCCGACCTGCCAGCGCCGCCCGCATCGGGCCCGCCAGCTTGCCGAATTTCGTCCCGTGCTCTTCTGCAAATCGGGATGTGACGGCTTCAAGCTCGTCGCGTGACCAGCTAGCATTTTGCAACTGCGGCGTCAACGATCCCAGTATACCACGGGATACCGTATCCAGCTGTCCAGCCGCCTTCCCGTCCATCTCGATCGGCCGGCTTGCCAGGACAAACTGCGCCTTTTCAATCAGTTCCGGGAATGTGCGCGCCCGGTCCTTGAGGCAATACATCGCACGAGCCATTCCGTCTGCCTGCGCCTCGGTCAAAGGCGGCTTTCCGGCTGCCGCAAGGTAAGCCTGCAATTCATGCAGCAGTGCAGCATCGTCGGCCACGGCAATATGCTGACCACTCAGATTCTCCAGTTTCTTGAAATCGAACCGCGCTGGGGATTTGCCGATGCCGTTCAGGTCGAACCACTCTTTTGCCTGATCATCCGTAAAGAATTCGTCATCGCCGTGGCTCCAGCCCAGACGCGCCAGGTAATTGCGCATGCCCGCCGCCGGGTAGCCCATCACCTGGTATTCATCGACCCCCAGCGCGCCGTGGCGTTTCGACAGCTTCTTGCCGTCCGGCCCGTGGATCAGCGGGATATGCGCCCAGACCGGCACATCCCACCCCATCGCGGTATAGATCCCCATCTGGCGCGCCGCATTGTTCAGGTGGTCATCCCCCCGGATCACGTGGGTCACCCCCATATCATGGTCATCGACAACAACAGCCAGCATGTAGACCGGTGTGCCGTCCGAGCGTAACAGGACCATGTCATCCAGCTGGTCGTTGCGGATGGTCACATCGCCCTGCACCTCGTCGCGGATCACCGTGCTGCCGTCTTGCGGGGTGCGAAGACGGACGACGAAAGGCGTGTCCGGGTGTGTCGCCGGGTCGGCATCGCGCCACGGGCTCTGGAACAGGGTGGATTTCCCTTCGGCCCGCGCCGCCTCGCGGAAGGCCTCGATCTCGTCCTGGGTCGAAAAACACTTGTAGGCCGCGCCCTTGGCCAGCAGCTCATGTGCCACCTCTGCATGGCGGTCGGCACCTGCCGCCTGGCTCACCACCTCGCCGTCATGGTTCAGCCCCAGCCAGTCCAACCCCTTGAGAATCGCCGCCGTCGCCTCTGGCGTAGACCGCGCGCGGTCGGTGTCTTCGATCCGCAACAGGAACTTGCCGCCGCGACCACGTGCATAAAGCCAGTTGAACAACGCCGTACGCGCCCCGCCGATATGCAGGTAGCCGGTGGGCGAAGGGGCGAAACGGGTGACGATCTGGCCGGACATCGGGCGCATTTACCTTTCGATAACTCTCTAGGGGATAGTTTGAGGCTCTCTTAACCAGCACCATCCACGGGGGCAAGTATGGCGCGGGTCCGGGATGTCCTTCCCGACATGCTTCTGGCGCAGCGCGGCACGCTGTTTCCCTTTGTGCCGGTCTTCCTTGGGGTGGGGATCGGTCTGTATTTCTCTTTGCGGGTCGAGCCGCCCATCTGGGTGCTGGCGACATGCGCTGCCTCGGGTCTGCTGGCGCTGGTCTGGCATCTGCGCAGCCGGTCGGCCTTTGCCCCGCTGATCTGCGCGCTGGCAATGGTGGCCTTGGGGCTGGCGCTTGCCGGCACACGGGCGCATCACGTCGCAGGCGCGGTGATCGACTGGCGCTACTATGGCCCGGTGACCGGTCGGGTGGTCGCCATAGACCGCTCCGCCTCGGACGCGCTGCGCATCACGCTCGACAATGTCTGGCTGACCGACGTGCCGTTGTCCGAAACGCCCGACCGCGTGCGCCTGTCGATCCACGTCAAGACACAAAGCCTGACGCCAGAGCCGGGCATGACCATCATGACCACCGCCCATCTTGGCCCGCCGGGCGGTGCTGTCGAACCGGGTGGGTTCGATTTTCGCCGCCACGCATGGTTTCTGCGCCTGGGTGCCGTTGGCTATACCCGCGTGCCGCTGGTCCTGTGGGAAGAGGCGGGACGCGATCGCCTTGTCTTTCGCACCCGCATGGCGATCTCGCAACGCGTGCAGGAGGCGCTTCCCGGTGATACCGGCGCCTTTGCCACCGCGATCATCACCGGAGACCGCAGCGCCATCCCCCAGCCGGTGCTGCAAGCCCTGCGCGACACCAATCTTGCGCATCTTCTGGCGATCTCGGGCCTGCACATGGGGTTGGTGAGCGCCTTTGTCTTTGCCGTTCTGCGCCTTGGTCTGCTGCTCACACCCGTTGGCCTGCGCTGGCCGATCAAGAAGATCGCGGCGGGTGGCGCCCTGGTGGTTGCCGCCATCTACCTTGCGCTGTCGGGCGGCAATGTCGCCACCGAACGCGCCTTTGTCATGGTGGCCATGATGCTCTTTGCGGTGATGGTCGACCGCCGCGCCATATCGCTGCGCGCCGTGGCGCTGGCCGCGCTGATCGTGCTGGTGCTGCGCCCCGAAGCCCTGATGGGGCCGGGGTTCCAGATGTCCTTTTCCGCAACCACCGCTTTGGTCGCGATCTTCAGCGCATTGCGCGACAGCCGCCATGACCTGCCGCGTCACCGTCTGCTGCGGGGCGCAGCCTCGGTACTCATGTCCTCCGCCGTGGCCGGAGCCGCCACTGCACCCTTCGCCATGGCGCATTTCAACCAGATCGCGCAGTTCGGCCTGATCGCCAACCTTGCCACTGTGCCGTTGATGGGGCTTCTGGTGATCCCCGCCGCCGTGCTGGGCATCCTGCTGATGCCGCTGGGGCTCGAGTCCATCGGCCTCACCCTCATGGGTCTTGGCCTCGACTGGATCCTGGGCGTTGCACAGGCCATGGCCGGTTGGACGGGCGCCGTGCGTCCGGTGATGACGCCGGACCCTGCCGTTCTGCCGCTGATCGCGCTGGGATGCCTGTTTGTCGTCCTGTGGCAAGGGCGTCTGCGCTGGTTCGGCCTTGCGCCGGTGCTGCTGGCGACGATGCTCTGGTCCAGGGCGGAGCGTCCGCCGATCCTCGTCGCCGAAGACGGTGCGCTTGTCGGGGTGATGACCACGCACGGTCGCGCGCTGTCGCGTGACACCGGCGCCGGGTTCATCGCCGGGGTCTGGCTGGAAAATGACGGGCAGGGGCTGGATCAGCCCGCCGCCGCCGCGCTCTGGGACAAGACCGCCTTTCCGATCCGTCACATTCGCGGCAAACGCGAGGCCGCCGCCTTTGAGGGCTGCACCGAGGGCCTGCTTGTCATCGCCAATACCGACCTGCCGGACCGGCCAGGCGCCGCGACTTGCACCGTGCTGGACGCAGCCACGCTGGCCGGACTGGGCAGCCTGTCACTGACCCGCGATGACACCGGTAACTGGCACATGGAAAAGGCGCGCGACCGGTCCGGAGCGCGCCTTTGGAACGACAAGACCGTGCGCAGTTCTCAGTAAGTGCGGATCAACCCGACCAACCGACCCTGCACCTTCACCGCGCCAACCGGCAGGATGCGCGGCTCGTAAGCCGGGTTCGCCGCTTCGAGGATGATGCTTTCGCCCTTGCGCTTGTAGCGTTTGAGCGTCGCCTCGTAACCTTCGACCTGCGCCACGACGATGTCGCCATTATCGGCAGATGCCGTTTCGCGGATCACCACGACATCGCCATCGTTGATCCCGGCCTCGATCATCGAATCACCTTTGACCTCAAGGGCATAGTGCTTGCCGCTTCCCGAGAGCATCGCGCCCGGCACCGCCACCGAGGGCGGCACGTCATTGATCGATTCAATTGGCACACCGGCGGCGATGCGGCCCATCAGCGGCAGGTCCATCGCGTTCACGCTTTCTACCGGCAGGGCATTGGCCGGGGCCGGCTGGTCCGGAAGATCGCCGTTGATCACGGTCGGGGTGAAGCCCGGCTGCCTGGCAGCCAGCGTCTCGGGCAGCTTCACGATCTCGATCGCGCGTGCTCGGTGGGCCAGCCGGCGGATGAATCCACGCTCCTCAAGAGCGGTGATCAGGCGATGGATGCCCGATTTGGACCGCAGATCAAGTGCTTCCTTCATTTCGTCAAAGCTTGGCGGGACACCGTCGCGCGCCACGCGTCTGCTGATGAAATCCAGCAGGTCGAGTTGTTTCTTGGTCAGCATTGTCTGCCTCCGCTCGCATGATCCTCACCGTTTGTTCTACTGTTGTTCCTGTTTTGTGTCAAGAATTCGTGAACAGAGGCAGGATTTCACCGGATTGGCAGATATTCCACCACTTCGCCCGCGGCGCGAACGCCATCCCTGGGCGCCCGGACGATCAGCGCATCGGCTTTGCCCAGGATGCTGAGCAGGGAGCTGTCCTGCGAGCCGAAGGCGACCAGCCCGCCATCCTCGAAGCGCGCGCGCATGTAGTGTTCGCGAGGGCCGTTGGCGGGCAAGTCCTGTGTCAGCGTGACGCTTTTGCGCGGCGCCGGGGCGGCAGGCAGGCCCAGCATCGCCCGCACCACCGGAGCCACGAACACGTGCCCGCACACCATCGCCGAGACCGGGTTGCCGGGGAGACCGATCATCATCGCCGCGCCGAACCGGCCGGCCATCAGGGGTTTGCCCGGACGCATCGCCACCTTGTAGAAACTCTGGTCGAACCCGAGCTGCGGCGCGAGTTTGGCGACAACGTCGTGATCCCCCACCGACGCGCCGCCAATCGTCACGATCAGGTCGGCCCCCCCGGCAAGCTCGAACGCGGTCTTCAGGGACGCCTCATTGTCCTTTGCAATCGGCAAGAGCCGCGGCTCTGCGCCAAGCTCACGCATCAGGGCATGCAGTCCGAACGTGTTCGATGCAATGATCTGGTCGGGGCCCGGCGTCTCTCCGGGCATCACCAATTCATCCCCGGTCGAGATCAGCGCCACCACGGGGCGCCGCGCCACAGGCACCTCGGCGATGTTCATCGAGGCCATGAGGGCAATGTCATTCGGCCCGATCACGCGCCCCGCTTCGACCCGATCACCGATGCGGAAATCCCCACCGGCAGGGCGGATGTGGTCATTGTCCTCGGGCGTGTCGCAGATTGTGATCCAGTCTCCATCGCGGGAGACATCTTCTTGAATCACCACGGCTTTTGCGCCTTTCGGGACTGGCGCGCCGGTAAAGATGCGCACCGCTTCTCCCGGCGTCACCGAATGATCGAATCCGTGCCCGGCCGCAGCTTCACCGATCACCCGCAACCGCGCCCCCGGTTCGATCTCCGTTACCGCATACCCGTCCATGGCCGACCCGTCGAAGGGCGGCTGGTTTCGCGTCGCCGCCACATCCTGCGCCAACACCCGACCATGCGCCTGCAGCAATGGAACGGTCTCGACCCCAAGGGGCCGGGCCAAATCGAACAAGTGCCGCAACGCGTCGGAAACCGAGATCATGTCGCCTCGTACCGCCCTGATTTTCCGCCATCTTTCAGCATCACGCGGATGCCGGTGATCTCCATCGCCTTGTCCACCGCCTTGGCCATGTCGTAGACGGTCAGCGCCGCCGTCGACACGGCGGTGAGCGCCTCCATCTCGACCCCGGTCTGGCCGGTGGTCTTGACCGTCGCTTCGATGCGCAAACCGGGCAGATCGGGTGCGGGGGTCAGTTCCACGGTGACTTTCGTGATGGGCAGCGGATGGCACAGCGGGATCAGCTCGGGCGTCTTCTTGGCGCCCATGATCCCGGCCAACCGCGCTACACCAATCACATCGCCTTTCTTGGCGCGCCCTTCGGTAATGATATCAAAGGTCTCTGGCGCCATCTTGATGTAACCTTCGGCCACGGCAACCCGTGCAGTGACGGCCTTTTCCGACACATCGACCATATGCGCGTCGCCCTTGGCGTCGAAATGCGACAGCCCGCTCATGCCGCCACCGGATCGGCCAGCAGCGCGCGGGTGGCCGCCGCCACATCCGGCTGGCGCATCAGGCTTTCCCCGATCAGGAAACTGCGCGCACCGTGAGCGGCCATGTCGGCAAGATCCGCAGGGATGAACAGGCCCGACTCAGAGATCAGCATGCGGTCTGCCGGCACATGTTTCGAAAGTTCACGTGTTGTCTCAAGATCGGTCTCGAAGGTCTTGAGATTACGGTTGTTCACGCCGATCAGAGCAGACTTCAGGGCCAATGCCCGGTCAAGTTCCGCGCGATCATGAACTTCGATCAGGACATCCATGCCCCAGGCGAAGGCTGCCTCTTCCAGCTCGGCTGCCTGAGCGTCCGACACGCTGGCCATGATGATCAGGATGCAATCAGCGTGCAGGCTGCGCGCCTCGGCCACCTGGTAGGTGTCGTACATGAAATCCTTGCGCAGTGCGGGCAGCGACGTCGCCTGGCGCGCGGTGACCAGATAGGACTTGTCGCCCTGGAAACTCGGCCTGTCGGTAAGGACCGACAGGCATGTCGCGCCGCCCGCTTCATAGGCCTGCGCCAGGCTCGCAGGTTCGAAATCCGCGCGGATCACCCCCTTGGAGGGGGATGCCTTCTTGACCTCGGCGATCAGGCCATACCCTGTGACCTGCGCGCTGCGCAGTGCCGCGCCGAAGGGGCGCACGGGATCAGCCGCCCTGGCCGCGGCCTCGACCTCTGCCAAGGGCACGCGCGCCTTGTCGGCGGCCACTTCCTCGAGCTTGTAGGCCTTGATCTTGTCGAGAATGGTTGCGCTCATGGGTCTGTCCAGTTGATCGGGGCATGCCCTTGTTCTTTAAGCCACGCGTTCACGGTGGAAAAGGGGCGCGAGCCGAAAAACCCGCGCCGCGCCGAGAGTGGCGAGGGATGGGCGCTTTGCAGCACCAGATGACCGTGACCGGCAAGCCGGGGCGCATGGGCACGGGCGTCATTGCCCCAAAGGACAAAGGCGCGCGGCGCGTCATTCAGAGCGTCGAGAACCTGCGGCACCAACTTGTGCCAACCCAGTCGGCGATGCCCGCGCGCCACACCGGCCGGAACCGTCAGCACGTCGTTCAGAAGCAAGACCCCCTGATCGGCCCAGAACCGCAGGTCTCCATTGGGCGGAACGTCTCCGATATCCTCGGCCAACTCCTTGAAGATGTTGCTCAGGGATCGGGGCAGGGGCGTCACGTCAGGGGCAACGGAAAAGGCCAGCCCGTGTGCGTGGCCGTGCGTCGGATAGGGATCCTGGCCCAGGATCACGACACGCACATCGTCGGGCGCACAGGCGTCCAGCGCCGCGAAAACCTGGCCTGCGGGCGGCAGGACGACACGTCGCTCGTCCGCCAGCGTCTCCCGGATCGCCGGAAGGTCTTTCCGGAAAAACGGCAGATGGGCCCAACCAGCAGGTGGCATCACCATGGCGCATGTCCCCTGCTTCTCTGGTTCGAAAATATCCCGGGGTCTGGGGCAGAGCCCCAGGATTTTCCGCCCTTGGAAAATCGACGATGCGTTGACGCATCGTCCACCAGCCATACCGGGGCGCTCACGCGCCCTGCGTCACCCGCGCCAGCGCGTCCACCCGCGCCTTTGCAGCTCCGCTGTCGATGCTTTCGGCGGCCATGTCGACCCCGGTTTTCAGATCCGTGACCTTGTCTGCGACCATCAGCGCCGCTGCCGCGTTCAGCAGCACGGCGTCGCGGTAGGCGCTGCTGGCACCGTCCAGCAGCGCGCGGAAGGCCGTGGCGTTTTCGGCGGGGGTGCCGCCAAGGATGTCGCGGAACGGATGCACGGGCAGGCCCGCATCCTCGGGATGCACTTCGCGGCCCCGGATCTTGCCCTCCTCCAGCACCGCCACCTGGGTCGGGGCCGAGATCGAGATCTCGTCAGTGCCGTCGCCGCCATGCACCAGCCACGCCTTGACCGATCCCAGTTCCTTGAGCGTTTCGGCCATCGGAAAGATCAGGTCGATGGCAAAGGCGCCTGTCAGTTGCCGGGTCACCCCTGCCGGGTTGGTCAGCGGGCCGAGGATGTTGAAGATCGTCTTCGAGCCAAGTTCCTGCCGCGCTGGCATGACGTGTTTCATGGCCGGGTGATGCATCGGTGCCATCATGAAACCGATACCGGCCTCCGCGATGGCGCGTTCCACCACCTCGGGCGCCACCATCACGTTGATGCCCATTTCGGTCAGCGCATCTGCCGAACCCGACTTGGACGACAGGTTGCGGTTGCCGTGCTTGGCGACCGGCACGCCTGCGCCCGCCACCACAAAGGCCGTTGCCGTGGAAATGTTGAGCGTGCCCATGCCGTCGCCGCCGGTGCCGACGATGTCCATGGCGCCCTCGGGCGCCGTGACCGGCGTGCATTTTGACCGCATCACAGCCGCAGCCGCTGCGTATTCCGACACTGCCTCGCCACGTGCCCGCAGCGCCATGAGAAAGCCGCCGATCTGGGCCGGTGTCGCGGCGCCTTCGAACAAGAGCTCGAACGCCTGTTCGGCCTGCGACCGGCTCAGGGGGCCTTCGGAGGCGGCGTAGATCAGGGGCTTCATCGCGTCGCTCATGCGGGTACTTTCAGGTCATTGACGAAATTCTGCAACAGCGCGTGCCCATGCTCGGACGCAATGGATTCCGGATGGAACTGGACGCCCTGCATCGGCAGGTCGCGGTGGCTCAGCCCCATCACGGTGCCGTCCTCGAGCCAGGCCGTCACCTCGAGACACTCGGGCACACTGTCCTTGTCCACCACCAGCGAATGATAGCGCGTCGCCTCGAAGGGCGAGGGCAAACCCGCGAACACGCCTTTGCCCGCGTGATGCATCACGCCCATCTTGCCATGTACGATTTCGGTGTGTCGCACCACTCTGCCACCAAATGCCTGGCCCAGCGTCTGGTGACCCAGGCAGACACCCATCAACGGTGTGCGCGTTTCGGCGGCGGCCAGCGTCAGCGGCAGGCAGATGCCCGCCTGGTCCGGGTCGCAGGGGCCGGGCGACAGGAGGATGCCGGCCGGGTTCAGGCCGATCGCGTCCTGCACGCTTAGCGCGTCATTGCGCACGACCTTCACATCGGTCCCAAGTTCGCCCAGATAATGCACGAGGTTGTAGGTAAAGCTGTCGTAATTGTCGATGAGCAGCAGCATGGGGTTTCTTCTTCGTCGGGGCTGGCGGGGCAGGGATCAATCGCGGTATACATGCGCAGGCAGACCAAGGCGCGTCAAGGGCGCGGGTGGGTTACCGGACACGTTGAGAGGTCCGGGACACAGTGAGGGCAAGACAAGGGCAAAGAGCATGGCACGAGGGATTTTGTCAGGGGTCATCTGGGGCACCGTCCTGTCGGTCGGTGGGTTGGCTGCGGTGTCGGTACTGGTTCCGGGGCGGCCCGGGATCGAACCGGCTGCGCCTGTCCGGATCACCGAAGATCGTCAGCCGGGCACCGAGGACACGGCTTCGCTCGCGCCCGAGGGTCAACGCGCGCCGGAGGCCGAAGAGACGCGTGAACCGGAGCCCGAAGCCGAACAATCGCCTGCCGCCGAGGAGCGTGCCGCACCGGGGATGGACGAGGACACGCCGACTCCAGAGCAGGCCGAGGCCGAGGGGACCGACAGCTCCGCTGTCGAGATCGCGGCACAAGAGGTCGACACACCCGAAGTCGATGCAACTGATGCCGATGCAACCGAAGCCGACAGGGCAGATGATACTGCAACCGACAACACTGCAGTCGTGGATACTGCGGCCGAGGTCGATGCGACCGAAGACACAGCGACCGAAGACACTGCGGCCGAAGCTGTGGTGACAGACGACAGCCCGCCGGAAACCGTTCCCGCCCGGCGTCCGTCCGAGGTGACCGCCGTCACGCCCGAGGGCGATACGCCCGACTTGCAAACGCCGGACGAGGCGGAGGATGATGCTCCGGAAGAGACCGTTGCAGCGCCGGTCCCGGCGCCGGCCACCGGTGACGCGATCGCGGCGCTGGACGCCCCGGTCGAGGCCGAGGCCCCTGATGCCCCGGCGAGCTCCGGAGGCGATACCGCGCCCCAGGTGGCTTTTGCGCCAGAGCTGAACGCGCCCGAAAGCGAAACCGGCCTCAACATCTCGACCGAACCGGCACAGCCTCCGGTCCCGACCGTGCCGCAGGTCAACAGCGCGCTGGAGCCAGCCGCGCCAGCGCCGGATGCCGGAGAGGAGGCGCCGGAGGCTCGGGACAACGAGACCGCCGAGGCCGATCGTCCCCAGGTGCGGCGGCTGGTGCCGGACACGCCCGACTCGACGGTTGATCAGCAAGAGGAAGACAGCGCGGCGCTGTCCCGCCCGATCATCGGAACGCCCGCCGCGTCACTCACCGACCGCAACCCCGGCAATTCGGCGCGCCTGCCGTCGATCGGAGGCGGCGCGGATGCAGCAGACCCGTCGCCCGAGGACATAACGGACACCGACGATGACGCCCGTCCGCCGTTGCAGCGCTTTGCGGCCGAGGTCGACAGTGACCCGTCATTGCCACGGATGGCGATCGTGCTGATCGATGACGGGAAGGGTCCGCTTGGACCGGATGCTCTGGATGGCTTCCCGTTTCCCGTGACCTTTGCGATCGATCCCGGCCAGCCGGATGCGGCGGAGCGGATGTCCGCCTACCGCGCGGCGGGCTACGAGGTGGCGACCCTTGTCGATTTGCCCCAGGCGGCGCAGCCGACCGATGTGGAGCAGATCCTCGCCGGGGCCGTGGCCGCGGTGCCCGAAGCCGTGGCGCTGATCGAAGCGCCCGGCGGCGGATTGCAAAGCGGTCGGGACACCACGCAACAGGCCACCAGCTTTGCCGCCGAAAGCGGCCATGGCCTTGTTTTCCTGCCGAACGGGCTCAACACCGCGCAGGCAATTGCCGAGCGCGAAAACGTGGCATCGGCCAGCATCCTGCGCGATTTTGACGGCGAGAGTCAGGATGCCCGCACCAAGCGGCGCTTTCTGGACGGCGCGGCGTTTCGCGCGCGTCAGGACGGGTCGGTCGTGATGCTGGGACGTCTGACACCGGACACCCTGTCGGCGCTACTGCTCTGGAGCCTTCAGGACCGGGCGGCAAGCGTGGCGATGGTGCCGGTCTCGACGATCCTGCTTGACGCGGACGACTGAGGCCGCATCGACGCGTCCGTCAGGTTTCGCCATCGACGGAAAACCGCCGTGATCAGGTCGTGGCCCAAGCCCGCATATGGGTCTCAAGATCGCCGTAGCCGGTGACACGGCGTTCGAATGCCAGGCCCAGCCGCTCGGCGCAGCGCCGGGCGCGCTCGGTCAACGCCGGGTCATCGGTTTGTGCTTGGTAGACCAGCTTGTCGTAATGCGCGAAATACATGTCCCGCAACTCCGGGTGCCGATCCAGCCCGAGCGGCTTCCAGACAAAGGCATCGAACTGCCGCACCAGGAAATCCGTCAGGTAGAAGGCCGTGATCTCGTCGCGTTCCGCAAAGGCCGCGTTGCCCTCGAAGAAACTGTAACAATGCGGTCCGGCGATCATCTGCACCCCAAGCCTGGCGCAGGCCGCCTCGAGCAGACCGCCGGTGCCGCAATCCCCGTAGGCGATGAAGATCTCGGAATACTCTGTGCGATGCGCCTCAACCGTGTCGCGCACGGCATCGACGATCTTGTCGGGGTGGTTGTGATAAATCGCGGGCAGGCAGGTCAGGTCCATGTGCGACCAGCCGTTGATATCCCGCAGGTCCAGAATCTCGCGAGCCAGCGCGCCACAGGCGATGATCAGCACGCGCCCGGTGCCGCGCGCGTCCAGTCTGGCATGTGTCAGGATCGTGTCGTCAGGCAGGCTCGTCATCGCCGGGCACGTGGCTCAGGCCCCAACGCGCCAGGAGCCCCAGGGCGATCAGGGCAGGCAGAACCTTGAGAAGGCCGAACTGTGCCATGGCCCAGACCGTCAGGCCGGAGGCTGCGATCACGGCGAGTATCATCGAGACGAAGGTGGTCACTGGCATTTTGATCTCCTTGTCCTGAAAATATGGGTTAGTTCGTCCCATAAGAAAAGGCCCCGCCGCGAGACGAGGCCAAAAAAAGCCGATTGGCGCAAAATCAGCCCGCTGCGAGTTGATTGTGCTTGCGGCCGACAAAGGTCTTGGCGGTTTCGACGGCCACGGCGGCGTCCCGGCAATAGGCGTCGGCGCCGATGGCCTTGCCGAACTCCTCGTTCAGCGGCGCACCGCCGACCAGAACGATGTAATCGTCGCGGATGCCTTTCTCGATCAGCGTGTCGATCACCACCTTCATGTAAGGCATCGTGGTGGTCAGAAGCGCCGACATGCCGAGGATGTCGGGCTCTTCCGCCTCGAGCGCCTCGAGATAGCTTTCGACCGGGTTGTTGATACCCAGATCCACAACTTCGAAACCGGCACCTTCCATCATCATCGACACGAGGTTCTTGCCAATGTCGTGGATGTCGCCCTTGACCGTGCCGATCACCATCTTGCCGACGCGAGGAGCCCCGGTTTCGGCCAGAAGCGGCTTGAGGATGAACATGCCACCCTTCATCGCATTGGCGGCCAGCAGAACCTCGGGAACAAAGAGGATGCCGTCGCGGAAATCCTTTCCGACAATGGTCATGCCACCCACCAGCGCCTTGGTGAGGATGTCATAGGGCTGCCATCCGCGGTCGAGCAGGATGGTCACCGCCTCTTCGATTTCCTCTTTCAGACCGTCGTAGAGGTCATCGAACATCTGTTCGACCAGCTCGTCATCGTTCAGATCCGCGAGGATGATGTCGTCTTCTTCGTCAGCCATAGAAATCACTCCAGACGCTGGCGTTCCCGCCAGTGATTGTTTTGACGACTAATCGTCGTTTTGCGCCATCCCAACTTGGTGGAATCCGACATGCGTGCGAACGCAACCGACGCGCCGTCATGTGCCGGACGCCAAACGGGTCCGGGTGGTTGCCGATGTTCCGCTTTCGTTCTATGATCGCGGCATGACCCGATCTGATCGATACGTGGCGCGTGACCAGAGGCGCGGACGCGGCGCAAACAGCCGCGATGCGGGACGTTACGAACGGTTCCGCCAGGTCGACGATTCCGACGGGTGGGACATGCGCGAAGACATGCCCGTCCTGAACACACAGGTTACCGTGGAACGCCCGCGGAGCGTGATCAACCATATCTCGTCGCCGGACCTGTCGTTTGACCGCACGCTCAACCCCTATCGCGGATGCGAGCATGGCTGCATCTACTGTTTCGCGCGACCAAGCCACGCCTGGCTGGGCCTGTCGCCGGGGCTCGATTTCGAGACCCGGCTGGTGGCGCGCCCCGAGGCGCCGGAGGTCCTGGCGCGCGAATTGCGGGCGCGGCGCTACAAGGTGGCCCCGATCGCCATCGGCACCAATACCGACCCCTACCAACCGATCGAACGGGATCGCAGTATCATGCGCGCCTGCCTGTCCGTGTTGCAGGAGTTTCGCCATCCCGTCGCCATTGCCACCAAGGGCACGCTGATCGAACGCGACATCGACATCCTGTCGGACATGGCGGCGCGGAACCTGGTGAAGGTGGGCATCACCATCACCACGCTGGACCCGGACCTGAACCGCCGGATGGAGCCGCGTGTGCCCAGCCCGGCGCGGCGGCTGGCGACGATCCGGCGTCTGAGCGATGCCGGCATTCCCGTGCGTGTGATGCTGTCGCCCATCGTGCCCGGGCTGATCGACGCCGAGATCGAACCGATCCTGACGGCGGCGCGCGATGCAGGTGCGCAGGCGGCGACCTGGGCGATGCTGCGCCTGCCGCTCGAAGTGGCGCCCCTGTGGGAGGCCTGGATGGACGAGCATTACCCCGACCGCAAATCCCGCGTGATGTCCAAGCTGCGCGACATGCATGGCGGCAAGGTCTATGATGCGCAGTGGTTCAAACGGACACGGGGCGAGGGGGCCTATGCCGCGCTCATCGCACAGCGCTTTACCAAGGCGCGCAAGCGATTTGGGCTGGATGGCGACTTTCCCCCGTTGGACTGCACCGCGTTTCGTCCGCCGCCGCGCGCCGGCGATCAGTTGAGCCTGTTCTGAGCAGGGTTGGAAACCCCTCAAAGGGGCGTTTGCGACATCAGTGGTTAGCATTGCGTAAACGCCGGCGCGATCACGCCCGGCGGCGGCCGCGCCGCTCGCGCTTGGGGGCGTCGCTCTGATCGCCCGTGCCGTCATTGTCCGAACTGAACGGACCGATCTCGGCCACGATCTCGTCCAGCGTCGGCGCAGCACCTTTCGGCGTTGTCTCGAGCGCCTCGCGCATGGCCCGCAGATGCTCTGGCATCGTGCCGCAGCAGCCGCCGATGATCGTGGCACCGGCATTGCGCGCCAGAACGGCGTAGCGGGCCATCAGCTCGGGGGTGCCGTCGTAATGGATGTGCCCGTCGACATATTTCGGGATGCCGGCATTGCCCTTGGCGATGATCGCTCTTTCGGTCCCCGTTGCGGTAAAGCCCAGCACGGTGCGCAGGAGGTCCGATGCCCCGGTGCCACAATTGGCGCCAAAGGCCATCGGCGGGTTGGGCAGGGTCTCGATCATCTCGGCCATGCCTTCCGAGGTCATGCCCATCATGGTGCGTCCGGCGGTGTCAAAGCTCATCGTGCCGCACCACGACACACCGGCCAGCGCGAACGCCTCGGCGGCGGCGCGGAATTCTTCCGGTGCGCTGATGGTCTCGACCCACATCACGTCGGCGCCGCCTTCCTTGAGACCTTCGGCCTGTTCGTGGAACATCTCGACCGCGTCGGCGTGGGACAGTGTGCCGACCGGTTCCATGATCTCGCCGGTGGGGCCGACCGATCCCGCGACGATCACCGGACGACCGGCGGCGTCGGCGATCTCGCGGGCGATTTCCGCCCCGATCCGCGACAGCTCTCGCGCACGGTGACCCGCATCGTGCAGCTTGAGGCGCGAGGCGTTGGCTCCGAAGGTGTTCGTCAGAAACAGGTCGCTGCCCGCATCGACCGCGCCGGAATAGAGCCTGCGGATCTTGTCGGGCTGGGTTTCGTTCCAGAACTCGGGCGCGTCGCCGCTTTCCAGACCCATGTTGAACAGGTTGGTGCCGGTGGCGCCATCGGCCAGAAGCCAGTCGCGGGTGGAAAGGAACTCTTGCAGCGGATTTGTCATGACAGGCCTGTGTCGCGGGAGGTTTGCGCCTGACTGACACATTCAGGGTGTTGAGACAAATTCATAATTCTCAACACCATTATGAATGGCGCGCGACACACTCCGTCGACGGAGTGTGCGAAACGCGTCGACGCGTTTCGGCGCCGGTCACACCAGTTCGGTCTCGACCCGGCTCGAGGCTTCCATCGTCTTGTGCACCGGGCATTTGTCGGCGATCTCGAGCAGCTTGCCGCGCTGCTCCGCGCTCAGATCGCCCTCTACCGTGATCCGGCGGCGAAACAGGTCGATGCTCGCGGTGCTGGGCGTGCTCGCGTCCTGTGCATGCACCTTGTCGTGGCTGACATCGACGGACACATGGGTCAGCGGCCAGCCCTTGCGCCGTGCATACATGCGCAGGGTCATCGAGGTGCAGGCGCCAAGCCCGGCGGCCAGCAGCCCGTAGGGCGACGGCCCGCGATTTGAGCCGCCATATGCCAGCGGCTCGTCCGCCAGAAGGTGATGCGGCCCGGTCTGCACATCCTGGAGAAAGCCGTCCTTGTCCGCCTCGGAGACGCGCACCACGCCTTCGGGCGCACCGATCGGCGGGGCAGGCGGTTTCAGCTTGAGATACCGCCCGACCCAGGCCGAAATTACCTCGGCGGCATATTCGGCATCTTCCGGCCGGGTGACGAGGTGGTCGGCGTCATCCAGCGTGACAAAGCTTTTCGGGTGCCGGGCGGCGCTGAAGATGTTTGTTGCGTTTTCGATCCCGACGACAGCGTCGCGCGGCGCGTGCATCACCAGAAGCGCGGCTTTCAGCGACTTGATTGCAGGGGCGAGGTTCTGGGCTTTGACATCCTCCACAAACTCTTTGCTGATGGTGAACGGACGGCCGCCGAGATCGACAAGCGCCTGTCCGTCGTTTTCGATGTCGTCCAGCGCATGCGCGAAATTATGCGTCACATGTCCCGGATCGAACGGCGCCCCGATGGTCACGACCGCCTTGATTCCCTTCAGGTCTTTGGCCGCACGCAAGACCGCAGCGCCGCCAAGGGAGTGCCCGATGAGCAGGGAGGGCGCCATGTCCTTCCGCCGCAGATACTCTGCCGCCGCTTCGAGGTCCCCGACATTCGAGGTGAAGGTCGTGTTGGCGAATTCGCCCTTGGAATGGCCCAGCCCGGTGAAGTCGAACCGCAGCACCGCGATGCCCATCGAGGCCAGACGCGCGGCGATCCGCCGCGCCGCCGGAATGTCCTTGGAACAGGTGAAGCAATGCGCAAAAAGGGCCGTGGCCAGATGCGGTCCGTCAGGCAGGTCGAGCCGCGCCGACAGGGTGTCGCCGGAATGGCCGGGAAACGTGATGCGTTCAGTGGTCATGGCAGAAATCCTCGAGTCCGGGCCGGATGGGCCGCATGACGGTGTGTTTATGATCAGAGTGTGGGGCCTGTCGCCCCTTCGCAAGCATTGTGTCGGGAGCGTCACAGCATGGTGAGAGCAAGGCAGTGGATGGTGAGCACTGTGTCACTCATCCTTGCAGCCGGGTTTTTCGGCGGGTTCGCCGGGGCCTGGCACCCGGCGGGCGACAGTCTTGCCGTGTTCCGCATCCCGATCGCGGTGGTGTTTGCGCTTTGGGTGATCTGGTCTCCCTTGCCGGCCTGGCTGCGGTGGTCGGTGGCGGTGTTGTGCCTTGCCGCGATGACGCAGATCGTGGCGCAGAAATACGTGTCGCACCCCTCCGGAACGGTTGCGGTCTACCAGAAGAACCTGCTGTTCGAAAACGATCAGGTCGCGGCCCTTGCGGCCGACATCCGCGCCGCCGATCCGGACATCGTCACGCTTCAGGAGGTGACCTCGCGGAATGCGTCGCTGCTGCGCGAACTGCGCGCCGAATACCCCCATCAGGCAAGCTGCGCACTGGTCAGGTGGGCGCGGGTCGCGATCCTGTCGCGTTGGCCTGTCGACGGCGAAATCTGCATCGAAAAACAGGGCCTTGTCGGCATCAATGTCGAGTCTCCGCAGGGTGCGTTCTGGGCCGTCAGCCTGCATGCCTACTGGCCCTGGCCTCATGATCAGGCCGCGCAGATGGACACCCTTCTGCCGGTCCTGGCCGAGCTTGAGGGGCCGGTCGTCATTGCCGGTGATTTCAACATGGTGCCGTGGTCACACGTGTTGCGGCGCCTGTCGGCCACGACGCAGACGCATCGCGCCGGGCCGCTGTTTTCGACCTTGTCCAAGCTGGGCGCACCCTTGCCGATCGACCATGTCTTTGCGCCCATGGGCGGAGCGGCGACCGCGCGCCCGTTGCTTGGGTCGGACCACAGGGGCGTGTTGGCGAATGTGTTCGTGTTCGACCCCTAGACCCTGTGTCCCGAGAGGCGCCGGCGGGGATTGCGATCCGCTGCGGTTTCGATATGGCTCACCCATGATCCTGCAAAAGACCTTGCCCTATGATGTGTTCTCGCCCCGCGCGCTGCCCGGTGTCGCGCCGTTGGGGGACGCGCCGTGGTTCGTCGTGGACGAAGCCTATGCGCCGCAGATGGCGCTGCGGCGGACGCTCATGGCGGACAGGCGCGACGAGGTCATCGCGACGGAAAACCCGGATCCAGTGGCGCTGTGCAACCTGATGGAAACGGTGCTGGCGCATCTGCCTTCGGGCTTCGTGCGATCCGGCGACAGCGTGCGCTGCCCGGACGGATGGCAGGTGCTGATCGACCCGACCGACCCGTTCGGAACTCTGGGCCAGATCGTGCAGGACGACATCTGCCTGCTGGAAAAACGCGGGTCCGAGCATGTTCTGACCGGTGCGGTGCTCTGTTTCCCGGCAAGCTGGCGGTTGCGGGAAAAGATCGGCCATCCGCTGACCCATATCCATACCCCGGTCGCATCCTACACGGACGACATCGCGCGACGGGTTCAGCGCCTGTTTGACGGGGTGCGCCCGGGTCGGCCGATCTGGCGCTTCAACGCGCTCTGGTACGATGACCCCGGCCTGTTTCAGCCGCGCGCGGAAACCGAGCCTCGGCCCGTGACGAAAGCCGGGACGACGCCCTATCTGCGCAGCGAACGGCAGGTGATCTGGCGGCTGCCGGAAAGCGATGCCGTGCTGTTCACGATCCATACCTTCATGCTGGCCCGGAGTGATGTTCCGGGCGCAGCGGACCTGGTCTAGCTGCCCGCGCGCTGTGCCGAATAGACGATCGCGCGAAGGTAATTTCCGCTGTCGTTCCAGACCGACAACACGTTGAAATTATGCGTGCCTTCGCCGAACGGCTGGCCCGCCTGCCAGCCATTGAGCCGCAGCATGTTCGCGGCCGAGGCCAAGGCATCGACAGCATTGTAGGGATCGGCGCGGCCGTCGCCATTGCCGTCGACGCGGTATTTCAGCCAGTTGCCCGCAAGAAACTGCATGTGCCCCAGTTCGCCGGAGGGTCCGCCCTGCGTGCTCGGCGATAGAATGCCGTCATCGACCATCTGGAGCGCCGCGATCGCATGTGGCTCGAACCGGGGATGGCGGCGGCAATAGGACGATAGCGTGACCGCGCCATCGACGACCGATGTGCCGCCAAGATAGCCACCCCAGCTTGTCTCGAGCCCCCAGATCGTCGCCAGGATGCCCGCGGGCACGCCGTAATTGCGTTCGATAGAGCCGAAGGTGTTGGGATTGCGCGCGATCCTGTTGCGGGTCTGGCTGATGAAGCTGTCCGCCGTGCTGCCCGACCGCTTGGCCAGGAACCGGGCCGGATCGCCCTGCAAGGTGCCGGTCTGGTTGCCGGGGTTGGATTCAAACCGCCAGGTGATGCCGGACAATTGCGCGTTCTGCAACGCCGTCAGCCCGCGCTGACCGACGCCTGCGGCAGCCGCCTGTTGCGCAAGGGTTTGCTTGTATTGGCCGAAAGCCCCCTTGCTCGTGATGCACTCGGCCGCGAAGGCGGGCAGGGCGGCACAGGCAGACAGACAGGCAGCAACAATCAGACGACGCATCGCGGGGCACTCCAACAATCAAAATCCGCCGGAGGGTAGCAAACGTGACGTGATCGGCAAGCGGCATCGCGCGACGTCATGCAAGGCGTGGCGTGGGTCGGATTGCGGGATCAGAGCATCCCGGCCAGGCCCGGAGCCATGCCGGACTGGGCCAGAACCGCGTAAAGGCCCGCGACACCCAGGGCCATCGCACCCGAACGGACGTCCTCGCCGCGCACGAGATTGTGAGCGATCAGCGGGATGGCAAGCGGCGCGGCAATCAATGCGGTGGTGAACGAAATCGCCCAGGCGGCAAGCCGCATCGGAGCAGATTTGGCGCGTCGCTCTTCGAGCTCGAGCTGCTCGATCTCTTGCAGCGTGACACCATTCATCTGCTTGCGAACCGCGGACATCATCCTGTTCTCCGCCTCCGCCATCTGGTGGTGCTGCAAGGCGCGGGACATCGCTGAGGCCTTTGCCGTGCGCGGAATGATCCGGACATGGGCGGCACCATGATCGAGGATGCTATCGCCGGCGGCAAGAAAATCCGCGACCGGGAGAGGCTGCCGGGACCCGTTCCAGAAGACGGTATGGACGCCGAAATCACCGCACAGGTCCGCCGCGACATGCGCCAGCCGCGCCGCACGGTTCTGCGTATCCGGCCCCCGCGCGACAACAGCGATGACGCTGGTATAGCCCACTTCGTCGATCGCCACCGTCAGGCTGTCGGTGTCATTGAGGATCCAGTCGATATGGTCCCGCGTCACGGGCATACGCTTGTAAGAGACCTGCCGCGTTGACAGGGCGCGCGCAATCGAGGGGACAACGGACTGACAGATCTCGTCACGTGCCTTGTCCGTCACAAGGCTGATTGCAGTCACATCCGAACGGGTCATATCCGGACCTCCTCTGGCTCATGAAACTCTGTGTCAACGAGCTTAAAGGCCCGGAATGTGTTCGAAATGCGCACAGAATCAGGCTCACTCGGGAAATTTGGCCTGTTTCGGGCTTTTTCTGGAGGAATTGGTCTGTGGTTTGACGTGAACCGGGCGGTCAAGGCTGGCGCATCACCGCCAGGTTGTCCTTGCCCTGGGCGAAATAGATCGTGCCCATCGCCGCACCGACCGGCATGACCACAAGGATCAGGATCCCGACAAGAATGTATGTCGCAATCGATCCAGTGGAGCGGGAAGGACGGGACCTCCGCGGCGCGCCTTGGGGATCAGCGGCGGGCTCTGACGCCTGGGGGCCGTTCTTGGCATTGAGACGCGCGATCCGGTCTTCGAAATCCGTACTCATCGGGATGGTCCTCGGACTTGTGCAGGTTGTCGGCCCAAACCGATGACAGGACCGACCCGAGATGTCCCATCGGGATTTGTCGCTCCTGCGGCCGGAGCGGGGCGATTTCGGGGCAAGTCCCTGCGAATTCGACACAAGAAAAAAGGCGCTCCGAAGAGCGCCTTTTCTCGAAACGTGGCCTGATCGCAGGGATCAGCAGCTGTAATACATGCCGAACTCGACCGGGTGCGGCGTGTGTTCGTAAAGCTCGATCTCTTCCATCTTGAGCGCGATATAGCCTTCGATCTGATCCTTGGTGAACACGTCACCGGCCAGCAGGAAGTCCATGTCCGCCTTCAGCTCGTCGATGGCTTCGCGCAGCGATCCGCAGACCGTCGGGATGCCTTCAAGCTCTTCGGCAGGCAGATCATAGAGGTTCTTGTCCATGGCCTCGCCCGGATCGATCTTGTTGGTGATGCCGTCAAGACCGGCCATCAGCAGGGCTGCAAAGCACAGATAGGGGTTTGCCGACGGGTCGGGGAACCGGGCCTCGACGCGCTTGGCCTTCGGGCTTTCGGTCCACGGGATACGGACGCAGCCGGACCGGTTGCGGGCCGAATAGGCGCGCAGGACGGGGGCCTCGAAGCCCGGGATCAGACGCTTGTAGGAGTTGGTCGACGGGTTGGTGAAGGCGTTGAGCGCTTTCGCGTGCTTCAGGATGCCGCCGATGAAATACAGCGCCTCCTGGCTCAGGTCCGCATACTTGTCGCCTGCAAACAACGGCTTGCCGTCTTTCCAGATCGACATGTTGCAATGCATGCCGGTGCCGTTGTCGCCGTAGATCGGCTTGGGCATGAACGTCGCGGACTTGCCATAGGCCTGTGCCACGTTGTGGATCACGTACTTGTACTTCTGAAGCTCGTCCGCCTGTTTGGTCAGCGTGCCGAAGATCAGGCCCAGCTCGTGCTGACAGGACGCCACCTCGTGGTGGTGCTTGTCGACCTTCATGCCCAGACGCTTCATCGTCGACAGCATCTCGGACCGGATGTCCTGGCCGTCATCGATCGGGTTCACCGGGAAGTAACCGCCCTTGATGCCCGGACGGTGGCCGGTGTTGCCCATCTCGTATTCGGTGTCGGTGTTCCAGGACGCGTCGAGCGCATCGACCTCGTAGGACACCTTGTTGATGGTGTTGCTGTAGCGCACGTCGTCGAACAGGAAGAATTCCGCTTCCGGGCCCCAGTAGGACACATCGCCGATACCCGAAGATTTCAGGTAGGCTTCGGCCTTTTCGGCAGTCGAACGCGGGTCGCGGTCATAGGCTTCGCCGGTATCGGGTTCCACGATGGAGCAATGCACACAAACCGTCTTTTCGGCGTAGAACGGATCGATATACGCGCTTTCGGTGTCGGGCATGAGTTTCATGTCGGAGGCTTCGATGGACTTCCAGCCGGCAATGGAGGAGCCGTCGAACATGAAGCCTTCCTCGAGGAAATCTTCATCGACCTCGTCGGCTATCACGGTCACATGCTGCAGCTTACCGCGCGGGTCGGTAAAGCGGATGTCCACATAGGCGACATCTTCGTCCTTGATCATCTTGAGAAGCGCTTCTGTGCTCATTCTCTCTTCCCTTTCACTGATATTTTGGGGGTATTTGGTCTAAGTCTTGCGGCTCAAAGGGCTTCGGACCCGATTTCGCCTGTGCGGATGCGGATGGCCTGCTCGACCGGGGACACGAAAATCTTGCCGTCACCGATCTTGTCGGTCTTGGCGGCGTCGACGATGGCTTCGATGGCACCTTCGACCTGATCATCGTCAAGAACGACCTCGATCTTCACCTTGGGCAGGAAATCGACGACATATTCGGCCCCGCGATACAGTTCCGTGTGGCCTTTCTGGCGCCCGAACCCCTTGACCTCGACAACGCTGAGGCCCTGAATGCCGGCGTCCTGAAGGGCTTCTTTCACTTCGTCGAGTTTGAAGGGCTTGATAATGGCTTCGATCTTTTTCATGGCACGTCCCTCGCTCCTGCATTGCGCTCGTCAGACCACTTCTGTTTGGGGGCCACAATCAGCTAGGGTGGATGTTGGGGCCGGTGGCGCCGGGATTGAAAAGAAGCGATTAAAAAACGTGCAAGCTGCATAAAAATTATGCGAAACTGAATCGTGAGAGGCGAAACCGTGACCGAATTGCTGACCGCTGCCCAGATGCGCGCCATCGAACAGGCCCAAATCGAGTCGGGTGAGGTGACCGGGCTTCACCTGATGGAGCGTGCCGGACGGGGTGCGGTCGGGGCAGCGCTCGCCAAATGGCCGGAGCTTGCTCAGGGGCGTCACAGGGCGCTGATCCTATGCGGGCCCGGCAACAATGGCGGCGACGGCTTCGTCATCGCGCGACGGCTGGCCGACCGGGGATGGGACGTGGATGTCTTCCTTTATGGCGACGCCGAACAGCTTCCGCCCGATGCGAAGACCAACCATGACCTCTGGCGGGCGATGGGTCGTGTCGCGCCATTCGAGCCGGCCGCGATCCGGGGCTGTGATCGGCCTGACCTGTTTGTCGATGCCGTGTTCGGAACAGGGCTGACCCGCCCGATCCCGGACGATCTCGCCATGGCTCTCGATGTCCGGATGATGGACGACTGGACGCGCGGTGCGGCGATACGGCGTCTCGCGATCGACTGTCCCTCCGGCTTGAACCTCGACACGGGGTTGATCCCGTCCTCGGACGAAGACGCGCCTGCACGGGTCAATTCCGCGCATCTGACGGTGTCGTTTCACAGCCTCAAGGCCGGTCACAAGCTGGGTCTGGGGCCGAAGCTTTGCGGAGACCTGCGGGTCGTCGATATCGGACTGACGGGGCCGGATGCGGCTGAACGCGCGATGGTCGGCACCGCACCCGATGCCGAACGGGCGCGGCTTGTCACTCCGGAGTTCATGAACACGGCTTTGCCGCCGCGCGTCTGGCCCGGAGGCATGATCGCCAAAATGCAGGGGCAGGGACACAAATACGATTATGGCCACGTGATGGTTGTGGCCGGCGGGCCGGGTCGGGGAGGTGCCGGGCGCATGGCCGCAAGGATGGCGCTGCGGTCCGGCGCGGGGCTTGTCACGGTACTCTGTCCCCAGGATGCAGTGACCGAAAACGCCTGCCATCTCGATGCGGTGATGCTGCGCGCCTGCGACAGTGCGACAGCCTTCGGCGAGATCGCGGATGACAGGGTGACGGCGATTTGCCTCGGGCCTGGCATGGGCGTGGGCGCCCAGACCCGGGACATGGTTGCGGCGGCCCTGGCGCATCGAAGAGGAGACCGTGGCCGGCGCAACGCGGCTGTCGTGCTCGACGCGGATGCGCTGACCTCGTTCGAGAACGACCCCGATACCCTGTTCAGCCAATGCCATGGCCGCTCGGTGCTGACGCCGCACGAAGGTGAATTTGCCCGCCTGTTTCCCGACCTTGCCCAGTCCCGACGTGGCGCCCTGTCGAAGATCGACGTGGTGCGGATTGCGGCGGACCGGGCAGGGTGCATTGTGCTGCTCAAGGGGGAAGACACGGTCATTGCCCACCCCGGCGGCGGCGCGAGCGTGCATTCCGCGACCGGCGACCGCGCGGTCCCATGGCTCGCCACTGCAGGAGCGGGGGATGTGCTGGCCGGGCTTGTCGCAGGGCTCGCGGCACCCGAAACGTCGCCAGACCTTTTTTGCGTTGTCGAGGCCGCGGTCTGGCTACATTGCGAGGCGGCGCGCCTGTTCGGACCTGGCCTGATCGCAGAAGATCTGCCCGAGATATTGCCAAAGGTCTTGCGGACGCTCGCCAGCTAAGAAACTTCGTACGAAGTTTCTTGGCACCCAGAATTTTCGTACGAAAATTCTGCTCGCATCGGCCTCGGAGCTTTGCTACTGACCAGCACAATGCGGGTGTGGCGGAATTGGTAGACGCACCAGATTTAGGTTCTGGCGCCTTTGGCGTGGGGGTTCGAGTCCCTTCACCCGCACCATATTGAATTGATTGAGTTTTCCCGGCTTCATCCTGCTCTTTGTCCTTTCGGGTTTTTCGAGTTTCGCAGTTAGTTTCGCAGTTTCTTGTTCTGGTCCTGTTCTGTTCCTATC
>NZ_JAIPUT010000083.1 GCF_020055635.1 Marivita sp. | reverse complement strand
ACGATCTCATGACTCCAGTCAAACTGATAGGCCTCACCGGGATCGAAGGTCAGCGGCACATAGGCAGCGGCCGATGCCTCCTGTTCCTCCTTGGACCACAAGGCCGCATAGCGCCGGACAGCATCGTAGCCGCCGTCATATCCGAGGGTGTTGATTTCCACCCAGAAGTGACCCGGGTTTTCCATCGAGAACTGACCCACCTTCAGGTTATGTTTCGGGGGTCAGGCTTTGGTCAAGGCATGAGTGTCCTCCTTGGTTTTCCGTGCAGCTGCGGCCGAACTTGCCTTGAAGCGGAAGCTGTCGTTTCCGGTCTCCAGGATGTGGCAGCGATGGGTGAGCCGATCGAGCAGCGCGGTGGTCATCTTGGCGTCGCCGAAGACGGTGGCCCATTCGCTGAAGCTCAGATTGGTGGTGATGACGACACTTGTGCGTTCGTAGAGTTTGCTGAGCAAATGAAAGAGCAGCGCGCCGCCTGATGCGCTGAACGGCAGGTAGCCAAGTTCGTCCAGAATCACGAGATCCAGTCGGACGAGGCTTTCGGCAAGCTGTCCGGCTTTCCCCTTGGCCTTCTCCTGTTCGAGCGTGTTGACGAGCTCGATGGTCGAGAAGAAGCGAACCTTCCGGCGGTGATGTTCGACTGCCTGCACACCAAGGGCTGTCGCGACATGGGTTTTGCCGGTCCCCGGGCCCCCGATCAGCACGACGTTCTGGGCACCGTCCATGAACTCACCCCGATGCAGTTGGCGCACCGTGGCCTCGTTGATCTCACTGGCCGCGAAGTCGAAGCCCGAGAGGTCCTTGTAGGCCGGGAAGCGTGCCGCCTTCATGTGATAGGCGATGGACCTGACCTCCCGTTCGGCCACTTCGGCCTTCAGTAACTGGGCGAGCATCGGCACCGCGGCATCAAAGGCCGGTGCGCCCTGTTCCATCAGGTCGGTGACTGCTTGTGCCATGCCGTGCATCTTCAGACTGCGCAGCATGATGATGATGGCGCCGCTGGCGGGATCATGACGCATGACGGCCTCCGGCGGTCCGGGCCCGCAGTCCATCATAGCGTTCGACATTCGCCTTTGGCTCACTCCGCAAGGCCAATGCCTGTGGTGTATCGATGTCGGGTCCGCCGATCGTCTTTCCATCGATCAGACGGTGCAAAAGGTTCAGCACGTGAGTCTTGGTTGCGACCCCCTCGGCCAGCGCCATTTCGACAGCGACCAGCACGGCCTGTTCGTCGTGATGCAGAACCAGCGCCAAGATGTCGACCATCTCCCTGTCACCGCCAGGTTTGCGCAACATGAGGTCTTGGAGCTGTTTGAATGCCGGAGGGAATTCGGCAAAGGGCGCACCGTTCCTCAATGCGCCGGGCTTGCGCTGAAGAACGGCCAGGTAATGGCGCCAATCGTAGATTGTGCGTGGCGGGAGTTGATGACTGCGCTGGATCACCCGCACATGCTCACACAGGAACTGACCCTCGGCGGCAACCACCAGCCTGTCCGGATAGACGCGGAGACTGACAGGGCGGTTGGCGAAGGACGACGGGACGCTGTAGCGGTTGCGTTCAAAGCTGATCAGGCAGGTGGGCGATACCCGCTTGCTCAGTTCGACAAAGCCATCGAAGGCGGGCGGCAACGGCATCAGCGCGGCTTGTTCTGCGGCCCAGACGTCAGCAACGCTGCCCGGTAGCGCGGCATGCGGGATCTCAGTCCACAAGGCGACACAGCGCTGTTCCAGCCAGTCGTTCAGTGCCGCGAGATCGGGGAAGCTCGGCATGAGTTGCCACAGGCGATGGCGCGCGTCCTGCACGTTCTTCTCGACCTGTCCCTTCTCCCAGCCAGCGGCCGGATTGCAGAACGCTGGCTCGAACACGTAGTGGTTTGCCATGGCAAGGAACCGCATGTTGACCTGCCGTTCCTTCCCGCGACCGACGCGGTCAACCGCGGTGCGCATATTGTCGTAGATGCCGCGCTCCGGGACACCACCGAAGACCCGGAACCCGTGCCAGTGGGCATCGAACAGCATCTCGTGCGTTTGCAGCAGATACGCCCGGACCAGAAAGGCCCGGCTGTGCGACAGCTTGATGTGCGCAACTTGCAGCTTGGTGCGTTCGCCGCCGATAACCGCAAAATCCTCGCTCCAGTCAAACTGGAACGCCTCGCCCGGACGAAAAGACAGGGGAACGAAGGTACCGCGCCCCGTCGTCTGCTGATCCCGCTGCCGATCGGCCCGCCAGTCGCGTGCAAAAGCCGCGACCCGGTTGTAGGACCCGTCAAATCCGAGAACCACCAGATCGGCATGCATCTGCTTGATCGTGCGTCGCTGCTTCCGAGACCTTCCAGCCTCCGTCTTCAGCCAGGCCGCCAATTTGTCGGCAAAAGGATCCAGTTTGCTCGACCGCTCCGGCGTTGCAAACTTGGGCTCGATCGTGTCGGCATTTAGATACTTCTTGATGGTGTTCCGCGACATTCCGGTCCGCCGCGCGATCTCACGGATCGGCAGCTTATCCCGTAACCGTAGCTTCCGTATGATGTTCAAAAGTCCCATGTGTATCACTCCAATGTCCCCCGCTGCGCATGGCGCTGGGGGAAGGGTCACATGGGTCAATTCTCAATGGAAATTATGCCGCTACCCGGGTCACTTCTGGGTGAAAATCAACATCGGATCGGACAATTGTCCGCGGAGATCACTGAGAAAGAATTCGGTGTGCGCATCCCGATCCATCGGTTGCGGGACAATGTGGGCACTGATGCCGCTGAGAACTTGGTCGGCGGTCGCCTCGCGACGAAGGCGCTGCTCGACCATGCCGACATCGGCACCGGCGATCACTACGACCACTCGACCGCGGCAAAAGTGGCTGCCGAGTTCGGGCACTATATCGACAGTTGCCGCACCACGCCGACAGATCTCGCGCTATGACGCCGACCCGGTTCAGGCCCCGTCCACCGCTGCGTGCCGCCGCAATTTCCGCTATTTCCGCATCGGGTTGAAAACGGGGTGGCATCATCCGCACGGGGTGGATTGTGCCCGTTCTCAACTATTTCCGCCGGTCGCCGAAACTTCCGCAACCCACTGTTCGGTCCCGTGCCCAAGCTTAACTTCTTTCGTTCGAGGTGACCCCGCGAATGAGACGAGCATGAAAGGCTGGTGGGCCAGATTGATCCGCGCCCCTCGGATGAGGGCGCGGCCAATCCGGCCATCCAGATCGAAAAGAATAGAAGGGAGGTGGTTCTACCATCAAATCCGGACCGGGAGCGCGGTCCGATCTTGACCGGGCATTGATGTCCCGGGTTCTCGAAGGAGACCATCATGAACTACGATACCAAGCACATGCGCGTCGCGCTTCAGGCCGCAGAAACCGGCCGCTCATTCACAGAATGGCTCGCCACCGATGGCGACTGTCTTGCCTCCGCAGCACTGCTGCTCGGCGGTAGCGCCTGGCACAGGCGTGCCATCAGCGTCCGGGACGCCATCCGAAGCGGCAAACTGCCCGAAGACGTCGAGAACGATCTCGTGGGACTGCACCGTCTGCTGACGCTGCAATACACCGACGACATCAACAGCCCGGAGGCTCTCCGGTTCCTCGCGGTCCATCCCGACGATCCGCGTGCCGATGATGCGCGGCTGTGTGCGGAAGCTCTCGAGCGCGGTCTCGACGAGATGCACGGACTCGCCGCAATGGGCGTGCGGGAGGTCGCGTGATGGATGTGATTTCCGAACTCGTCGCCGATGCCCTGCGGCAAGCCCGTCTTGTCCGCAAGTGCCTGGACGCCAAGGCCATCCCGCTCCTCGATCCGCGTCGCCGCATGTTCGCGGTGGACATCAGTCGTCGGATCGCAAACCGGGAGATCGTGAACGAGGCTTTTCTCCGCGACCTCGAGGCCTTCATCGTTCTCGTCGGAGACGAAGTCGATGAGGGGACATCGTTCGCATGGCGCGGACATGAGCACGATCCCGATTGCGGATACGCAATTCCGGTCCGCACAGATCGCGCAGCTGCCTTCCGCATTCTGCTCGACGAGATGGTGGATCTGGCGACGGCGGTCGAGGCGGCGCTCGACGCGGCCGAAGCCTATACCGTCGCGAATGCCCTTTTCGAAAAATGAAGAACGCGGCGCATCTCTCGATGCGCCGTCTTGATGGAGCACTGCTCCCCGCCTGTGGCCGGATCACCGCAAGCGCGCGCGCCGGGCCACTTCTTTCTGCTGCTGAAACCGGCGCGCGATTGACCCGAGGCTTAACCTCTTCGCGAGCCCGGCCCCGGATCGCGGGAACGCTTCGTTATCAGCTCATGACGCGCAGCGGCGTTTTCGAATGATCGAGATTGAGGTGGCTGAACGCGCTGATGGCATGCTTGAGAGAGGACGGTTTCACCGCGTTTCTCTAATCCCTCTGAATGGGGCCGAAGGAATAAAAAGGGGCGCAGTCTATGGAATAGGCCGCTGCCGGTTCTGCCGCGCTTGTGAACACTGCTGCAAATGGGCGAGAACGACTGGTCGGATGCATCAACGTGGAAGGGCATGGTTGTGAGGGTGAGCGATTTTTTTGAATCGGCGACTTTTCAGCGCGCGAGGGACTATGCCCGACGCGACCTTGTCCAGTCGGTGGACGAAACTGAAACCGGGTCGTTGAGGGTCGCGTGTCCAACGGGCAGGGGAAAGTCTATCGGCAGAGCATCGACCTGAAAGACAGTCGCCGAAAAGCGAACGTGGCCGGAATCTGCTCCTGTCCGGTCGGGTTCAATTGCAAACATGTCGCCGCAGTGCTTCTCGTCTGGTCCGAACGCGAAAGCACTCCGCGCGGCCAGGGAAAGACTGGATTGCCGAGGCCGGTGCTGGGGTGGCAGTCCCACGCCTTGCGCCACCCACATTTTTTCTCCTTTTCGATCTGGGGTTTGGATGCGTAATTGGCGAGCCTTTTCGTAGGTTCGCCAAGGTTTTGTTCGGCAGCGGCTATGCGACTATGGCAGCAAACAGCGGCTTTCAACACTTCGTGGTAGGCAGAACACACGGCACGCGCGTCACCGCAGGCTGCTACCACATTCAGACCGTGAACTCGCTTCGCCGAAGGGCGGACTTCTGTACCGCCCTTCGACTGGAAATCACTCCGCTGGTGACACACCGGTGCATCTACACCCGGCCCGGAGAAAAACGCCACATACTACACTTGAATTCGGAACCCCTGCGCTGCGGGTGCGTTGGGGACCGTTAACGCAGGAGAGCCGCTTGTTTCGTCATCCCCAAACCACCCCGAAGGGAGTAGAGACCGATGATGCCATCCGCGTACAGCTTTCGGTCAACGGAGAGCCGCTGGATCTCGACCTGCCGCCCTGGACATCCCTGCTCGACCTTTTGCGTCATCGCCTGGCCCTCACCGGTACGAAGAAAGGCTGCGATCACGGCCAGTGCGGCGCCTGCACGGTACTTGTCGACGGAAGGCGTATCAACAGCTGCCTGAAGCTCGCCGTCTCGCTTGACGGAGCCGAGGTCACCACGATCGAAGGCATGGCGGGCGAGGGCGGTGCGCTGCATCCGTTGCAGGACGCCTTCGTGCGGCATGACGGTTTCCAGTGCGGCTATTGCACGCCGGGCCAGATCTGCTCGGCGCAGGGGCTGCTCAACGAGGGTCACGCGCAGAGCCGGGAGGAGATAAAGGAACTGATGAGCGGCAACATCTGCCGCTGCGGCGCCTATCCCAACATTCTCGATGCGATCGAGGACGTCCTTAACGACAGGGTCAGCGAGCCGAGGATGCCGGAATGAGGCGCTTCAGCTATTCGCGCCCGACCGAGGTATCCGAGGCTCTGGCCGAGGCAGGGGGTGAAGACGTGCGCTTTCTCGCGGGCGGGACCAATCTTGTCGATCTCATGAAGGAGAACGTGGAGCGGCCCCAGCATCTTGTGGACATCACGCGGTTGCCGCTCGACCGGATCGAAGAAATCCAGTCCGGACTCAAAATCGGTGCGCTCGTCCTGAATTCGGACCTTGCCCATGATCCCAAGGTCGAAAATCGCTATCCGCTTCTGTCTCTCGCGCTTCTGAACGGGGCGAGCCCGCAACTGAGGAACTCCGCCACGACCGGGGGCAATCTGCTCCAGCGCACCCGCTGTTACTACTTTTACGACGTGGCCACGGCATGCAACAAGCGCGACCCCGGCGCCGGATGCCAGGCCATCGGCGGCCTGACGCGGCTTCACGCGATCCTGGGAGCGAGCCCGCACTGCATCGCGACGCATCCATCAGACATGTGTGTCGCGATGGCCGCGCTCGATGCCGTCGTGCATGTCGAGAGCGCGACCGGCACCCGGACGATCCCGTTCGAGGATTTCCACCGACTTCCCGGGGATACCCCACAGCGCGACACGACGCTTGAGCCGGGCGAACTGGTGACGGCGGTCGAATTGCCGGCGACGCGCTTCGACAGGCACTACACCTATCTAAAGCTGCGTGACCGCCAATCCTACGCGTTTGCGCTGGTGTCGGTCGCCGCCGCGATGCGGCTGGAGGACGGCGTGATGACAGATGTGCGGCTCGCGCTCGGCGGCGTTGCCCACAAGCCCTGGCGCGACCGGGACGCCGAGGCGCTTCTGTCTGGCAAAGCGCCGGAGCGGGCGCTCTTTTCCAAGGCGGCGGAGGCGATACTGGCCGACGCGCAGGGGCAGGGTGCCAATGACTTCAAGATTGAACTCGCGCGCCGCGCCATCGTGCGGGGGCTCGATCAGGCGGCACGCGGAACGCCGCAAAGCGTCACTGACAAACGCATCGCCTGAAAGAGGATCGGCCATGACCAATCTCACACGCGCCGGCTTCGGCACTCCGCTCAGCCGCGTCGACGGCCCCGCCAAGGTCACCGGACAGGCGCAGTACGCGGCCGAGTTCCAGCCCGAGGACATGCTCCATGCCCATGTTCACACGGCGCGGATCGCCAAGGGGAAGATCACCCGGATCGATGTATCCCGGGCGCTCGCGGTCGAGGGCGTGGTCGACGTGCTGACGCACGAGAACCGGCCGAAGGTCGCTTGGTTCGATCTGAAGTACAAGGACATGACGGCGCCGCTCCGGGGCAGCCCCTTCAAGGCGCTCTACGACGAGAACGTGATCTTCTCGGGTCAGCCAATCGCGCTTGTCGTGGCCGAGACGCCGGAGATCGCGCGCTACGCCTCGACGCTGCTCGACGTCGATTACAAGTGGGCCGAATTCCAGACCGACCTCGCGCAGGTGCTCGACCAGGCGTTTGTACCCAGGATTCCGCGGGCGGGATATCACAAGCCGAAGTCGCGCGGTGACGGGGAGCAGGCCTTCTCCGATGCGCCGGTGCAGGTGTCCAACCGGTATCACCTGAGCCCGGAGCACCATAATCCGCTGGAGATGTTCGCCTCGACCGTGATCTGGGAAGGAGACGGGCATGTCACGATCTCGGACAAGACGCAGGGGGTGAAGAACAGCCACTGGTACATCTGCAACGCGATGGGCTGGGACCGCGACAAGGTGCGTATCCTGTCGCCTTTCGTCGGCGGAGCGTTCGGATCGGGGCTGCGGCCACAGTATCAACTCTACCTTGCTGCGCTTGCCGCGAAGAAGCTCGAGCGGTCGGTGCAGGTGGTGATGACCCGGCAGGAAATGTTCGGCCACGGCTACCGGCCCGAATGCTACCAGACAGTCTCTCTCGGTGCCGACCGGGAGGGGCACCTGAAAGGGATCGTCAACAGCGCCGTCACGGCCACGTCGTCGATCGAGAACTACATGGAAACGGTCGTGAATTGGGGCAGCATGGTCTATCGCTGCCCGGACGCGAAACTGGACTACAAGATCGCGAAGGTCGACACGGCGACGCCCTGCGACATGCGCGCGCCGGGCGGTGCCACGGGCATGAACCTCTTTGAGGTCGCGATGGACGAGCTCGCCTATGCCTGCGACATCGACCCGCTGGAGCTGCGCCTGCGCAACTATACCGACCGCGAGGCGATGAAGGACAAGCCCTACACGTCAAAGGCCTTGCACGACTGCTACGAGCGAGGCGCCGCGAAATTCGGCTGGGACCGCCGCAGTCACGCGCCGCGATCGATGCGCGACGGGCATGAGCTGATCGGCTGGGGTATGGCGACCGGGATCTGGGAAGCCATGATGGCTCCCACCAGCGCGCGGGCGCGGCTGTCGGCGGATGGCACGCTGGAAGTGGCCACCGCGACGGCCGACATGGGGCCCGGCACATACACGATGATGACCCAGATCGCCGCCGACACGACGGGACTGCCGGTCGAGAAGATCACCGCGAAGCTTGGCGACTCGGATCTGCCATTCTCGCCGGTCCAGGGCGGATCGATGACGGCCGCCTCCGCCGGAACGGCGGTGCAAAAGGCCTGCGATGCGCTTCTTGAAGAGCTGCTCGAGGCGGCGCGGCGGATCGAGGACGGGCCGCTTGCGGGCGTGGACCTCGACGAAGTCGGGTTCGGGGACGGACGCATCTACCTTATTGACGACACCAAGATCGGCATGCGCTTCGAGGAGATACTTGCGGCGGCCGAAATGGACTCGCTCGAGGCGACGGAGCTTGCCAAGCCAGGCATCATCAACATGATGCGCAAGGCCCGGAACACGCACTCGGCGGTGTTCGTCGAGGTCCGCGTGGACGAGGACGTCGGCATGGCTCGGGTCACCCGCGTCGTCAACGCCGTCGCCGCCGGACGCATCATCAACCCGAAGACGGCGCGCAGTCAGATCCTGGGCGGGGTCGTGTTCGGGATCGGCATGGCGCTCGAGGAAGAGACGCTGGCCGACCACCGGATTGGCCGCTGGATGAACCATAACCTGGCCGAGTACCATGTGCCGGTAAACGCGGATGTCCCCGACATCGATGTCCTGTTCGTCGAGGAGCAGGACGACGAGGTGAACCCCATTGGCGTGAAGGGTGTCGGCGAGATCGGCGTTGTCGGAACCGCCGCCGCCATCGCCAATGCGCTTTTCCACGCCACCGGGAAAAGGGTCCGCGAACTGCCGATCACGATCGACAAGCTGCTCTAACGGTTGGTATTCATTTGAACAGCGGAGGGTAGGCGGGGCGGGAAGCATGCGTAATTGGGCTGACCCTGCACTTTGGTCGAGCTCCCGATAGGATCACAGCATAGCTGTGAACAAGGGAGACTGATGATGGAATACTATGCTGGTTTAGATGTGTCGCTTCGGTCGTGTGCTCTGTGCATCGTCGATAGCAAAGGCAAGGTTTGCCTGGAGCGAGAACTGCCATGCGAAGTTGCGGACATTTCTGCGTGCCTTGAAGCCTTTGATCACCCCGTTGAGCGCGTCGGTTTTGAAGCCGGGGCCTTGAGCCAGCATCTTTACTTTGGGCTACAATCCTTGGGATTTGATATCGTCTGTATGGAGGCCCGCCAGGTGAATGCTGCCTTGTCAGCGATGCGGAACAAAACAGATAAAACCGATGCGAAAGGGATTGCGCAGATCCTACGCACTGGGTGGTTCAGTCCAGTACATATGAAAAGCCGCGAAGCTCATGGTCTTCGGGCGCTGCTTAGCACGCGCAAGGCATTGCTAAAGAAGACGATCGACCTTGCAAACGAAGTGCGGGGTTTACTGAAGATCTTCGGAGTGCGACTGCCCAGAACGGTAAAGCACGGTTCCTTCGACGCCCTCGTTCGACCCATGATCGAGATGGATGAAGTGCTCGCGCACGCGGTTCTTCCTTTGCTTGATGCCCGTACGGTCCTCTTTCAAAACTATCTGGAACTGGATCGACGCGTGAAGCGCGCGGCATCGCAAGACGCGGTGTGCATGCGGATGATGACAGTGCCGGGTGTAGGACCTATTGCAGCTTTGACATTCAAAGCTGCAATCGATGACCCCAATCGATTCAAAAAATCCCGCACTGTTGCAGCGCATTTTGGTCTCACGCCGCGAAGATATCAGTCAGGTGAACACGACAACCCCGGCCGAATCTCGAAGGCAGGAGATCGAGAAGTTCGTGCAACGCTGTATGCCGCAGCCAACGCAATGTTGATGCGAACCATGGCAGGGTCGCAGATCAAATCTTGGGGCATGCGATTGATGCGCACCAAAGGTCGCCGTCGCGCTGTAGTCGCTGTCGCACGCAAACTCGCTGTCTTACTGCATCGTATGTGGGTCGACGGCGCAGAATTCCGTCAGGAACAGGCGGGAGGCACGGCATGACCTAAAAAAGCCCCCCAATCAACCTGACGGGATCGTCCAATCCGGACGAGGTCTGTGGATGAAGACGAAAATGTCTGCTGCGCAACTTGAAGCGCGCCGGGAAGCAGGGCTCTCCACAACCAATCCGACACATGCATGCAGCGGTGCCATTCGAACACCAAGACAGACTGCGAAGAGAAGCGTGACCCGGATAAGCGATCACCGATCACATAGAAGAAGGAAAACGAGCTTGACCCAGACACCCAATTAGAGAAGCGGACCTTCGCCGCAGCAGCGAGCCATCCAAGTCGTGAGGTTGGAAGTCGACATTCAGACCATCTTGAAAACTGGCTTGGCGCTGCACCGCCGCAGGGCGCCCTCTGAGCCCGGTCTGCCAGATCCGTAGTACAGCGAAGGTCCAGTTTCAGGAAACGGAACATGCAACGACCTCTCGCCGCGATGTCCGGACATTCGCCGGCCTGACCGACACGCTTGATCGGTGCGCGCAGTTGGGCGAGTATGGGAAGTGCGGTGTTTCACTTGGGGAACGTCGATTGCTCCCGGCGGCTTCCGTATGAATAACACGACCTCAACGGCCTGGCACACTTCCGCAAGCCTCTCCGACAACAGCGCGATGGCAAAATTCATCACGTGGGCGGCACGGGAAACGTCGCTGCCGATAGAGGACTACACCACGCTCTGGGACTGGTCCGTGGCGCAGCCCAAAGACTTCTGGACCGACCTCGCGCGATTTTTCAACCTGAGCCTCGATACGGATGATCGCGGCGCGCTGGCCGTCGAGGCAATGCCCGGCGCCGTTTGGTTTCCGGCAGCCCAAACGAACTATGCCACTCAGGTGCTGCGCCACGCGCAATCGGGGGGCGTCGCGATAAGGCACCAATCCGAAACCGGGGAAATGGTGGATATGTCATGGGCCGACCTCGACCAGAAGGTCACGACACTGGCCGCCGCGCTTGAGCATCTCGGGATTGTCGCGGGCGACCGTGTGGTCGGCTACCTCCCCAACACACCCGATACGATCGTTGCATTCCTCGCCTGCGCCAGCATCGGTGCCGTCTGGTCGCTGTGCGCGCCGGACATGGGCGCGCCGACGGTGCTCGAGCGGTTCCGGCAGATCGCGCCAAAGGCGATCTTCACCCGGACGCACTACGATTTCGGTGGCAAATCACGGGATCGGTCAGCGGAGGTGTCGGCGCTTCTCGCCGGCCTTCCGAGCCTTGAAAGCTGGATCACACTGGATGCCGCCACCGGTGTGACGCTGCCAGGGACCGTGACACGCCAAGGCTGGGGCGACCTTATGGCCGGGTCAGCGCAGGTGCGGCCGCGTCCGCTCCCCTTCGACCATCCGCTCTGGGTGGTCTATTCCTCCGGGACGACGGGAAGTCCGAAAGCGATCGTGCATGGTCACGGCGGCGTGGTTCTGGAGCATCTCAAGCTTGTGGGACTGCATTGCGATGTGACGCGTTCGGATACCTTTTCATGGTATTCCTCGACGGGTTGGATCATGTGGAACGTGCATATCGGCGGGCTGTTGACCGGTGCCACAATCGCCATCGCCGAAGGCAGCCCTGGTTTCCCCGACAATGGCCGACTTTGGCGGTTCATCGAAACTGCCGGCGTAACGGTCTTCGGCGCAGGGGCTGCGTGGTACAGCGCCTGCATGAAGGCGGGTATTCACCCAAAGGACGACGCCGATCTGACCAATCTCAAGATGCTGGGGTCGACAGGCTCGCCATTGCCGCCCGAAGCTTACGAATGGCTCAAGCAGACGGTTCGCGATGATATCTGGATCGCCCCCATTGCCGGTGGAACGGACCTTGCGGGCGTCTTTCTGGCCGGAAGTCCGACCCTTCCCGTGCATGTCGGCGAAATGCAGTGCCGCGCGCTTGGGGCTGCCGTCTACGCCTTCGATCACGATGGCCAGGTCGTCACAGACGACGTGGGGGAGCTTGTGTGCACGCGTCCCATGCCGTCTATGCCCCTGTATCTTTGGGGTGACGCTGACGGGACACGCCTCCACGAAAGCTATTTCGACACATTCCCCGGGATCTGGCGGCAGGGCGATTGGGTCAGGATTACCGCGCGGGGAAGCGGCATCATCTACGGACGCTCCGACGCGACGATCAACCGATACGGCATCCGGATGGGGACGGCGGACATCTACCGCGTCGTGGAAGACAGGGACGACGTGCTCGACAGCCTCGTTGTCGACCTTGAGTATCTGGGCAAGCCGTCATGCATGATCCTGTTTGTGAAGCTTGCCAGCGGGACCGATCTGGACGAGCGCCTGAAAGCCACCATCGTGCAGGACCTGAAAACCCGTGTTTCACCTCATCACGTGCCTGACCTTATCGAGGCAGCCCCTGACGTTCCCTACACGCTAACCGGCAAGAAGCTGGAGGTGCCGATCAAGAAGCGGCTGCTTGGAAAATCCATGCCGGAGGTTGTGACGCAAGACGCGATGGCGAACCCCGACTGCCTTGCCTGGTATGACGCGTATTCCGACTCGCATCTGGCGTGCTGATTGACCAGTTCCGGGCACAGCAGCCGCCCGATTGGCACGACCGGACGATGGCTCCGTCCGCGTAGCTGCGCCACGGGCTGGAGCCGCTTCATCGAAGCCGACATTCGCGCAGACGCAGCAAAAGCGTCCTTGTTCCGCAGTTTCCCAGTTTGGCCAATCGCGCGGTGAATGGCAGCTATAGCAAATTCGATCCGAGTTCGCTGCATCTGCAAAAGCATCCTGTCAAATGCATGAACGCGGCCATCTACTGCTAAGGTTCAACACCCCGCATGCTTCACCAAGCACCAAGGTCAGCAATGCACAGAGGAAGCGGGCTTTGCAAAGTTTGTCGCGTTTCCCGACAGCGGTCATCAGTGCTTCTTGCGGCAAATGCCGGTAGAGAACCCAAAATGACAGATGTTGTGCTGGTGACGAATGTCCGCAATGACTCCGTTCACACTTACGCTGGCTCCAACCTTATTTCACAGCCTGCCAAACCTCTTCGACCACGGTGCGTACCA
>NZ_JAIPUT010000002.1 GCF_020055635.1 Marivita sp. | reverse complement strand
GGGCGCGCCCTGCTTTTCCATCGACCGGGTCTGCACGGGGCTGGTGTGGGTGCGCAGCACATGCGGCGGGCGGTCGTCGCCTTCCGCACGGTGCATGTAGAACGTGTCCATTTCCGCCCGCGCGGGGTGGTGGCCGGGGATGTTCAGCGCGTCGAAATTGTACCAGTCGGTGTCGATCTGCGGCCCTTCGGCGACGGCAAAGCCCATATCGGCAAAGATTGCGGTGACCTCTTCTGTGACCTGGCTGATCGGGTGGATCGTGCCTTGGCGGCGTCCCCGACCGGGTAGGGTCACGTCGAGCCATTCGCCGCGCAGACGCTCATCCAGCGCCGCGTCTTCAAGCGCCGCTTTCTTGGCAGACAGCGCCGAATTGATCTCGTCCTTCAGCGCGTTGAGGGCGGGTCCGGTCGTCTGGCGCTCTTCCGGACTCATCTTGCCCAGTTCGCGCATTTTCAGGCTGATCTCGCCCTTCTTGCCGACGGCCTGCACGCGCAGGTCCTCGAGCGCGGATTCGTCGGCAGCGGTGGCAATGAGATCCAAATATTTGTGGCGCAGGTCGTCCATGTCACCCTCCTGAATTCAGGAGGGTCTGCTACCACAGGATACCGGGATTGCAAGATGAAGCGCAGCCCAAAACGTCCTGCCGGGGTCTTGTCGCTATGTTTCCGGAACTGCCCCGTCTGACGTGGGACGGCGACAGGTGCGCAAAAAAGGCAGGGGATCAGCTATGTCCTGCGACATAGATGTTGACGGAAACACCAAATTCAGCAGAACTACACAGATATTTGTCAATATGTTGGGTGACACAACACCCGCTGTGCTGCGCTTATTCGGGGGAAAGAGCATGTCGATACGCATTTTGAAGGAACATTTACCATGGGTGGCGCCAACCGTGGCAATCGTGCTGGCCGCGACGGGCGTCATTCAACTTGGACCACGGGACACCGACACGACGTTCGATCCGAACGAGATGGAAGTGTCGCGCAGCATCACGCAGAACCCGGTCGCCCTGGGCCAGCAAGGCGCGGGGCTTGCGGCGCGCGCTTCGGGTGATGTGTCCGCCGTTCAGGCGGCAGTGATCCAGTCGCAACGCCTTCCAGAGGCTGCCACCACGATCGCGCCAGCCGTCGTGGCCCCAAACCCGGTCGCGGCCCCCGAGGTCGAGCCGCTGCCGGTGTCGATCTCGCCGGACCCGCAAAGCGCGCCTGCCGCCGATCCGGGCGCCTTTTTCAAGGCCGCGCAGGCCAAGCTTGCCCAGGACACCTCCTGCATCGACGATCTGCGGGTGCTGGCCGACGGGGCACGCATCTATTTTCCCAGCGGCGGGCTGACGACCGAAGACGCCGGGATGGCGCAGGCCCGCCTGATCGGGCTGGTGGCGCAGGACTGTCACGGCGTCGAGATCGTGATCACCGGCCATTCCGACCCGTCGGGGGATCCGGCCGCGAACCTGCAACTGAGCCAGAAACGCGCCGACGAGGTGCTCAAGCGTCTGTCGGCCTCGGGGATCGAGACCGCACGGTTCACCGCGGTCGGGCTGGGCAGCCAGGAGCCCTCGGGCCTAACCGGCAGCCAACCGAGAGGGTATTATGACCGCCGCGTTGAATTCGAAATTCGCGAAGCGTCTCGTCAGACAGCCCCGGTCCCGACAGCCCCGCAGCCGCGGACCGAAACTGTCTCGGCCTGTGCGGCAGAGCTTCAGGCAGCAGTGGCCCAGACCAGGCTGTTCTACTCGCCCCGGTCCATCACCGCGCCGTCCGAGGGCATTCCGGCCCTGATCGAGCTGGCCGCACAGGCAAGCTCGTGCCCGGACGCCCGGCTTCGGGTGATCGGTCAGTATTCGGACGAACCGGGATCGGGCGAAACACCGGCCACGGCACGGCTGCGGGCGGTCGCCCTGATGAGCTATCTGGTGGGATCGGGCTTCGACTCTGGCGAGATCATCATCGCGGCCCATTCCACCCCACAGATCCTGCCCGGACAACCGGGACTGAGCGCGCGGCGGGTCGATTTCGACGTGATCCTCGAGAACTGATCTCGTCCGGCGTGAATAGGATTTCAAAGGCGGTGCTTGGGCATCGCCTTTTCAGCGCGCCGCGAGGCCCGCGCGACTCAGGCGGCGTTCCCGGTACACGATCATCAGACCGCCTGCGACGATCAGCAAGGCACCCGGCATCAGCGTGTCGATGGGGGCCTCATCGAAGAACACCCAGCCCAGCCCAAAGGCGATGGGGATGCCGAAATAACTGAACGGGGCAAGATTGCTTGGCTCCGTCATGCGAAAGGAAATCACCAGGCACAGCACGGCAGAACCGCCGAACAGACCCATGAGCACGATCAACCCGAGATCCTGCACACTGATCAAGGGCGTAAACCCACCCAGCAGGATCGCCAGCAGAAACGATCCCAGGGCGGCAACAACCGAAGAATAGAGATTGAACAGCGCGGTCGGCACTTCGGGGTCGATCAGGCGCGCGGTGACCCCCGAATAGGCGTAAAGCGCAGCGGCCCCGAAAGGCAGCAGCATGTGCCAGGAAAACGCATCCGTGCCGGGTTGCATGATCATCAACACGCCGACAAACCCGATCGCCACCGCAGACCACCGGGCAAGGCCGACACGTTCTCCCAACAGGGGAACCGCCAGCGCGGTCGTGAAGAGTGCCGTCGTATAGGAAATCGTCGTGGCCGTGGCAAAGGCCATCAGACCCAGCGACATGTAGAACATGACCTGTGCAAAGGTCACGGCGGCGCCGCGATACACAGCCAGGCGCCATTGCCGGATCTTCAGGCTGCGGCCGCTGCGACGCCATGTCGAGTTCATCCAGAGGGCGATGCCGCTGGGCACCAGACCAAAGAAGTTGCGATAGGCAGACAACTCCGCCGCGCCATAGCGGGGCGACAGGTGCTTGATGATGACCCCCATGAGATCGAAGAGAAGCAGCGCTGCAATGCTGACTAGGATGCCCAACACCACGTTGTCCGTATCTCTTTTCATGGCGTCTGTCCCGGTGCGACCTGAACGCCAAGGAACATGTTTCCACCGTCAAGTCGACGGGTTTGAGCGGGCGCGGCGCGGCTCATCGGCAGAGCGCGTCAGTCGCGCGGACCGACAAGACGGTCGATCGGGGCGTAATCATCGGTCAGCAGGGTGCCTGCCGCCGCAAGCTCGTCGACGAAGCCAGACCCCAGGGCGGCAAATGTCGTGCGCGTCGGGGCCGGCACGGTAAAGCTGTCGACCGGCGTTTCAAATCGTCCCGCTGCGATCACCGTGACGACGCGTTCTCCCGGCGCGGGGCGGCGGGCCTCAGTCCAGACCTCGACGACCGGGAACACGCGGCGCAGGGTTCCGACCAGGCTGCCGACCGCCTGCATCCGGTCGGCGTAGTCGATCACGTTCATGAGGTAGCTGCCGTCGGATGACAGGCGGGTCCGGACCAGGTCGAAGAATTCCTGCGTCACGAGATGTTGCGGCACGGCGGTGTCGGTGAAGGCATCCCCGATGATGACGTCATAGGTGGTGTCCCTTGTCAGAAGCGCACGGCGGGCATCAAGGTGGAGCACATGCGTGGTCGTCGGGTCGAACCAGAATGACTGCACGGCCAACGCGGTCACGGCGGGGTCGATCTCGGCCACGGTGATGCTGGTTCGGCCCCGGTCGGCAAAGGCGCGCGGGAGGGCATAATTGCCACCGCCGATCAGAAAACTGGACGGGTCTGCATTGGGCGCGCGAAGCTGTGTCAATGCATCCAGCATCGCGGCATGATCGGTGAACATCACGTCGGGCGCGTCCTGCGCCGAGATTCCGTGCACAAGATGGTCGATCACCATCGCCCGCGTCGGGCGTGCCGGATCGGCAGAGACATCGACGGTTTGCAGGCAAAAGTAACGGCTTTCGACCGTGCAGGGGCTGTCCGAAAGTGCCGTCGTCACGCCCATCGCCGCCAGCCCGCCGACGATGGCTCCGTGAAGCAGGCGCAGACGCCGGGCGAGTGCGAAACACAGCGCCGCACCGAGCGCATAGACCAGTGTCACCGTCGCCAGCGTCCAGAGGCTGCCCAGCCACGAGATGAAGACAAAGCCTGCCAGCAACGTCCCGAGGATCGCCCCGATGGCCCCGGAGGCGAACATCGCGCCCAGCGCCTGACCCTGACGCGCCGGGCCGGCCAACGACACCTGGGTCAGCAGCGGTGCGGGGATGCCCGCGAACAGGGACGGCAGGAAGAACGCGGCGAACGTCAGCCCGGTGATGCCCCAGACCGGTTGCGGCAAGGCCGTCAGGATCGGCCCGGCCGTGGCGCGCAGGGCGACGCTTGCCAATGCGGTAGTCACAGCCGCCGCAACAAGCGCCCAGCCGGTGGCCGCCATCGGGTTGATGCCGGGACGGTCGGCAAGCCGCCCACCCCACCAATGCCCGGCCGAGAACCCGGCCAGCACAACCGCGATCACCGAGGTCCATGTGTAAAGCGACATGCCGACATAGGGCGCGAGCATGCGCCCCGCGACGATCTCGACCACCATGGACGCTGCGGACACGGTGGCCTGAAGGGCGACAAGCAGCCAGAGGGGCGCCATGGGCATGTTCACTCCGCAGATTGGGAACTGGCCCATGTTGCTTGCCCGCCAGGCGAAGGCAAGGGATCTTCGTGTCAGGCCAAGGCCAGAACCGGTCCGTCCAGAAGGCGCATCAGATCTCCGAAATACCCACCGGATCGCGCCGGCTGGTTCGGGTCCGACGTGATTGCCACCGCAATATTGCGTGCCGCGTGCGCCGCGATGATCTGCCCGCCATAGCCGCGGGCAAGCGTATATCCCGATGGCGACAGGAACCAGCCATAGCCATAGGCAAGACCCGACCATGGGGACCGGGCATGCTGCTGCGTCGAGGCGGCGATCCAGTCTTCCGGGATGATCTGTCGGGCGCCATATTTCCCACCATCCCGCATCAGCATTGCGATCCTGAGCATCGCCGTCGGGCGGAGCGCCATGTTGTTGCCGCCCATGTAATACCCCTGCGGATCGCGAGTCCAAGGCGGGATCTCGATGTCCAGCGGCTCACCAAGCCGGTCGCGGGCCTGCGCCAGAAGGCTCTTGCCCGTGGCCTCGGTCAGGGCGGCGCCAAGGATATGGGTCGATCCGGTGGAATACAGCATCCGCCCGCCGGGCTCGGCCACCATCGGCCGCGACAGCGCATCGGCCAGCCAGTTGCGGGAATTGACCCATGCGCCATAATTCGGACCCGAGGTGCGCTCCAGCCCCGCACGCAAGGTGACGAGATCTTCGAGCGTGATGTCCCCGGCGCCCTCGGTTGCGTCCGGCGGCAGGATCGACGGCGCGACTTCGGACAGGGCAGCCGTCACCGCAGGCACTTCCCCCCGCTCAATGGCCGCGCCAAGCAACAGCGCGACGATGCTTTTCGAGCAGGACTTGATATTCGCGAGGCTGTCGAGCCCCGGGCCGCGCGGCGCTTCGGCAAACACCGTCTTGTCGCCGCGGCTGATCTGAAGCGAGTGCAGCTGCGGCAACGCCTCGACCGCGCTGCGCAGGTCCGAAGTCTGGGCACGCAGGATATGGGGGAAATACAGGGCTGCGCCGCTGGCGCCAAGAAATGTACGTCGATCCATCATACCCATGGGTCTAAGGTCCGGACACGGCGAGTCCAGCGCCCCCCGATCACGTCTGCGTGCAGGTGACCGGGCGCGTCCGACCGGCCACCCTTTCGGCATCAAGACAGGTGGTGCACCTCTTGCAACGCATAGACCGGGGTCGGAAGGCCTTCCATCCGCGCCTTGAGTTGCAGCGCAAGGAATTGCGAATAATGCCGCGACTGGTGCAGGTTGCCGCCATGGAACCACAGGTTTTCCTGCTGGGTGGGCTTCCACATGTTGCGCTGTTCGCCCTCCCATGGGCCGGGATCCTTGGTGGTGTCCGACCCGAGCCCCCAGACCTTGCCGACCTTGTCGGCCATGTCCTGACCCATCAGGTCGGCGACCCAGCCGTTCATCGAATTGTAGCCGGTGGCAAAGACGATCAGGTCCGCTTCCAGCTTTTCACCGCTGTCGAGGATCAGCCCGTCCTCGACGATCTCGGTCACCTGCCCGCGCTTGAGCTTGACCTCGCCATCGATGATGAGCTGGCTTGCGCCCACGTCGATGTAATAGCCCGAGCCACGTCGCAGGTACTTCATGAAGAGACCGGACTCGTCGTCGCCCCAGTCAAGCCAGAAGCCCGCCTTTTCAAGCCCGTCATAGAATTCCCTGTCCTGCTCTTTCATCGCGGCATAGGCCGGGATCTGGAATTCGTGCAGGATCGCGTAGGGCAGCGAGGCAAAGATCAGGTCGGCCTTTTCCGTCGTCACACCAGCATTGACCGCCCGTTCGGAATAAAGATCGCCCAGACCGATCTCCATCAGCGTGTCCGAGCGCACGATATGGGTCGAGGACCGCTGCACCATCGTGACATCGGCATCATGTTCCCAAAGCGCTGCGCAGATGTCGTGGGCCGAGTTGTTCGACCCGACCACAACGCATTTCTTGCCCTTGTATTTGTCGGGGCCCGGATGCTGCGAGGAGTGATGCATCTCGCCCTTGAAGGTTTCCATGCCCGGAAAATCGGGCATGCGCGCCTTGCCCGACATGCCGGTGGCCATCACCAGTTGCTTGGGTCGCAGGGTGACTTCCGTGCCATCGCGGTCCAGCACGACGGTCCATTCCTTCTTGGCCTCGTCATAGGTGGCCGATTTGGCGGTGGTGCGGGTCCAGTAATTCAACTCCATCACCTTGGTATACATTTCCAGCCAGTCGCCGATCTTGTCCTTCGGGGCAAAGACAGGCCAGTTCTCGGGGAACTTGATGTAGGGCAGATGGTCGTACCAGACCGGGTCATGCAGGCAGAGCGACTTGTAGCGCTTGCGCCAGCTGTCGCCGGGGCGGTCGTTGCGTTCGACGATGATGGTCGGCACGCCAAGCTGCCGCAGCCGCGCACCCAGCGCGATCCCGCCCTGCCCGCCGCCGATGATCAGAGTGTAGGGCTGGGTCGCATACCCCAGTTCGGCCGCTTCGCGTTCGCGCTCCTCGGCCCATGTCTCGCGGTTCTTTCCTGCACCATGCCTGGCGCCAAGCGGCCGGTCAAAGCCCTTGGGTTCCTCGAAGCCCTTGAGTTCGACCATCGTGGTCAGCAACGTCCAGATCCTGCCGTCGCGCAGGCGCATCAGGCCAAATCCGCGGGCAAGCTCGGTCTCGAAGGTGATCCAGGCGGTTGTGATGCCGCCATCCTCGGTGACGACTTCACCATCGGCCAGCGCCCAGTTTTGCGGCTTGGTCGTGGCAAGCTGATGGGTCAGCATATCCTCGACCTGATCCTTGCCTTCCACCGTCTTGAGGTTCCAGGTGAAGATCACAAGGTCCCGCCAGTAGCAGTCATCCGCGAACATATCGCGGGCGCGGGCAATGTCGCCGTCTTCGAGGGCTTTCCCGAACTCATCGAGAAAAACCTGCGTTGTGTCAGCCAGTGTCGAGTCGAGCATGATTTCCTCCCATTTAATTATGGGTAAGAGTGCCAAGCCGCGCCAATTTACGCTAGGGAAACTTTCGTCCTGTTGCGCGGCGCTCGGGGCTGCGGATCACGGTGCCTGAACGAAAAAGCCCCGCCAAACTGGCAGGGCTTTCAAAAATTCCGGTCTTCGGGTCGCTTACGCGGCCAAAGCACCCTTGGCCTGATCCACGATCGCACCGAAAGCTTCGGGCTCGTGTACGGCCAGATCGGCCAGAACCTTGCGGTCCACTTCAATGCCAGCCAATGTCAGGCCGTTGATGAAGCGGGAATATGTCAGCGCTTCGTCATGCGACCGCACGGCCGCGTTGATCCGCTGGATCCACAGCGCGCGGAAATTGCGCTTGCGGTTCTTGCGGTCGCGTGTGGCGTACTGGTTCGCCTTGTCGACGGCCTGGCGTGCAACCTTGAAGGTGTTCTTGCGGCGGCCATAGTAACCTTTGGCGGCCTTGATGACCTTCTTGTGACGGGCGTGTGTGGTGGTTCCGCCTTTTACTCGGGACATGGTTCTTCCTCCTTAGCGCGCGTAGGGCATCATCGGCTTGATGATCTGCTCATCAGCCTTCGACAACACGGTGGTTCCGCGCGCGTCGCGGATGAACTTCTTGTGGCGCTTGATCATGCCGTGGCGTTTGCCGGCCTGACCTGCCTTGATGCGGCCCGTGGCCGTCACCTTGAACCGCTTTTTGCAGCTCGACTTCGTCTTCATCTTCGGCATTTCCGTCTCCTGTCATCAGATCGGTGAACGCGCGACTCGGTATGCCATTTCGACCGGCCACGCGGATAGAGCGCGCCGTATAGGCGGGGACGTCGTGCGATGCAAGAGGCTTTGCGCCGGCAAGCCTCTCAGGTGAAGTCCGACAGGACCTGTGCGACCACCCGGGGGATGGATTCGATCGGATATCCCCCCGGCTTGTTGCTGATCGCCCAGACGATCATGCCCCCCGCCACCATGAGGGTGATCGTCGCGATGCGCGGACGGTCCCCGTTCGAGATTGAAGAGACAACCGCCGGAATCGACAGGACGCTCAGCACGAGGCCGATCACAAAAAAAGTATCCGGGTTCATTCACCCTTCCCTCACTCATTACGTGAGGGAAAGCTTACTCCGGATCCGTGTTGTAGATCAAACGTTCGTCGCAGGGCGCCACACGCAGGATGTTGGTGGTGCCCGGCGTGTTGAACGGCACACCTGCGGTCACGAGGATCTGGTCGGTCGCATCCGCATAGCCCCGCGCCCGGGCGGCGCGCGCCGCGTTCACCACAGCCTGCTTGAAGCGCTCGAGTTCGCCGGTGATGACGCATTCGGTGCCCCATGTCAGCGCCAGGCGCCGGGCCGTGTTGACCGAGCTTGTCATGGCGATGATCGGCACGCGCGGACGTTCCCGCGCGGTCAGCAGCGCCGTGGTGCCGGAGGACGTGAAGCAGCAGATCGCCTTGATGTCCGTCGTCTCGGCAATCTCGCGCGCGGCGGCGACGATCCCGTCGGCCACGGTCGCCCGCTTGGCGGCGCGGGAGGCTTCGATGATCTCGGTATAGGTCGGATCGCTTTCGACCTCTTCGGCGACGTTGTTCATCGTGGTCACCGCTTCGACCGGGTAATCCCCGGCGGCGGATTCCGCCGACAGCATGATCGCGTCCGCCCCTTCGTAGATCGCGGTGGCGACGTCCGACACCTCGGCCCGTGTGGGCATGGGCGACTCGATCATCGATTCGAGCATCTGGGTGGCCACGATCACCGGCTTGGCGGCGGCGCGGCAGCGGCGGATCAGGCGTTTCTGGATCGGCGGCACGTTCTGAACCGGAAGCTCGACGCCCAGATCGCCCCGGGCCACCATGATGCCGTCGGACACTTCGAGGATTTCCTCGAAAGCCTTCACCCCGGCGGGCTTTTCGATCTTCGACAGGATCGCCGCGCGCCCCCGACACAGTTCGCGCGCCTCGATCACGTCTTGCGCGCGCTGCACGAAGCTGAGAGCGAGCCAGTCAACGCCAAGGTCGGACACGAATTCCAGATCAGCCCGGTCCTTGTCCGACAGGGCGGCCAGCGGCAGCACCACGTCGGGGACATTGACGCCCTTGCGGTTCGAGATGGTGCCCCCCGCGAGGACGGTGCAATCGGCGAAATCGGTGCCGCATGCCTCGACCTTGAGACGGATCTTGCCGTCGTTCACCAGAAGATGCGCGCCCGGTTCGAGCGCCGCGAAGATCTCGGGATGCGGCAGCGTCACGCGGGTCGCGCTGCCCTCTTCGTCAAGCAGATCAAGCCGGAAGGCCGCGCCCTCGACCAGGTCTTCCTCGCCGTTGGCGAACACGCCGACACGCAGCTTGGGGCCTTGCAGATCGGCCAGGATGCCGATCGTGCTCTTGCAGTCTTCCTCGACCCGGCGGATGATCGCGTGGCGCTCGGCGATCTCCGAGTGGCTGCCATGGCTCATGTTGAGGCGGAACACATCGGCCCCGGCTTCGTGCAGCGCACGGATCACTTCGTAGGTGCTGGAGGCCGGCCCGAGGGTGGCCACGATCTTCACACTGCGCAAACGTCTCATCGGATCCCTGTCCTTCCGCTCGTGTTCCGCGCGGTGACCTGCCCCGTCTCGGACTGGCCGCTGAAGCACCCGCTCCCGGGCACTGTTACCGCTAACTGTTCCCAAGGCTTATTGCCCATTTCACATTGCTGCGCAACTCCACTATCTGATGCGCTCGGGAGATGACGCACGCATGACATACGTACCCTATCTTGTTCACGGAGAGAACCGGTCCTCGCGCTGGCTGATCACCTGCGATCATGCGAGAAACACGGTGCCACCCGACCTCGGTGGCACGCTGGGCCTGCCGGACGCGGACATGGCGCGTCATATCGCCTTCGATCCGGGCGCCGCGGGCGTGGTGACGGCCTTGGCCGATGCGCTGGACGCCCCGGCGATCCTGACGAATTTCTCGCGGCTTGTGATCGACCCGAACCGTGGCGAAGACGACCCAACCCTCTTGATGCGGCTTTATGACGGATCGGTGATTCCGGGCAATCGGACAGCCGGTGCCGCCGAAAAGGAACGGCGGCTGCAGGCTTATTACCGGCCTTATCATGACGCGCTTGCGGCGTTGGCAGCGCGGCGGGACGATACCGTCATCGTCTCGGTACATTCGTTTACGCGACAGCTCAGGTCGCGACCAAGCCGCCCTTGGCACATCGGGATCCTGCACGGCTATGACCGGCGGCTGTCCGACCCGCTCATCACGCTGCTCGAGGCGGAGCCGGACCTGGTGGTGGGCCGCAACCAGCCCTATCCCGGACATCTGCCCGGAGATGCGATCGACCGGCATGCCTTGCATCGCGGACGGCACAACACACTTATCGAGTTGCGCAATGACCTGATAGACACCGAAGCGACGCAGGTCGCATGGGGGCGGCGACTGGCCCCGATGCTGACCGCCGCGCTGGCAAAGACACAAGACTGACCCGGAGGATCCCCAGATGGACGACCAGACCCGACTAGAAATCGAAGCCGCCGCGTTCCGCCGCCTGCGTCAACACCTCATCGAGGATCGGCCGGACGTGCAGAACATCGACATGATGAACCTGACCGGCTTCTGCCGCAATTGCCTGAGCCGCTGGTACCAGGAAGCCGCCAATGCGCATGGCATCGAAATGGGCAAGGACGAGGCGCGCGAGGTGTATTACGGCATGCCGATGTCGGAATGGAAAGCGAAACACCAGACCGACGCTACAGACGATCAGAAAGCCGCGTTCGAGGTCGCGTTCAAGCAGAACGTGACCGACAGGGACGGCTGACCGTCCCAGGCAAAATCACCCTCGGCTGGGGTGAGGGCTTTGCCCTCACACCCCAGATGTATGTGAAATCCAACGAAGCGGGGCCGTGATGCGCCGCTTCAGCGGCTGGCCCCCGGCACCCAAAGCACATCCGCCTTGCCGCCGTCATTGGCGATCCGCGCCGCGACGAAGAACCAATCGCTGAGGCGGTTGAGATACTTCACCGCTGCCGGGTTCACGCTTTCCATGGTTGCAAGCTGAACCACGTGCCGCTCGGCCCGGCGCGCCACGGTGCGACACTGGTGCATATGCGCCGACAGGGCCGAACCCCCGGGCAGGATAAAGCTGCGCAACGGTTCCAGATGGGCGTTCATCGCGTCGATTTCGGTTTCGAGCCGGTCCACCTGTGACGACACGATTCGCAGCGGCGGGTATTCGGCATCCGCATCCTGCTCCATGTCAGGGCGGCACAGGTCTGCCCCCAGATCGAAGAGGTCGTTCTGGATCCGCGCCATCTGCGCATCCAGATCGGTGCCCGCCTGCAGCCGCGCCAGCCCGACGATGGCGTTGAGTTCGTCCACCGTACCGTAGGCGGTCACGCGCATCGAATGCTTGGCGACCCGCGCGCCATTGCCCAGCGCGGTTTCACCGTCATCGCCGGTCTTGGTGTAGATCTTGTTCAGCACGACCATCGTCTATTCTCCCCGCAACCAGACAAACAGCAGGATCAGCAGCACCGCCGCGAATTGCGCGATGATGCGCCAGCGCATCGCCTTGTTGGCGTATTTCTTGTTGAAGTCTCCGCCCTTGGCAAAGCTGCCGATGCCGAACAGGAGCACAGCCACGACTGCAAGACAGGCGATGGCTGCGATAATGAAAAGCGGGTCTTGCATCATGGCGGTTGGCCTTCCTCGGATGGGTGTTCAGCGCCATGTAGGCGTAACGCGGTGCAAGGCGAATGAAAAGTCAGCCTTTGGACAAAACCCAGTCAAGCGCGCGGGTCGGCAGCAGGCGCCGGGCGATGGCCATGGCGTGGGTGGGGGTGGTCACGGCATAGCGCGGCCTGGGGCGACGCGCGGTCAGGGCCTTGAGGACCGCATCGGTCACGACGGAAGGCGGCCATTGCGCCTTGGCGCTGCCGCCCTTGTGCAGCTGGTCCAGCAGGGAGGCTTCGTATTGCGCGCGGCGCGGCGACGCTTGCCAGTCGACCCAACGCTCGAACTGTTTGATCGCATTCGCGCGAAATGCGGTCTCGATCGGTCCGGGTTCGATCAGGACCACGTGGATGCCGGTCCCGGCCATCTCCATCCGCAGCACGTCGGCATAGCCCTCGAGCGCGAACTTGGTCGCGACATAAGCCCCGCGCCAGCGCATCCCGACAAGACCCAGAACCGACGAGTTGAACATGATGCGCCCCTGCCCCTGGCGCCGCATCACCGGGATCAGGTGGCGATTGAGATCGTGCCAGCCAAGGAAATTCGCCTCGAACTGACTGCGCATGCCGTCCGCCGGGATATCCTCGAGCGGGCCGGGAAGCGCATAGGCGCCGTTGTGAAACACCGCGTCGAGCGTGCCGCCGGTCATGCTCAGCACTTCTTTGACGCAGCCGGTGATGCTTGACGGGTCTTCATAATCAAGCCGGGGAGACTGAAAGCCTTCGGCGGCGCGCGCGGCGCAGTCTTCGGAGGACCGGCAGGAGGCGAAGACCGTCCAACCCCGAGATTTCAGCCGCCGCGCGGTATCGAGGCCGATCCCGCTTGAACAGCCGGTGATCAGGATTGTCTGCGAACTCACCTCAGTTCGACGCCGTCACGAGCCATTCGGCAATCCAGCCCTCGTCCCCGGTGAGCGTGTCGCGCAGGTGCAACCAGCCATTGCCCTCGTCCTGGATGATCTCGACCATGTCGTTGCGGTACAGCCTTCCGACCACGGCATAGTCTGTGCCCGGCCCACCGCGCATGTTGACGCGGTCGCCATCGACAAATCGAAAATCCGGCGCGGGGACGATCCGCGGACCGGATTCGGACGCTGCGACCGTGTCTTGCCGTGTCGTGTCGCGCTCTGCCTCTTGAAGGTCCAGCACGTTGTCCGGCTCCAGGGTCGCAAGTTGCACATTGGCGTCGCGGTCCTCCGGGGCTGCGGGGGTTTCGATCAAGGCGCGTGCCGGCGTGACATCGGTCAGCGCGGACATGTCGGCGCGGGCGACGACGGGCGGTTGTTGTGGTTGCTGAGGCTGTGTCGGCTTCGGTTCGGCGAAGATGGCCAGACGGGTGTCCCCCTGTTCGAAATCGGCACCGCCCGACAGTTCATAAAATCCAATGCCCATGAAGGCGAATGTTACCACGATATACTTGTTCATCTTGTCCCCCGAGTGGACCAAACACGTCCAGTCTGCGCAACATTATCGTGATTCTGCGGCCCTGCCGAAGGGGAATGCTAAAAATTATTCCCGCAATTGCTTTACGGCCTCAGAGGGTGTGAGTATCACATCATCTATGGCCAATGATGTCGATGACCCCAAGATGACCCCCCGCGACTTCGCAGAGCCGCTGCGCCGCGCGATTGGCGAACGGTATCTGACCTACGCTTTGTCGACGATCATGCACCGGGCTCTTCCCGATGCGCGGGACGGCTTGAAGCCTGTCCATCGACGTATCCTCTATGCAATGCGCGAACTGCGTCTGAGTTCCACCGGAGGTTTCCGGAAGTCGGCCAAGATTTCGGGTGACGTTATGGGCAACTATCACCCGCACGGCGACGCCGCGATCTACGACGCGATGGCGCGACTCGCTCAGGACTTCGCGGTCCGCTACCCGCTTGTCGACGGTCAGGGCAATTTCGGCAATATCGACGGCGATAACCCGGCGGCGGCGCGCTATACCGAAGCGCGGCTGACTTCTGTGGCCGAGGCGCTGCTGGACGGGCTGAACGAGAACGCGGTCGATTATCGCGCAAATTACGATGGCACGCTGGAAGAGCCTGTCGTCCTGCCCGCGCAGTTCCCGAACCTGCTGGCCAACGGGTCCAGCGGAATCGCCGTGGGCATGGCCACGAACATCCCACCGCACAACATTTCCGAACTGATCGACGCCTGCCTGCACCTGATCAAGGTTCCCGATGCGCGCGACGACACGTTGATGAACTACGTGCCGGGGCCGGATTTCCCCACCGGCGGCGTGATCGTGGAGCCGCGCGAGAATATCGCGCAGGCCTACCGCACCGGGCGCGGGTCGATGCGTCTGCGCTGCAAATGGGAGATCGAGGATCTGGGCCGCGGCCAGTGGCAGATCATCGTCACCGAGATCCCCTACCAGGTGCAGAAATCCAAGCTGATCGAACGGCTGGCCGAACTGATCCAGACAAAGAAGGTGCCGATCCTCGCCGATATCCGCGACGAATCCGCCGACGACATCCGCATGGTTCTGGAACCGCGCTCCAAGAACGTGGACGCGGATGTGCTGATGAACATGCTCTATCGCAATTCCGACCTGGAGACGCGGTTCAGCCTGAACATGAACGTGCTGATCGACGGGCTGACGCCCAAGGTCTGCTCGATGAAGGAAGTGCTGCGCGCCTTCCTCGATTTCCGGCGCGAGGTTCTGATTCGGCGCAGCCAGCACCGGATGGACAAGATCGATCACCGGCTCGAAGTGCTGGAAGGCCTGATCGTCGCCTTTCTGAATCTCGACCGGGTGATCGACATCATCCGCTACGACGACGAGCCCAAGGCCGCGCTGATGCGCGAGGATTGGGGCAAGGATCACCCGCGCGCCATGAACGAGCGCGATTACGTGTCGCCGCCGAGGGTGTCGGGCGACGACGAGCTGGGTCTGACCGAGGTCCAGACCGAAGCCATCCTGAACATGCGGCTGCGCTCCCTTCGCAAGCTCGAAGAGATCGAACTTGTGGCCGAACGCGACCGCCTGATGGCCGAACGCGCCGGGCTGGAAGACCTGCTGGAAAGCGGCGACCTGCAATGGGATTCGATTGCCGAGCAGTTGAAGGAGGTCAAGAAGACTTTCGGAAAGTCTCATCTTTGGGGGGGCCGCCGAACGCTGATCGAAGAGGCGGGCGAAGTCGAGGATGTGCCGCTGGAAGCGATGATCGAGCGCGAACCGATCACCGTGGTGTGCAGCCAGATGGGCTGGATCCGCGCGATGACCGGCCACATCGACCTGAATCGAGAGTTGAAATTCAAGGATGGCGACGCGCCGCGCTTCATCTTCCACGCCGAAACCACCGACCGGTTGCTGGTCTTCGGATCGAACGGGAGGTTCTACACGCTCTCTGCCGCAAGCCTGCCCGGCGGGCGTGGCATGGGGGAACCGTTGCGGCTGATGGTCGATCTGCCGAACGAGGCGACGATCATCGACCTGTTCATCCATCAGCCCGACCGGAAGCTGCTGGTGGCGTCGAGCGCCGGCGACGGGTTTGTCGTTCCGGAAAACGAGGTCGTGGCCCAGACGCGGGCGGGCAAACAGGTGCTGAACGTACGCGGCGACGTGCGCGCCAAGGTGTGCAAGCCCGTGACCGGCGATGCTGTTGCGGTGGTCGGGGAAAACCGCAAGGTTCTGGTTTTTGCGTTGGACGAGCTACCTGAGATGGGACGCGGCAAGGGCGTGCGGCTGCAAAAGTACAAGGACGGGGGCCTGTCGGATGCAACCACCTTCACCCTGGGAGAAGGCCTCACCTGGCGCGACCCGGCCGGACGCACCAGAACCGAAGCCGACCTCGCAGAATGGACCGGCAAACGCGCCGGATCAGGGCGCATGGCCCCGCGCGGATTCCCCAGGGACAACAGCTTCACCTGACGCCGAAACGCTGACCACCGAAGTTGTCGGCAATCGTCGAACGCTGTTCTGGCTGGCGCTCAAGACGGGCTTCTTCACCGTTCTGACGCTCGGCATCTACCGCTTCTGGATGCGCACCCGGCTGCGGCGCTGGTACTGGTCGGCGATCCGTCCGGGCGGTCATCCGCTGGAATATGTCGGCGACCCGATCGAAAAGCTGTTGGGTTTCCTGTTCGCCGTGGTGGTTCTGGCCTTCTATATCGGCATTGTGAACCTGTTCCTGATGTTCGCGAGTTTTTCCCTGTTCCAGGACAATGTCGCCGCCTATGCCACCAGCCTTGTCGGGGTCATACCGCTCTGGTTCTACGCGCAATATCGCGCACGCCGCTATGTGCTCGCGCGGACCCGGTGGCGCGGCTTGCGGTTCGGACTGGAGCCGGGCGCGTGGGGGTATGCCTGGCGCGCGATGGCGCATTGGGCGGTCACGATCCTCACCCTCGGCCTCTTGCTGCCGCGCATGACCTTCTGGCTTGAGAAGTACAAGACCGACCGCACGTTCTACGGCACCGCCCGGATGCAGCAGGGCGGCAACTGGAAAATGCTCTACCCGGCGATGAAGCCGCTGTTCCTGGCGCTCGGAATCGCCCTCCTCGGGGGGGCTGCGATTGTCTTGGAAAACCTGGCCGTCGGCATCGGGTTCTGCGTGATTGCCGGGTTCACCGCGCTTTACGGGCTGGTCTATTACCGCGTCGACACCCTGCGCCGGTTGACCGATGCCAAGACCGTCAGGGGCGTTTCTCTGGGCCTGGCGCCCAATGCGTTTCGCGTGATGATGATCTATGTCCTGGGAACGCTGCTGGCTGCCGCCGCGATTTTCGTTCCGATGGTCATGCTGGGAATTCTGCTCTTGCTCATCCAGTCGACCGACATGCTGGCCGAGCTGGGGCTCGAGGACAGGCTCGAACCGATCGCCGGGGCGGGCCGGTATATCCTCATCGGCGCCAGCGTGTTGATCTATTTCACGATTTTCCTGCTTTGGTCGGCTCTCAAGAATGTCTTCATCACCTACCCGATCATCCGGCACTATTTCTCGACGCTGAACCTGTCTCCGGCCAGCGCCGTGGCCGACATCCGTCAGCGTCCGCGCGACGCCTTCGAAGAAGCCGAAGGCTTTGCCGACGCGCTTGATGTGGGAGCGTCGCTATGACCCTGCTGCACGTGGGCCGGACACCCGGATCCTTTTCGTCGACCGGCACCTATTTTGACGGCACGCGCGCGGCTCCGGTCGAGATCAGACTGTCGATCGACGAAGACGCGAAGGCGCTTGTCGGCTTCACCGATGTCGGTCTGGAGCTTCGATGGCCACTTGGCGACATCCGCGAAGTGCCGGATCAGGCAGGTGGCGACCAGATGATCCTGCAGCGGTGCGACGATCCGGTGCAGCGCCTTTCCCTTCCGGACCGTGCCTTGGCCGCGCGTCTGCCAAACCGCACAAAGCGCCCCGCCGTGACCAATCGCGGCCCGCTTCTTGGCTGGGCGGTGGCGGCCGTGGCCTCTGTCGCGCTCATCATCTTCGTGCTGGTCCCGGCGATGGCAAATCAGCTGGCCAGGTTCATCCCACCCGAAGGAGAACGCGCTCTTGGCGAAGTGACCCTCGACCAGATCCGCAGCGCGCTCGATCAAACCGGGCTGAACCCGGTTCCGATGTGCGAAAACCCCGAAGGCGTGCAGGCGCTTGCCAAGATGGAGGCGCGGTTGCAGGCCGCCCTGCCCGATACGCAGCCGCTGAACGTTTCGATCCTGGATCACGGCATGGTCAACGCCTTCGCCCTGCCCGGCAACTACGTCGTCTTCTTCCGGGGCCTGATCGAAAAGGCCGACACGCCCGAGGAAGTCGCCGCGGTGTTCGCCCATGAAATCGGTCACGTGGTCAGCCGCGACCCGACGCGCCATGCCTTGCGCTCTGCCGGATCACTGGGTGTGCTGGGGCTGATCTTTGGCGATTTCGCGGGCGGTGCCGCCGTCTTGCTGCTGGCAGAACGCCTGATCGAGGCGAATTACAGCCAAAGCGCCGAGGCGACTGCGGATGTGTTTGCTCATGCCCTGTTGATCGAGGCCGACATCGCCCCATCCGCGCTCGCCACCATGTTCGAGAGGTTCCTTGAAATGGGCGGCGATACCGGCCCGCTTGTTGGCCATTTCCTGAGCCATCCCGCCCTGGGCGACCGCGTCGAGGCGGCCCGCGAGGCAACACCCGAGGGGTTCGACCCCGTCCCGGTGATGACCGCGCAGGAATGGCAGGCATTGAAGACGATCTGCGACTGATGTGCCTGAACCGGCGTCCCTGCCATATCGGCACATTTCCCGACCGCCACAGGAAATCCGGAAAACGCGACGTCCGATGGCGCTAACGTGACGATTTTGCCCTGTTTCCCTAGGTCAGGGTTGGGTATCCCTTGCCCGGAACGAAACGTCAGAATCGCAGAAACATCTGCGATCCCAACGAGAGGAACGCGCTTATGAAGGTCCTGGTGCCTGTCAAACGCGTGATCGATTACAACGTCAAAGTTCGCGTAAAGGCGGACGGGTCCGGTGTCGATCTCGCCAACGTCAAAATGTCGATGAACCCGTTCGACGAAATCGCCGTCGAAGAAGCGATCCGCCTGAAGGAAGCCGGCAAGGCCGACGAGATCGTGGCCGTCAGCATTGGCGTGAAGCAAAGCCAGGAAACCCTGCGCACGGCGCTTGCGATGGGCGCGGATCGCGCGATCCTCGTGGTTGCCGCCGATGACGTGCACACCGATATCGAACCGCTGGCTGTCGCGAAAATCCTGGCCGCCATCGTCAAGGAAGAAGAACCGGGTCTGGTTCTGTGCGGCAAGCAGGCGATCGACAATGACATGAACGCCACCGGCCAGATGCTGTCGGCGCTGCTGGGCTGGTCCCAGGCGATGTATGCCAACAACGTCGACATCGACGGCGACCACGCCGTTGTCACCCGCGAAGTGGATGGCGGCTTGCAGACCATCAAGGTCAAGATGCCGGCGATCATCTCGACCGATTTGCGCCTGAACGAGCCGCGTTACGCGTCGCTGCCGAACATCATGAAGGCCAAGAAAAAGCCGCTGGATGAAAAGACAGCCGCCGATTACGGCGTCGACGTCACGCCACGCCTCGAAATCCTCAAGACCTCCGAACCCGAAGAGCGCGCCGCGGGGATCAAGGTGGCCTCGGTTGACGAACTGGTAGCGAAACTCAAAGAAGCGGGGGCTGTGTAAATGGCTGTACTTCTGATTGCCGAGATCACCGACGGCACCCTGGCGATGGACGCCACCGCCAAGTCCGTGACCGCCGCGAAAGCGCTGGGTGACGTGGTGGTTCTGGCCGCCGGTGCGACAGCGAAAGCCGCCGCCGACGAAGCCGCGACCCTGGAAGGTGTGTCCAAGGTGCTGCTGGCCGAGGACGATCTTTACGGTCACCGCCTGGCCGAACCGGTTGCGGCGCTGATCGCCTCGATGGCGGGTGACTATTCCCACATCGTCGCCCCCGCGACCACCGATGCCAAGAACATCCTGCCGCGCGTTGCGGCGCTGCTGGATGTCATGGTCATCACCGATGTGACCGCGGTCGTGGATGCCGACACGTTCGAGCGTCCGATTTACGCCGGCAACGCGATCCAGACCGTGAAATCCTCGGATGCGACCAAGGTCATTTCCTTCCGGACCTCGACATTCGATGTCGCTCCGACCGGGGGATCGGCCTCTGTCGAAGCCATCGCGACAGGTGACAATCCCGGCCTCAGCGAATGGGTCGAGGACAAGGTCGCCGCAAGCGACCGGCCTGAACTGACATCTGCCGGCGTTGTCGTGTCGGGTGGCCGTGGCGTCGGGTCGGAAGACGACTTCGCCATGATCGAAAAACTGGCCGACGCCCTGGGCGCCGCGGTTGGTGCATCGCGCGCGGCGGTGGATTCCGGCTTTGCCCCCAACGACTGGCAGGTCGGTCAGACCGGCAAGGTCGTGGCACCCGATCTATATATCGCCGTCGGCATCTCTGGCGCGATTCAGCACCTCGCGGGCATGAAGGACTCCAAGATCATCGTCGCGATCAACAAGGACGAAGAAGCTCCGATCTTCCAGGTCGCGGATTACGGGCTGGTTGCAGACCTGTTCGAAGCCGTTCCGGAACTGACCGAAAAGCTGAGCTGATCCAACATGGCATGACCGCGAAACGGCGCGCCTGACCGGGCGCGCCGTTTTCTATTGTGTCAGCGCATTGATCCGCTTCGCCAGGACCTGCGCCAGCAAGCCATGTGCAGCCGGGCCGGGCAGATGCTCTGCGCGTGTCTCTTCCAGAGGTGGGACAACCATCGCCTCGTGACCCGCGCGCCAGTCCGGTGGCACGACCTCCACGATGTCCCTGACATGCGGCGCGAAGGACTGGACAAGCGCACGGGTCAGGAAGGGATCACCCTCTCCAAGACCGGCATTCCCGTCCATCAAAGGCGTCGGATTGAACCAGAGCAGAACCACCGCACCGTCCATCTGGCTGATCAGATGCCGCATCCGGGCCCGCCATGCATGGCGCGCCTCACCCGCGACCAGATCGAACCGGTCAGGACAGATCGCCTGCAACCTTTTCAGCAGGTGCCGCGTGAAATGCACTTCGGTGAAGTCCATCTCCGGATAAAGCGATTTCAGCGACTCCGACGCCTTGAGAAAACGGTCGTTCCGGCGCGGATGAACCGAATAGAACCGGTTCGACGTGTTATGGCTGCAGGCCAGGTGCACCACGCAGACATCGGCCTTGGCGGCCGTCACCATGGCCCCCGGATCGTTCAGATAGGCGTCAATGCCGGCATTCTCTATCCCGAGATTGACGACAATGCGCGACACCTGCCCCTCGAGCAGGGTAGGCCAGGGCCGTTCCAGATAACGCCCGTACACTTCGGACCCGCCAAGGCAGGCCACATATGGCAGTCGCAATGGTCTGCGCGGACCGCGAAACCAGAGCCGCGATGCATTGTATCGACATGGCGCATAATCAATTCCATGATCGTGCGTTGCGGGAATTGTCATGATCCCACCCCCTTTCCTTTCACCCGAGGATGAGACTGCCCCGATTCGGTTCCCAAATCGCTAAACCTAAATTTGGACGGAACGCGCCGATCCGCCTTGCAGCGCCTTGCCCCACAAGTCATTGTTGCCGCGAAACGGACGGAGCATTCGCATGACGGTGAAATCAATCGGCGTGGTCGGGGCCGGGCAGATGGGCAACGGCATCGCCCACGTGATGTCGCTGGCAGGCTACGATGTTGTTCTGAACGACATCAGCGAAGACGCCCTGAAACGGGCGCTCAGCCTGATCGAAAAAAACATGGACCGCCAGGTCAGCCGTGAAAAGATCACCCAGGAGGAACGCGATCAGGCCGTGTCCCGCATTGTCATCACCCGGGAATTACCGCAGGTCGCCAAGACCGATCTCATCATCGAGGCCGCGACCGAACAGGAAACGATCAAGCAGAAGATCTTCGACAGCCTGCTGCCGCACCTGGACGATCACACGATCCTGACGTCCAATACCTCGTCGATCTCGATCACGCGACTTGCCAGCCGGACGGATCGGCCCGAGAAATTCATGGGGTTCCACTTCATGAACCCGGTGCCGGTGATGCAGCTGGTCGAACTGATCCGCGGGATCGCAACGGACAAGCCAACCTACGAAACCTGCCTGGCAGTCGTCGAGAAGCTTGGCAAGACCGCGGCCTCTGCCGAAGATTTCCCGGCCTTCATCGTCAATCGCATCCTGATGCCGATGATCAACGAAGCGGTCTATACGCTTTACGAAGGCGTCGGAAACGTGAACTCGATCGACCAGTCGATGAAGCTGGGCGCGAACCACCCGATGGGACCGCTGGAGCTTGCCGATTTCATCGGGCTCGACACCTGTCTGGCGATCATGAACGTGTTGCATGACGGGCTGGCGGATACGAAATACCGGCCCTGCCCCTTGCTGACCAAATATGTCGAGGCCGGATGGCTGGGCCGCAAGACGCAGCGCGGATTTTACGATTATCGCGGCGAAACACCGGTCCCGACGCGTTAGGGTCGCTTCCCGAGGGCCAAGGTCGTTTCGCGCAGCGAGGCCACGAATTCCCGGCTGCGCCCGGCATAGGACTCGATGGCTTCGGCCGGGATCGGCTCGCCGACAACCGGGGTCTGCGGCTTGCCACAGGCATGGATCACTTCATGGATCAGCAAGCCCTGCCTGAGCGTCGCCGAAAGCCGGTTGGCGATCTGGTAGGCGCGTGAATTCTGACCGGGGAAAAAGATCGGCACGACGGTCGCGCCCGACCGCTGGATGAGATTTGCGGTGAACGGATTCCAGCTTCGTTCGATCGCCGGGCCGAAATAGCTGTCGCTCGAGGCGACGAGCCCGGACGGAAACAGCGCGATCACGCCGCCCTGCTTGAGATGGGCCATGGCGCGGCTGCGCATCTCCAGGCTCTGTTCGCGGGCGTCTTCCTCGTGCGGGAACGGAACCGGGATCATGAACTGCTCGACCTCGGAAACCCCGGTCAACAGCGACCGCGTCAGGATCTTGTAATCCGTGCGCACCCGGCCGATCAGCTCGGCCAGGACCATTCCGTCCACCAACCCATGCGGATGGTTTGCAACGATGATCACCGGTCCGTCTTTGGGGATCCGCGCGATCTGCTCTGCCGGGGTCTCAAGCGAGATATTCATCAAGCCAAGCGCCTGCGCCCAGAAGGCCTGGCCTTCGGCGGGGCCCATACGCTCGAACCGGCGCACGAGATAGAGCAAGGGAATCTTGCCCGTCACCCACTCCAACGCGCGAATGGTGTTGGCTTTCCACGGATTGGTGAAGGTATTGGCGTAGCTGAGTTTGCGCTTGTCATAGGGAACATCAGCCGACACCACGGAAGGCGCATCTGTCGATGTGTGCTGATAGCTGTCAACCATAAGGCAGTGTGCGGTCCTGTTTCCGTTCGCCCTGCCGAACCCTGTCGATCAGCAGCCTTCTCCAAAGCGGTCGGCCACCAGATGTTCAATGGCCGTGGCCAGGGCTTCCGCATCCGGCCCGGAGGTCTCTACCTCAATAGAGGTTCCTTTGGAAGCTGCCAACATCAAAAGGCCCATGATGCTGTCCCCGGACGCGCACATGCCATCCTTGCGCACCTCGGCCGTGGCATCGAACTCCTCGACAACCTCGACCAGCCTGGCCGACGCCCGGGCGTGCAGCCCCTTCTCGTTCACGATCTTCAAAACCCGGTGCGCGATGACGGACATGCTCGATAACCTTCCCTACCCCCTGCGATCACGCGCTCTGATCCAGAGTAATGTTCTGGCTGTCAATGTATTTCCGACCCGCGTCCAAGGCCGCACGGACCGCCTCTGGTACGGTCTTGTTGCGGCTTTTGGCCAGTTTGATCAACATGGGCAAATTCGCACCATACACGATGCGGCGGTTTTCGGGCTGGCAGGCCCGCAGGCTCAGGTTGGATGGAGACCCGCCGAACATGTCCGTCACGATGACGACGCCACTGCCCGTGTCGACCTCGTCCGCGACGCTACAGATCTCGGATTGCTTGGAATCCCGGTTGTGATCCGCTTCGATCGAGACGGCGGCCATGCCGGGCTGATGGCCGACGACATGTTCGACGGCAGAAAGATATTCTTTCGCCAACCCACCGTGAGCGACAATCACGATCCCGATCACTCTGTTGCCTTTCCGCGTTCCGACAGATCTTTGCTGCCAGTGGCCACGAGTCCCCGTCTGGCCAGTTCCCTATGGTCAGTTGACACTTGCAAGCCCCTGTCTGCAAGGGCTCTTGCAACGTGTTCCGTCACGATAACCGACCGGTGTTGCCCGCCGGTACACCCGATCCCGACCGAAAGATGGGTTTTGCCCTCCGCCTCGATCTCGGGCAGCAGAAAGGCAAGCAGATCCGTGACCCGATCGACAAAAGGCGCAAACCGAGCGTCGGCGTGGACAAACCGGGCCACGTCGGCATCCAGCCCGGTCTTGTCCTTCAGGCCGCGCTCCCAATGGGGGTTGGACAGAAACCGGCAATCGAAGACCATGTCAAGACCACGCGGCAGACCGCGCTTGTAGGAAAACGACTGCACCGCGACGGACAGCTTCTGTGACCCCTGGTCCGCAAACCATTGATGCAGTTCCGACTTGAGCTCATGCGGCGACAAAAGCGAGGTGTCGATCAGGATGTCGGCCTTTTCCTCGACGGGCCGCAACAATTCGATCTCGCGCGCGATGCCGGCCTCCGGGGTGTCGTCGCCCGCCAATGGATGGCGGCGCCGGGTTTCGGAATACCGCCGGAGCAGGATGTCCGGCCGACACTCCAGGAACAGGAGCGACGCGGCACTGTCGGGACGTTTTGAAAGATCGAGATGCAGGTCGAGCAACCCCGCGACCGAAAAATCGCGGTTGCGCACGTCAATGCCAAGCGCCAGCGGATGATCGATCGAAACGCCGTCGAAAAGCCGCGGGATCATCCGGAGCGGGATGTTGTCGATCGCCTCGTATCCGAGGTCTTCCAGTACATTGATCGCGGTAGACCGTCCGGCCCCGGACGGGCCGGTGACCAATACGATGCGGTTCGCTTCGGGTTGGGTCGCCATGTCCTCGATTTCGCGTTCAGGCCTGCGCATCCGCACGCCCGTCCGCCCTTAGATATTGCAGAATTGCCGCAGGAAAATGCCGGGAGTCGACTTTGTGAAGTAACGGGAGCGTTTGCGTGAAGTAGGAAATCCGTCTTGGTGCCGGCATCCGTTCGGTCTCCGTGATATCCATATCGACAACGAGCGCAAGCGGCACCGGGGATTGATACGCTGCGTAAAGAAGTCCCACGCCCCGCGCCTCGATCAGCCCGAGAAGCGGATCGGGGCAGGTCAACAGGATGTGGCCCGCCTCCTCGGACAGGATCACCCGGTCATCCGCCACGAGGGTCGCGCCGCGCGCCATCATTTCCAGCGCCAGCGAGGATTTTCCGCTCCCCGAGGCCCCGGAAAGAAGAACCGCGCGCCCGTGAACGGCCACCGCAGTCGCATGCAGGGTAAGGGCTTCGGGGTCGGACACCTTCTGGCCTAGAGCGGCAGGCCGACGACGAAACGGGCGCCCAGCGGCTCCGATGTCGCATCCGCTTCGGTCGGTCGGATGTTTTCGGCCCAGATCACGCCGCCATGCGCCTCGACAATCTGCTTGGAGATCGCAAGGCCAAGCCCCGAATTGTTGCCGAAATCGGTCTCGGGACGTTGCGAGTAGAAGCGTTTGAAGATCTTGGTCAGGGCTTCATCCGGGATACCCGGTCCGGTATCCTCGACCACGATAAGAACACGGTTTTCCCGACGGCGCGCCCAGATGCGGATCGCGTCGCCATCCTCGCAAAAGCTGATGGCGTTGGTGATCAGGTTGACGAAAACCTGCGCCAGACGCGCTTCGAGTCCATGAACCTGTATCGGTCTGTCAGGCAGGTCGGAAATGAATTCGATACCCTTGCGCTTGGCGTCCTCGCCAAGGAACTGCGCCAGGTTGCCAAGCATTTCCAAGAGGTTGAACTCGGCCTCTTCTTCCTTGACCAATTCGCTGTCAAGTCGAGACGCGTTGGATATATCGCTGACCAGACGGTCCAGGCGACGGACATCGTGATCGATCACGTCGAGAAGGCGATCCACCTGGTCGGGCCTACGCGCGACACGCAATGTGCCGACAGCGGAACGCAACGAGGCCAGCGGATTCTTGATTTCATGCGCCACGTCAGCGGCAAATTGTTCATTGGCGTCGATCCTGTCATAGAGCGCCGCGACCATGCCGCGCAGCGCGCCGGACAGTCGACCGATTTCATCCGGCCGCGCGGTCAGGTCGGGGATGCGGATGCGCCCCGACGAGACATTCCGGCGGTTCCGGTCGCGTCCGACTTCGGCGGCATCGGCCAGGTTGGAGATCGGGTTCGAAATGGTGGAAGCCAGAACCAGGCTCAGGCCGATCGACACCAATGTCGCGATGACGAACATCTGCAACACGTTCTCCCGCTCGAGCCGCACAGCGGCGTCGATCTCGGGTGCGTAGCTGATCAAGGCCACGGTTCCGGCGACTCCGCTTTCGACTTCGATCGGGCTGAGCGCGGTGAAGATCGTTTCCCCGTTCGGCCCTTCGGCCCGTTCGATCCGGGTCTGGGACGGGTCGGTCTCTTCGATCTCGCGGCGCAATATGTCTTCCAGCGTCAGGGCCTCGAGCTCGGCATCGGACCGGAAGATCGCCGAGACGCTGTTCCAGACGGTCATCAGGAAGTCGGAAATGACCGTGGGTCTTTCGGCGGACGTCGCTCCGGTGGCGACGGGCGCGCTTTCCAGATCGCCCACCAGAAAGCGCGCCGCATCGAAGACAAAGACCCGCCGCCCCGGTCGCACATCGAGTTCGGTGAGCGTGCGAGGCACGTCGACACCTTCGCCGGTGCCAAGATTGACGGACGCGCCCTCCGCCACCTGTGCTTCCAACACGTCCGCGATCAGCTCGACTTCGATGCGAACGGCGGTTTCTTTCTGTTCTGCAAGCGTATCGCGCGACGAGTTGAGAAACAGGATGCCCGCAACGAGGAAATTGAGGGCGACCAGGTTGAACGTGATGATCTTCCGCGTGAGCGGGGACCGGTTGAGAGAGAAAAGGCCACGCTTTTCGCGGCTGGACCGGACTTCGGACTCGACTGTCTTGTCGGGGGCGACCCAGTCGTCCCCGAGAACCACATCTGCATCTTTGCGCCCGCCGGATTTTCCGGGTGCCGCGCCCTCAACCAATGCCATGGTCACTCTTCGTTATAACGGTACCCGATGCCGTAAAGCGTTTCGATGGCCGAAAACTCGTTGTCGACCATGCGCATCTTCTTGCGCAGGCGTTTGATATGGCTGTCGATCGTGCGGTCATCGACATAGACTTGGTCATCATACGCCACATCCATCAACTGGTCACGCGATTTGACGAAGCCGGGACGCTGTGCAAGGGCCTGCAACAGCAGGAATTCCGTCACGGTCAAGGACACGTCCAGACCTTTCCAGGACACCGAGTGGCGCAGCGGATCCATGGTGAGGTTGCCCCGAACCATGAGTTTGGTCTCTTCGACCTCGGTCCCGGCGGCATCGCCGGAAATCGCATCCTGACGCCGCAGCAGCGCGCGGATGCGTTCGACCAGAAGACGCTGGGAAAAGGGCTTCTTGACGTAGTCGTCGGCGCCCATGCGCAGGCCCAGCACCTCGTCGATCTCGTCATCCTTTGACGTGAGGAAGATCACCGGCATCTTGGATTTCTGGCGGACCCGCTGAAGCAGGTCCATGCCATCCATCCGCGGCATCTTGATATCGAAGACGGCCATATCCGGCATCTTCTTGTTGAAGGCGTCCAATGCGGCCTGACCGTCATTGTACGTTTCAACCTCGAATCCCTCTGCCTCAAGAGTGATTGCAACCGATGTCAGGATGTTCCTGTCATCGTCCACCAGGGCGATTTTCGACATGGATTGTGTTCCTTGTACTGCTCTCGATTATGATTTTTCATCATTATGCGGAATTTTTCGCCTTGCGCCAACGTAATTTGCGAATCACTTTGTGACCGCTGCCTAATTGAGACGGAAAAGTCCTTACGGATGGCTAATTTGCATCACATCCTGCGGCAGAGCTCTGCCATGGTTGCGCTAAACCCGTCTTGGTTGCGCTAACGGCGTGTTTGCATCCTGTTCAGTCTTGGAAATGCCATGTTAAGAGGCCAACATCTCTGACGTGACGTCCGGGTCGCGCAAAATACCGCGCGTTAAGGAAAGACCGCCGCAAGACGCGCGGCTACAGGAGCTTGGCAAATGGCATTTGGACGGGTGAACCCGGAATTCCGGCTGGAAGATCAACAGATCAACGGGCTTGGCAATGTCTATTACAACCTCACAGAGCCCGCCCTCATCGAAGCGGCCCTGAAACGCGGCGAAGGCGCGCTGGGCAATGGCGGAGCGTTCCTCGTCACCACCGGCAAGTTCACCGGCCGGTCGCCCAAGGACAAGCATGTCGTCAAGACCGACAGCGTGGCCGACTCGATCTGGTGGGAAAACAATGCGCCGATGTCGCCTGAAGGGTTCGATACCCTTTACCACGACATGCTCGAACACATGAAGGGGCGCGAATACTTCGTTCAGGACCTGACCGGAGGCGCGGATCCCAAGCACGCCATCGACGTGCGCTTTGTTACGGAGCTGGCGTGGCACAACCTTTTCATCCGTCACATGATGCGCCGCCCCGAACGCGAAGACCTCGACAGCTTCATCGCCGATTTCACGGTCATCAACTGCCCCTCGTTCCAGGCGGACCCCAAGAAGCACGACTGCCGGTCCGAAACGGTCATCGCGATGAACTTCGACCGCAAGCTGATCCTGATCGGCGGCACCGAATATGCCGGAGAGAACAAGAAATCCATCTTCTCGCTGCTCAACTACCTGCTGCCGGAAAAAGGCATCATGCCGATGCATTGCTCGGCCAACCATGCCGTCGGCAACCCGGTCGACACCGCGATCTTCTTCGGCCTCTCGGGCACCGGCAAGACCACGCTCTCGGCTGACCCGAATCGCGTGCTGATCGGCGACGACGAGCACGGCTGGTCCGACCGGGGCACCTTCAACTTCGAAGGCGGCTGCTACGCCAAGACGATCAACCTGTCGGCCGAGGCCGAGCCGGAAATCTATGCCACGACCGAGAAATTCGGCACCGTGATCGAGAACATGGTCTTCGACCCCGACACGTTCGAGCTTGACTTCAAGGATGACAGCCTGACCGCGAACATGCGCTGCGCCTACCCGCTCGACTATATCTCCAACGCGTCCGAAAGCGCGCTTGGCGGGCATCCCAAGAACATCATCATGCTGACCTGCGATGCGTTCGGCGTGCTGCCGCCGATCTCGCGGCTGACACCGGCGCAGGCGATGTACCACTTCCTGTCGGGCTTCACCTCCAAGGTGGCGGGCACCGAACGCGGCGTGACGGAACCGGAACCCACCTTCTCGACCTGCTTCGGCGCCCCTTTCATGCCCCGCCGTCCCGAAGTCTATGGCAACCTGCTGCGCGAAAAGATCGCGTCGCACGGCGCAACCTGCTGGCTCGTCAACACCGGCTGGACCGGCGGAGCCTACGGCGCGGGCCAGCGCATGCCGATCAAGGCGACCCGCGCGCTGCTGACCGCGGCCCTTGACGGCAGTCTCGCCGAGGCCGAGTTCCGCAAGGACGCCAATTTCGGCTTCGAAGTGCCGGTTGCGGTCGAAGGTGTGCCGGACATGCTGCTCGACCCGCGGCGCACCTGGAATGACAAGCAGGCCTATGATGCCCAGGCGGCCAAACTGGTGCAGATGTTCGCCGACAACTTTGCACAGTACACGCCCTATATCGACGACGACGTCAAAGCGGCTGCAATCGGCTGAGCTTGCCTGCGTCGAAAGGCGCTTGGAAACAAAAGGGCGGGAGCACATGTTCAGGTGCATCCGCCCTTTCTTCTTTCTGCAGCTGCACCCGGCATGGCGCCGCAGAGCAGCAATTCAAGACGAAAGATTGGAACAAATCGAAGGTTAATTGGGTATTTTTGTTGCGCTGCACCTGCAAAGTGGATATCCAGCGACAAAGCTGAAAGGACACGATTCATGGCCCATGACGGACAAGACTTGACCCTGACAACCGAAACGATCCTGCCGAACCTGGTGTCGCTGACGGCCGCCGCACTCGAGCCCGCCAACGCCGTGCTGGACATGGCGACGGCGAAGGTGCGCGGCATGGTCGAAGCGGATGGCCGCATTTCCGGAGCCCTGATCGAAGACAACCAGACCGCCGCGCACGGTCTTGCGTGGTTGGCGACATATGTCGAATCGCTGCGCCAGATGCAGGGCTGGGCCGAACGGCTCGATGCAGATGGCAAATTCGGCGAGGTCGAACAGCTGATCCACCAGATCGCCTTTGGCGAATACCTCTGGCAGATCTATGGCGGCATCCAGATGAACCAGGGCGAAATGGTTCGGCTTCAGGATATCGGTCTTGGGCAGGACGACATGCGCGTTCTGATGACACCCGAGGTCATGCACCTGACCCAAAGCGGCAACACCCAGGCAGCCCGCGTGCGCCTTGTTGAACTGATGCAGGAACGCAGCGCCGAACTGACCGTCGGCGCCTGTGGTCTCGACGACGAGCTCGAGATGATCCGCGAACAGTTTCGCCGCTTCTCGCTCGACAAGGTGGAACCCCACGCGCAGGACTGGCACCTCAAGGATGAACTCATCCCGATGGAGATCATCGACGAGCTGGCCGAGATGGGCGTGTTCGGCCTGACCATTCCCGAAGAACATGGCGGGTTTGGCCTGAGCAAGAATTCCATGTGCGTCGTGTCCGAAGAACTGTCGCGCGGCTATATCGGCGTCGGCTCGCTCGGCACCCGGTCCGAGATCGCGGCTGAACTGGTCATTGCTGGCGGCACCGACGAACAAAAGGCCAAATGGCTGCCCGGTCTGGCGTCGGGTGAGATCCTGCCCACGGCCGTCTTCACCGAACCCAACACCGGATCCGACCTCGGATCGCTGCGGACCAAGGCCGTGAAGGACGAGAACGGAGACTGGATCCTCAACGGCAACAAGACATGGATCACCCACGCCGCCCGCACTCATGTGATGACAGTCCTTGCCCGCACGGTGCCCGACACCGACAATTACAAGGGATTGTCGATGTTCATGGCCGAAAAGACCCCCGGCACCGATGCGGAACCGTGGCAGGATCCGGGCATCTCGGGCGGCGAGATCGAAGTGCTCGGTTATCGCGGCATGAAAGAATACACCCTCAACTTCGACGACTTCAAGGTCAAGGGCGAGAACCTTCTGGGCATGGAAGAGGGCAAGGGCTTCAAGCAGCTGATGGAGACCTTCGAATCCGCTCGCATCCAGACCGCCGCCCGCGCCATCGGCGTCGCGCAATCGGCGCTGGACGAAGGCATGAAATACGCACAGGATCGCAAGCAGTTCGGCAAGGCGCTGATCCATTTTCCGCGCGTTGCGTCGAAACTGGCGATGATGGCTGTCGAGATCATGATCGCGCGTCAGCTGACCTATTTCTCGGCCCGCGAAAAGGACGAAGGCCGCCGCTGCGACCTGGAGGCCGGCATGGCCAAGCTGCTCGGCGCACGGGTGGCATGGGCTGCGGCGGACAACGCGTTGCAAATCCACGGCGGCAACGGGTTCGCGCTCGAATACAAGATCAGCCGTATCCTCTGCGACGCGCGCATCCTGAACATCTTCGAAGGTGCCGCCGAGATCCAGGCACAGGTGATTGCGCGACGTCTTCTGGGCTAGGCAAAGCCGCTTCGAAGCGGCTTGAAGAAAGCGCGTTCGAACGCGCTTTCAACGCATTTTGGAAAATGCGTACCAAGGGCTTTCGAAAGCCCTTGGTACGGCGTCATCCATCGACCCGGATGGCCTCGTTTTTGGGATCATAGGGGCTGTCCTCGACAACCTCCGCATCCCAAAGCTGGTCGAACATCTTGACCTGCAGCTTGGTCCCCGGCACCGCCAGGTCCGGCGTCACATAGCCCATGCCGATGGACTTGCCGAAGGCCACCGAATAGCCGCCCGAGGTCAGTCGCCCAACGCGGGTCTCGCCGTGATACAGCACTTCGCGACCCCAGGGATCGGCATCCTCCGGCCCGTCGATCAGCAGCGTGCAGCACTTGGATCGCACTCCGGTTTCTTCCAGCGCCGCCTTGCCATGGAACTCCTTTGACAGATCGACAAAGCGCGGCAGATCGGCTTCCAGCGGTGTCGCGTCGCGGCCCAGCTCGTTGCCAAAGGCGCGGTAGCTCTTCTCTTGACGCAACCAGTTCTGCGCACGACCGCCGACAAGCTTCATGTCGTGCTTGGCCCCCGCCGCCATCAGCTGATCCCAGAGGTAATTCTGCATCTCGATCGGGTGGTGCAGTTCCCACCCCAGCTCGCCGGTATAGGCCACCCGGATCGCGCGCACCGGGCACATGCCCAACTCGATGTCGCGGCAGGTCAGCCACGGGAACCGCTTGTTGCCCAGCACGGTTTCGGGGTCGGCATCCTTGACGATCTCTTTCAGAACATCGCGCGATTTCGGCCCGGCGATGGCAAAGACACCCCATTGGGTGGTCACGTCCTGGATCTCGACATAGCCAAACTCGGCCGCCTTGTCCTCGGCCGCCTTGCGCAGGTAATCCGCGTCATAAGCCGTCCAGGCACCGGCGGAGACGAGATAGTATTCATCCTCGCCCAACCGCACGATGGTATATTCCGTGCGTGTCGTGCCGTGATCTGTCAGCGCATAGGTCAGGTTGATGCGCCCCACCTTGGGCAGCTTGTTGCAGGTGAACCAGTCAAGGAACTGCGTCGCGCCCGGACCCTTGACCAGATGCTTGGTAAAGGCCGTCGCGTCGATCAGGCCAACCCCTTCGCGGATCGCCTTGGCTTCGTCCACGGCGTATTTCCACCAGCCACCGCGCTTGAACGACCGCGCGTCATGATCGAACGTCTCTGGCGCATCCAGCGGCCCGTAGTAGTTCGGACGCTCCCAACCGTTCACGCAGCCGAACTGCGCACCCAGCGCCTTTTGCCGATCGTACGCCGGAGCCGTACGAAGCGGACGGCAGGCCGGGCGTTCCTCGTCGGGGTGATGCAGGATGTAGACGTGCTCATATGCCTCTTCGTTCTTGCGCGCGGCGTATTCCGTGGTCATCCACGACCCGTAGCGCTTGGGATCCAGCGACGCCATGTCGATCTCGGCCTCGCCCTCGACCATCAACTGGGCAAGGTAATACCCCGTGCCACCCGCCGCCGTGATCCCGAACGAGAACCCCTCGGCCAGCCACATGTTGCGCAGGCCGGGTGCCGGGCCGACCAGCGGGTTGCCATCGGGCGTGTAGCAGATCGGACCGTTGAAATCGTCTTTGAGACCCACGGTTTCCGACGAGGGAATCCGGTGGATCATGCTCATGTATTCCTCTTCGATCCGCTCCAGATCGAGCGGGAACAGGTCGGCGCGGAAGCTGTCCGGGACACCGTATTCGAAGCGCGCCGGCGCGTTGCGTTCGTAGGGGCCAAGAATCCAGCCGCCGCGTTCCTCGCGCACATACCACTTGGCATCGGCATCGCGCAAAACCGGATGTTCCCCGTTCGACTTCCGCCATTCCACCAGCGCCGGATCGGGTTCGGTGACGATAAACTGGTGCTCCACCGGAATCGCGGGGATTTTCAGGCCCAAGAGCTTGGCCGTGCGCTGCGGGTGGTTGCCCGTCGCGGTCACCACATGCTCGGCATGAATGACGATCTGTTCATCCGACGGCACGAGGTTGCCGCCCTTTTCCACCATCTTGGTGCAGGTCACATCCCAATGATCGCCGGTCCAGTGGAACGCATCCGCCTGCCACTTGCGCTCGATCATCACGCCCCGCTGACGTGCACCCTTGGCCATCGCCATGGTGACGTCGGCCGGGTTGATGTAGCCATCGGTCGGGTGAAAGATCGCGCCGACCAGATCGTCGGCATTGACCAGCGGATACCGCTCCTTGATCTGCGCCGGGCTCAGCCATTCATAGGGCACGCCACAGGTTTCCGCCGTGGACGCATAAAGCATGTATTCGTTCATCCGCTCCTGGCTTTGCGCCATGCGCAGGTTGCCGACGACGGAAAAGCCCGCATTCAGCCCGGTCTCTTCCTCGAGCGTCTTGTAGTACTTGATCGAATAGTCGTGAATATGGGTCGTCGCATAGGACATGTTGAAATAGGGCAACAGGCCAGCGGCATGCCAGGTCGAGCCGGATGTCAGTTCATCCCGCTCGAGCAGCATAACATCATCCCAGCCTGCGCGGGCGAGGTGATAGGCGATCGAGGTGCCGACGGCGCCGCCACCGATCACCAATGCTTTGACATGCGTTTTCATGGGTCTTCACTCCAAGACGTTTGAACCCGTGAATACCCGGAGTGTAAACGCACCACCAAACCGACCCGACACGTTGCAGCAGGAAAACGACGCGCCGTCGTTTCAGTGCTTCACCGAAGGGCGCGGACGCGGGGAAAAAGTGATGTCTCGGGGGCCAGGACGGTCCGGACCGCCGCGATCTCGACGGCGTCGGACGGCTCTGCCACTGGTGCGAGGACCCCGCTCTCAATTTCGGGAAGATCCGACTGGGCCATTTCCACCTCGGGGGTGGGACTCGCGTCGCCTGTCTTGCCAAGCAGACCGGCATTGTCTGCCCATTCAAGGCCGTTCCGGACGCCACCTTTCGCAATGTCGAGCGCCCCCACCGCGAACTGGGCTTCGGTGCCGTAGCGGTCGGCCAGCGACGCCGCATGCGCACCGACCGTATACTGAAAATCGGCAGCCTTGGCCTGCCGGGTATAGTCCCAGACCCCGACCACGGCAGCGACACCTGCCGCATAGACCCCGAGTTTGAAAATACTCTTTAAAACTTTGACAAGCATGGTGACCCTCTGACTGATTTGCGGCCATATTGGGACTGCAAAATGATCAGAATGCGCCGCGTGCGTGGCGTTTCGCGGGCGACAGCCTTGCACGGCCAGCTGATTTTTCAGCAATCCGGCACATGCCGGAAAACCGTCAGGAAATTGGCGACGATCAGGCGGGCGCGCGTGCCAAGACCCGAGGCGCGGGCCGCCCATGGCAGCATGTGGCAGATTCACGCTGGCAAAGCGTGAACTGACCCTTTCACAGCACCCCTTCCAACCCTATAAGACCCTCGGCTTGCGCCTCCATAGAGTCGCAGGCCTAAAACTTATTGGCGTGGGGCAAATCGCAGATGCTTGGACTCGACAAATTGCTAGGCATGTTTTCTTCGGACATGGCCATCGACCTCGGAACTGCGAACACGCTGGTCTACGTCAAGGGGCGCGGTGTCGTCCTTTCGGAACCTTCGGTGGTGGCCTACCACATCAAGGACGGGCAAAAGAAAGTTCTCGCCGTCGGTGAAGACGCCAAGCTGATGCTGGGCCGGACCCCCGGCAGCATCGAGGCAATCCGCCCGATGCGCGAAGGCGTGATCGCCGATTTCGATGTGGCCGAAGAGATGATCAAGCACTTCATCCGCAAGGTTCACAAGCGCTCGACCTTCTCCAAGCCCAAGATCATCGTCTGCGTCCCACATGGCGCAACCCCGGTCGAAAAACGCGCGATCCGTCAGTCGGTCCTGTCGGCGGGCGCGCGCAAGGCGGGCCTGATTGCCGAACCCATCGCGGCGGCCATCGGGGCCGGCATGCCGATCACCGATCCGACGGGCAACATGGTCGTCGATATCGGCGGCGGCACCACCGAGGTGGCGGTCCTGTCGCTGGGCGATATCGTCTATGCGCGCTCGGTCCGCGTGGGTGGCGACCGCATGGACGAGGCGATCATCAACTACCTGCGCCGTCAGCAGAACCTGCTGGTGGGCGAATCGACCGCCGAGCGGATCAAGACCTCGATCGGCACGGCGCGGATGCCCGATGACGGGCGCGGCACGTCGATGATGATCCGCGGTCGCGACCTGTTGAACGGCGTCCCCAAGGAAACCGAGATCAGCCAGGCGCAAGTGGCAGAGGCGCTCTCGGAACCGGTTCAGGCGATCTGCGAGGCGGTGATGACCGCGCTCGAAGCGACCCCGCCGGATTTGGCCGCCGACATCGTGGACCGGGGCGTGATGCTCACCGGGGGCGGGGCCCTGCTGGGCGATCTCGACCTCGCGCTGCGCGAACAGACCGGGCTGGCGGTGTCGATCGCCGATGAAAGCCTGAACTGCGTCGCCCTGGGAACCGGCAAGGCGCTGGAATATGAAAAGCAGCTGCGCCACGCAATTGACTACGACAGCTGATCCGACCACCCTTCCGGGAAGGGGGATTTTTGGCAAAAAACGGCACAAACAGCGAAGCCTACACAACCCCGCTGCGGCGCTTGCTGCTGGCGGTGGTCGTGCTGTGCCTTCTCGGCCTGTTCTTCGTCTGGCGGATCGACAGCCCCCGCGTGGAACGGTTCCGGGCCGTGGTGATCGACACGGTGATCCCGAGCTTTGACTGGGCGATGGCCCCTGTCACGGCGACGGTCAACCTGGCGCGGGACTTTCGCAGCTATCAGCGCATCTACGAACAGAACCAGGAACTGCGCCGCGAGTTGCGCCAGATGACCGCGTGGAAGGAAGCGGCGCTTCAGCTTGAACAGGAAAACGCCAAGCTGCGCGACCTGAACAACGTCCGGCTCGACCCGCGCCTGACCTACATCACCGGCGTCGTGCTGGCCGATTCCGGGTCGCCGTTCCGCCAGTCGGTCCTGATCAATGTCGGGTCTCGCGACGGGATTGTTGACGGATGGGCGACAATGGACGGTACCGGGCTTGTCGGCCGCATCTCGGGTGTCGGCGCCAACACCAGCCGCGTGATCATGCTCACCGACGCCACCAGCCGTATCCCGGCGACGATCCAGCCGTCGGGCCAGCGCGCCCTGATCGTTGGTGACAATACGTCGGCGCCGCCCATCGACTTTCTGGAAGACCCCGACCAGGTCCGCCCCGGAGACCGGATCGTCACCTCGGGTGATGGCGAGGTCTTCCCCCCCGGACTTCTCATCGGTCAGGTGGCCCAGGATCCGGGCGGCCGTCTGCGCACCCGGCTGGCGGCGGATTACGAACGGCTCGAATTCCTGCGCGTCCTGCGCGATCACGGTGCGCGGCGGGTGTCGAACCCGTCGGCGCTCATCCTGCCGGAAACGCCTCCGGCCGCGACCGACACCGCCGTAGCAGAGCCGGCAGACTGATGGATACCGGTCTGCTGAAGCTTTGGGGCATGCGTTTCCTGTTCATCCTGACCGCCTTCGTGGTCCTGTTCTTCCACCTGCTGCCGCTGAACCCCGCGCCCAGCCATTGGGCCGGGCCAGATGTCCTGGTGGCCATGGTCTTTGCCTGGGCGGTTCGGCGACCGGATTACGTGCCTGTCCTGCTGGTCGCGGCGGTGATGCTGCTGGCCGACATGCTGCTGCAACGCCCGCCGGGTCTCTGGTCGGTCCTGGTGGTCTGCGCGACCGAATGGCTCAAATCCCGCGAACGGCGGCAGCGCGAAACGACATTTGTGCTTGAATGGCTGACCTTCGCCGGTACCTTTATCGTGATCACGATCCTCTATCGCGCGGTGATGATGATCCTTATCCTTGTGCCGGGCACGCTGACCCTCAGCCTTGTCCAGGTCGTTCTGACCATCGCGGTCTATCCGATTGTGGTGGTCGTGTCGTATTTCCTGTTCGGGGTGCGCCGCAGCGCGCCCGGTGACATGGATCGCTTGGGGCGGACGCAATGAGACGAGCGCCAAAAGACACGGCGGAAAGCATCCGCAAGATCTCGCGCCGGGGTGTGATCCTTGGCGGCGTGCAACTGGCATTTGCCGGGGCGCTTGGCCTGCGAATGCGGCATCTCCAGGTCGATCAGGCCGATGAATTCCGTCTGCTGGCCGAAGAGAATCGCATCAACATCCGGCTGATCCCGCCGACCCGCGGCCAGATTTTCGATCGCAACGGAATCATCCTCGCCGGCAATGAGCCGTCCTACCGGATCACGATGGTCCGCGAGGACGCGGGCAATGTGGACGATGTCGTGGCACGGCTTTCGGCCCTGGTAGAGCTTGACGAGGACGAGCTGAACCGCGCCCTGAGCGAAATGCAGCGCAGCGCGCCGTTCCTGCCCGTCACCGTAGCCGAACGCGTCACCTGGGAAGACATCAGCCGCGTCGCGGTGAACGCCCCTGCCCTGCCCGGCGTCACCCCCGAGGTCGGGCTGTCGCGCATCTATCCGCGGCGGGGCGACTTCGCGCATGTGGTGGGCTATGTCGGCCCGGTCAGCGAACGCGACCTGTCGCGATACGAAACCCCCGACCCGGTCCTTCGCATCCCCCGGTTCCAGATCGGCAAGGTCGGGATCGAAGCCCGCCACGAAGAGGTGCTGCGCGGTCGCGCCGGTGCCAAACGCGTCGAGGTGAACGCGGTCGGGCGCGTCATGCGCGAACTGGATCGCCAGGAAGGCACCGCGGGCGCCGACATGCAGCTGACCGTCGACAGCAAGCTGCAAAGCTACATCCAGGCCCGACTGGGCGAAGAAAGTGCCTCTGTCGTGGTGATGGATGTCACCAATGGCGATCTGCTGGGCATCGCCTCGTCGCCGTCCTACGATCCGAACAAATTCGTGCGTGGCATCTCGGTCGCGGATTTCGGCGAACTCAGGGAAAACGACCATCGTCCGCTGGCCTCGAAGACCGTGCAGGACGCCTATCCCCCCGGATCGACCTTCAAGATGGTCACCGTTCTGGCCGCTCTGGATGCAGGCGTCGTCGCACCGGACGAAACCGTCTGGTGCCCCGGCCATATGCAGGTCGCCGGTCGCAGGTTCCACTGCTGGAAACGTGCGGGCCACGGCCACATGAACCTCGAACAGGCGCTCCGCGAAAGCTGCGACGTCTATTTCTACGACCTCGCGCTGACGGTCGGCATCGAACGCATCGCCGACACCGCCCGGCGGCTTGGTCTGGGACAGGCGTTCAGCATCGGCATGTCCGCCGTCACGGAAGGGCTTGTTCCGAACAAGGAATGGAAGGAACGCGAACGCGGGGCTGGCTGGGTGATTGGCGACACGGTAAACGCCTCCATTGGCCAAGGCTTCGTCCTCAGCTCTCCGTTGCAGCTTGCCGTGATGACCGCCCGGCTGGCCACCGGCAAAGAGGTCACGCCCCGCCTCACCCGCAGGATCGGCAGCGCCGAGATGGCAGAGACCGGCGGCACGGATCTGGGCTTCAACGAAAACCATCTGCGCCAGATACGCCGCGCGATGTATGCGGTCAGCAACGACCGCCGCGGCACCGCGTATGGCTCGCGCATCATCGACGAAACCGTCCGCATGGCGGGCAAGACCGGCACCAGCCAGGTCCGAAACATCACCGCCGCCGAGCGCGCGCGGGGCGTCACCCGCAACGAGGACCTGCCGTGGAACCGGCGCGACCATGCGCTCTTTGTGAATTATGCACCCTACGAGACCCCCAGGATCGCGGTGTCGGTGGTTGTCGAACATGGCGGCGGCGGCTCGTCCGCGGCGGCCCCCATCGCCCGCGATATAACCTTGCAGGCGCTTTACGGCGACAACCCGCCGCTCGAGGCGTACCCCTCCAAGGACCGCGAACGCATCCGCAGTCAGCAGGAACGCCTGCAACAGGTCATGCAGGCCAATGATCCGGATGGTCGGAGCCGCGCATGAGTTATCTTGAATACACCGTCAAGACCGTCCCGGCGGGCTGGCGCAAGATGCTGTTCATCAACTGGCCCCTGGTGGTCCTGCTTTCGGCCATCGCAGGGGTCGGTTTCCTGATGCTCTACTCGGTGGCGGGCGGAAATCTCAGCCCCTGGGCCGAACCCCAGATGAAACGCTTCGGCCTGGGTCTTGCGGTCATGTTCGTGGCGGCGATGGTCCCGATCTGGTTCTGGCGCAACATGTCGGTCATGGCCTACCTGATCGCCCTCGCGCTGCTGGTCGCGGTCGAGTTCTTCGGATCGGTGGGCATGGGCGCACAGCGCTGGATCGACCTTGGCTTCATGCGGCTGCAACCGTCCGAGCTGATGAAGGTCGCAATGGTGATGGTCCTGGCCGCCTATTACGATTGGCTTCCGATGAAACGGACCTCGCATCCCTTCTGGGTGCTGGTGCCGGTGTTCCTCATCCTGCTGCCGACGTTCCTGGTGCTCACGCAGCCCGACCTTGGCACGGCCATTCTTCTGGTCGCGGGCGGCGGGTTGATGATGTTTCTCGCCGGGGTTCACTGGGCCTATTTCGCGACCGTGTTCACCGCGGGCGTGGCCGGCATCTATACGATTTTTCTCAGCCGGGGCACCGAATGGCAGCTGCTCAAGAATTACCAGTTCCGCCGCATCGACACCTTTCTTGACCCCAGCTCCGACCCTCTCGGGGCCGGTTATCACATCACTCAGGCCAAGATCGCCATGGGCTCGGGGGGCTGGACCGGGCGTGGCTTCATGCAGGGCACCCAGTCGCGCCTGAACTTCCTGCCGGAAAAACACACCGACTTCATCTTCAATACACTGGCCGAGGAATTCGGCTTTGTCGGCGGGATTTCCCTGCTCATCCTCTACGTGCTGATCCTGATCTTCTGCATCGTCGCCGCCCTGCAGAACCGCGACCGCTATTCCTCGCTTCTGATCCTGGGGATCGGCGTCACGTTCTTTCTGTATTTCGCCGTCAACATGTCGATGGTGATGGGCCTTGCGCCGGTTGTGGGGGTTCCGCTGCCGCTGGTCAGTTATGGGGGGTCGGCGATGTTGGTCTTGATGCTGGCCTTCGGCTTGGTACAGAGCGCCCATATCCACCGTCCGAGGTAAGCCATGACCGTCAATGTCCTGTTCGCCGCCAACGAAACCCGTTGGGCGCAATACGAACCTCACCTGCGCAGCGCGCTGGATGCGACCGGGCTGGAGTATCACCTCGCCACAGACATGGCGCCCGAAGACGTGGACTACATCGTGTACGCGCCGAATTCGTCGGTACAGGATTTCACCCCCTACACGCGTCTCAAGGCGGTCCTGAACCTGTGGGCCGGGGTCGAGGACGCGGTGAACAACCCGACCTTGAAAGTGCCGTACGCCCGCATGGTCGATGACGAAGGGCTGACGCAGGGCATGGTGGAATGGGTCACCGGTCACACCCTGCGCCATCACCTCGGGATGGATGCGCATATCGTGAACCCGGATCACGCATGGATCCCGGATGCGCCGCCAGTGGCGTCGGACCGGCCCGTCGGCATCCTCGGGCTGGGGCAATTGGGGTCGGCCTGCGGTCAGGCGCTGCACCGCCTGGGCTTTCCGGTATCCGGCTGGGCCCGCAGCCAGAAAAAGATCGACGGGATCACCTGCCAGAGCGGTTCCGACGGCTTGCGGCAGGTCTTGACGCAATCGCAGATCCTGATCCTGCTGCTGCCCAGCACGCCCGAGACCGAAAACACCCTGAACGCCGAAACCCTGGCCTTGCTGCCCAAGGGCGCGTTCATCATCAATCCCGGTCGCGGCCCGCTGATCGACGATGCGGCGCTGGTCGATGCTCTCGACAGCGGTCAGGTCGCGCATGCCACGCTCGACGTGTTCCGCACCGAACCCTTGCCGCAGGATCATCCCTTCTGGGCACATCCCAAGGTCACCGTGACACCCCATATCGCGTCCGAAACCCGCGCGCCCAGCGCGGCGCGCGTGATCGTCGAAAACATCCGGCGCGGAGAATCGGGCGAGCCGTTCTTGTACCTTGTGGATCGCGACGCAGGCTACTAAGTCGGCCTCAGACAATCCGGAGCTGCTTTCATGACATTTGACCGTTCGGTAAAAATCGCCCCGTCGATCCTCTCGGCCGACTTCGCCAATTTCGGCGCCGAGATCGAGGCCGTCGAGGCGCAGGGCGCGGACTGGATTCACGTCGATGTCATGGACGGGCATTTCGTGCCCAACATCACCTTCGGCCCGGCCACCTGTGCCGCGATCCGTCCGCACATCAAGACCGTGATGGACGTGCATCTCATGGTCGCGCCGGTCGATCCCTATATCCAGGCCTTCGCCGATGCGGGCGCCGACATCATCACCGCCCATGTCGAGGCCGGCCCTCATATCCACCGCACGTTGCAAGCCATCCGCGCAAGCGGCGCCAAGGCCGGTCTGGCGCTCAACCCCGGCACCCCCGCCGAGGCCGCCGCACCGCTTCTCGACATGGTGGACCTGATCTGCGTGATGACCGTGAACCCCGGCTTCGGCGGGCAGAAATTCATCCACTCCTGCGTCCAGAAGGTCACCGAACTGCGCGAGATGATCGGTGATCGCGAGGTCCATATCGAGATCGACGGCGGTGTCGATCCGTCAACCGCGCCGCTGGTCGTGGCTGCTGGCGCCGATGTGCTGGTGGCGGGCTCTGCCGTGTTCAAGGGCGGGTCGGTTCAAAACCCCGCGCCTTACGGCGACAACATCCGCGCGATCCGCACCGCCGCCGGATAACGCAGTTTCCGCACAAGACGCCCTCGCAGCGGTGGCTTTCGATAACCCGTGTTTGAAATCACAGATCGTGATGTCATGAACACCCCATGACATCCGACTGGCGGCAAAAGACTATGCGGATGACGACGACCGCAAGGGCCTGCTCGATCTTCTGAGCGCCATGAAGTCCTAGTCATCTGCCAGCTAGCCCGGGGTGCCGACCTCGAACATGTTGATCCATTGCGCCACAAGCGCCGGCCGGTCAGCCCCGTCGACCTGCACCACGACATCCCATGTCACGTCAAGCCGCCCCGGCTTTTCGACCACGTCGGCAACGCTGAACCGGCCGCGGATTCGCTGCCCTGCCCGCACCGGGCTGACAAAGCGGATGCGGTCGAACCCATAGTTCACCCCCTGCAGGAGACCCGGAATTTCGGGTTGTACGTCGTAGGCCATGGCCGACAGCATCGACAGCGTGAGGAATCCATGCGCCATCGTCCCGCCCTGCGGCGCCATGCGGTCTTCGTCCAGGTGGATGAACTGCCAATCCTCGGTCACGTCGGCAAAACCGGTGATCCGGTCCTGCCCGATCTCATACCAGCGCGACAGGCTGGTCGGCATGTTTCGCAAACCCTCAGCGGACATCCGGCAGCACGTAATCCGCGAATTTTCGGCGCAGGGTCAGCTTTGACACCTTCCCGGTCGCGGTCAGCGGCAGGGCGTCGATGAACACCAGGTCATCCGGCAATTGCCACTTGGCGAAATGCTCGGACATCAGGTCATGAAACTCCTGCAACGTCGGTTCGCAGCCCTCTTTCGGGACAACCACAAGAACCGGCCGTTCGTCCCATTTCGGATGCGCAATCGCGATCACCGCGCAATTGGCCACGTCGGGATGGGACATGGCGATGTTTTCAAGATCAATCGAACTGATCCATTCACCACCCGACTTGATCAGGTCCTTCGACCGGTCCTGAATGCTCAGATAGCCGTTCGGGGAAATGCTCGCCACATCACCGGTCCCGAACCAGCATTCGGAATCCATTGCCGCCTTGGTCGCCGCCTCATCGTTGAAATACCCCGAGATCACGGCATTGCCCCGCACGTAAAGCTCTCCGACGGCCTTGCCATCCTGCGGCAAGCGCTGACCCGCCTCGTCGACGATCTTGAGATCGACGCCGAAAATCCGCCGGCCCTGAAGGGATTTGCGCGCCACGCGATCCTCGAACGTCACATCGCTGTCCGAATTGGGGATCTGACCGGTCGTGCCCACCGGGCTCATCTCGGTCATGCCCCAGGCGTGGCAAACATCGACACCCTGCGTCTCGAAAAACGCGATCATGCTGCGCGGCGCGGCAGAGCCACCGATCACCACCTGATCCAGTGCCGATGGCGGCTTGCCCCGCGCCTCGATCTCGGCCCGCAGGCCCAGCCAGACGGTCGGCACACCCCAGCTTGCCGTGACGTTTTCGCTTTCCATCAGGTCATACAGCGACGGCCCATCCAGCTTGCCCCCCGGCATGATCAGCGACGCGCCGACGATGGGCGCGGCATAGGGCATGCCCCAGGAATTGACGTGGAACATCGGCACCACCGGCAAGAGCCGCGCGCCTTCGTGCAGGGATCGCGGCAGCGTCACCGCGATGAACAGCGCATGCAGCACGGTGGACCGATGCGAATAAAGCGACCCCTTGGGGTTGCCCGTCGTGCCGGACGTATAACACAGCCCCGCCGCGGTCTCTTCGGGCAGATCGGGCCAGTCGTACTCGGTCGGATGCGGCGCGATCAGGTCTTCATAGCATTCAAGGTCCAATGCCGACTCGGGGCTATGTGCGGCATCGGTCATCACCACCAGCCTCAGATTGGCCGGCAAATGATCCTTCAACGCCTCAAGGATCGGCACAAAGGTCAGATCGACAAACAGCACCCGGTCTTCGGCATGATTGAGGATGAACAGCATCTGTTCAGCCGACAGGCGCGGGTTGATCGTGTGGCACACCGCCCCCATGCCGGAAATCGCGTAATACAATTCGAAATGCCGATACCCGTTCCACGCCAGCGTCGCGACCCGGTCTCCCGGCTCGATGCCCAAAGCCGCAAGCCCATGCGCCAGTTGCGCCGTGCGTTCGAAGGTCCGGGCATAGTCTTGCCGATGCAAATCGCCCTCTGTCCGCACAGAGACGATTTCCTCGTTGCTGTGGATCTCGGCGGCATAGCGAAGCAGGTCTATCACCGCCAACGGGCGGTTCATCATCAATCCTTGCATCGGGCCCTCCCTTGCCTTCTGCCTGTGCGTTCCGGATACACTGGTCATCCGACCAATTTGGCGCAACCCCAAACCGTGAGGAAGAGAATTCATGTCCGACACGATGTCCCGCATCACCCTGGCCCGTCGCCCCGAGGGCGCGCCGGTACCGGAAGACTTCAAGCTGGCAAAAGACCCGCTTCCCACCCCAGCCGAAGGCGAGGTTCTGGTCGAGGTGACACACCTGTCGCTTGATCCCTACATGCGCGGCCGCATGGATGACGCCAAGAGCTATGCGCCCCCGGTCGACCTGGGGGCCACCATGACCGGTCAGGGCGTGGGACGTGTCCTGCAAAGCAACGCAGATGGCTTCGAGGCCGGGGACACCGTGACCGGCATGACGGGCTGGGCCAGCCACGCCTGCCTGCCCGGCTCCGACCTGCGCAAGCTTGACCCGTCGCTTCCGCCCTCGACGGCACTGGGTGTTCTGGGCATGCCCGGTCTGACGGGCTGGGTCGGCCTGCACAGCTTCGGCAAACCCAAGGCGGGTGAAACGCTGGTCGTGGCGGCCGCCACCGGACCGGTCGGATCCATGGTCGGCCAATTGGCCAAGCAGCGTGGCCTGCGCACCATCGCCATCGCGGGCGGGGCCGAGAAATGCCGCCTTGCAACCGAAACCTTCGGCTTTGACGCCGCCATCGACCACCGTGCCCATGACGACGCCACATCCCTGCGCGCCGCGATTGCCGAGGCTGCGCCCGACGGGGTCGACATCTACTGGGAAAATGTCGGCGGCAAGGTGCTTGAGGCGGTGATGCCGCTGATGAATGTCCATGGCCGCATCCCGGTCTGCGGCATGATCGGGTGGTATGGCGGATCGAACATCGCCGAGACCAACCAGCTGCCCGCCATGTGGCGCAACATCCTGGTCAAGCGGCTCGAGGTGTCGGGCTTCATCATCTTCGACCACTGGGATCAATACCCGGCCTTCCTCAAGGATGTCGCGCCCAAGGTCGCGGCCCAAGAGATCGTCCATCTGGAAGACGTGGCCGAAGGTCTGGAAAACGCTCCAGATGCGTTTATCGCGATGCTCGAGGGCGGCAACACCGGCAAGCAAATCGTCAAACTCTAGAAATCGGCTTCAACCTCGAGCGCCAGCCGCGCCGCGGGCGTGGCCCTCAGATCATCGACCTGCAAAGGTCCGGTGGGTTTCGACAGACGGTTGCGGACAACCCAGTGCAACCGCGTCGAAGCCCGCGTGATCGCCACGTAAGCCAGCCGTTTCCAAAGCGGCTGGCCCGCCTCGCTCCGCCCCATGCGGGCCGCCACTTCAAGGTCGGGCGCGAACACCTGAACCGTGTCCCATTGCGACCCTTGCGCCTTGTGGATCGTCACGGCGGCCCCGTGCAGGAATGTCGCGCCCATGCGCGCGGCAAAGGGGATGAACGGCTCTTCCTCTCCCGGTTTCTCGATCTTCACGATGGATGCCGCCGACACTTGCGGGTCTTCCGCCCCCATGACGTGCAGGCGCGAAAAGCCCGGCTTGCGCCCCGGCCCGAGATAGATCACCTGCGCCCCCTTGATCAGGCCACGCGCCTCCAGATCCAGCCGTTTCTTGCGATGCTTCAACGGCAATTCCAGCCCGTCACAGATCAGCGGCTCGCCCTCCAGAAGCGAATCCTCGGGCGCGTCATGGACGGACCGGAACGCATTGATCAGCCGGATGCGCGTTGCGTTGGTCCAGACCAGAACCGGCGACCGCGCCATCAGGTCGACCTCGACGCGCTGGCCCCAGATCACGCGGTCATCGGTGCGGGAAATCTCTTCGACCATCTGCTCGAATCCCCGGAAATCCAGCTGCGGATCAGCCAGCGCATGCGCCAGGTCAAGGATCGGATTGTCCGCGTCCTGCCGGTGGATGCGGTTCAGGTTGAGCACCTGTTCGGGCTCCAGCGTCTCGAACACCATCTTGCCGGACTGGTTCACAGGCGCCAACTGCGCCGGGTCGCCGAACAGCAGCAAGTTCGGGAATAGCTCGCGCAGATCCGCGACCTGTCGCTCATCCAGCATCGACGCCTCATCGACAAAGCCGATATCCAGCGGGTCTTCGCGGCGCTTCCAGCCGGTGATGAAATCCGATCCGCGAAGCCCGGCGGCCGCCAGGGCGGCAGGAACCGACTTGTGCGCCTCGAAGGACAGCTGCGCCCGCGCCAGGGCTTCTTCCGTCAGGCCCTCGACCTCGGGCTTGTCATCGTTGCCCATCAGCCATTCGGCGATCCGTTCGTATTCCGGATCGTAGACCGGCGTGTAGATGATGCGGTGAATGGTGGTTGCCGGCACGCCCCGCATCCGCAACACGCTTGCCGCCTTGTTGGTCGGTGCCAGCACGGCCAGCGTCCGCCGATCCTTGCGCCGCCGGCCCTCGTAATCGCCCGAAACGATCTCGACCCCGGCAGCCTGCAATGCCTTGCACAGTTCGGCCAACAGCAGCGTCTTGCCCGACCCGGCCTTGCCGGTGATCGCCATGATGTCGGCCTTGCCGTCCCGCGGCGGCAACACGAGGCCGTTCTCCAGATCGACACCCGCCGCGCGCAGCATCTCGGCCACCCGGTCATGCGCGGCAGCCTGGTCTTCGGAATATGTCAAAGCGGGCAAGGTCATGCCCGGACATTACAGAAGCCCGGAGTCGGGCACCAGCATCAGGCAGCACTTATGAAGGGTTGTGGCACATCGGTTCCGAACGCCGCGTCGAACCAGGATCGCGACGCGGCCAAAGGTACACCGGCCACGCGAGACACCTGTTTCTGCGCCGCCTCGGAAAACTCCCAGAGGCCGACGCTGATCGCCTGCCGACCCTCGCCCTGCGATCCCAGCACCTCGGGTGCGGCGCCGATCCGGGTGTAGATCCGCACCATCCGCGCGTCGAACACGCCAACGAAATGCCGGATACCAAAGCCCTGCATGATCTCCCCGCCCGCCAGCATGAGCGCCGCGGCCGTGCCCGCCTCGGTGTTGCGCGACAGGCAGAAGCGCGTGCATTCCCAGATCAACGGGCTTTGGAACGGCACGCCGTGGGTCAGGTTAACGAAATGATCATTCACCATGGTGCGACCGGTCGTCGGCAGAAACCGCATCGATCCGCCATGGACACCGCTCGCCGTCTCCCAGATCACGTAAAGCGGATTCAGATCGTCATAATCGTCGCGTTCCTGCCCTTCGGCGTCGACGCTCACGTCCCAGCCAAGCCGCGTCCGGAACTGATCCGCCCGATCCTCGAACATGGTCCGCGCAAGATGCGGAAATTTCGCCAGTTGATCACCATAGACGTACCGAATCATGAGCATGCCCTCCGTTGCTGGCGGACAGGCTGAGGTTCAAAGGTGAATCGTTTCTTTCCAGAGCGTGCGGACGCTGTTTCACGGCAGATTGTCGCGCATATGGAAACAGCAATTGCGCCGTGCTCACACCACGATCTGCCCGCGCGCGATCGCCCGCGCCACGGCATGGGTGGTGTTCATCGCCCCCAGTTTGAACCGCGCGCTTTCGATATAGACCCGCAAGGTATGTTCCGAGATCGACAGCGTTTCCGCCACTTGCGCACGGCTGTATCCCACCGCCAGAAGCGTCATCGTCTCGACCTCGCGCGGTGACAGCGGTTGTGTCGGCTCCGGCGTCCGGCCCGGCTCGAGCTTGAGCGCGGTCTGGTTGAAGTAATGCGCCAGCAGGATGAGATCACGGCGATGAATCTCGGTAAAACTTTCCCATTCCGCGTCGTCGCAACTGTGACTGACGGTGAAAAGCGCGAATTGGCCGTTGGGGCCGCGAATGGGGATCGAATAGCCCTGATTGCCGACCCCATGTGCGACCGCATCGTTCAGGAACGCGCGCGCGGCCTTGCCTGACCAATCCAGCCGCTTCCAGTCGACCGGGTGAAACCGCTGGTAGCAGCCAAGCACAACCGGATCGATGCGAAGATAGCCTTTCTCCAGGTATCTCTGAACCCAGGCCGGGTCATAGGTTCCGCATCCGTACTGTGTGCCATTGCTCGACACCCAGTGATACACCATGTCATCGACCGCGTAGTGATCCCGCAGCCATTCGATGACGCTTTGCAGTTCCTCAAGATGTTCGGCGCACTCCAACTGCCCGATCACATCGTCCAATTGAAGCACTTTCTCCAAGAATCCCACGGCCTATCCCCTTGCCGTGCGACACAAGCTCAGCCCGCGCCACCAACTGCGTATCATCCAATTTGGCAGCCAGCGCATCGAGATCGTTCGCTAGCGCAAACGACTTGAGGTCGGTCAACACGTCTATGATCCAATCATGTCCCATTTCAGCGTCACCTCCAGATAGTTAACGAAACGTTAATACAACCATAACATGCGCGAGATTCGAAAGAAATTCCCTGATTCCAACTCCCCAGATATAGCGAGGCGCCGGAATCTACGGCATTGAATTGGCTGCACCGATTCCTTGAACATGCAAAACCCGCGAACCGGAGTGGCCCGCGGGTCTGTCTTAGCAACAAGACGTAATCAGTTCGTTACGATCTGGCCGCCAGCGCATCCTCAAAAGTGCGCAGCCCGGTTTTCGGCGATTGCACCAGAACCGCCATGTTTCCCGGCTTGTGTTCGTTGCGCAGCATCTTGGTATGCGCCTGCGGAATTTCCTCCCACGGGAACACTTCCGACATGCACGGATCAAGCCGGCGTTCGACCATCAGCTGGTTCGCCGAAGCGGCCTGCTTGAGATGCGCAAAATGCGAGCCCTGAAGGCGCTTCTGGTGCATCCACATGTAGCGCACGTCGAAGGTACAGTTGAACCCGGTTGTGCCCGCACAGATCACCACCATGCCGCCCTTCTTGCAGACCAGCGTCGACACCGGGAACGTCGACTCGCCGGGATGTTCGAACACCATGTCGACGTTCTTGCCTTTGCCGGTGATGTCCCAGATCGCCTTGCCGAACTTGCGCGCCTCGGTGAACCATTCCTTGTATTCAGGCGTGTTCACCGTGGGCAACTGACCCCAACACTTGAAATCCTTGCGGTTGATGACGCCCTTGGCGCCCATCGACATGACGAAATCGCGCTTGTCCTCGTCCGAAATGACACCGATCGCATTGGCACCCGCCGTATTGGCCAGCTGGATGGCATACGACCCCAGACCGCCAGACGCGCCCCAGACCAGCACGTTCTGACCCGGCTTCAGCTCGTGCGGTGCATGACCAAACAGCATCCGGTAAGCGGTGGCCAGCGTCAGCGTGTAACACGCGCTTTCTTCCCAGGTCAGGTGCTTGGGCCGCGGCATCAACTGCTGGGCCTGCACGCGCGTGAACTGCGAAAACGCGCCATCCGGTGTCTCGTAGCCCCAGATCCGCTGGGTCGGAGACATCATCGGATCGCCGCCGTTGCATTCCTCATCGTCACCATCATCCTGGTTGCAGTGGATGACAACCTCGTCGCCGACCTTCCAGCGCTTTACCTTGTCCCCGACCTTCCAGACGATGCCCGACGCATCGGACCCGGCAATATGGTAATCGGCCTTGTGGCCATCGAACGGGCTGATCGGCTGTCCAAGACCGGCCCAGACGCCATTATAGTTCACACCCGCCGCCATCACGAGAACCAGCACCTCGTGACTGTCGATATCCCATGTATCGACGACTTCGACCTCGAAAGACTGTTCCGGTTCGCCGTGACGTTCGCGACGAATGGCCCATGAATACATCTGCTTGGGCACATAGCCGAGAGGGGGCATTTCGCCGATTTCGTACAAGTCTTTTTCAGGCGCATCATACGCGGCGATGCCGGTGTGCTGATCCAGTGCCATCGGGGCCTCCTAAGCGTCATCTCTGGTTCGTGCCGCAATGCAGAATCGCGGCTTCTAGGGTTGAAATATGGGCGCGCTTGAAATTATGCAACAAGATTCAGGTATTTTTTGTAACTTTATGACCGAGCGATTGCAGAAAATCCTTTCGCACCCGCGGAATCCCCTACAGCAGATGGCGGATCGAATTGGCATAGAACCGGGCAAGCCCGGCCTTGTGGGCAGGGATGGTCAGCATGTCCCGATCCGTTTCGACGATCCCGCGCTCCTGCAAGTTCCGCAGCCCGAATTCCACGGCGTAATCGCGGTTGTTGCGCGGCAGATGCAACCTGCCGCTTTCGAGCGCCTTCAACGATTTCGCGAATGCCACTTCGAGAGTGTCTCGGGTCATCGGTCCGTCGCGCAACAACAGCGCCGCCACCAGAGGCACCGGCAGAACCGGAACCGCATCCGCGATGCGGGTCATGATGAGCCGGGACAACGCCTCGGGCTTGTGCGGCGCGCTCCCGATGTCACTCAGAAGCAGCGGCTCGCCAAAACTGACCGCCGCATAGCCGAAGCGGTGAAAGCGGCCTGTCACGCGCAACCAGACCTGCCGCAGGATGGCGCGGAACACGACGCTGATCCGGGCGCCGAACCGACGCGTCCCGGTGTCATGCGCCCGACACAGGATCGTATCCTCAAGCACGCGGTCATAATTCAGCGCCACGGGCACGAACACCACGTCCCGCTCGGCCGAGGCCGCGCCTTCGAGGATGTATTTCAGGATGCCGACCTTCGGCAGAGAAAGCCCCCCGTCAAGGCTCAGCCCGCCTTCCGGAAAGACCGCTTGCGTGACCCCGGCCGCCGTCGCCTGTTGCACGTATTTGCCCAGAACCTTGCGATACAGGTCATTCCGCGACTTGCGGCGGATGAAATAGGCGCCCATCGCCCGGATCAGACGTGACAGCGGCCAGACATGCGCCCATTCCCCGACCGCGTAAGACAGCGCCGACCGGTCCGCCGCGAGGTAGGTGACCAGCACATAATCCATGTTCGACCGGTGGTTCATCACGAACACCACGGTCGCCTCGGGATCGACATCGGCCAGCCCTGTGTCGTGATGCACCATCCGCACCCGGTAAAGAGATGTGCTCAACAGCTTTGCCGCGCGGATCGCAAACCCGAAATAGGCCCAGGCCGAAAAGGACGGGACGATCTCTTTTGCATAGCGACGCGCGCGTTCAAAGGCCACGTCCTCGCGCACGCCCTCGGCCTTTGCATGCTCGACGATCGCCTGCGTCACCTCGGGATCATAGACAAGCCGCTGGATCATGTCCTGTCGGCGCAAGAGCTTGAACGGCTGGATCGGTCGCTCCAGGCGTTTGTTCAACCGCCTGACCGCGCGCTCCATCCGGCGACGAAAGAACCAGCGAACCGAAGGAAACAGGAAATGGGATGCAAAGGTCACTGCCGCAAAGGTCAGGATCAGGACAAAGGCCCATAAAGGTAATGTCACCTGCGAGGTCATTCCTGCACTCTCGCAACGAAGCTGCGCTTGGTAAACAACTTATGGCGCGCAACAACGCGACAGACACATGAAAATCACGACACCGGTCGCCCTCTGTAACCTTCTGTGCGGCATCGCTTTGCCTATTCCAATGCCACGGGCATGGGATATGCTGTTACGCAGAAAAAATCGGGACGCCGCAGTGCGGCGAATTGACAGCGACACAAAATTTCACGTATGCATCGCGAAACGCAACAAGATTACCGGGCGAATCTCGCCGTTGACGGAGCCGACATGACCGACGCACAGACACCGACCCGTGACAAACCCTGGCTCATCCGCACCTATGCGGGCCACTCCACCGCGCAGGCCTCGAACGCGCTCTACCGGTCGAACCTGTCCAAGGGCCAGACCGGCCTGTCGGTCGCCTTCGACCTGCCCACGCAGACCGGCTATGATAGCGATCATGTCCTGGCGCGCGGCGAGGTCGGCAAGGTGGGCGTTCCGGTCAGCCATCTGGGCGACATGCGGACCTTGTTCGATCAGATCCCGCTCGATCAGATGAACACCTCCATGACGATCAACGCGACCGCGCCGTGGCTGCTGGCGCTTTATGTCGCCGTGGCCGAGGAACAGGGCGCGGACGTGTCACAACTTCAAGGCACCGTGCAGAACGATCTGATCAAGGAATACCTGTCGCGCGGCACCTATATCTGCCCGCCGAAACCGTCGCTCAAGATGATCGGGGACGTGGCGGAATATTGCTACACGCATATTCCCAAGTGGAACCCGATGAACGTCTGTTCCTACCATCTGCAAGAGGCGGGCGCGACGCCCGAACAGGAACTCTCATTCGCGCTGGCCACCGCCGTCGCCGTTCTGGATGAACTCAAACCCCGTGTTCCCGACGCAGACTTCCCGGCGCTCTGCGGTCGGATCAGTTTCTTCGTCAACGCCGGCATCCGGTTCGTCACCGAGATGTGCAAGATGCGCGCCTTTGTTGATCTGTGGGATGAAATCCTCGAAACCCGATACGGCGTCACCGATCCCAAATTCCGCCGTTTCCGCTATGGCGTGCAGGTCAATTCCCTTGGCCTGACCGAACAGCAGCCGGAAAACAACGTCTACCGCATCCTGATCGAGATGCTGGCCGTCACGCTGTCGAAAAAAGCCCGCGCCCGCGCCGTGCAGCTTCCTGCCTGGAACGAAGCGCTCGGCCTGCCCCGCCCGTGGGATCAGCAATGGTCGATGCGGATGCAACAGATCCTCGCCTATGAAACCGACCTTCTGGAATTCGATGACCTCTTCGAGGGCAACCCCGCCGTCGATGCCAAGGTCGAACAACTCAAGCAAGGTGCCCGCGCCGAACTTGCGAACCTCGATTCAATGGGCGGCGCCATCGGTGCCATCGACTACATGAAGGGCCGTCTGGTTGATTCAAACGCCGACCGCCTGAACAGGATCGAACGCAACGAAACCATCGTCGTCGGCGTGAACAAATGGATCGAAGGCGAACCCTCCCCGCTCCAGAGCGAAGACGGCGGCATCATGACGGTCGATCCTGCGGTCGAGCAGGAGCAGATCGACCGCCTGAACGCGTGGCGCGCAGAGCGTGACAACGACGCGGCACAAAAAGCCTTGGACGACCTGCGTACGGCGGCCAAAGACGGCGCAAACATCATGCCCGCCTCGATCGCCTGCGCCAAGGCCGGCGTCACCACCGGTGAATGGGCCGGCGAAATGCGCGCCGTCTACGGCGAATACCGTGGCCCGACCGGCGTGTCGAAATCCGTGTCCAACAAGACCGAAGGGCTGGACGACATCCGCGAAGCGGTCAACGCCGTCAGCGACAAGCTCGGCCGCCGACTCAAGTTCCTTGTCGGCAAGCCCGGCCTTGACGGTCATTCCAACGGCGCAGAACAGATCGCCTTCCGCGCCCGCGATTGCGGCATGGAGATCGACTACGAAGGCATCCGCCTCACCCCGGATCAGATCGTCGCTGCGGCGCAGGAGAACGAGGTTCATGTCGTCGGCCTGTCGATCCTGTCGGGCAGCCATATTCCCCTGGTCGAAGACATGATGACCAGGATGCGTGATGCCGGGCTTGGTCATATCCCGGTCATCGTCGGCGGAATCATTCCCGACGAAGATGCAAAGCGCCTGCGCTCGATGGGCGTGGCGAAAGTCTACACGCCCAAGGATTTCGAATTGAATACGATCATGATGGATATCGTCACCCTTGCCGATCCAAAGGCAGTGGCAGCCGAATAACCGGCCGACCGTCTTTCAGACCCTGACCGCAGCGGGTATGGTGCAAGCCATACCCGTTTTTTATCAGGAGATTGCATGAAACAGGTTTTGGCCGCCGCACTTTTCGCCATGCTGCCCGGCGCAGTCCTTGCGGAAACCCAGCTTGACCGCCTCGAAAGCGTGTCCGAACGCATGATGTCCGCGACTCTCGACGCGATGGTCAGGATGGTCGAAAAGGAAGGCGGAAACCCCGACCCGTTGCGCGCGGCGCTTCCCGATATGGACTGGGACGCAGAATACCGAGAGGCGGGCGCATGTATGCTCGAACGCTTCGTCGACGCTTCGAGCAAATCCGCTGTCGACCAGATGCTGGACGATATGGAAGTCTTTATTCCGAAAATGGCGGAAATGGACATCGACGACATGGATCAAAATGCGAATTTCCTACCTGACGGCGTTTCCGAAGCCTATTCGATGTCCGTGAATGAAGATTGCGGCACCACGGCACTCCTGCTGAAACGCTTGGAAGAATCGGGTTTCATGGCCGCCATGATGCAATCAATGGCGCAGAACTGACGCGAATAAGCGTCAATTCGATCTCGATTTGTAAACCACTTTGGTGAATTGACTTCGCTTTCAATAAGAGTATTGCAGAGCCACCCCTCAAAAAGCATCTGGAGAGATTCATGAGCGTCGACCTGAACAACATGTCCAAAGAAGAGCTGAAAAAGCTGATCAGGGAAGCGGAAAAAGCGCTGAAAACCATAGAAACGCGGCGCCTTACGCAGGCCAAGAAAGCAGCCGAATCCGCCGCGAAAGAGTATGGTTTCTCGCTCGACGAACTGCTTGGAAGCGCGCCCGCAAAGGGCAAGAAAGGCTCCAAGGGCGTTGCCCAATACCAGAATCCGGAAAGCCCGGACCAGACTTGGACCGGAAAAGGCCGCAAGCCGAACTGGGTGATCGAGGCATTGGCTTCGGGAAAGACCATGGAAGACCTGAAGATCTGACATGACCATCCATATCGGAGCCCAACCCGGCGAGATTGCCGAAACTGTTCTGCTTCCCGGCGATCCCTATCGCGCGAAATGGGCGGCGGAAACGTTTCTGAAAGACGTGGCATGTGTGAACCAGGTCCGCGGAATGCTTGGTTTCACCGGAACGTGGAACGGCAATCGAGTGACCATTCAAGGCTCCGGAATGGGCATGCCGTCACTGTCGATCTATGCCAATGAACTGATCCGGGAGTACGGCGCGAAAACGCTGATCCGGATCGGCTCATGCGGCGGAATGCAACCGCATGTGGGAATCCGCGATCTGATCCTCGCAATGACGGCCAGCAGCCTGTCGACCCCCTCCAGCGGTATCTTCAGGGAATTGAATTTCGCACCCTGCGCCGATTGGGGACTGCTTCGCGCAGCCGCAATCGCTGCCGAGGCGAAAGCGACAAAGTTCCATGTTGGCGGCATATATTCGTCCGATGTTTTCTACGATGAACGCCCGGATTTGAACGAACAGATGACACGCCACGGGATACTCGGGGTCGAAATGGAGGCAGCGGAACTTTACAATCTCGCCGCACGCCACTCCGTTCGCGCCCTGGCAATACTGACAGTGTCGGATCACCTCGCGACCGGTGAAGCGCTGCCACCCGAAGACCGGGAACGCAGCTTTGGCGATATGGTCGAGATCGCCCTGACGGCGGCGTTTCCCTGAGCTCCGGACGAAATGAAAACAAGGCAGACCTGTTCTGCCTTTTTTCCGCACCGACCTGACCGATTGTCGATCGGACTTTTCCCAATTGTGCGTCGGCCGCCCAAAGATTTCCGCATTTGCGCCACATTTCTCTGCGACGCCTGTCGTATGCCACATTGGGTAATCGACATATATGTCCTGCTGACAAGCCGCGTGCCAATTCCACGCATGCTTTTCCTGTTCAGCGTCATCACCCTCTCGCTGTTCACGATAACGGCCCATCACCAAGAAACGCTGGCGCAGTTCGGGCTGGTTCTGCCGGTCATGTGCGCGCTCTTCGGCCACGTGGCGGTCATCGCGGTCAAGCTGCCCGAGTCGCTTCATACCTACGAACGCATCGGAATCGCGAATGCCGGGGGCAAACTGGTCCTGATCTGCCTGGCCGCCTATGCCGGGGTGATGGCCCTGCCCTCTCTGGCGGCGGCACAGGCCGCCCTGAGCCTTGGCATCGGCATCTACCTGGCGATGTTCGCCGTGGTCTTCTACATGTTCGGCGATGGCGACAAGATCGGCTGGTTCGCCCGCGACTGGGACGACGGGAAACAGAATGCCGCGAACTGGAATATCACCCGGCTTGTCGCGCTGATCCTGCTGAACGAGATCACCGCAAGATACGGCACACCGTTCGACTGGATCATTGCCATCACACTCGGCCCCATAGCCCTGCATTACCTGATGTACTGGACAATCCTCGCCACACATCCCCACGACAAGGCCACGCCGTCGGACTAAGCGCCGTGGCTGCGATCATAGCCATTGACACGCGGGGCGACCCACCCCTCCAGCGCACCCGCCGCGGGCTGCAACACCTCCACCCGCAACGGATAGCAGGCCGCCAGATCACTGGTATGCTCTGCCGAACAATCCCCACCCGGACAGGCCGACAGGGCTCCCAACAGGTCGATCTCGGCAAAGAAGGTCAGATGGTCTCCAGGCCGCACCGGGCTGGCCTTCATGAAATACTGCCCCGTGTCGCGCGTGAACCCGGTGCACATGAACACGTTGAGCACATCATGCACATGGCGCTCCGCCTCGGTCAGCGACAGGCCGGTGGCCGCCGCCAAGGCCCGCGTCAGGTTCGAATGACAGCAATGATGGTACTGCACCCCCGACAGCAGGTTGCCCGTATAGGGATCGCAGCGCGTGCCGATCACGTCATGCACAGACCCGCCGAACGCGTCGATCCCGTACCAGCCCAAACTGTCCTCGACGATGGTCGCCATCGGACGCAGCGTCGGGAAAGAAGACCAGAGGCGTTCTCCGGTTGTCACATGCGTCCCATGCAGCGCGCGGGTCTTGCCCGAGTAGAACCGCTCGGACAGATCATGCGCGTTCCACAGGTTCAGGTCTCCGACCTGCGGCCCCTCGGTGCTGACGATCCGAAAGAACGCCCCCGCAGGCACCCGAAACGTACAGGCCTCACGCGGTTCCGCGATGGCCACGTCCACCATGTCGGCCCCTGCCAGAGCCTTTGCATAAAGAGCAAGATCGGGCACCGGCAGGCTGTCATTCGGATAGCAGATGACCGGGGCAACCGCGCGGCGGGCCTCGGCATCGTCAGGGGCTTTGGTCATGGCAATCTCCGTTTTCCGCAAACGGGCAGGAGTACCGCGCGAAACGCCGGCGCGGGTCGGACAGTTCGGCCCGACCCGCAGCGCTCACATGTGGATTGCACCATCGCCGCAGGCGAGCGCCGCCTCGCGCACCGCCTCGGAATAGGTCGGGTGCGCATGGCAGGTCAGCGCCAGATCCTCCGCCGACGCGCCGAATTCCATCGCGACACAAATCTCGTGGATGAGATCGCCCGCCATCGGCCCGATGATATGCGCACCCAGGATGCGGTCGGAGTCCTTGTCGGCAAGGATCTTGACGAACCCGTCTGCGGCGAAATTCGCCTTGGCACGCCCATTGCCCATGAAGCTGAACTTGCCGACCTTGTAATTGCGGCCCGCTTCCTTGAGCTGTTCTTCGGTCTGGCCGACATTGGCGACCTCCGGGTGCGTGTAGATCACGCCCGGGATGACGCCGTAATTCACATGGCCATGCTTGCCGGCAATGACCTCGGCGCAGGCCATGCCCTCGTCCTCGGCCTTGTGCGCCAGCATCGGCCCATCGATGCAATCGCCGATGGCGTAGATGCCTTTGACATTGGTCTGCCAATGCGCGTCGGTCTTGATCTGGCCGCGCTGCGACATCTCGATGCCCAGCGCATCGAGGCCCAGACCATCGGTGTAGGGGCGACGCCCGGTCGAGACCAGCACCACATCCGCGTCCATCACGTGTTCGCTGTCATCCTTGCGCAGCTTGTAGGTGACCTTCGCCTTGGTCTTGGTGGCGTCGACCTTTTGCACGGCGGCCCCCATGGTAAAGCCAAGGCCCTGCTTTTGAAGCAGCTTCTGGAACGCTTTCTGCACCTCGCCATCCATGCCGGGTGTGATCGCATCGAGGAATTCGATCACCTGCACCTCGGTGCCCAGGCGGCTGTAGACCGACCCAAGCTCGAGCCCGATCACGCCCGCGCCGATCACGATCATCTTTTTCGGAATCTTCGACAACTCGAGCGCGCCGGTCGATGTCACGACCACCTTCTCGTCGATCTCGACCCCGGGCAGGCTGCTGGCCTCGGAGCCCGAGGCCACGATGATGTTCCTGGCCTCGTGCACGTCGTCGCCGACCTTGACGCGGCCCGCCTCGGGGATCGACCCCCAGCCCTTGATCCAGTCGATCTTGTTCTTCTTGAACAGGAACTCGATGCCCTTGGTGTTCTGGCCGATCACGTCATCCTTGTAGGCCAGCATCTGGTTCCAGTCGACCGAGGGGCTCTTGCCCTTGAGGCCCATCTTGGCAAAATTGTGCTCGGCCTCGTGCAACTGGTGGCTGGCATGCAGAAGCGCTTTCGATGGGATACAACCGACGTTCAGACAGGTCCCGCCCAATGTCTCGCGGCCTTCGACACAGGCGGTCTTGAGGCCAAGCTGCGCGCAGCGGATCGCGGCCACGTAGCCGCCGGGGCCGGAACCGATGACGATGACGTCGTATTGTGCCATTTCGTGTTTTCCTTTGCATTGCCGGGGTCCCTGGGGGCTCTGCCCCCGCGCCTTCGGCGCTCCCCCGGGATATTTTCGAACCAGAGAAGTTACATCAGGGCAGTGAGTAGCAGGTAGAGCGTGGCCAGGAAACCGACCGCCCAGATCAGCGACCGCCAGGGCACCCAGCCGAACACGTAGGCCGGAATGTAGAGGATGCGAGCCAGCAGATAGACCCCGCAGGCCAGAGCCGTCTTGTCGGTGTTCTGGCCGGAATAGGTGATCACCATCACCGCGATGCCAAAGAGGATCAGCCCTTCGAAATGGTTGTCCATGGCGCGTTTGAGGCGTCCTGCGGTGCCGGTGAGTTCGATCGCCTCGTCGCGGGGTTTCAGCGCGGCCTTCGTTCCGGCCTGCTTTTGACCGGCAACGGAATAAAGCGCCAGTTGGATCACCTGGAGCAACGCGGCAAGGGTAAGGGCGGTGAGTTCGGGGGTCATGTCCACTCCGGCAAGGTGCGTGAGATCACGCACCCTACATGTCCGTAGGGTGCGTGCCGGCACGCACCGTCCTTACAAATCCATCAACAACCGACGCGGATCCTCGAGCGCTTCCTTGACGCGGACGAGGAAGGTCACGGCACCTTTGCCGTCGACGATGCGGTGGTCGTAGCTGAGCGCGAGATACATCATCGGGCGGATCTTGATCTCGCCATTGATGACCATCGGGCGGTCCTGGATCTTGTGCATGCCCAGGATGCCCGATTGCGGCGGGTTCAGGATCGGCGAGGACATCAGCGAGCCGTAGACGCCGCCGTTCGAGATGGTGAAGGTGCCGCCCTGCATTTCCGCCATCGACAGCTTGCCATCGCGGGCGCGGCGGCCTTTCTCGGCAATCGCCTTTTCAATCTCGGCAAAGCTCATCTGGTCGGCATCGCGGATGACCGGAACAACCAGACCCTGCGGCGTGCCGGCGGCAACGCCCATGTGGACGAAGTTCTTGTAGACGATGTCGGTGCCGTCGATCTCGGCATTGACCTCTGGCACCTCTTTCAGCGCATGGCAGCAGGCCTTGGTGAAGAAGGACATGAAGCCAAGGCGCACGCCGTGCTTCTTTTCGAACAGGTCCTTGTATTCCGACCGCAGCGCCATCGTTTCGGTCATGTCCACCTCGTTATAGGTGGTCAGGATCGCGGCGGTGTTCTGCGCGTCCTTGAGACGGCGGGCGATGGTCTGGCGCAGGCGGGTCATCTTGACCCGTTCTTCACGCGCGGCGTCATCGGCGCTGACCGGCGCACGCGGCGCAGAGGCAGGTGCGGATGTCTGGGCGGCGGGCGCGCTGGAGGCGGCAGCAACCGCCTTGGCCACGTCTTCCTTCATGACGCGCCCGTCGCGGCCCGACCCCTGGACCTGATCGCGGCTCACACCGGCTTCGGCCATCGCCTTTTTCGCCGAGGGCGCGTCTTCGACATCGCCGCCGCTGGTCGAGGACGGCTGCGCCGCCGGGGCGGGTGCGGTTTCCTGCGCCGTGGCCGAGGCCGCAGCGCCTGCCCCGGCGCCGATCACGCCAAGCTTGCCGCCGGCTTCCACGGTGCTGCCTTCGTCGGCCAGGATTTCGGTCAGCGTACCGGCACTGGGCGCGGGCACCTCGACGGACACCTTGTCGGTTTCCAGCTCGCACAGCATCTCGTCCTGGGCGACCGTGTCTCCGACCTTCTTGAACCAGGTCGACACGGTGGCTTCGGATACCGATTCCCCAAGGGTCGGCACCATCACGTCGATCGTGGAACCGCTGTCATCCGATGCCGGGGCCGGGGCCGGCTTGGCCTCTTCCGACGGGCGTTTTTCCGGCACGGTCGCGCCGGCATCGCCGGCTTCGGCGATATTCGCCAAAAGCGCATCGACGCCGACGGTATCGCCTTCGTTGGCCACGATATCCGCCAGCTTGCCGGACGCGGGCGCCGGTACTTCCACCGTCACCTTGTCGGTTTCCAGCTCGCACAGCATCTCGTCCACGGCCACGCTGTCGCCCGGCTTCTTGAACCATGTGGCAACCGTGGCCTCTGTCACGGACTCGCCCAGGGTGGGCACTCGCACTTCGGTGGTCATTCTTCAGTTCCCTTCGATCGTCAGCGCATCGTTCACGAGCGCGGCTTGCTGTGCTTTGTGTTGGCTGGCCAGACCCGTCGCGGGCGAGGCCGATGTGGCGCGGCCCACGTAGCGCGGGCGCGGGTACTTTGCGTTGATCCGCCCCAGAACCCATTCGAGGTTCGGTTCCATGAACGTCCAACCACCCTGGTTCTTGGGCTCTTCCTGGCACCAGATCATCTCGGCATTCGGGAAACGTTCCAGTTCCTTCACGGCCGAAATCGCCGGGAACGGATAGAACTGTTCGAACCGCAGGATGTAGATGTCGTCGATCCCGCGCGCATCGCGTTCTTCCAGCAGGTCGTAATAGACCTTGCCGGAACACATGACCACGCGCTTGATCTTGTCGTCGCCGACAAGCTGGGTGTCGGAAAGTCCGTATTGCGCATCATCCCACAGCACCCGGTGGAAGCTTGAGCCGGTTGTGAACTCCTCGGCCTTCGACACTGCCAGCTTGTGCCGCAGCAGCGATTTCGGCGTCATCAGGATGAGCGGCTTGCGGAACGACCGGTGCAGCTGGCGACGCAGGATGTGGAAATAGTTGGCCGGTGTGGTGCAATTGGCGACGATCCAGTTGTCCTGACCGCATTGCTGCAGGAACCGTTCAAGCCGGGCGGAGGAATGTTCCGGCCCCTGCCCTTCGAACCCGTGCGGCAACAGGCAGACAAGACCCGACATGCGCAGCCACTTGCTTTCGCCCGAGCTGATGAACTGGTCGAACATGATCTGAGCGCCGTTTGCGAAGTCGCCGAACTGCGCCTCCCAGAGCGTCAGCGCGTTCGGTTCGGCCAGGGAGTAGCCATATTCGAACCCGAGCACCGCGTATTCCGACAAGGCGGAATCGATCACTTCGAACCGGGCCTGCCCGTCGCGGATATGGTTGAGCGGATAATAGCGTTCCTCGGTGTCCTGGTTGATCAGGCCCGAATGACGCTGGCTGAACGTACCGCGGGTGGAATCCTGTCCGGCAAGGCGCACCGGATAGCCTTCAGTCAGAAGCGATCCGAACGCGATGGCCTCGGCGGTCGCCCAGTCGTACCCGGCGCCACTGTCGAACATCTCCTTGCGGCTGTCCAGAAGCCGCCCGATGGTCTTGTGCAGCGGAAAGCCGTCCGGCATCCGGGTGAGCGCCTCGCCCACCTGCTTCAGGGTCTCGGGTTTGATCGCGGTCTGGCCGCGTTGGTAATCGTCCTTGTCCTGACGGTCGAGATGGCTCCAGCGCCCGTCAAGCCAATCGGCCTTGTTGGGCTTGTAGGTCTTGCCGCTCTCGAACTCCTCGTTGAGATGCGACTGGAAGGCCGCCTTCATGTCCTCGATCTCGCCCTCGGGAATCAGCCCATCCTTGACCAGCCGTTCGGTATAGATCGACAGGGTCGTCTTCTGCTGCTTGATCTTCTTGTACATCAACGGGTTGGTGAACATCGGTTCATCCCCCTCGTTGTGACCGAAGCGGCGATAGCAGAACATGTCGATGACCACGTCCTTGCCGAACTTCTGGCGGAACTCGGTCGCAACCTTGGCGGCATGGACCACCGCTTCGGGATCGTCGCCGTTGACGTGAAAGATCGGCGCTTCGACCACCAGCGCGTTGTCCGTCGGGTAGGGCGACGAGCGCGAGAAATGCGGCGCGGTCGTAAAGCCGATCTGGTTGTTCACGACGATATGGATCGTGCCGCCGGTGCGATGACCGCGCAGACCCGACAGGGCGAAACATTCCGCCACGACGCCCTGACCGGCGAAGGCCGCGTCGCCATGCAGCAGGATCGGCATGACCTGGCGGCGTTCGCTGTCGCCCATCTGGTCCTGCTTGGCGCGGACCTTGCCCAGAACCACCGGGTTCACCGCCTCGAGATGCGACGGGTTGGCAGTCAGCGACAGGTGCACGGTGTTGTTGTCGAATTCGCGGTCCGAACTGGCGCCAAGGTGATACTTCACGTCGCCCGATCCATCGACATCCTCGGGCTTGAAGCTGCCGCCCTGGAATTCGTTGAAGATCGCGCGGTACGGCTTCTGCATCACGTTGGCCAGAACCGAAAGACGACCCCGGTGCGGCATCCCGATGACAACCTCTTTCACACCCAGGTTGCCACCGCGCTTGATGATCTGCTCCATCGCGGGGATCAGGCTTTCGCCGCCATCAAGACCGAACCGCTTGGTGCCCATGTACTTGACATGCAGGAACTTCTCGAAGCCCTCGGCCTCGACCATCTTGTTCAGGATCGCCTTGCGGCCTTCGCGGGTGAACGCGACTTCCTTGCCGTAGCCTTCGATCCGTTCCTTGAGCCAGGCCGACTGTTCGGGATCGGAAATGTGCATGTACTGCAGCGCGAAGGTGCCGCAATAGGTGCGCTTCACGATGTCGAGGATCTCGCGCATCGACGCGATCTGAAGGCCCAGGACGTTGTCGATGAAAACCGGGCGATCCATGTCGGCTTCGGTGAACCCATAGGATTTCGGATCAAGCTCGGGATGCGGCGTTTCCTCGCGCATGCCCAGCGGATCCAGATCGGCGGCAAGGTGGCCGCGGATGCGGTAGGCGCGGATGATCATCAGGGCGCGGATGCTGTCGAGCACGGCGCGCTGGATGGCGTCGTCGGTGACCTCGACGCCTTTTTCCTGCGCCTTGGCCTTGATCTTGTCGCCTGCGGCCTTGGCCTCGACGGGGGCCACGGGCCATTGCCCGTCCAGCGCGGCGGTCAGGTCGTCATTTGGCAGGGGCGGCCAGTCGGCGCGCGCCCAGCTCGGGCCGGTGGCCTCTTTCTTGACGCTGATGTCGTCGTCGCCAAGTTGCCGGAAAAACGCCTGCCACGCCTCGTCGACCGCGTTGGGGTCATTGGCATAGCGTGCGTACATCTGTTCGAGATACGCGGCGTTGTGCCCCTGCATGAAGCTCGAGGCGTGAAAAAGGTCGTTGGGGCTCTGGTCGGTCATGACGTCACCTCATTGGGGTTGGGACCGTATCTGTTGGGGCCGGGTTGGGACGGGGCGGTGAGCCAGATGAGCATCACGCAAACAACCGCCAGCATGACCACACTGGCGGACATGAAATAGATGGAATCGTCAAGCAGGTCGTCGCGGACCGCCATCGCGGAGGCGGCCGATGCGATCCAGATCAGAAGCCAGGCGGGCGTGACCAGAAGGGGCAGCACCAGCCACCAGGCAGAACGCCCGGCATCGTGCAACCGGCGCGCCGCTGCCGCGAAACCGGGCATGCCGGACAGCAGCAGGAACGCGCCCGCGACGAGGGGTGCGATCACGAAGCTCAGAATCTGGCCCACGAAAAGAAAGCCCGCAAAAACCCAATACTCCGGCCGCGAGGTGCGACCGGAGAACCGGGCATAGTTGCGATAGCCCGCCTTGATGTGGGCAACCGCGTCCATTACTTGCCGATCGCTTCAAGCACCGCTTCGCCAAGCTGTGCCGGGCTTTCGGCGACGACGATGCCCGCGGACTTCATCGCTTCGATCTTGTCGTCGGCACCGCCCTTGCCACCGGCGACGATGGCACCGGCATGGCCCATGCGACGGCCCGGAGGCGCTGTGCGGCCCGCGATGAAACCGGCGGTGGGCTTCCAGCGACCGCGCTTCTTTTCATCTGCCAGGAACTGCGCCGCTTCTTCCTCGGCCGATCCACCGATCTCGCCGATCATGATGATGCTCTCGGTCTCGTCATCGGCAAGGAACCATTCCAGCACGTCGATATGCTCGGTGCCCTTGATCGGGTCACCACCGATGCCGACGCAGGTGGACTGGCCGAGGCCCACATCCGTGGTCTGCTTGACCGCCTCGTAGGTGAGCGTGCCCGAACGGGACACGACGCCGACGGTGCCACGCTTGTGGATGTGCCCGGGCATGATGCCGATCTTGCAGGCGTCCGGCGTGATGACACCGGGACAGTTCGGACCAATCAGGATCGAATTCGAGGTCTCGAGCGCGCGCTTGACCTTCATCATGTCCATCACCGGGATGCCTTCGGTGATGCAGCAGATCACGTCCATCTCCGCATCGATCGCCTCGAGGATCGAATCCGCGGCAAAGGGCGGCGGCACATAGATCACCGAGGCGTTGGCGCCGGTCACATGCTTGGCCTCGTGGACCGAGTTGAAGACCGGCAGGTCGAGATGCGTCATCCCGCCCTTGCCCGGCGTCACGCCGCCGACCATCTTGGTGCCATAGGCGATGGCCTGTTCGGTGTGAAACGTTCCCTGCGAGCCGGTGAGGCCCTGGCAGATGACTTTGGTGTTTTCGTCGATAAGTACGGCCATCTGCTTAGCCCTTCACTGCTTTTACGATTTTCTGGGCGCCGTCCTTGAGGTCGTCGGCGGCGATCACGTCGAGGCCGGAGTTCTGGATGATCTCCTTGCCCTTCTCGACATTTGTGCCTTCCAGACGCACCACCAGCGGCACCTTGAGTCCGACCTCCTTGACCGCGGCGATCACGCCTTCCGCGATCACGTCGCAGCGCATGATGCCGCCGAAGATGTTGACCAGAATGCCTTTGACCTGCGGGTCCGAGGTGATGATCTTGAACGCCTCGGTGACCTTTTCCTTGGTCGCACCGCCGCCCACGTCGAGGAAGTTGGCAGGCTCGGCGCCATAGAGCTTGATGATGTCCATCGTCGCCATGGCAAGGCCCGCACCGTTCACCATGCAGCCGATCTCACCGTCCAGGGCGATGTAGTTGAGGTCGTACTTGGACGCCTCGAGCTCCTTGGAATCTTCCTCGGTGGTGTCGCGCAGCTCGGCGATATCCGCATGGCGATACATGGCGTTGCCGTCAAAGCTCATCTTGGCGTCGAGGCATTTCAGATCGCCTGCGTCGGTGACGATCAGCGGGTTGATCTCGAGCATCTCCATGTCGTTCTCGACGAACATCTTGTAAAGTGTGCCCATCAGCGCAACGCATTGCTTCACCTGCTTGCCTTCGAGGCCGAGGTTGAAGGCGATGCGACGACCGTGAAACGGCTGGTAGCCGGTGGCCGGATCGACAGAGAAGCTCAGGATCTTGTCGGGCGTGTTCTCGGCGACTTCCTCGATGTCCATGCCGCCTTCGGTGGAGGCCACGAAAGACACGCGGGATGTCTGACGGTCCACGAGAAGGGCAAGGTACATCTCGGTCTCGATGCCCGATCCGTCCTCGATATAGATGCGGTTGACCTGCTTGCCCGCCTCGCCTGTCTGCTTGGTCACCAGAGTGCGGCCCAGCATCTTCTTGGCTTCTTCAGCCGCTTCCTCGACCGACTTGGCAAGGCGGACACCGCCGGCCTCACCGGCCGACTCTTCCTTGAACTTGCCCTTGCCGCGACCACCCGCGTGGATCTGCGCCTTGACCACCCAGAGCGGGCCGTCCATTTCGCCTGCCTTGGTCTTGGCCTCTTCAGCCTTGAGAACCACGCGGCCGTCCGACACCGGGGCGCCGTAGCTGCGTAGCAGAGCTTTCGCCTGATACTCGTGGATGTTCATCGGTCAACTGTCCCGTCTATTGCTGCGATTTTGGCCGATATAAGAGGCAGGTGTACGAATACTTAATGGTTTTTTTGCCGCACCGGGCCTTTCGGGCGGAAAAAGCGACATTTGTGATCACACTCAAAAATCGTGTGATCACAAACTATCGCACTTGAGAGGGAATCATCGCTTCGGGCTGCGCTGCACCGGCTTTGCAACGAAGACCGTTCCTTGGGTGATGCCGCTTTTTAACGCACCATGCAGCAGGGCGATGGATGCGACCATCCTCGGTCACCCCAGCGTTTTGGGAACGAATCCTGCGTCGGTGCGTTTGCAGTTCAAGCTGAAACCTTATCAAATTTTCGAGAACACGGAGTGTGACTATGGCGTCTGATGACACCTCATCCGACAAGAAGATTTTAGGCCTTGGCCTTGTGGCCGCAATCGGGATTCTGCTCGCTGTCTATTTCGGCGTCTCGCAATCCCGCATGGAACAATCCCTGAACCGCGAGATCACCGAGGCCCAGGCCCTTCTGACAGAGCAGAGCGAACTGTCCGGAACCGCCGAAGAGCTTCGCACCGAGATCGGCGGGCTGGAGCCGGAAGTGGAGGAACTCACCGGGCAGCGCGACGAACTCCAGAGCCAGGTCGATACGCTTGAAACCGAAGTCTCGGACGCGCAATCGCGCCGCGATACGCTCCAGACCGAGGTCTCGGATGCCGAAACGCGGTTGTCGAACCTGCGCGACGAGGCCGCGCCCCTTCAGGAGACGATCGAAACCTTCGAGACCCGCGCAGCCGAGCTTGAAGAGCAGATCTCCACGCGCACGGCAGAGCTTCAGGAGGTGTCGACCCGTCTGGACGAGGCCCGCCAGAACGAAGCGCAATTGCGCGAGACCCTTTCCGAACTGAACGAGGAAAGCGCCACAGTCGCCGACCGCCTCGCCCAGTCACAGGACGAGATGCAGTCGCTGACCGACCGTCAAACCGAAGTCGAACAGTCACTCACGGACATGGAAAGCCGGGCTGCCGAACTGGAAAGCCAGCGCGAAGAAATGCAGTCCAACGTCGAACGTCTGTCGACCCAGAGCCAGTCGCTCCGCGAGGACGTGCAGAACGCACGCGAACAGCGCGAGGAAATCCAGTCGATCCTCACCAATCTGACCCAGCAGGTCGAAACCCGCAGCGCCCGCCTGCGCGAGATCGAACAGGGCATCCTGGCCGAAGTCAGTTCCGATTCCGAAAGCGGCGACGCAGGCTCGGGTGAGGCTGAGTCCGCAGCGTCCGGCAGCGAAGCCACTGGCAGCGAAGGCCAGCAGCAAGACCAGACACAGGACGGCGGCAGCAATGCGGAAACGCAAGGTGCGCAAGGCAGCCAGACGACAGGAACCGCCGCTGGAACATCCGGGCAGGAGACCTCCGGCCAAGGCGATGCCGGTTCGCAAGCCGCGCCCACGAACCAGTCCGGAACGGATCAGGGCTCCGGCCCTGCAGAAGACTCGGGCCAGACGCAGGACAACCAGTCGTCAGATGACGCCGGGGCATCGACCCCGTCACAGACTGACGGTCAGACCGGCGCCAGCGGATCGACCCGGCAAGACGGCTCGACCAGCGCCCAATCGGGAACCACGTCTCAGACCGGCTCTGCCGCGACGGAGAATGGCACGCAGACCGGCCAGTCCGGGTCCGATAGCGCAGACCAGAGCGACCCATCCGCGACCGGTGAAACCGGATCCGAAGGGGACACGACCCAGTCGGATGGCAGCGGCACGGAGACTGGCGCGGAGAATGGCGGAACCGACAATAATGCCACCACGGGCGCTGACACGAATGACGGCGCGGCCAGTTCCGACCAGAATGGTGCAGCTTCGGGTGGCTCCGACCAGAGTGGCGCAGCCTCGGACGGCTCCGACCAGAGTGGCGAAGCCTCGGATGGCTCCGACCAGAATGGCGCAGCCTCGGACGGCTCCGACCAGAGTGGTGCAGCCTCGGATGGCTCCGACCAGAGTGGTGCAGCCTCGGATGGCTCCGACCAGAGTGGTGCAGCCTCGGATGGCTCAAACCAGAATGGCGAAGCCTCGGATGGCTCTCAATCGCAGAGCGGGTCAGGCACGCAGCAAGGCGATGAAAACGACACCGACAGCGACTCCGAACAGGACACAGACACGTCCGAAGACGAGTTGCTGAACGAAGACGAAACCTGATTCCGCCCCACTCACGAAAAAAGCGCCCCAAGGATCATCTTGGGGCGCTTTTTGCGTTTCGTCACGACACGCGCGGTTATGCGAGGCTTTCGTCGATGCCCTTGCACGCGTCGACAAGGCCCTTCACGGCGTTCACCGAATTGTCGAACATCACCTGCTCGTCTTTCGACAGCTTGATGTCCACGACCTTCTCGATGCCACCGGCGCCGATGATCGTGGGCACGCCGACATAGAAACCATCAAGGCCGAATTCACCGTCGCAATAGGCCGCGCAGGGCAGCAGGCGCCGCTGATCCTTGAGGTAGGACTCGGCCATTTCGATGGCCGATGTCGCGGGCGCGTAGAAGGCAGACCCTGTCTTGAGCAGGCCGACGATTTCGGCGCCGCCGTCACGGGTGCGCTGCACGATCGCGTCGAGCTTGTCCTGCGTGGTCCAGCCCATCTTGACCAGGTCCGGCAGCGGGATACCGGCAACCGTGGAATAGCGCGTCAGCGGCACCATCGTGTCGCCATGGCCGCCAAGTACGAAGGCAGTGACGTCCTTCATCGAGACGTCGAATTCGAGCGACAGGAAGTGGCGGAAGCGGGCGCTGTCCAGAACACCGGCCATCCCGCAGACCTTGTTGGTCGGCAGGCCCGAGAATTTCTGAAGCGCCCAGACCATCGCATCCAGCGGGTTGGTGATGCAGATCACGAACGCGTCCGGTGCGTTGGCGGCGATGCCTTCGCCCACCGATTTCATGACCTTGAGGTTGATGCCCAGCAGGTCGTCGCGGCTCATGCCCGGCTTGCGCGGCACACCGGCGGTGACGATGCAGACATCCGCACCGGCGATGTCGGCGTAATCCTGCGTGCCCTTCAGCTTGGCGTCGAACCCTTCGGACGGGCCGGATTCGGCAATGTCGAGAGCCTTGCCCTCGGGGGTGCCTTCGGCGATGTCGAAAAGCACGACATCGCCCAGTTCTTTGAGTGCCACGAGGTGGGCAAGGGTGCCACCGATCTGTCCCGCGCCGATCAGGGCAATCTTGGGTCTGGCCATGGAATTTGTCTCCGGTCCGTTTTGAATTTGCGCTGTGCTAGTCCGACTGAGGTGGTTTCGCAAGTGCGGCGAGGACGCACGTCGCGGCTGGCGGAATGGGGCGGGGCCGGATATGTCAATGATATCCCGTAGGAAAGTGGGTCTGGAATGGACGTTCTGAGCTGGACAGTTTTTGCGATTGGCGTGCCTGCGGTGCTGTTTGCGGGGGTGTCCAAGGGCGGGTTCGGGTCGGGCGCGGCCTTTGCCAGCGCGTCGATTCTGGCACTGGTGGTCGAACCTGCGATTGCGTTGGGGATCATGTTGCCGCTCTTGATGCTGATCGACGTGGCCAGCCTGCCGGCCTATTGGAAAAAGTGGAGCTGGCCGGAAACCCGTCTTCTGCTTTTGGGCGGCGTGCCGGGCACGTTTATGGGCGCGCTGTTCTTCGGCTGGGCGAATGACGACGTGATCCGCCTGCTGATCGGTGGGATCTCTGTCGCCTTCGTGGTCTGGCAACTGGTTCAGGCCGCCGGTTGGGTCCAGATCGGAGAGCGTCCGATGTCCCCCACCGCGGGCGTGTCGGCGGGCGTCGCGCTGGGGTTCACCAGTTTCGTCAGCCACGCGGGCGGGCCGGTGGCGGCGGTGTATCTGCTGGGTCGGAAGCTGAGCAAGACCGCGTTTCAGGCGACGACCGTGATCGTGTTCTGGGCGATGAACGTGCTCAAGGCCGGGATTTATGCCGCGATGGGGTTTTTCACGCTCGAGACCCTCAGCCTCAACCTCGCGCTGGCGCCCTTTGCGGTTCTGGGGACCTATCTGGGCGTTCGGGCGCATCATATCGTGCCCGAACGGGTGTTCTTCGGCCTGACCTACGTGTTGCTCATGGTCACGGGATCAAAGCTGATCTGGGATGCGCTGACCTAGGCGTCCTCGGCCGGGATCGGCAGGGTTTCGGCCAGCAGCTCGAACGCCTGGCCGCTGGCGACGAGGCAGGTCAGGCCGCCCGCATTGGTGATTGTGATCGTCCATGTGCCCGAGTCGGTGGAGGCGAAGACCTCGACCATGGTGTTGTTCTGCGCAAGGCCGATGGATTGTCGGGTTTCGCCATAGGCGCTGGCCAACCGTTCGATCACCAGATCGCGCGCCGCACAGTTCTGTTGCGCCTGTGTCAGTGTCGAGGACGCGATCAATGCGCCTGTTGCGAGAACCGTCATGGTCCAGAAATTCTGTTTCATCGGCTTGCCCCTGTTCAGCTGTGATGGGCAGAGCGTCGGGCGCAGCGGTTGTGATCTGGTTAACGCGGCGTTCGGAATGCGGGTGCAGCAGATTTTTCTGCACTGCGGCAGATCGGGCCTTGCAGTTTTTGCAAAAGAATGTAGCTCTCTGACGCAACAATATTACGCACGACACCTCAGGAGACCGCCATGGACATGCGCAGCCGCCCCTATCGCTCGGTTCTTTACATCCCCGGTTCAAAGGACCGGGCGCTGGAAAAGGCGCGCGGCTTGCCTGTTGATGCGATCATCTTCGATCTGGAAGACGCGGTCGCGGTGGAGGAAAAGCCCGCCGCGCGGGAAACCCTCAAGGCCGCTCTGGCTGCCGGAGGCTATGGTCCGCGGGTGCGGATCGTGCGGATCAACGGGCTGGACACCGACTGGGGCCGGGCCGATGCAGAGGCGGTGGCGCAGATGGATTGCGACGCGGTGCTGTTGCCCAAGGTCGAATCTGCCGCCCAGCTTGATGCGCTGGCCGAGATCACACGCGACCTGCCGATCTGGGCGATGATGGAAACCCCGCGCGGGATGCTGAACGCGGCCGAGATCGCGGCGCATCCCAAGATGGCGGGCATGGTGATGGGCACCAATGATCTGGCCAAGGAATTGCAGACCCGGTTCCGTGCGGACCGCCTGCCGCTGCTCACGTCGCTGTCGATCTGCCTGCTGGCGGCCAAGGCGGAAGGGCTGGTGATCGTGGACGGCGTCTACAACGCGTTCAAGGATGACGAGGGGCTGAGGGCCGAATGCACGCAGGGCCGCGACATGGGCTTTGACGGCAAGACGCTGATCCATCCGGCGCAGGTGGATATCGCCAATACCGCATTTGCGCCCGCCCCAGAGGAGATTGACCTCGCCCGCCGCCAGATCGCTGCCTTTGAAGAGGCCGAAGCGGGCGGACAGGGCGTTGCCGTGGTCGATGGAAAGATCGTCGAAAACCTTCACGTTGCCACGGCCCGTGAAATACTGGCAAAAGCAGAGGCAATCGAAACCATCCAAGCGGGGTAAGCCAGATGGCTCTTCTAATCGTCGGACTGCTGATCTGGGTCGGGGCCCATATCTTCAAACGTGTCGCGCCAGAGCAGCGCGCCGCGATGGGCGACACCGGCAAGCTGATTGTCACCGTAGCGCTGGTGATCAGCCTTGGCCTGATGATCTGGGGCTATCGCGGGGCCGAATTCATTCCCGTCTGGTATCCGCCCAGCTTCATGGTGCATATCAACAACCTGCTGATGCTGATCGCGCTTTTCGTCTTTGGCATGAGTGCCACGACCGGTCGTCTGCGCGGCAAGATGCGGCATCCGCAACTGACCGCGGTCAAGATCTGGGCGGTGGCACATTTGTTGGTCAACGGCGATCTGGCGTCGATCATCCTGTTCGGCGGGTTGCTGGCCTGGGCGGTGCTGGAGGTGATCATCATCAACCGCGCCGAGCCTGTGTGGGACCGTCCGCAGCCGGGTGAGGCGAAGAAGGATGTTCTTCTCGTGGTGATCACATTGGTCTCCTTCGTCGTGATCTCCGCCATCCACGCGTGGCTCGGCGTCTGGCCGTTTCCGGGATAAGCCATGAAAATCTATCGCTTTCTGACCGAAGACGACACATCCGCCTTTTGCCACAAGGTATCGCTCGCCCTGAGCAAGGGGTGGGAGCTTCACGGTGATCCGACCTATGCCTTCGATCAGGCCAACGGCGTGATGCGCTGCGGTCAGGCCGTCACGAAGGAAATCGACACCCCCTACAGCCCGGAGATGAAACTTGGCGAACAGTGACACACTCGAACGAACCACGACCGGAACCAAGGGTGCGGCGATGACCAAAACCAGTGCTGGCAGATTTTTCGAAGACTATGCGATCGGGCAGGTGATCCGCCACGCGGTGCCGCGCACGGTCAAGATGGGAGAGCGCGCGCTCTATCATGCGCTCTACCCGGCACGGCACGCGTTGTATTCGTCGGATCAGTTCGCGCAGGACTGCGGCCTGCCGTTCAGCCCCCTGGATGACATGATCGCGTTTCACGTGATCTTCGGCAAGACGGTTCCGGACGTGTCTCTGAACGCGGTCGCCAACCTGGGCTATGCCGAGGGGCGCTGGGTGACGCCGGTCTGGCCGGGCGACACGTTGCGGTCGGAATCCGAGGTGATCGGACTCAAGCAGAACTCCAACGGCAAGACAGGTGTCGTCTGGGTGCGGACGCGCGGGCTGAACCAACATGACGAGCTGGTGATGGAATATGTCCGCTGGGTGATGGTGCGCAAACGCGATGCCGATGCGGCCGCGCCCGAGACCGTCGTGCCCGACCTCAAGCCGGTGCTGTCGGTCGAGGATCTGGCAATCCCGCGGGGCCTCGATTTCACCGGGTACGATTTCGAACTGGCGGGCGAACCGCATCGTTGGGGCGATTACGAGATCGGCGAAAAGATCGACCACGTGGACGGCGTGACCATCGAGGAAGCCGAGCACATGATGGCGACGCGCCTCTGGCAGAACACCGCCAAGGTGCATTTCGACGCCACCTTCCGCCCCGACGGCCAGCGGCTGATCTATGGCGGGCATGTCATCAGCATGGCGCGGGCGCTGTCCTTCAACGGGCTGGCCAATGCGCAGATGATCGTCGGGCTGAACGCGGGCGCCCATGCCAACCCCTGTTTCAGCGGCACCACCCTGCGCGCCTGGTCCGAGGTGCTGGACAAGGCCGAAACCTCCGCCCCCGGTGTCGGCGCGGTGCGCTTGCGGCTGGTGGCGACCTCGGCGGGCGGGTCGTTCGACCTCAAGGACGAGACCGGAAAGTACCTGCCGCATGTGCTTCTGGATCTGGATTACTGGGCCCTCATGCCACTGTAATCCCGCCCTCGCTTTTTTCGGGTTTGGAAAGCAGATCGTTGTCTGTAATCTGGCCCGATCGAAGAGGAGACTGCACCATGATGATAAGCCTTGGCCTCTATTCCATCGCGGCTTTGGGCATGTTTCTGGTCGCCTTGAAATACGGCATGTCGGCGGCCCCCTTGGACTATCACAAGGCCATCATCACGCAGGACGGCGCGGTGACGAACGGCACGCAACGGGTGGTCGAGGTCCTCTATCGCGTCTGGGCGAGCAGTCTGGCAGCGCTCGGGATCTGCCTTCTGGCGCTGATCTGGGGACCGGCCGCCAGTGGCGCGGCCTGGCCGCATGTCGTCATCCTGCTGGCGACGCTCGTGGTGGGCGTTCCAAGCCTGATCTTCCCGCGCCGCGTCGAGCAGAACACAAACGTCAGGACACCGTGGCGGCTGTCGCTGGCGCTTCTTGTGGCAGTGACCCTGGGCTTTCTCGCCTGGATCCTCCGCATCTGAGGCAGCTCTTGTGTCACGCTCGCGGGCGGTAGCGATAACAGTAAACATTTATGAAATCGCGGATTTCTCCAGAATGCGGGCATGTGATCACAGTTTTTGCACGTGTGATCACAAATTTCGGATTTTCTGCCGTGTTGCGCCAAAAAACCGCGCCTTTGGGGGATCGACCGGCGTGACACAGCTTTCAAAAGCAATAAAAAGACTGACAGGAAGCGGAAAGGACTCAGACCATGGCTGACGTCAACCGGGGCAATCGGCCCCTTTCACCCCATTTGCAAGTTTATCGCCCCCAGCTGACCTCGATCTCGTCGATCCTCACGCGGATCACTGGAAACGCCATGATCGTGGCGGCCTTGATGATCGTCTGGTGGCTTCTGGCCGCCTCGACCGGGCCGGAGTATTTCGCTGTCGCCGATGGCTTCGTGACAAGCTGGTTCGGCGATATCGTCATGTTCCTGTCGCTCTGGGCGCTGTGGTATCACACGCTGGCCGGTGTTCGGCACCTGATCTGGGACAACGCCAAGATGCTTGAGATCGACAGGGCCGAGATGCTTGGCTGGATCGCGATCATCGGCTCCGCTGTCCTGACCGTCTTTACTGTCGTCGTTCTCTGGTGAGGTGCGCAACATGCCATATCTGACTGACCGCAAGCGCGCCATCGGCACGGGCGCCGCAAAATCCGGAACTGCGCATTTCTGGGCGATGAAGAAATCGTCCGTCGCGCTGCTGATCCTGATCCCGTTCTTCGTCTTCACCTTCGGCGGCATCCTCGGGTCATCCTTCGAAGAGGTGCAGGCCTATTTCGCACGCCCCTTCCCCGCGATCATCGCCGTGTTGACCCTGATTGTCGGCTTCAAACACTTCAATGACGGTTTCCAGGTGATGGTCGAAGACTACGTCCACGGTATCTGGGAAAAAATCCTCATCCTTGGCATGACCTGCATCAGCTACGGCGCCGCCGCCGTCGGCGTGTTTGCAATCGCCAAGATGGCCTTTTGAGACATCGGAGCTAAACAGACTATGGCTGCATACGAATACGAGACGCATGAATATGACGTCGTGGTCGTCGGCGCGGGTGGCGCAGGGTTGCGCGCCACGCTTGGCATGGCCGAACAGGGCTTGCGCACGGCCTGCGTGACCAAGGTGTTCCCGACCCGGTCGCACACCGTGGCCGCACAGGGCGGCATCGCGGCGTCGCTGTCGAACATGGGCCCCGACCATTGGCAGTGGCACATGTACGACACCGTCAAGGGCTCGGACTGGCTGGGCGACACGGACGCGATGGAATACCTCGCCCGCGAAGCGCCCAAGGCGGTGTACGAGCTTGAGCATTACGGCGTGCCGTTCTCGCGCACCGAGGAAGGCAAGATCTACCAGCGTCCGTTCGGCGGCCACACCACCGAATTCGGTGAAGGCCCGCCCGTGCAGCGCACCTGTGCCGCCGCCGACCGCACCGGCCACGCGATCCTGCACACGCTTTATGGTCAGTCGCTCAAGAACAATGCCGAGTTCTACATCGAATATTTCGCCATCGATCTGATCATGTCCGACGATGGCGCCTGCACCGGGGTCATCTGCTGGAAGCTCGACGATGGCACGATGCATGTCTTCAACGCCAAGATGGTGGTGCTGGCCACGGGTGGCTATGGCCGCGCCTATTTCAGCGCGACCAGTGCGCATACCTGCACCGGCGACGGCGGCGGCATGGTGGCCCGCGCGGGTCTGCCGCTTCAGGATATGGAGTTCGTGCAGTTCCACCCGACCGGCATCTACGGCTCGGGCTGCCTGATCACCGAAGGCGCGCGTGGCGAAGGTGGATATCTCACCAACTCCGAAGGCGAACGCTTCATGGAGCGCTATGCGCCCAACTACAAGGATCTGGCCCCCCGCGATTACGTGTCCCGGTCGATGACCATGGAGATCCGCGAAGGCCGTGGAGTGGGCGACGAAGGGGATCACATCCACCTGAACCTGTCGCACCTGCCGAAAGAAGCCTTGGCCGAACGCCTGCCGGGCATTTCGGAAAGCGCCAAGATTTTCGCCGGTGTCGATGTCACCAAGGAACCGATCCCGGTTCTGCCGACCGTGCATTACAACATGGGTGGTATCCCGACGAACTATTGGGGCGAGGTGCTGAACCCGACGGACAAAGACCCGAACGCGGTTGTTCCCGGCCTGATGGCCGTGGGCGAAGCCGGCTGTGCGTCGGTGCATGGCGCGAACCGTCTGGGGTCGAACTCGCTCATCGACCTCGTGGTCTTCGGCCGTGCCGCCGCGATCCGCGCGGGCAAGGTTGTCGATCCCGAAAGCGCGGTGCCGGAAACCAACACGGCGTCGGTGGACAAGGCATTCGACCGCTTCGACGGGCTGCGCAACGCCAAGGGCACCATCCCGACCGCCGAACTGCGGCTCGAGATGCAGAAGACGATGCAGGCCGACGCCGCCGTGTTCCGCACCTCCAAGACGATGAAGGAAGGTCTGGACAAGATGATCGCGATTGCGGGCAAGATGGATGACCTGTCGGTCACCGACCGCAGCCTGGTCTGGAACAGCGACCTGATGGAAACGCTCGAGCTGACCAACCTGATGCCCAACGCGCTGGCGACCATCGCCGGGGCCGAGGCGCGCAAGGAAAGCCGTGGCGCCCACGCACACGAGGATTTCACCACCCGCGACGACGACAAGTGGCGCGTCCACACCATCGCGCGGGTCGACGGAAACAAGACCGATCTGACCTACCGCCCGGTGGTGACGGATCCGCTGACGACGGAAGACCAGGGCGGCATATCGGTCGAGAAGATCAAGCCGAAGGAACGGACGTTCTGATGCGCCTGGCGCTTGCAGCGTGCCTGGTCATCGCGGGGTGTACGGTCCAGCAACAGGACCAGATCGCCCGCGACGCCGCGCGCTCGGCGATCACGCCGGTGCTGGTCGAACGGTTCCCCGGCGTGCCGCTCGAACCGGCGCTGAACTGCGTGATCGACACCGCGAGCGCCGTGCAGATCCGCGCGCTCGCGCTCGACAGCGTGGCCGGCCCGACCGAAAGCACGGTGCAGATCGTGACGGACATCGTCTCGCAACCCGAGACACTGACTTGCCTGGCGGCCGAGGGCCTGCCAGCATTGCTTCGCTAAGGAGAGAGACATGGTTCAACTGACGCTCCCCAAGAATTCGACCATCCGCACGGGCAAGACCTGGCCCAAGCCCGAGGGCGCCACCAATGTCCGGAAATTCAGCATCTATCGCTGGAGCCCGGATGATGGCGAAAACCCGCGGGTGGACACGTATTTCGTCGACATGGACAAATGCGGCCCGATGGTTCTGGACGCGCTCATCAAGATCAAGAACGAGATCGACCCGACCCTGACCTTCCGCCGGTCCTGCCGCGAAGGCATCTGCGGGTCCTGCGCGATGAATGTCGACGGCATCAACACGCTGGCCTGCATCTACGGTCTGGACGAGATCCAGGGCGACGTGAAGATCTACCCGCTGCCGCACATGCCGGTGGTCAAGGACCTGATCCCGGACCTGACGCATTTCTACGCCCAGCACGCGTCGATCATGCCGTGGCTGGAAACCAAGACGAACCGTCCGGCGAAGGAATGGAAACAATCCATCGAGGACCGCAAGAAACTGGACGGTCTGTACGAATGCGTGATGTGCGCATCCTGCTCGGCCGCCTGCCCGTCCTACTGGTGGAACGGCGACCGGTTCCTGGGACCGGCCGCGCTCTTGCATGCCTATCGCTGGATCATCGACAGCCGCGACGAGGCCACCGGCCAGCGGCTGGATGATCTGGAAGATCCGTTCAAGCTTTATCGCTGCCACACGATCATGAACTGCGCCAAGACCTGCCCCAAGGGCCTGAACCCGGCCAAGGCGATTGCCGAGATCAAGAAGATGATGGTCGAACGGCACGTGTAGGCCGAAGAGCGTCCCGGGTGCCAAGGAATTTGTCGCCCGGCAAGACGCCGATCATCGACAAGGCGCGCAGAGATGCGCGCCTTTTTCATTCGGGTTTCCGCCCGGGCGGTTGCGAAATGCCAATCTTGAACATTACATCCCTGCCATGCCCATCTTCCTCATCCTCCTCCTGATCGGCGTGCTGGCCTATCTCTACTGGCAGCACAAGACGACGACGCTCACCCGCGAATGCCGCTGGCGGCGCGTGGCGCCGGGGGCGTGGCGTTGTGCGTTCTGCGGGGCCGAAATGGCGTCGGAGAAAAGCCCGACGGTCTGTCTGAAGCAGGAAACCGATCGTTCCGGAAAAAATTGAAACGCGCGCAAGATTATCTATTGCACCGACTCACTTTCGACTCCATATGCGCGATTAGTGACGCCAACGCACGCGCCTCTGTCGAGGTGGGCAAGCTCAGCGCAAGCGATGCACCCACGCGGTTACGTAGCGACGGTAACGTCTCTGAAAGAACTGAGCGGTCTGTGCCGGGAAACCGGAATGGCCGGGTCTATTGGAGATGACCAATGAACGCATACGTGACCGGGCTTGCCGCCCGCGAAGACGCATCTGTATCCCGTGCAGAGGCATATATCCTCAACACCCGTTTCGAGCGTCCGACGCTTGTCATCGACACGCAGGCCGTGGCGCGTCAATACGCGGCCCTGGCCCAGGGGCTGGGTCGTGCCCGCATCCACTATGCCGTCAAGGCGAACCCGGCGGCGGAAATCCTTCAAACGCTGGTCGCGATGGGCAGCAATTTCGATGCCGCCTCGCGGGTCGAGATCGAGATGTGCCTGGCCGCCGGTGCAGACGTGTCGCGCATTTCCTTCGGCAACACCATCAAGCGGGCCTCGGACATTGCCTGGGCGCATGACAAGGGCATCACCCATTTCGCCGCCGATTCCGAGGAAGAGCTGCACAAGCTGGCCCGGCACGCACCGGGCGCGCAGGTCTATATCCGCCTGATCGTCGGATCGCTTCAGGCCGACTGGCCGCTGTCGCGCAAGTTCGGCTGCGCTCTGGAAAAGACGCCCGCGCTCTTCGAACTGGCGATCGAACTTGGCCTGAAGCCGGTTGGCCTGTCCTTCCATGTCGGATCGCAGACCCGCGAAGCCGGCATGTGGGGTGAGACGCTCGACCAGGTGGCCGAGGTGTGGCACGGGTTGAAGGCGCAAGGGTTCGACCTGACGCTGCTCAACATCGGGGGTGGTTTCCCGGCCTTCTACGGTCAGGAACTGGACGCGCCGCAGAACTACGCGGGTGCGGTCATGCGCCAGATCCACGACCGGTTCGGCGACATCCCCGAGATCATGGCAGAGCCGGGCCGCGGTCTGGTGGCCGAGTGCGGTGCCATCGCCGCCGAAGTGCTGCTTGTGTCGCGCAAGTCGGACAGCGACCTGCACCGCTGGGTGTACCTGGATATCGGCAAGTTCTCGGGTCTCGCGGAAACCATGGACGAGGCGATCCGCTACCAGTTCCTCACCGACCGCGATCACGAGCCGACCGGCGCGTGCATCCTCGCCGGGCCGTCCTGCGATAGCGCGGATGTGCTGTATGAAAAGCAGCCGGTGCAATTGCCGCTGGGCCTGCAATCGGGCGACCGTATCGTGATCCGCAACTGCGGGGCCTATACCTCGACCTATGCGTCGGTCGGGTTCAACGGTTTCCCGCCGCTGGACGTGATCGCGATCTGAAGGTCGCTGCCCGCCGCAATCGGGGAGGTGCGCGGCGGGACTCGTGGGTCGGGCATGTTTGTCCGGCCTGCGCCTCTGGCAATTCATGCAAGAGACCGCACGTCCGTGTGCCCACCGGACGGTGTCCGGCGGTGCGGGAAGCCCGGTCCGGGCATCCTGTCTGGTCGGTGATCGAAGCGGCGCCGCCCCTTGGGCTGACATCTCTTCCCGTATGCGGGGTGGTGTCCCCCGGACCTGTACCCCCTGCGGGGCCTTGTGAAACCGGTTTCTCAGGGTCGGTGGCGAACCACCTTGGAAAGAGAAACGTCATGGGTCGCGGTGTGGGAGTGACCCTCTCCGCTCGTTGCGCAACGTGAAGGCACCCTGCGCACCAGCGGTTAAGGTTTCCGAAACCGACCGTCCGCAGGTCTACCAGAGTTTCGGGATCGCCCGCGCCTCGTAGCCCGTGTCATATTCCGGTCCCCCCAGCGCACCATCCGTCATGTCGGCCAGGATCTCGCCCACGGTGGGCAGACCTTCGGGCGCCGGATCGCCATCCCACAGCCCCGACCGCATCAGCGCCTTGGCGCATTGGGTATAGACCTCGGCCACCTCGGTCACGACCACGGTCGCGGGCAGCATGGACTTTTTCCGGAACGTCGCCCGCAGATCTGCATCGTCGGTGATCCAGGCCCGGCCATTCACCCGCACCGTGGTCTTTGAGCCGGGAATCATGAACAGGAAGGCGATGCGCGGATCGTCGATCAGGTCGCGCAGCCCGTCGAGACGATTGTTGCCCTGCCAGTCCGGCAGCAGGATCGTGCGCGGATCGGCCACGCGGACCACCGGGTCGATGTCGCCGCGCGGCGTGCCATGTGTGCCGTTCGGCCCCGCCGTCGAGATCACGCAGAACCGCGCCGCCTCGATCCAGCGGCGATAGCTGGACGTCAGGTGATCGGCCACCTTGCTGAGTGACGCGGGCACTGGCTCGCCATAGAGCGCTTCGAGATCGTCAATCGTTTCAATGCGGCGCATGAAAGCCGGCCTCCTCGTTCAGGCGATTGGATGCGGATTCGATCCGGGATTCGAGCAGCGGCAGGAACTCGTTGCGCGGCAGCCCGGGCGCGATCGGTTCAAGAAACTCCACCACCGCCGTGCCCTGCTTGCGGTAGATGCCGCGCTTGGGCCAGAACAGGCCGACATTGGTGGCCACCGGCACGCAGGGCTGGCCCAGCTGTTCGTAAAGCACCGCCGTGCCGATCTTGTAAGGCGCCTTGACGCCCGGCGCGATGCGGGTGCCCTGCGGATAGATGATGAGCTGGCCGGGTGTGGCCTCGCCGCGCCGGACCGCCTCGATCATCTGCTTGATCGCCGCGCCGCGCTTGCCCCGGTCCACCGGGATACAGCCGATGCGCAGCCCGTACTGGCCGACCACGGGCGAATACATCAGGATGCGTTTCATGATGAACTTGCCCGCGGGCAGCGCCGAGAACACCAGGAAGACATCGAGGAAGCTCTGATGCTTGGCGGCGACGACACATTCGTAATCCGGCGCCGTGCCCCGGATCTCGGTCTTGAGGCCGATCATCCACGGCGCCGCCCAGCGCACGAAATGGCACACGCTCTGGCACCCGGCCCGCGCGCCCCTGCGCGACACCAGCGCCCAGGGAAACAGGGCCAGCCCGACGACCGCGATCGACAGGTAGACCGCGACGATGAAGATCAGCGAGCGCAGCCACTGGATTGCATATGCCATCAGGCCAACTCCTCGAGAACCCGCCGCGCCGCGAAACGGGTGGCGATGAATGCGACAAGACCGGACAGGGGCGGGATGAGGATCACCCAGACCCAGCCCCAGCCCTGGATGCTCAGATCGGTCAGGAACCCGGCGCTGTCGCCGCGCGACGGGATCAGGACAAGCGCGACGATCCCGACAAGGGTGCCGAACGCCGCGCCGGTCAGCGACCGCAGCGCGAAACGCCGGACAAAGGCGCGGGCGATATAGGTGTCCTTGGCCCCGACCAGCCGCAGCACCGCGATCACCTGCGCATTCGCGGCCAGCGCGGCATTGGCGGCCAGCGTGACCATCGCGGCGCTCGCGGTGGCGATGAGCAGGATCGATGCCCATCCCAGGATCCTGAGCCGCGACGCCGCCTCGATCAGCGGACGCCGCCAGCGGGCGTGATCGTCAAGAACCGCCGCCGGGGCCTCGGCCGCCAAGCGCAGACGCAGACCCGCCGCGTCATAGCCCTCGTCGGTTTCGGTGATGTCGATCAGTTGCGGCAAGGGCAGGTCCTCGATCGGGATATCCGCACCGAACCAGGGCGTCAGCAGCGCGCGCTGCTCGTCGATGGTCAGGGCGCGCGCGTCCACGATGCCGGGCGTTGTGCGCAGGACTCGCAGCGCGGCTTCGGTCTGGGTGACCCCTTCGCCCGCCGGGGCCGAGATGCGCAGCGTCGAGGATTGCGCCAGCTCGTCGCCCCAGCGCTCGGCCACCCGCCCTGCGGCCAGCGACAAGGCCAGCGCGAACACCGCGAGGAACGCCATCGCGAAGGAACTGAACACCGTGAGCCGCGCGGTAAACCCGGTGGGGGGCACCACGCGGTCGGCCTTTTCGTCGAATTGCAGCATCTTGGCTGCGGCGCGCAGGTCAAGGCTCACAGGTCTGCCCCCGCCATTTGCAGCCGCCGGTTCGAAATTCGCAGAACGCGGGTCGGCACCTGGGCCTTGGCCGCGCGGATGAGGCCAAGGTCATGCGTTGCGACAAGGATGGTCTTGCCCATGCGGTTCAACTCGACCAGCAGTGTCAGCAGGCGCTGCGACATCTCCCAATCGATGTTGCCGGTGGGCTCGTCGGCCAGGATCACATCCGGCGACATGATCACCGCGCGGGCCAGGGCGGCGCGCTGGCGTTCCCCGCCCGACAGTTCCGGCGGCAGGGCATCGCCACGCGCGGTCAGGCCGACCCAGGCCAGAAGCTCTTTCAGGTTGGCTTCCGCCCCCGCGCCGCTGGTGTCCTGCCCCGACACCGACAGCGGCAGGGCGATGTTTTCCGTCACCGGAAGGTGATCGAGAAACTGGCAATCCTGATGCACCACACCGATCTTGCGACGCAGGATCGCCACATCGTCGCGGCCCAGCCCCCGGACATCGCGCTCGAACAGGCGCACATGGCCGGCTGTCGCCTGAAGCGCGCCGTAGCAGAGTTTCAGAAACGTCGTCTTGCCCGATCCCGAGGGACCGGTGAGAAAATGGAACGATCCCGGCGCCACGCTCAGGGTCATGTCCGTCAGCAATTCACCGCCGCCGTAACTGTAGGCCACGTTTTCCAACTCGATCACGGCGGTCTTGTCCCTGCCCCTGTTACCCGCGTTGTTGTGCCTGAGCATCGTGCCGGTTTCAATCCGGCGCAGGCGTAACTATGGGCATTTACAAGCGGAAAGGCGCGCCTATGCTTGCTTTTGAACGGTAAGCAACGAGGTCGGCCGCACAAGCAGGGCCGATCAGGTAGGGGCAACAGGCAAGATGCGGCTGACATGTCCGAGCTGTGGGGCACAATACGAGGTCCCCGATGACGTCATCCCCGAGGATGGTCGGGACGTCCAGTGTTCCAATTGCGGCAACACCTGGTTCCAGGACCATGACGCCAGCACCACCCCCGAAGCCCTGGCCGCCGAGGCCGCGGCCCCGAAAGACGCCGTCTGGCATCCCGAGGTCGAAAGCGACATCGAGGATCAGCCGTCGATCAACCAGGGGGCTGCTCCGGGCGGCAGACCGCGCTCTGCCCCGCCCAAGCGGCGCGAGCTCGATCCCTCGGTCGCGGACATCCTGCGCGAGGAAGCCGAGCTGGAGACCCGCGCGCGCGAATCCGTCGCCGGAACGCTGGAAGAACAGCCCGACCTTGGCTTGCAGGAACCCGAGGACGAGGCCGCCCGACGCGCCCGCCAGGCACAGGAGCGGATGCGCAAGCTGCGCGGGCAAGACCCGCAGGCCGCATCAGCGGCCGCCGCCGCGTCTGCGGTTACGGACCGTCCGCAGTCGCGGGGCGAGATGCTGCCCGACGTGGAAGAGATCAACCAGACCCTGCGCGCGACAAGCGCCCGTCAGGAAGTCCGCACCGTCCAGGCCGATCTCGACGATGACGACGACGAAAGAGGCGGTTTTGGCCGTGGCTTTACCCTGACCCTGATGATCTTTGCGATCGCCATCGCGCTTTACATATTCGCGCCTCAACTGGCCGAGACCCTGCCGCAGCTCGCCGCCCCGCTCGAAACCTACGTGGCGCTGGTGGACCAGCTTCGCGGCTGGCTGGACGGGCAGATCGGCGCGCTGATGGGCCTGATCGGCGGCGCTCCGGCAGAGGTGCCGGTCACGGAGGGGTCCTGACCCCCCTGCACTTCCTGCTTGGCTGTGGTATGTAACGCTTGATCGACCCTCACGTCAGGGCGGATGTGGACCTACGCGCAGGTCCGGTCTGGCCCTAACGTGCGTGGCATGATCTGATCAAGATGCCCGTGCCGGAGCGCGTCGCGTGTCAGGCCATTCATGATTCTCAAACGGAGGTGACGACCATGGACGGTACATTGTCCCAAAACGATCTTAGCCATGTGGTCGAAGCCGACCGCGCCCATGTGTGGCACCACCTGATCCAGCACAAGCCGTTCGAGACCAATGATCCCAGGATCATCGTCGAAGGCAAGGGCATGCGGGTCTGGGACCAGAAGGGCAAGGAGCATCTGGATGCCGTGTCCGGCGGTGTCTGGACGGTGAATGTCGGCTACGGTCGCGAAAGCATCGCCAAGGCGGTCTATGACCAGTTGCTGAAACTGAACTATTTCGCAGGCTCTGCCGGGTCGATCCCCGGTGCGCTGTTTTCGGAAAAGCTGATTTCCAAGATGCCGGGCATGAGCCGCGTCTATTATACCAACTCGGGGTCCGAGGCGAACGAGAAGGCGTTCAAGATGGTCCGCCAGATCGCCCACAAGCGCTATGGCGGCACCAAGCACAAGATCCTCTACCGCGACCGCGATTACCACGGCACCACCATCGCCAACCTGTCGGCGGGCGGTCAGGACGAACGCAACGCCCAGTACGGGCCGTTCACACCCGGTTTCGTGCGTGTGCCGCATTGCCTTGAATACCGCGCCGCCGATCAGGGTGCCCCATCCGAGAATTACGGCGAATGGGCCGCCGATCAGATCGAACAGGTGATCCTGCGCGAAGGCCCGGACACCGTGGGCGCGCTGTGCCTCGAGCCGGTGACCGCGGGCGGAGGCGTGATCGCCCCGCCGCAGGGATACTGGGAGCGCGTGCAGGAGATCTGCCGCAAGTACGATATCCTGCTGCATATCGACGAGGTGGTCTGCGGCGTCGGGCGCACCGGCACATGGTTCGGCTACCAGCATTACGGCGTGCAGCCGGACATGGTGACGATGGCCAAGGGCGTGGCCTCGGGCTATGCCGCGATTGCCTGCATGGTGACGACGGAAGAGGTGTTTTCCATGTTCAAGGACGATGCCGACGATCCGATGAACTATTTCCGCGACATCTCGACCTTCGGCGGCTGCACCGCCGGCCCCGCGGCGGCGCTCGAGAACATGCGGATCATCGAAGACGAAGACCTGCTCGAAAACACCACCGCGATGGGGCATTACATGCTGGATCAGCTTCATGCACTTGCCGACAGGCATGCCGTGATCGGCGATGTGCGCGGCAAGGGGCTCTTCCTGGGCGCCGAACTGGTCGAGGACCGCGAGACCCGCAAGCCGATGGCGGAAAAGCGGGTGCAGAAGGTGGTGGCCGACTGCATGGGCCAAGGCATCATCATCGGCGCGACCAACCGGTCCGTGCCGGGCTACAACAACACGCTCTGCTTCAGCCCCGCGCTGATCGCCACCAAGGACGACATCGACCAGATCATCGCGTCGGTCGACGAGGCACTGGGCCGCGAATTTGCGTGAGTGACCCCCTGATCACGGGCCAGCGCGACAACGCGCTGGGCCAACCCGTCGGGCTGCCGGTCACGTTGGACATCCCGCGTCCGCCGCCCCCCGACACAGAGATCGAGGGGCGCTATTGCCGGCTGGCCCCGCTTGCCCGGAACCATGCGGATGACCTTTTCGAGGCGTTCGCGGCGGATGTGGACGGGCGCGGCTGGACCTATCTGTCGGTCGGGCCGTTCACCGATCGCGACATCTACCGCGACTGGGTTGACCAGGCAGCGCGGTCGACCGATCCGAAGCACCATGCGATCCTCGTCGATGGCACGGCGGTGGGCCATGCCGGCCTGATGCGCGTCGACCCCATGGCCGCAACCCTCGAGGTGGGCTGGGTCAACCTGTCGCCTGCGCTGCAACGCACCCGGGCGGCGACCGAATTTCAGTTTCTGCTGATGGCGCGTGCCTTCGATGAGCTGGGCTATCGCCGCTACGAATGGAAATGCGACGCGCTGAACGCGCCGTCGCGACGCGCCGCCGCGCGGCTGGGCTTCACCTATGAGGGAACGTTCCGGCAGGCCACGCATTACAAGGGTCGCAACCGTGACACGGCGTGGTTCTCGATCCTCGACAGCGAATGGCCCGGTCTGAAGGCCCGGTTCAGGCGCTGGCTCGATCCGGCGAATTTCGATGCCGCCGGGCAACAGCGCACCGCGCTGACCGAGATCTGAGCGGCGCGGGTCGAACTGATCGACCTTTGGTCGAATTGTCGTAAAATTGCCCCGGCTTACATGCGCCGGATGCATTCGAGGTGCATCCTGCCATTACCGCGTTACACTTGTGTCGCCAGTTCAAAGAGGTACCCGCATGACGATCCTGACCCAACGCTGCACCCCGTTCGACGGACAGAAACCCGGCACATCCGGCCTGCGCAAGAAAACCCGCATCTTCATGCAGCCAGGCTACGTCGAATGTTTCGTGCAGTCGATCTTCAACGCCATCGGCGGGGCCGAAGGCAAGACGCTGGTGATCGGCGGCGACGGGCGCTACTTCAACGCCGAGGCGATCCAGACCATCCTGCGCATGGCGGCCGCCAATGGCGCGGCCCTGGCAATTGTCGGCCAGGGGGGGCTTCTGTCCACCCCTGCCGCGTCGAACCTGATCCGGCAGCGCGGCGCGGATGGCGGGCTGATCCTGTCGGCCAGCCACAATCCCGGCGGCATCGACGCGGATTTCGGCCTGAAGTTCAACAGCGCCAATGGTGGGCCGGCCCCCGAGACCATCACCAACGCCATTTTCGAGCAGACCAAGACGATCGACAGCTACAAGACGCTGGACGCGCCCGATATCGACCTTGACCGGATCGGTCAGACCACGCTGGGCGACATGCGTGTCGCGGTGGTGGACCCGGTCACGGATTACGCCGCGCTGATGGAAGAGCTGTTCAATTTCGACGCCCTGCGCGCTTTGTTTGCCAGCGGTTTCACCATGAAGTTCGATGCGATGCATGCGGTGACGGGCCCCTATGCCACCGCGATCCTCGAAGACACGCTTGGCGCGCCTGCGGGCACGGTCCTGAACGGAGTGCCCTCGGTAGATTTCGGCAAGGGCCATCCCGATCCGAACCCGATCTGGGCCAAGCCGCTGGTCGACCTGGTGATGTCCGACGACGCGCCGGATTTCGCGGCCGCCTCGGATGGCGACGGCGACCGCAACATGATCCTTGGGCGCGGTATCTACGTCACACCGTCGGACTCGCTTGCGGTGTTGGCCGCCAACGCACATCTCGCGCCGGGCTACGCGCGCGGCATCGCGGGGGTTGCGCGCTCCATGCCGACAAGCGCCGCCTGCGACCGGGTGGCCGAGGCGCTGGCGGTGGAATGTTTCGAGACCCCGACGGGCTGGAAGTTCTTCGGCAACCTGCTGGACGCGGGGCGCGTGACGCTTTGCGGCGAGGAAAGCGCCGGCACCGGAAGCGACCACGTGCGCGAAAAGGACGGGCTCTGGGCGGTGCTCTTGTGGCTCAACATCCTTGCGGTGCGCAAGATGTCGGTGAGGGACATCCTTCAGGACCATTGGCGGACCTACGGACGCAACTATTACTCGCGCCATGATTACGAGGCGGTGGATGCTGCGGCGGCCAATGACCTGATGGCGGACCTGACCGCGAAACTGGACGACCTGGCCGGGCAGAGCTTTGGGGGTTGCACCGTGATCGGGTCGGATTCGTTCTCCTATCACGATCCGGTCGATGGATCGGTGAGCCACAACCAGGGGCTTCGGATCAATTTCGAAGGTGGCGGCAGGGCGGTGTTGCGGTTGTCGGGCACCGGCACCGAGGGCGCGACGCTGCGGGTGTACCTGGAGCGGTACGAGGCGCCGGGAGGCGATCTGAACATCGAGACCCAGGAGGCGCTGCGGGAGATTGCGCAGGCCACCGCGGCCATCAGCGGATTGGCCGAGCGGACCGGACGCACAGAGCCGGACGTGATGACCTGAGCGGGCAAGCCATTTCGAAATGGCTTGGTCCAAGCGCGTTCGAACGCGCTTGAGGCGCGGTTTGCAAACCGCGTGACCAAGGACTTTCGAAAGTCCTTGGCGCCTACCCGTGGCGGACGCGCAGCCGGGACGCGCGGCGGGTCAACACCTGCCGGCGGATGAAGGCCACGATAAACAGCGCGGTGAGGATCAGGATGATCGTCGGCGCGGGCGCGCTGTCGAGGAAGAAGCTCAGATAGGTGCCCAGCAGCATAGCGCCGATATTGATCGCCACCGACAGCCAGAGCATCGTCCTGAATTGCCGCACCAGCAGGAAGGCAATCGCCCCCGGCGCGATCAGGAGCCCGATGGCGAGGATCAGCCCGGCCGCCGACAGCGTCGCCACGATGGTCAGCGACAGCGCCGTGAGCAGCCCGTAATGCAGCGCGTTCACCCACAGCCCCGAGGCCTGCGCCTGCGCCGGATCGAAGCTGTGCAGCAGCCAGTCCCGCCACTTCAGCACCAGAACGCCCGCGACCAGCGCCGAAATGATCCCGGCGGTCCACAGGTCCTGCGCCCCGACGCCCAGCATGTTGCCGAAGAGGATGTGATCCAGATGCGCGTTCGTCTCGACCGAGACATAGAGAACGATCCCCAGCCCGAACATGCCCGAGAACACCACACCCATCACCGTGTCTTCCTTGACCCGGCTGTTGCTCGACAGATAGCCGGTTGCCACCGCACAGGTCATGCCCGCCGCAAACGCGCCGATGATCAGCGGGATGCCGAGAATATAGGCCAGCACGATCCCCGGCAGAACCGCATGGCTGACCGCGTCGCCCATCAAGGCCCAGCCCTTGAGCACGAGAAAGCAGGACAGCAGCGCGGTCGGCACCGCCACCATCATCGAGATCAGGAAGGCGTTTTGCATGAATGCAAAGCGGAAGGGCAGAAGCAGGGTTTCGACGTCCATCATGCGCCGCCTTTTGCAGGGTCAGCGGCGACAAGGCTGTCGGTCGGCCCGTCGCGCAGCGCGGAATCGGCCTTGCGCCGCGCGGCAAGCAGGCCGTGGCGCGGGGCGAAGATGAAGGCCATGAGGAAGATCAGCGTCTGCAGGCAGACGATAATGCCGCCCGTCGCGCCGTCGAGGAAAAAGCTGACATAGGCGCCGATTGCGCTGGTCAGCGCGCCGATGATCACCGAGGTCACGATCAGGCGCGGGAAGCGGTCGCAGAGCAGGTAGGCGGTGGCCCCCGGGGTCACCACCATCGCAATGACGAGGAATGCGCCCACGGTCTGCATCGCCGCCACGACGCTGGCGGAAAGCAGCACGAAGAACACCGCCTTGAGCAGCTGCGGGCGCAACCCGATGGTGCGGGCGTGGTTTTCGTCGAAGAAGGTGACCATCAGGTCCTTCCACCTGGCCACCAGAATGACCAGCGACACCACCCCGATGATCGCCAGTTGCAGCGTGTCCTCGGGGGTGATGGCAAGGATGTTGCCCATGGTGATGGTCTGGACCGACACCGACATCGGATTGATCGACACCATGAACAGGCCCAGCCCGAAGAAGGATGTGAAGATCAGCCCGATGATCACGTCGGGCTTCAACCCGGAGCGTTCCGACAGGAACAGCATCGACCCCGCCGCCAGCCCGCCCGCGATGAACGCGCCCAGCGCGAAGGGCAAGCCGAGGATATAGGCCCCCGCGACCCCCGGCACGACCGAATGGGCCAGCGCGTCGCCGATCAGCGACCAGCCCTTGAGCATCAGGTAGGCCGACAGGAACGCGCAGACGCTGCCGACCAGGGCCGAGACCCACATGGCGTTGACCATGTAGGAATATCCGAACGGTTCCAGCAGGACGGCGATCATGGGGTCGGATCCGTCCTCTGGGTCTTTTCGCCGTACTGGACGAAGGGACGTTCGTCATCGGTGAAGATCGTCACCTCGCGGGCGTCCTCGTCGTCATGCAGCATGTCGCCGCCCAGCGTGAAGTGACGCAGCACGCCGCCGAACGCCTTTTCGAGGTTTTCGCGGGTGAAGGTGGTTTCTGTCGGCCCGTGACTGAGCACGGTGCCTTTCACCAGCACGGTGCGGTCGCAGAATTCGGGCACCGAGCCAAGGTTGTGGGTCGAGACCAGCATCACCCGGCCTTCATCGCGCAGGTCGCGCAAAAGGGCGACGATCTGGTCCTCGGTCTTGACATCGACTCCGGTGAAGGGTTCGTCCAGCAGGATCACCTGCCCATCCTGCGCCAGGGCGCGGGCGAGGAACACGCGTTTGCGCTGACCGCCGGACAGCTCGCCGATCTGGCGGTGGCGGAACTCGGTCATGTTGACCCGCTCGAGCGCCTGATCGACCGCGGCATGGTCGGCGGCTTTCGGACGGCGCAGAAAACCCATCTTGCCGTAGCGGCCCATCATCACCACGTCCTCGACCAGCACCGGAAAGGCCCAGTCCACCTCTTCGGATTGCGGCACATAGGCCACGAGGTTGCGCGCCAGCGCCTCTTTCACGCTCAGGCCGAGGATGCGGATCTCGCCGGTGGCGGCGGGCACGAATCCCATGATCGCCTTGAAGATCGTCGATTTCCCGGCGCCGTTGATGCCGACAAGCGCCGTGACCGTGCCGCGCGGGATCTCGAAGCTCGCGTTCCACAGCGCGGTGTGCCCGTTGCGGTAGGTGACCGTCACGTCCTGTGCGGACAGGCCCGCGCCCACGGCATCCGGGCGCGGCGCGGTCTTGGTCTGGCTTTGCTCGTCGAGCATGCTGGTTCCTTGTTGTTCCGCACCGTTTCGACCCGGCACGGGTTTGCCCGGAGCAGGATCGCCACGGGCCTCTTTCAGGTCGTCCCCTGCTCAGTTCGTGGCGGAGGTCAGACCCTCGGTGACGCGTCGGGTCGTGACCGCCAGAAGGTCCAGATAGGTGGGCACCGGGCCGTCTGAAGCGCTCAGCGAATCGACATAGAGCACCCCGCCATAGGCGGCCCCGGTTTCGCGCGCGACCTGTTCCGCCGGGGCCGTGTTCACCGTGCTTTCGCAGAACACCACCGGGACGTCATGCGCGCGCACGCCGTCGATGACCGACCGCACCTGTTGCGGCGTGCCGACCTGATCGGCGTTCATCGGCCAGAGATACAGTTCTTGCAGGCCCAGGTCGCGGGCAAGGTAGCTGAACGCGCCTTCGCAGGTCACCAGCCAACGCTGGTCTTGGGGAATCGTTGCAATCGCGTCCCGCAACGGTTCGATCGTGGCGCGCAGTTCATCCTTGTAGCGCGCCGCGTTCCGGGCGTAGGTCGCGGCATTCTCCGGGTCGTGCTCGGACAGGGCCGCGGCGATGTTGTCGATATAGGTCAGCGCGTTGTCGAGCCCCATCCAGGCATGCGGGTTCGGCATCCCTTCGTAGCTGCCCGAGGAGATCGAGATCGGATCGATGCCGTCGCTCAGCGTGGCGGAGGGCACATCGCCGAGATTCGCAACGAATTGTTCGAACCAGAGCTCGAGGTTGAGCCCGTTCCAAAGGATCAAATCCGCGTCGACCGCGCGCACGATATCCTGCGGCGTCGGTTCATAGCCGTGAATTTCGGCGCCGGGCTTGGTGATCGACACCACCTCGGCGGCATCGCCCGCCACGTTCGCGGCCATGTCCGCGAGAACCGTGAAGGTCGTGACCACCTTCATCCGCTCGTCGGCGGTGGCGCCGCTGACCCCGATCAGGGCACAGGCCACAGAAACCAGGGCCAGATGTCGTCTCGTCATGTGTCGTTCCTCCGCGTCGACTATGTTTGCTGAAAACTGAAAATGCAACTCACTCTCAAGAAGGTAGCAGCCGGGATTGCCGGCGCAAGGCCCGAGGCGCAAAAAGGCGTGCCGTCCGTGCGGCGCAGTGCCTCGCCGCCTGTGCGTCTGGTCGGGGTCGGATCGGGGGCCAGCCCCCGAACCCCCGGAGTTTAGCCGGCAAGATGAAGAGCCAGGGTTGTCTTCGGGCCGGTGCAGCGGCGTTCGGGCTCTGCGCGGCCCGGGGTGTGGCGGACCGGCGCGCCTCAGCCGAGGATGCCGCCCTTGCGCAGGGTCTCGATCTCTTCGGGGGTGTAGCCGGCCTCGGCCAGCACCGTGGCGGTCTGGGCACCGAGATCGGGGGTGGCATGGCGCACCTGCAGCGGGGTTTCGGAAAACTTGATCGGGAAACCCGTCATCCTGACCGAGCCATGCCCGGGATGCGGCACGTCGAGCACCATGTCCTGCGCCGCGACCTGCGGGTCGGACAGCGCCTCGGTCAGGCCTTGCACCCGGCCGCAGGGCACACCCGCGCGGTTCAGCCGGTCGATCCAGTGGGCCTGCGTCTGCCCGGACAGCGCCGCATCGACCAGGAGGTTCAGCGCGGCCCGGTTCTCGACCCGGCAAGCATTGTCGGAAAAACGCGGATCGTCCAGAAGATGCGCGAGGCCGATCTCTTTCAGGAAGCGGCCGACGAACACATCGGTCGAGGGCGCCACCGCGATGTCGCCATCGCTGGCGCGGAAGAGACCATAGGGCGCGACGATGGGATGGTCGTTGCCTGTCTTGACCGGATCGCGGCCTGTCGCCAGCGCGCCGGAGGACAGGTAGGCCATCATCGACAGGATCGACATCATCATCGACGCCTCGACCCGCTGGGCCGGGCCGCCGGCCTCGCGGCCGCGCAATGCCGCAACCGCACCCAGCGCCGCATAGAGCCCCGCGATCAGGTCGGTCAGCGGCGGCGCGGTGCGCAGCGGGCCGGTGTCCGGCGTGCCGTTCGTGGCCATGTAGCCCGACATCGCCTGGGCGATGAAATCGAAGGCGGGACGGTCGGCGTAAGGCCCGGTGGTGCCATAGCCGTTCACGCTGACCACGATGAGGTCGGGGTTGATGTCGGCCAGCCGCGCTTCGGTCAGGCCCATCTCGTCCAGCACGCCGGGGCGGTAGTTTTCGGTCAGGATATCGGCCTGCGCAAGCAACCGTTCCAGCACCGCCAGTCCTTCGGGGGTCCGCAGGTCGAGCGCGACCGAGCGCTTGTTGCGATTGAAGCTTGCGAAGTACCATGACAGGCCATCCTGGACATGGCCTTGCGCGCGCACCGGGTCGCCGCGACCGGGGCTTTCCACCTTGATCACGTCGGCGCCCAGATCGCCCAGGATCATGGAGCAGAACGGGCCTGACAGGATGCGCGTCAGGTCGATGACCCGCACGCCGTCGAGGGGTAGCGCGCTCATCCTGCGGCCGTCGCCGTGAGGCCGGGATCGAAGCGCCGGAGCCGGGGTCCGGACTTGATCACCTGGCCCGGCAGGTCGCGCCCGATCACGTCCTGCGTGAGCCTGGCCGCGGCGATCATCGCGTCGAGATCGACGCCGGTGTCATAGCCGCTTTCGTTCAGCAGGTAGACCAGATCCTCGGTGCAGATGTTGCCGGTCGCTCCCGCGGCGAAGGGGCAGCCGCCGAGACCGCCGACCGAGGCATCGTAATGGGTCACGCCTTCGGCCAGCCCGGTCATCACGCAGGCCAGCCCGACGCCGCGCGTGTTGTGGAAATGCAACCCGATCTTCAGGCCCGGCGCTTCGGCCCGGATCGCCTGCACCGCGGCGCGCACGGTGGCGGGGGTGGCCATGCCGGTGGTGTCGCCGAGACCCACCGAGGCCGCGCCAAGCTCTTGATACCGCTTGGCGATCCTGGCCACCTGCTCGGGCGGCACGATGCCTTCGAACGGGCAGCCGAAAGCAGTGGCGATGCCGCCCTCGATGGCGACACCGGCGCGGTCCAGAAGGGCGAACACCTCTTCGAAATCGCTCAGAGATGCGGCGATGGAGCGGTTCACGTTCTTCAGATTATGGGTCTCGGAGGACGAGACAACCGTGTGCACCGCATCGACACCGGCACCGGCCGCGCGTTCGGCGCCGCGCAGGTTGGGGATCAGGGCGGTGATCACCGCGCCTTCGGGCCTGTCGATGCCGGCCAGCACCGCTTCGGCATCGGCCAGTTGCGGCACCGCCCTGGGGCTGACGAAGGAGGTGACCTGCATCTGGCGCAGCCCGGCCGCGAAGAGCGCGTTGATGATCGCGATCTTGCTGTCGGTCGGGATGAAGGCCGATTCGATCTGGAAACCGTCACGCGGTCCGACCTCGCAGATCGAGATGCGGGCCCCCTCGGGAACAGCTGTCATCGGGGTCGCGGTGGTGGCCATGGCCTGTCGTCCTTTCGGTTGCGGTGTCCTGGTCGCATATTGCCCGGTCGCAATTCGCGGGGGCAAGGGGGTGCCCGCGAGACATCTCTTTGTGTGAACCAAACATCACTTTTTTTGACAGCTGATCGGGGCAGATCTCGAAACTCCTTGAAAAACCACGCAAGATCGCATCCTTTTCCCGTCAGGTTCAATTTGGGAGGAGAAGACCGATGATTTTTCGCATGATGACGACCGCCAAGATCGGGGCCGCGATGGCCACGGCGATGACGCTCACGGCGCTGCCCGCCAGCGCAACGGAGTGCATCGCGCCCTCGAACCCCGGCGGCGGCTGGGACTTCACCTGCCGCACGATCGGCCGCATCCTGACCGAGCTCGATCTCGTGGATGGCAACGTGCAGGTCACCAACATGCCGGGGGGCGTCGGCGCCGTGACCTTTGCGATGGTCGCGTCCGAGCGGCCCGACGACGCCGAACTGATCGTGGCGACATCGACCGTGGGCATCACCCAGATCGCGCAGGGTCGCTACCCCGCGCCGCTCGACTCGATGCGCTATCTTGCCATGCTGGGGGCCGATGTGGGCGTGATCGCCGTCGATGACGACAGCCCGATCCAGAGCCTCGAAGAGCTGAACGCCGCGATGCTCGAGGACGCCAGTGCCATCGTCACGGCCGGATCGTCCGGTGCGGGCGGCTGGGACCACATCCGCCTGCTGATGGTCGCGGACGCCGCCGGTGTCGACGACCTGGGCGCGATCCGCTGGGTGCAGTTCGATGGCGGCACCGACGCGGTCACCCAGATGATGGGCGGCCAGATCGACGTGGTGTCGACCGACCTGGGCGAGATCGCGGGCTTTGTCGAATCCGGCGACATCCGCGTCCTGGCGGCGCTGAGCGATGACCCGATCCCGGCCTTTCCGGACATCCCGACGGCGATCAGCCAGGGCATCGACGTGACCGGCTACAACTGGCGCGGCCTCTATACCGGGGGCGACGTCACCGACGCGGAATACGCAGCCTGGGTCGAGAAGCTGGAAACGCTCTACAACTCCGAGGCGTGGCAGACGGCAGCAACCCAGTCCGGCCTCGTGCCGATCTGGCGCGGTGGCGAGGCCTTCGAGGCGTTCGTCCGCGAACAGGCGGACGTGATGGAAGAGATCTCGCGAGATATCGGCGTCATCGAATGAGCGTAAGGATCATGGGCGTCGTGATCTTCGTGATCGCGGCGCTCTATACGCGGCAGGCGGGCACCTATGCCATCACCTTCGGGGATGTGCTGGGGCCGACGGTGTTTCCGATCATCGTGGGCATCCCCATGATGCTCCTCTCCGCGTCGCTTGTCGTGTTCCCGACGGGGCAGGTCGATTGGCCTGCTCCGCAACGGATGTGGCGGCAGCTTGCCGCGCTCGCCGTGCTGGTGGGCTACACGCTGACACTCGAGCCGCTGGGCTTTCCGCTTGCCACCTTCGCGTTGATCGCGCTGATCGGCATCATCCTGGGTGGCGCGCCCTGGCGGGCCGTTCTGCTGGGAGCGATCATGGCGCCCGCGCTCTGGGCGCTTTTCGACCAGCTGCTGGGACTGCCGCTTGATTTTCTGGGAGAGCTCTTCGTCGCCGACTGACCGGCGCTGAGCGCAAGAGGACGTATCATGGAAACCCTGTCGCTCCTGGGCCAAGGCTTTGTGATCGCATTGTCGCCACTCAATATCGGTCTGCTGCTGATGGGCTGCTTTGTCGGAACCTTGCTGGGCGCGCTGCCCGGCCTTGGGCCGGTGAACGGTGTCGCGGTGCTGATCCCGCTGACCTTTGCCTTCGGCTTCGACCCGACATCGTCGATGATCCTGCTCTGTGCGGTCTATTTCGGCTGCATGTATGGCGGGCGGATCAGTTCGATCCTGCTCAACATTCCCGGTGACGAACCGGCGATCATGACCACGCTCGACGGCTATCCGATGGCGGTGCAGGGGCAGGCCGCGAACGCGCTGGCAATCTCGGGTGTCGCCTCTTTCATCGGGGCCACCATCGCGGTGATCGGCCTGTCGCTCTTTGCGCCCATCCTGGCGCGCGCGGCGATCCATTTCGGCCCGGCGGATTATTTCGCGCTCTACATCCTCGCCTTCGCCACGATCGGCGGCATCGCGGGGGTCGACCCGCGCAAGACGCTGCTGTCGGCGATGATCGGCCTGGTGCTCGCCACCGTGGGTCTCGACCCGATCTCGGGCGTTCCGCGCTACACTTTCGACAGCTTCCACCTTTATGACGGGGTCGAGCCGATCGTCGCCCTTGTGGGCCTGTTCGCGATTTCGGAAATCCTGATGCTTCTGGAAAAGACGCTCAAGGACCGGCCCAAGGCGATCCCGGTGGGAAGCTGGCTGCCGCAATGGGGCGCGATCTGGCGCACCCGCTGGGCGATGCTGCGCGGATCGGGCGTGGGCTTTGTCGCGGGCGTGCTGCCCGGCGCGGGGGCCTCTCTGGGGTCGTTCATGGCCTATGTCGCGGAAAAGCAGACGTCGAACAAGAAAGGCACCTTCGGCAAGGGCGACCCGCGCGGCGTGGCGGCCCCCGAGGCCGGCAACAACGCGGCCTCCGGCGGGGCGCTGATCCCGATGCTGTCGCTCGGTGTTCCGGGCTCGGGCACCACGGCAGTGCTGCTGGCGATGCTGGTGTCACTGAACGTGCAGCCGGGACCGCTCCTGTTCGAACGCCAGCCTGATCTTGTCTGGGGCCTCGTCGCGTCGCTCTACATGGCGAATATCACGCTTCTGATCCTGAACCTTCCGATGATCGGCATCTTCACCCGGCTGATGATGACGCCGACATGGGCGCTCATGCCCATCGTCGCCGCGGTCACCTTCGTCGGCGTCTACAGCATCTCGAACTCGGTCTTCGACCTCGAGATGATGGTCTTCTTCGGGGTCCTCGGCTACCTGCTGCGCAAGCTCGACGTGAGCCTTGTGCCGCTCGTGCTCGGGCTGCTGCTTGGCGGCGACATGGAGCGCAACCTGCGCCGGGCCATGTCGATCTCGGATGGCGACTGGTCGATCCTGATCGCCAGCCCGATCTCGATCGGACTCTATATCTTAACGGCAGGCTTTCTTGCGCTGTCGGTCTGGCTTGCCGTGCGCGACCATCGGCAATCCCAGGCGGACCGCCTGACCGAAGGGTGAGCACGGGCTACGACCTGACCTCGCTCGCGCTGTTCCGGGCCGTGGCGGAGACCGGCAGCATCGCCCATGCCGCGATACGGCACGGGTTGGTGTCCTCTGCAGTCAGCAAGCGCATTGCCGATCTGGAGGCCCATGTCGGTGCGCCGCTTCTGCGCCGGCATCGGCGCGGGGTCGAGTTGACCCCGGCGGGCACCGACCTGCTGCGCCATGCCGAGGCCCTGCAGGACGCGGTGGCGCGCATGGCCGCCCACATGGCCACACATGCGTCGGGCATGCAGGGCGCGATCCGCATGGCGGCCAACAGCAGCGCGATCTCGCAATTCCTTCCCGAGGACCTTGCCGAATTTGTCGCGGCGCGTCCCGATCTGCACATCCGGCTGGCCGAGATGACCAGCCCGGAGGTGACCGAGGCGGTCCGCACCGGAACGGCCGATCTTGGTGTCTTCAGCGGCCTGACCGAGTCGGCCGACCTGATCACCCTGCCCTACCGGCGCGACACGCTTGTCGTCGTCACTCCGGCGGATCACCGGCTTGCCACGCGGCGCAAGCTGAGGCTTGCCGAGATCGCCGCCGAACCCTTTGTCGCACTTCAGGCCGGCAGCTCGATCCAGTCCTTCCTCGACCGGCAGGCCGAGGCGCTTGGCACCCGGATCCACACGCAGGTCGCGGTGCAGAGCTTTGACGGTGTCCGGCGCATGGTGCAGGCGCGGCTTGGCATCGCGGTGCTGCCCTTCGGCGTGATCGAGCCCTATCTCGACGCGACGCGGCTGGCCATGGTCCCGCTGGACGAGGCCTGGGCCACGCGCGACCTGCTGATCGCGATCCGCGACCGTGCGGCCCTGTCTCCGCAGGCCCGCGCACTCATCACCACCCTGACCGGACAGCCGGTCTGACCCGACAAAGGAGAAGCAAGGATGGGAACTTTCGACGACGACCTGTTCGACAAGGGACTCGAGCGCCGCAAGGCGACGCTGGGCGACGCCTATGTGCAACAGAGCCTCGATGCGGCGGACGACCTGACGCGGCCCTTCCAGGAGGCGATGACCGCCTGGTGCTGGGGCTTCGGCTGGGGCGATGACGCGATCGACCCGAAGACGCGCAGCATGATGAACCTCGCCATGCTGGGCGCATTGGGCAAGATGCATGAATGGGAACTGCACTGTCGCGGCGCGATCAACAACGGTGTCAGCCTTGGGGAAATCCGCGCGATCTGTCACGTTGTGGCGATCTATTGCGGAGTCCCGCAAGCCCATGAATGCCTGCGCAGCGCCCGCAAGGTCCTTGAAGAGCACGAGATGCTATAAGCTGGCGTCCCGACAGTCCGGGCCGGGCACGAAGCACCGCTTTGCACCGACACGGCAGGCCCGGACGACGACGCCGGGACAGCAATCGATTTGACGAACCTTCCCAAGGGCTTCGCCATCCGCGGCGCGCCTATGGTTGGGATATTCCCTGGAGGATCAGTGGTGAGCCGTGCAGGATTCGAACCTGCGACCCACTGATTAAAAGTCAGTTGCTCTACCAACTGAGCTAACGGCCCACTGGCGCGCTGTCTAGAAAGAGGGTGGATTGCGGTCAACCCCCAAAACGGCACAATCCGCAACGAACTTCCAGAATGCCGCAGGCGCTTTGTTGCGGCCCACTGGAAAGATGCATCGGAGGGGCGTATATGCGCGGCCATGATGACCGCCCTGGATGACTTTCCCTTCATGAAGATGCACGGGCTCGGCAATGATTTTGTCGTGCTGGATGGCCGTGCGCGGTCGGTGCGCATGACGGCGGCGCTGGCGCAGGCCATCGGGGATCGGCACCGGGGGGTCGGATTCGACCAGCTTGCCCTCATCGAGCCGGGCGACGGCGAGGCCGATGCGCGGCTGGTTTTCTACAACGCGGATGGGACGACCGCCGGGGCCTGCGGCAATGCAACCCGCTGCATCGCGCGGTACCTGATGGACGGGTCCGGCGCGGCGGAGGTGGTGTTGACCACCGAGCGCGGGCGCTTGCTGGCACGGGATTCGGGCGGCGGGCTGACATCGGTCAACATGGGCCAGCCGCAGGTACGCTGGGACGAAGTGCCTTTGGCGCGCGAGATGGATACGCTGGAGTTGCCCATCGAGGGCGCGCCGACCGCGACCGGCATGGGCAATCCGCATTGCACCTTCTTTGTCGAGGACGCCGAATCAGTGGAGCTTGAAGCACGCGGCGCCGAGATCGAGCGTCATCCGCTCTATCCGCAGCGGACCAATGTGCAGTTTGCCAGTGTCATTGGCGAGAACCATCTGCGGATGCGGGTCTGGGAACGCGGTGTCGGTGTGACGCTGGCCTCCGGGTCGTCGTCCTGTGCCACGGCTGTTGCGGCGGCCCGGCGTGGTTTGACCGGGCGGCGCGTGAGCATCGACCTTGACGGCGGGCGGATCGAGATCGACTGGCGCGACGATGGCGTTTGGATGACCGGGCCGACGGCGCATGTGTTCTCGGGCAATTTCACGGCGGACTGGCTGGAGCAGGTCACATGAGCGCGCCGAAGTTCACCACGCTCGGCTGCAGGCTCAATGCCTACGAGACCGAGGCGATGAAGGACCTTGCCGCGCAGGCGGGGCTTGAGAATGCGGTGATCGTCAACACATGCGCGGTGACCGCCGAAGCGGTGCGCAAGGCGCGGCAGGAGATCCGCAAGCTGCGGCGGGAAAACCCGGATGCCAGGCTGATCGTGACCGGATGTGCCGCGCAGACCGAACCGGAGACCTTTGCCCGGATGGAAGAGGTCGACGCGGTGATCGGCAATACCGAAAAGATGACGCCGGACACGTGGGCTGGGCTGGCTGCCGATTTCATCGGGCAGACCGAGGCGGTGCAGGTCAATGACATCATGTCGGTGACGGAAACCGCGCAGCACCTGATCGACGGGTTCGGCACGCGATCCCGCGCTTACGTGCAGGTTCAGAACGGCTGCGATCACCGCTGTACCTTCTGCATCATCCCCTACGGTCGCGGCAATTCGCGGTCGGTGCCTGCGGGCGTGATCGTCGATCAGATCAAGCGGCTGGTGGACAAGGGCTTCAACGAGGTGGTGCTGACCGGCGTGGACCTGACAAGCTGGGGCGCGGACCTGCCCGCGCAGCCGAAGCTGGGCGATCTGGTCATGCGCATCCTCAAGCTGGTGCCCGACCTGCCGCGCCTGCGGATCAGTTCCATCGACAGCATCGAAGTGGACGAGAACCTGATGCAGGCCATCGCGACCGAGCCGCGCCTGATGCCGCATCTGCACCTGAGCCTGCAGCATGGCGACGACCTGATCCTCAAGCGGATGAAGCGGCGGCACCTGCGCGACGATGCGATCCGCTTTGCCGAAGAGGCGCGCGCGCTGCGGCCTGACATGACGTTCGGGGCCGATATCATCGCCGGGTTCCCGACCGAGACCGAGGCGCATTTCGAGAATTCTCTGAAGCTGGTCGAAGAGTGCAAGCTGACATGGCTGCACGTCTTTCCCTATTCGCCGCGCGAAGGCACGCCCGCTGCGCGGATGCCGCCGGTGGACGGCCGAGCGATCAAGGACCGCGCGGCAAGGTTGCGCGCCGCCGGAGAGGCCGCCGTGCGCCGTCACCTGCACGACCAGCAGGGCCGCGCGCATCGTATCCTGATGGAATCTCCCGGTATGGGCCGGACCGAGCAATTCACCGAAGTCCGCTTTGCCAAGGAGCAGCCGGTCGGCCGGATCGTCAGCGCGACGATCACCGGGCAGGACGGGCAGCACCTCGTTGCGTAGCGGCGACAGGTCGCCTCGGGCGAGGCACTCGACCCGCCGATCCGTGGAGCGTGCGTTGCGCCTCCCGGCAAATTGGGCCAAAACCGCGAAATGACCGATCAGTCCCGCGCCCTGCTTGTCCATCTTCTGACCGCCACGGGGGCCGTCTTTGCCATGCTTGCGCTGCTGGCAGCGGCCCAGGAAGACTGGTCGATCATGTTCCTGTGGCTTGTCGTGGCCTTTGCCGTGGACGGGATCGACGGCCCGTTGGCGCGCAAATACGACGTGAAGGTGAACGCACCAAGGTTCGACGGTGTGCTGCTCGACCTGATCATCGACTACCTGACCTATGTGTTCATCCCGGCCTTTGCGCTGTTCCAGTCGGGGCTTTTGCCCGGCTGGATGGGGTGGTTCGCGATCATCGTGATCACATTCGCCTCGGCCTTGTATTTCGCCGACAGCCGGATGAAGACGTCGGACAATTCGTTCCACGGCTTTCCCGGCTGCTGGAACATGCTTGTGCTGGTGCTGTTCGCGATCGAGCCAAATTTCTGGGTCTCGCTGACGCTGGTCGCGCTTTTGTCGGTGGCGATGTTCCTGCCGCTCAAGTTCATTCACCCGGTGCGGACCGAACGCTGGCGCGGCGTGTCGCTGCCGATCGCGCTGGCCTGGACGTTTTTCGCGGGCTGGGCGGCCTGGGTGGATTTCCATCCCGAAAGCTGGGCGCATTGGGGTCTGATCGCCACCTCTGTCTACCTGATCCTCGTCGGGATCGTTCAACAGATTGTACCGACACGCAGCGCGTGATTGCCTTTGCGTGAAAAGCCGATCATGGCTGGGCCATGTTCGTGCCCAAGGCCCAGAATCCGCTTCTTGCCGCGCTGCTGACGCTGCTGGCTTCGGCCTTTGTGGCGGGAACCACCTTGCTCGCCAAAATGCTGGGAACCGACGCGCTTGGACCGGCGCTCAATCCGCTGCAGATCAGCCAGGGACGCTTTGTCTTTGCGTTTCTGGCCTTTGCCGTGGCGGCATTGGCGATGCGGTTGAGGTTTACCCAGGTGGCCTGGCCCACGCATACGCTGCGGGTGGCGTTCGGCTGGGGCGGCGTCACGTTGATGTTTGCCGCCGCGGCCTTCATCCCTCTGTCGGACGCCACCGCGATCAGCTTCCTGAACCCGGTGATCGGATTGCTGCTGGCGATCCCGCTGCTGGGCGAACGGGTCGGGCCGGTGCGGCTTTCGGCGGCGGCGATTGCGCTCTGCGGCGCGATGATCCTGCTGCGCCCGACACCGGCGGCGTTTCAGCCCGCAGCGCTTCTGGCGGTCGGGGCGGCGCTGGCGCTTGGCTGCGAGGTGATCGTGATGAAGCGCCTGACAGGGCGCGAAGGGCCGCTGCAGATCCTGCTGGTCAACAACGTGATCGGGGTCGGCATCGCCTCTGCCGCGGCGGTCTGGGTATGGATCGCACCGACCCCCGAGCAATGGCTGGCGCTGGCCGGGATCGGGCTGTTGATGGCCTCGGCGCAGACCTGTTTCATCAACGCGCTGGCCCGCGCCGATGCAAGCTTTGTCGGGCCGTTCTTCTATGCCACGCTGGTCTTTGCGGCGCTTTACGATTTCGTCGTGTTCGGCGTTCGGCCCGATGCAATCTCGGTCATCGGGACGTTGATCATCCTTGGCGGCGCGGGTCTCCTGATGTGGCGCGAGGGCCGGATCAGGCCTTCAGCCGGTAGCCCCGTCGGAAAAATGACCACGCCACGAGATTGATCGCCACCGTGCTGAGAAGGGCGATCACCGCGCCCAGAAGCGGGCTGCTGTCGGACACGCCGATCATGCCCCAGCGCACCCCGTCGATCAGGTAGAAGATCGGGTTGGCATGGGTGATGTCGTTGAGCAGCGGCGGCAGCGCCTCGACCGAGTAGAACGTGCCCGACAGGAAGGCGAGCGGCGTGACGATGAAATTGGTGATCGCGGCCATCTGGTCGAACTTTTCGGCATAGATGCCCGCGACCATGCCGATCCCCGACAAGAGCGCCGCCCCGATGATGACGAAATAGAGCGCCGCGAGCGGGTGCTGCGGCACGATGCCCAGAAACACCCAGAGCGCCACGGCGATCGCGACAGCCACCAGCAGCCCGCGCGCCACGCCCCCGGCGAGGTACCCCAGCACCAGTTCACCGGCCGAGAGCGGCGGCATCAGCGTATCGACGATATTGCCCTGCACCTTCGCGACCACGATCGAGGACGAAGTGTTGGCAAAGGCGTTCTGGATCACCGTCATCATCAGGATGCCCGGTGCAATGAACGTGGTGAAGCCCACGCCCATCACGTCGCCGCGGCGCGGGCCGATGGCGATGGTGAAGATCAGCAGGAACAGACCGGCGGTGACCAGCGGGGCCAGCAGCGTCTGGGTCCAGACATTCATGAAGCGAAGGATCTCGCGCTGGCCCAGCGTATAGAGCCCCAGCCAGTTCACCCGTCCGAAACGGCGTTCATGTGCGATCATCTGCCCTGTCTGCTGCATTGCTGCCCTCTTGCCTGTCGGCGCGGGTTGTAACTCGTCCGCGCATGATTAGAATAAGGAGCGACTTAGAGATTTCGGGCGGCCAACGCAAACGGCCGCTCTTTTTGATGGAGGGCGAGAGATGTCCTGGACCGATGAACGTGTAGAGCTGTTGAAGAAGATGTGGGGCGAAGGCCAGTCGGCCAGCCAGATCGCCAAGGAACTGGGCGGGGTGACCCGCAATGCCGTGATCGGAAAGGTGCACCGCCTGGGGCTGTCGAACCGTGCCGGCGCGGCCGGCACCGCCAAGCCGGAGCCGAAGCCGGCGGCCAAGCCCGAAGTGGTCAAGCCCAAGGCGGCACCGAAGCCCGCCCCGTCGAAACCGGCAAAACCCGAGGTCATTATGGAAACGAAATCCGCGACGCCACCGCCCAATCCGCGCAAGCAGATCATTCCGGCGGGTCAGCCTCTGCCGCCGCAGCCTTCGGCCAATGAAATCAGTCCAGAGGCGCTCGCAAAGGTGAATGCTGTGGAGAAGAAGGCCAAGAAACTGACATTGATGGAACTGACCGAACGGACCTGCAAATGGCCTGTCGGCGATCCGGCAACGCCGGATTTCTGGTTCTGCGGCCTGCCCGTCCAGCAGGGCAAACCCTATTGCGAGGCCCATGTCGGCGTCGCGTTCCAGCCGATGAGCTCGCGGCGCGACCGCCGGCGCTGAGCGCCCGGAGCTTTTGCGAACCTGTGGACGGTCAGGCCGCCCGCAGGTTCACTGCCCCATTGCAACGCTGCGCGTCCACGCGCCGGTCCGGTCACCAGACCTCCGGCAGGTTCAAGGCGGCAGCACAGGCGGGGGCAGGATGTTGATCTGGGCTTTCGCAGTCGGGTGCAACGCATTATATGCCGCTCATGTCACAGAACCCCCCGTCCCTGCGCCCCGATCTGGCCCCTGCGGCCCGGATCGCCGATGCGCCCCGCTCCGGTCAGCCGACGATCGGCATGGTATCGCTTGGATGCCCCAAGGCGCTGGTGGACAGCGAACGCATCCTGACGCGGTTGCGCGCCGAAGGCTACGGGATCAGCCCGGATTATTCCGGCGCGGATGCGGTGATCGTGAACACCTGCGGGTTTCTCGATTCCGCCAAGGCCGAAAGCCTTGATGCCATCGGCGAGGCGCTGTCCGAGAATGGCCGGGTGATCGTGACAGGCTGCCTGGGGGCGGAGCCGGACTACATCACAGGCGCGCATCCCCGCGTGCTGGCGGTCACGGGCCCGCATCAATACGAGCAGGTGTTGGACGCGGTGCATGCCGCCGTGCCGCCGTCGCCCGATCCGTTTGTCGACCTGCTGCCCGCCTCGGGTGTGAGCCTGACGCCGCGGCATTACAGCTATCTGAAGATTTCCGAGGGCTGCAATCACAAGTGCAAGTTCTGCATCATCCCCGACATGCGCGGGCTGCTGACCTCGCGTCCGGCCAAGGCGGTGCTGCGCGAGGCGGAAAAGCTGGTGGAAAGCGGCGTGCGGGAATTGCTGGTGATCAGCCAGGACACGTCCGCCTATGGTACCGACTGGAAGGACCGGGACGAGAAATTCCCGATCCTGTCCCTTGCGCGCGATCTGGGCAGCCTGGGCGCGTGGGTGCGGATGCATTACGTCTATCCCTACCCGCATGTGCGCGAGTTGGTGCCGCTTATGGCGGAAGGGCTGGTGTTGCCCTACCTGGACATCCCGTTCCAGCACGCCCATCCCGAGACATTGAAGCGCATGGCCCGCCCTGCCGCGGCGGCGCGGACGCTGGACGAGATCGCGGCGTGGCGCGACGTGTGTCCGGACATCACCCTGCGCTCGACCTTCATCGTGGGCTATCCCGGTGAGACCGAGGCCGAGTTCCAGACACTTCTGGACTGGATGGACGAGGCACAGCTGGATCGGGTCGGCTGTTTCCAGTACGAAAACGTCGCCGGGGCCCGTTCGAACGCGCTGCCCGATCATGTTCCGGAAGAGGTCAAGCAAGAGCGCTGGGACCGGTTCATGGAAAAGGCGCAGGCGATTTCCGAGGCCAGGCTGGCGGCGAAGGTCGGACAGCGGATGGATGTCATCATCGACGAGATCGACGAGGACGGCGTCGCCACCTGCCGCACCAAGGCCGATGCGCCGGAGATCGACGGGAATCTCTTCATCGACGACCGGACCGATGGGCTGTCGGTTGGCGAGATCGTGTCGGTCGAGGTGGACGAGGCGGGCGAATACGATCTTTGGGGGCAGCTTTAGACATCGGATCAGGCTGCGCCCGATCCGACCGGTTGGGGGCTCTGCCCCCAAACCCCCGGGATATTTGCGAACCGGAGAAGATCGGGACCGCGCCAGGGTGCCCGCCACGCCTTGCCACGCTCCGAGCGCGCGTTACCTGTTGTCCATGACCGACACACCCGAGACCCGCGTGCTTTACAACGAGGACTGCCCCGTCTGTTCGTTCGAGATCAACCACTATGCCGCCTATGCCAGGCACAACGGCCTGGCGATCCAGTTCGACGATCTGAACGGACCGGCAAGGGCTGCCTGGGGGATTGACGAAGACAGCGCGGCGCGCCGGCTTTATGTGCTGCGCGACGGGCAGCTTTACGACGGGATACCCGCCTTTCTGGAGCTGTGGCGCGAGATGCCGCGATACCGGTGGCTGGCCGGGGTGGTTGGACTTCCGGGGGTCCGGCATGTCGCGTCGCTCGGCTATGACCATGTGCTGGCCCCGGTGATCTATCGCTGGCACCTGCGGCGCAAGGCGCGCGCGGTCAGCCGATCAGAATAACGACCCACGCGACCCCGGCGGCGATCCCGGCCACCGCGACCCCGGCGCTGCCAGCGTCCTTGGCGCGCTTTGCCAGGGGGTGATCGTCGGTCGAGATATAGTCGACGGCGTCTTCTATGGCGGTATTCAGCAGTTCGGCCGCCAGCACCAGAAGCCCGAGGGCGAGGATCAGGGCACGTTCCGCCGCTGTCAGGGGAAGCGCGAAAGCCAGCAGTGCGGAGCCGAGATTGACCCAGACCCAGCTTCGAAAGCTGTATTCGCTGCGCCATGTCGCCAGGACACCGGACCACGACCAGATGCAGCGCGCCTTGAGGCGTGTGAGAAAGACCATCGCCATGCCCCTAAACGTTGTCGAGGTAATGGCGCACGCAGTCCTGAACATGGCGAAAGCGGTCGCCGCCCAGATGCTTGCCGCCGTACCAGCGCGTGACGACGATCACGTGATCGGTCAGACCTTCGCGTTCGAGCATCTGCAGGATGATCTGCCCGGCCCCGCCTTCGCCGTCATCGTTCTTGAGCGGGGTGCCATCGGAAAACACGACACCCCAGGTGTTGTGCGTGGCCTTGGCGTATTTCTTGCCGCGTTTGAGGGCCTTCAGAAAGGCGTCCACCGCGTCGCGGCTACCTGCCGGCCCGCCGCTGACCGCATATCGGGATCCGCGGTCGGAGATGATGCCTTCAAACTGTTTCATCTTCCAGGTGCAGTTTCATGTCCACCAGCACCTGCTGGAGCGCGAGGGTCTCGCGCAGGAGGCGACGCGCCTCGTTGGCGGTGATCACGCCATCTTCGATGGATTGGTGATATTCGCCCATCAGCATGGCGAAACGTTGACTGAGGGCGACCACGTCGGAGTTGAATCCGCCGTTCTTCGAGGCGTTGCCGCGCCGCTCGTCGAAGGACAGGGTGATGCCGCCGAGCTCTGCGAGTGCCGAGGTGACATGGGGATAGCCCGAGACCTGCTCGAGGGCCGCGACCGCGTCGATCGGCATGAAGCGATCGGCATGTTCGTCATGGTCGGCATAGTATCGTCCCAGCGTGGCCTTTGACTTGCCGGTCAGCGTGCAGGCCTTTTCTATTCCCACATCCTTGACCAGCAATTCGGTGTGTTTCTTCAAGTACGGACCAAACATTGGCATCACTCATTCCCTCAACAAATCCCGAAAAAACGGGACCATCTGCGTCTCTTTCCCCTGACTTGCATCGTAATGCAATGGCACAAGGGTTCCAGACCACAATTCGTCGGTCAAAGGCATTTCGGGCGCATCCCGGGCTTGCCGGTCCTGGCACTCTTGCGCGTGTTGTCCGGTTGCGGCACATGGCGGGTCATGGCGAAGCTCTATTTCCATTACTCGACGATGAACGCGGGCAAATCGACCCTGCTCTTGCAGGCTGCGCACAACTACGAGGAACGCGGCATGTCGGTCTTCCGGATGACGGCCGCGCTGGATGATCGCGCGGGGCAGGGCCGGATCGGGTCGCGCATCGGATTTGCCCGCGAGGCAGAGATGTTCTTGCCGTCGGACGATCTGTTCGCGCGGATTTCAGGGATCCTGGCAGAGACCGATCTGGCCTGCATCTTCATCGACGAGGCGCAGTTTCTGACCCCGGAGCAGGTCTGGCAGCTGGCGCGGGTGGCGGACGACCTGTCTGTGCCGGTGATGGCCTATGGGTTGAGGGTCGACTTTCAGGGTCAGCTGTTTCCCGGATCGGCAACGCTTCTGGCGCTTGCGGATACGCTGCGCGAAGTGCGCACCATCTGTCACTGCGGGCGCAAGGCGACCATGGTGGTGCGCAAGGACGATCGGGGCCGTGTCATGACAGAAGGTGCGCAGGTCCAGATCGGCGGCAACGAGACCTATGTCAGCCTGTGTCGCAGGCATTGGCGGCAGGAAACCGGTTCGGCGTAACCTCAGCGGTTCCAGAGTTTTTTATTCAGGTTCCTTGGAACGGAGACCGGCGGCCTTGGTTGACCCGGCAGATGAAACGCAACCAAGGAGATTGCAATGACCAAGCTATTTGCCAGTGCACTCGCCCTCACGATCGGCGCCACGGGCGCATGGGCTGAAAACCACACCAATGGCGACATGGCCGACGATTCCAGCGCCATGCAGGACACAGACGGCCAGATGATGGACGACACAGGCACCCAGACCGCCGGAACCGGCATTATGGGTGATGGCGCCAACCTGATTCGCAGCCGCGACATCACCGGTGGCAATATCTACACCACAAGCGCGGCCAACGACGAAGGCTGGAACGCAGACAACATGTACGATCAGGTCGGCACAGACTGGAACGATATCGGCGAGATCGAAGACATCGTGCTCAACCAGTCGGGTGACATGGTCGGCATCGTTGCCGAAGTCGGCGGCTTTCTCGATATCGCGGACAAGCATGTGATGATCGAGGTCGATGACGTGAACCTTGTGGCCGTGGATGATCGAACCTACGCCTATGTGACACGCATGACCGAAGAAGAGCTGGAGCAGCTGGAAGACGTTGACGAAGGCTTCTGGAACTGAGCCAGCCTGCCGTGACACGGCCTTTGGCCGTGCAAGAGATGAAACGGCTCCCGAAAACAGTTCGGGAGCCGTTTTTTGTGACCTTTTTTGTGACCGGGCCGCCGTCATGAAGCATCGGCGGCGGACGGGCAGATGCCCGCCAGTTCTCGTTATGCGGCTTCCGGCGCGTCCTTGGCGCCCGTCATGAAGGCCACCGCATCGGACATGGTGTAGTCCTTGGGGTCGATCACGCACAGGCGCTTGCCCAGCCGGTGCACATGGATACGGTCGGCAACCTCGAACACGTGGGGCATGTTGTGGCTGATCAGGATGATCGGAATGCCCCGCGACTTCACGTCCTGAATGAGTTCCAGCACCTTGCGGCTTTCCTTGACCCCCAGGGCGGCGGTCGGTTCGTCAAGAATGATGACCTTCGATCCGAAGGCCGCGGCACGGGCCACGGCGACGCCCTGACGCTGACCACCGGACAGGGTTTCCACCGCCTGGTTGATGTTCTGGATCGTCATCAGCCCCAGTTCGGACAGCTTGTCGCGGGCCATCTTTTCCATTGCGGCGCGGTCCAGTTGGCGCAGCCACTTGCCGCGCCATCCGGATTTGCGGATCTCGCGGCCCATGAACATGTTGTCGGCGATCGACAGCGCCGGCGACATGGCAAGGGTCTGGTACACGGTTTCGATTCCCGCCGCCCGGGCTTCGATCGGGGTCGTGAAGCGCACCTCCTTGCCTTCAAGCGTCACGGTGCCCTCATCCGGGATGACCGCGCCGGACACCGCCTTGATGAGCGAGCTCTTGCCCGCCCCGTTGTCGCCGATCACGGCGAGGATCTCGCCGGGCATCAGGTCGAAATCGCAACGGTCCAGCGCGGTCACACGTCCATAGCGCTTGACCAGTCCGCGTCCTTTCAAGATCGGTTCCATCAGGCTGCCACCTTTCTGATCCACTGGTCCACGGCCACGGCGGCGATGATCAGCACACCGATCAAAAGGAACGTCCATTGCGCATCCGCGCCGGCCAGACGCAGGCCAAGGGTGAAGACACCGACGATCAACGCACCGAAGAAGGTGCCGAGGATCGACCCGCGCCCGCCAAAGAGCGAGATGCCTCCGATCACGACCGCCGTGATGCTTTCGATGTTCAGGAGTTGCCCCGATGTCGGCGACACCGACCCGATGCGCCCGATCAGGGCCCAGCCCGCGAAGGCGCAGATCAGACCCGCCAGCGCATAGACTGAAATCAGCGTGCTTTTGACGTTCACACCGGCCAGTTCCGCCGCTTCGGGATCATCCCCCACGGCATAGACGTGGCGGCCCCAGGCGGTGTGCCTCAGCACGAAAGCCAGAACCGCCACCAGCAGCACCATGAAGACGACCCCCATCGTGAACACAGCGCCACCGACCTCGAACTTGGCGCCCATCAGTTGCAACAGCGGCGCCTGTTCCGCGATTTCCTGCGAGCGGATGGTCTCGTTCTGGGAATAGAGGAAGTTCGCCGCCAGCACGATCTGCCACATGCCCAGCGTCACGATGAAGGGCGGCAGTTTCATCTGCGCGACCAGCCAGCCGTTGACCGCACCGATCCCGGTGCCGACCGCAAGCCCGCAGAGGACGGCGATGCCCGGCGGCAATCCGTAGCGAAACGCGAACTGCCCCATCACCACCGAGGAGATCACCGCAATCGCCCCGACGCTCAGGTCGATGCCCTTGGTCAGGATCACGAGAGACTGCGCAGCGGCGACGATGCCGACGATCTGGACCTGTTGCAGGATCAGCGTCAGCGCGAAGGGGGAAAAGAACCGCGATCCGAGGGCAAGGCCGAAGACGATGATGGCCGCGACCAGGACGATCAGGGGCACCAGCGCGGGGGTGGTGTGCAGGACGTGGTGAAAGCGGTCGATCAGGCTTTTGTCGCGCCCGGCGAAAGAGGCGATCTCGGCATTCGCCTTGCCGACAACCGTTTCGTAATTGTCTGATGGTGGCATGAGAGTCCTCCCTCACGAAGAAGCTGGCCGTTCTTGCGACAAGGGCGGGTCGATCCCCGCCCTTGTCACGATTGTTCAGTCAAGGCCGAGTCGGATCAACCCCAGCAGAGCTTCGTGCCTTCTTCGGTGTCGATGGACTCGATCCCGTCAACCGGCTGGTCCGTCACCAGAGCCACGCCGGTGTCGAAGAAATCCTTGCCGTCGGTCGCGGACGGCTTTGTGCCATCCGCGGCCCATGCGGCGATCGCTTCGATCCCCTTGGAGGCCATCAGCAGCGGGTATTGCTGAGAGGTCGCGCCGATCACGCCGTCCTTGACGTTCTGCACACCCGGGCAGCCACCGTCGACCGATACGATCAGCACGTCGTTTTCCCGACCGATGGCACGGAGCGCCTCATAGGCCCCGGCGGCGGCAGGTTCGTTGATGGTGTGCACCACGTTGATGGTCGGGTCCTGCGCAAGCAGGTTCTCCATCGCCCGGCGGCCACCCTCTTCGTTGCCCTGGGTCACGTCGCTGCCGACGATGCGCGGGTCTGTTTCGTCGCCGATCACGTTGGGATCGCCCAGGTCGATGCCGAAGCCCTGAAGGAAGCCCTGGTTGCGCAGCACGTCGACGGTCGGCTGGCTGACGGCAAGATCAAGCGTGCCGATGCGGGCATTTGCCGCCTCGTCGCCCAGCGCGGCGCGGGCCCACTGACCAATCAGTTCACCGGCAAGGAAGTTGTCGGTGGCGAATGTCATGTCTGCCGCGTCGATCGGATCAAGCGGTGTATCGAGCGCGATCACGAGGATGCCCGCATCGCGTGCCTGCTGGACGGCCGGAACGATGGACGAGGTGTCGGATGCGGTGAGCAGGATGCCCTTGGCACCGTTGGCGATGCAGGTTTCGATGGCCGCGACCTGTGTTTCGTGGTCGCCGTCGATCTTGCCGGCATAGCTGTTGAGCGTCATGCCCAGTTCTTCGGCCTTGGCAGTCGCGCCTTCGCGCATCTTGACGAAGAACGGGTTGGTGTCGGTTTTCGTGATCAGGCATGCGCTGACGCCGTGACCCGCGGCAAAGGCCGCACCGGACATGGACGCAAATGCAATCGCCGAGCTCAGCAGTAGTTTTTTCATGGTTTCCTCCCAGGAACACGTGCTTTCAGTCTTTCGGGCTGATGACAGCCCGCCCCCCTGCCTGCGGTTTTGCTACAGGTTGCAGGTAAAAAGGTCAGATATCCGGGTGCCTGTCAATAAATAAATAAACTTTATTTATTAAATATTCTCAGCCATCTTAAACTTGGATTCTTTCTGGATTAAGTTTGTCTTCATGGACGGTGGCAAAATCAGAGACGCGAGTGGCGGCGTAAATCAAAGCGGTGTGCGCAACTACAACGAACGCCTGCTGCTTTCGATGTTGCAGCGTCGCGGCGGCATGGCCGGGATCGAACTTGCCCGCCTGACCGGGCTGTCTCCGCAAACCGTGTCGGTGATCTTCCGCAAGCTTGAACAGGACGGGTTCCTGCGGCGCGGCGACCCGGTGCGCGGCAAGGTCGGCAAGCCGTCGATCCCGATGGAGCTGTCGCCGGACGGGGTGCTGTCGCTGGGACTCAAGATCGGACGCCGCAGCGCCGACCTGCTGCTGCTCGACTTCACCGGCAACGTCCGCGCACAGGTGTCGACCACCTATCCCTATCCCCTGCCCGATGACGTGTTCGCCTTTCTCGAAGGCGGGATGGAAACGCTGCTCGAAGACCTGCCGCCCGAAGCGCATGCCCGGCTTTGCGGCATCGGCATCGCCGCCCCGTTCGAGCTGTGGAAATGGAACGACCTTTTCGGCGCGCCGTCGCAGCGGTTCAAGTCGTGGAAAGACATCGATTTCGCGGAACAGGTGGCCCGGTTCACCGAGCTTCCGGTGTTTGCCATGAACGACGCCACCGCGGCCTGCCGGGCCGAACATCTTTATGGCGGCGCGCCGCGGTTCCGGGATTACGCCTACATCTTCATCGGGTCCTTCGTCGGCGGCGGCGTCGTCGTCAATGACACGGTGTTCGAGGGCAACCAGGGCAATGCCGGCGCGCTTGGGTCGCTGCGCAGCACCGGCCCGCTGGGCGAGAGCCAGCAACTGATCGACGTCGCGTCGATCCACCTGCTGGAAGGCCGACTTGTGCAGGCAGGCATCGACCCGCGTGTCCTTTGGCAGCAGCCGCAGGATTGGAGCGACCTGGCCCGCCATGTCGAGCCGTGGATCGGCGAGACCGCGCAGGAACTGGCCAAGGCGGCGCTGTCGGTCTGTGCCGTGATCGATTTCGAGGCCGTGCTGATCGACGGGGCCTTTCCCGCGACGGTGCGCGGCGAACTTGTCGAACGGGTCAGGCGCTATCTTGTCAACCAGGACACACGCGGGCTCATACCGCCGCAGATCCAGCCGGGACATATCGGCGGCAACGCCCGGGCAATCGGCGCGGCAAGCGGTCCGATCTTCACGCAGTTCCTGCTCAACAGGAACGCAGGGCTGGCGGTCGGTTGAGTCGGGTACGCTGATCCCGGTCTTTCCGGCCAGCCCCTATGCGCGTTCCACCAGCACCGAGCCCACGGAATAGCCCGCACCGAACGAGCAGATCACGCCGCGATCCCCCGGGTTCAGGTCGTCGGAATGTTTCGCAAAGGCGATGATCGACCCGGCAGAGGACGTGTTGGCGTAGTCCTGAAGGATATTCGGCTGTTCGCCCGCCTCGGGGGTGCGGCCAAGGATTTTCTTCCCGATGAAGTCGTTCATCGTCTTGTTCGCCTGATGCAGCCAGAGGCGCCGCAGGGTGTCGGCGGACCAGCCCGCGTCGGACAGGTGGCCGAGGACATGCGCGGACACCATCGGCAGGACTTCCTTGAACACCTTGCGGCCGTTCTGCATGAACTGCATGTCGCGACGGTCTTCCATCTGGTCATGGGTGCGGCGCAGGAAGCCGTTGTTGTTGCGGATGTTGTTCGAGAACTCGGTCGCGCAGCGGGTGCCGTGAATGGTGAAATGCGCCCCTTGGGCATCGGCCTCGGGTTCGATCACCACCGCCGTCGCCACATCCCCGAAGATGAAGTGGCAATCGCGGTCGCGCCATTCCAGATGCGCCGAACAGATCTCGGGATTCACCACGATGGCGCATCTGACCGACCCCGAGCGCACCATGTCGGCCGCCGCCTGGATGCCGAAGGTGGCCGAGGAGCAGGCCACGTTCATGTCAAAGGCAAAGCCCCCCGCCCCGATCAGGTTCTGGATTTCCACGGCAATCGCCGGATAGGCGCGTTCATGGTTCGACGCCGCACAGATCACCAGATCGACCTGCGACGCATCGCGCCCAGCCTGCGCCAGCGCCTTGGCGATCGCGTCCACGGCCATCTCGGCCATGAGCGACGGGCTTTCATCCGCCCGTGCGGGCAGGCGCGGAAACATGCGGTCGGGGTCGAGCACCCCGTCCTTGTCCATCACGTAGCGTTGCTCGATCCCCGAGGCCGAGAGGATGAAGTCGGCGCTTGAATGGGGCACCGGTTCGATCCGACCGGCGGCAATCGCATCGGCGTTTTCCGCGTTCACCCGGTCTGCATAGGCATTGAACGCGACGACGAGTTCGTCGTTGGTGATGACGTGCCGGGGCGTGAAGATGCCGCTTCCGGTGATGGCGGGCTGGATCATGGAATAGGTCCTCGGATGTGTGGCCCACCAGACGGCAGCTTGATCGGCCGGTCAAGTTTGACGCTGCGCGATTTGGGAACCTGTGGGGAATTCGGTGCGTTGCAAAAATAAAGGAGGCAGATATGGACCGCTTATCGATTATTCTTTCGCTGCTCAGCGGTGCGCTGATCAGCGGGTTTCTTGTAACAACCGCCTTTTCCATGGGCTACTACAATTGGTGGGTCATCGGTGGCGCGGTTGCCGTCGGCATGTTGATGGCGTGGCCAAGCGCCTATTACGTTTCGCGGCTGATCAAGAACCAGGATCCGCATTGGTCGCCCGACCGTGAGCGGATGGAATACGGGACGATCCCCCGCCGCAACGCCAAGGAAGTCTAGACGGCATTGGGGAGCGCTCTGCCTTCGGAGAACGCAATCGCGTTGTCGACGGCCATCATTCCCATCGCAGTCCTGACTTCCAATGCGGCCGTGCCGAGATGCGGCAGAAGCGTGACGTTTTCCATGTTTCGCAAGGCGTCCGGCACGTCGGGTTCGAATTCGTAGACATCGAGGCCCGCGCCCGCGATGTGCCCGGCTTCGAGCGCGGCGATCAGATCGTCCTCTTTCACCACATCGCCGCGCGCGATGTTCACCAGATGCGCGTGGGGTTTCAATGCGTGCAGGATTTCCGCGTCAATCAGATGACGCGTCTCGGGGCCTCCGGGCACGGCGATGACCAGAAAATCCACTTGGGCTGCCAGCTCGGTCAGAGACGCGATCTGCTCGGCCGGAAAATCGAGCTCTTTCGGAGACCGGTTGTAGAACCTGATCTTCATTCCGAAGCCGAAATGCGCCCGTTGCGCGATGGCCTTGCCGATCCGGCCCATGCCGACCACGCCCAGCGTCTTGCCGGACATGTGCAGGCCCAGAAGCTGGGTTGGATGCCAGCCCGTCCAGGTGCCGGCCCTTACCATGCGTTCGCCCTCCCCGGCGCGGCGGCAGGTCATCAGCATCAGCATCAGCGCGATATCCGCAGTCGCTTCGGTCACAGCGCCGGGCGTGTTGGTCACCTTGATTCCGGCCGCCTTGGCCGCCTGCGCGTCGATGTGATTGTAGCCGACGCCGAAATTCGCCAGCAGCCCGGCGCGCGGCTCCGGCACCGCGTCGAAGATATCGGCGCTGTAGATATCGCCCAGCGTCGGCAGCACGACATCGTAATCGGTCAGGCTCTGGATCAGGTCATCGCAGCTCAGCGGGGCGGTATCGTCCCGCACGGTGACATCGAAAATCCCTTGGGCCTTGGCAATGACCGGATCGGGAAGGTTGCGGGTGATCAGCAGTTTCAGCACAGGCGCGCTCCGTTCGGGGTGTCGATGTCAGGCACGGCCAGCACGATGGCGTCTTCTGCGTCGTGAAAGCCGAGAACCAGAGCTTCGGACATGAAGGGCCCGATCTGGCGCGGCGGGAAATTCACCACGCCCATGACCTGCTTGCCGACAAGTGTTTCGGGGTCGTAATGCGCGGTGATCTGCGCCGAGGATTTCTTGACGCCGATCTCGTCACCGTAATCGACCCAGAGCTTGATCGCGGGTTTGCGAGCCTCGGGAAACGGCTCGGCGCGGGTGATCGTGCCGACGCGGATATCCACCTTCATGAAGTCATCGAACGTGATCTCAGCCATTTGCAAGCTCCCTGGACCGCGTTGTGGCCGCGTCGATCGTCCTGGCGATCAGCGGCGGCAGGCCAGCGTCCTCGTCCATCAGCACGTCGAGACCCGCCTGTGTCGTGCCATTCGGGCTGGTCACGTTGACCCGCAACTGGCTCGGGGTCTCGTCTGCCTGCATCGCCAGCGCCCCGGCACCCGCAACGGTGGCCTTGGCCAAGGTCATGGCAAGGTCAGGCGCCAATCCCTGCGCCTCGCCGGCGCGGGCCAGGCATTCGATCATGTGGAACACATAGGCCGGGCCGGACCCGCTCAGGCCGGTGACGGCATCCATCTGGTCCTCGGTCTCGAGCCGCACGGTCTGGCCGATGGCCGACAGGAGCGTTTCGGCCATCTGCACCTGCTCTTCGGACACATGGCCGTTCCCGATGATCGCGGTGATCCCCTGCTTGACGGCGGCGGGCGTGTTGGGAATGGACCGGATCACCGGCGTGGCATCGCCGAGCATCTTTTCGTAACTGGCGATGGTGATGCCTGCGGCGACCGACAGGAAGGTCGTATCGCCGTTGCCCAGAGGTTTCAGCGTCGGCAGCGCGTCGCGCATCATCTGCGGTTTGACAGCGACCAGAACGATGGCCGGACTGTCCGGCAGGTCTTGGTTAAGGTGCACACCCTGCGCCTGCACCCAGTCGGAGGGCTTCGGATCGGCCACCCAGACCGAACTGGCGGGCAACCCTCCGGCCAGCCAGCCCTCGAGCATGGCCGACCCCATCTTGCCACAGCCCAGAAGAACCAGGCCGCGTCTTGCGATTTCGGAATTCTGCATGATGCCCCCTTTCGCAGTGCGATCGGGGGCCAGTGTTACGCGCGCCCGTAAGCCTCTGCAATGGCGACCTCGAGAGCATGTTTCGCGGTCCGGTTCCCCCAGGCGACAAGCTGGAACGCCGGGTAATAGCGTTCGGCGCTCATCACGGCGCAGTTGATCATCGTGTCGATCTGTTCGGCACTGGCGACATTGCCGCCCGCAAGCACCAGACCATAGCGATAGACCATCAGCTTGGCCTCTTCCCAATAGGTAAAGGCCCCGGCCCAGCACTGGTCATTGACCGCGTTCAGGCTTTCGTAAAGGGCAGGCAGCCTGTCTTGCGGGGGCTCCATGTCGAAGGTGCAGATCAGCCGCAGGGTCTCGTCATAGGGTGACCAGGCCAGCGTTATGGAATACGTACGCCACTGGCCTTCCACCGCCATCGCGATCTGGTCTTCCGCAATCCGGTCGAAATCCCAATCGTGATGGTTGGCTATATGCTCGACGATGTCGATCGGATGGATGTCGTCTTCAAGATACTGCTCGGACAGGGCCATGATGCCGCCTCCTGTTGCCTGTGCGGAAAGGCAGGGGCCACCCAACCTTTCGATGCCTGCTCTAGGGGCTGCGTCGTTCCGCTCGTCCCCTACAACATATGCTGCATGCGCACGCTGCTTGCGGCAAGCAATATTTGGGGGATAAGCCCAATAAGTTGTGGAGAAGTCCACTCAATGTGGTGAGCGCGAATAGTGCCACTATCCATTGTGAAAATCACGCCAAATCGTGCCGACGCTGCAGCGCCGCGTCCCTGTGCGGCGCGGACGCCGCAGTTCCGCATCGAACGACGCTCTGGCGCGGCCTGACGCTCTGCCGGTTTCCTGAGCACCGATGCCACACCGCGCCAGGTCCCGTGTTTCTCCGGTTCCAAAATATCCCGGGGGAGGCGCCCACAGGCGACGGGGGCAGCGCCCCCCTTTTTCGTCAACGAAAAAGGGACGATGCGTCTTCGCATCGTCCCCCGGTCGGATTGGCGCAGCCAATTCGAAAACAGCCGCTCAGTTCAGCGAGGACATGAAGTCGTTCACCTCGGTCAGCGAGATGTATTTCTGCTCTTCGATGCCGTTTTCCGAGAAGGTCCAGGTGACGGCAGGTGCCGACACGTCGCCGTTCTTGTCGAACTGCACATTGCCGGTCGCACCCTGGTAGGACACCGTGCCGCCGCCATCGAGCACCTCCTTCGCCTTGGCGAAGCCTTCGGCATCCGCCGTCACCGGCGTTCCATCCGGGTCGGTGATGGCCCCCACCTTGGCCGCGATGTCCGCGCCCGTGGCGCCTTCGCCGGCGGCATGCATCGCCAGGAGCGCGATCATCGTCGCGTCATAGCTGTTGGCCAGGCCCGGACCGTTGGGCGGGCCATCGAATTGCGCGGTGTAAGCCGCGACAAAGGCGTCTGCGGACTCGGTGCGCGGGGACGCGGTGTCGGTACCGGTGAAATTCCCGAGGTATTGCAGGCCGACATTGTCGCGGAATTCATCGGATCGCAGCGCGTTCGCGGCGATCATGTTCTGCGCGCCCCCAAGCGAGATCCATTCGCGCACGACCTGCGTGCCCTCTTTCGGGTAGAGCGCCATGTAGATCGCGTCCGGGTTGCCCTTGAGCGCCTCGGTCACTTCGGCCCGGTAGGACGCCTGCCCGTCATTGATGGCGATGGACGCCGTCACGTCGATGCCCAGGGACGCGAGGTCGTCGGCCACCAGGCCGCCGATGTCCTGCCCCCAATCGTCATTCTTGTAGAACACGGCGACCGATCCGTAGCCCTTTTCCTGCGCAACCATCGCGCCGACCGCGGCCTGGACACCGGATGTCGCGAAGGTGCGGTAGAACAGGCCGTCGGTCTTGCCGTCTTCGGACAACACCGTGAACGCGGTCGAGGAGGAGCAGCAGGACATCTGCATCACGCCCGCAGGCACCGTGACCGATGTCAGGATCGGCATGGACACACCCGAGGATACCGCGCCCAGAAGCAGTTGCACCCCGTCAAGATCGACCAGCGCCTTGGCCGCGTCGACGCCGACCTTGGGATCGACCTGCGTATCGCGCAGCACCATCTCGATCTGGCAGCCGGCAACGCCGCCGGTTTCATTGGCGATGTCCACCACATATTGCGCGGTGGCGGCGATGGGTTTGCCCCAATCGACCGACGTGGGCAGCACCGCCCCGATCTTTGTGGTGCATTCCTGCGCCGCCGCGTCGGTGGCGAGGCTGGCAAAGCCCGCAGCAAGCCCCAGTGCTAGGGCCGATGTCTTAAATCCGTTCATGTTCGTAACTCCCTGTTGTTCATTTTCTGGACGGTTCTCATTTGTCTTTGGCCGATTGCGACACGACCAGCTTTTCCGGAAACAGCCCTTGCGGGCGCCACATCAGCATTCCCACGATGACAAGGCCGATCAGCACGAACTGGATCGACCCGGTATAAAGCTGCACGTCCATCGGCGCAAAGCGCGACAGCGCCCAGCCGCTGGCCGTCCATGCGGCCCAGATCAGGAATGTCCCCATCACCGCGCCCTTGTTGTTGCCCGCGCCGCCGACGATCAGCATCGCCCAGATCTGGAATGTCAGGATCGGCAGCACGTCCTGTGGGCTGATGAAGGCATAAAACGTGGCGTAGAGTCCACCGGCAAGGCCCATGATGACCGAACCGGCGACAAAGGCGGTCAGACGGATGCGGGACGGAGACTTGCCAAGCGACCGCGCCGCGGTCTCGTCTTCGCGGATGGCCCGAAGCAGACGGCCGAAAGGCGACGCGATCAGGCGTTCGAGAAACAGGTAGATGCCGATCAGCACGACCAGCACGAAGGCCAGAAAGGCAAGGTTGTAGCTGAACCCGTTGCCCAGCGCGTCGCGCAGGGGGCGTTCGAACCCCCGGATGCCCTGCGCGCCACCCAGCCAGTCGGAATTGCGCATCACGGTCTCGAAGGCAACCGCGACGCCGAAGGTGGCGATCGCCAGGTAGTCGTGTCTGAGCCGGAGCGTCAGCAGCCCGACGACCCACGCGACGATCCCGGAAATGACCATGCCGCCCAGAAGCGCGATCAGGTATGGCAGTTCGAACCCGCCCATCTGACCCGCCTGCGGTGTGCCGCCAAGGATCAGCGTGCCGTAAGCCCCCGCCCCGAAGAACGCGACAACGCCGCCATTGAACAGGCCCGTGTTGCCCCATTGCAGGTTCAGCCCGAGCACCGCGATCGACAGGATCGACGCGACCGTGGCGAAGAACACGAGGTAGGAAATCACACCGATCATGTGCGCTCTTCCCCGAAGAGGCCATGCGGGCGCACGATCAGCACTGCGAGGATGATCAGGAAGGGCACCGCCGGGCTGTAACCCGAGGGCAGGATCACCAGCGCGAGGTTGGAGGCAAGGCCGACGATGAACCCGCCCAGCACGGCTCCGTAGATGCTGCCGATGCCGCCGACGATGGTGGCGGCAAAGATCGGCAGGACAAGATCGCGCCCCAGCACCGGGTTGATCTGGTTTGTCAGGCCGTAGAACACCCCCGCCGCCGCCGCCAGCCCGCCGCCGATCAGCCAGATGAGCACGATCATGCGGCTCAGGTTGATGCCCGACACCTGAGCGAGGCTGGGGTTTTCGGCCACCGCGCGCAGCGCATAGCCGAAGGTCGTGCGCGACAGGATGACATGCAGGATGACCATGATCAGCAGCGCCGCCACCAGTGTGAAGACCTGATCCGGCTTGATCAGCAGGAACGGATCGCGACTGACCACGATGGCGAAGACGATGTCCTGACTGTAAAGCTTGGGGCTCAGCCCGAAGATCAGACCAAGGATATTTCGGATGATCATGGCGACGCCGAAGGAGGCGAAGACCATCGACAGCTCGCCTCCCTTGGCGCGGACGCGCTTGAACACCAGCCTGTCGATCAGCACCGCCGACACCCCGGTCAGCGCCATCGAGATCAGGATCGCGATGGACAGCGACCATGTCAGCGACAAGGGCGGGATCGCCTCGGCCAGCGCCGGGTGGATCGCGCCGAACAGACCGTCGAACACCAGCGCGGCATAGGCCCCGATGGACAGGAGTTCGGCATGCGAGAAATTGGCGAAACGCAGCATGTGCATCGCCATCGTCAGGCCAATCGCCCCCAGCGACAGGATCGACCCGACCAGCACTCCGTCGACAAGGTTCTGGATCATGCCGGTGCCACCCGTTTGCCACCAAGATAGATCTGGCCCACCACCGGATCGTTCAGCAGATCCTGCGCCGCGCCGTCGACCTGGTTGCGGCCATCGGCAAGGATGTAGCACTGATCCGCCAGTCGCAGCGCCTGTTTGACGTTCTGTTCCACCAGCAGGATCGTGACGCCATTCTCGGTCAGCGCGCGCGTGTATTCCAGGACCTCTTGCGCGGCCTTGGGCGACAGACCGGCCGACGGTTCGTCCATCAGGATCACCGACGGATTGATCGCGAGCGCCATGGCGACGGCGAGGAACTGCCGTTGCCCGCCGGACAAGGCGCCTGCCTTTTCGGCCTGCTTGTCGGCAAGGGCGGGGAATTGCGCGAAAAGGGCGTCGCGTCGCGCCGCCGCTTCTTTCCCGGCATTGCGCAAGACAAGGTCGAGATTCTGCCGGATCGTCAGCGACCGGAAGATATTGTCGGATTGCGGCACATAGGCCACGCCCAGCGCGCCCATCCGGTCGGGTCGGGGATTGGTGATCTTCTGCCCGTGCAGCGAGACCGTCCCCGAGGACACCGGCACCAGCCCGGCAATGGCCTTGATCAGCGTGGATTTGCCCGCCCCGTTCGGGCCGATGATCACCGTGACCCTGGCGGTCTCGGCGGTCAGGGACACGCTCTTGAGGATCGGCAGGTCAGGCACGTACCCGGCGACGATATCCTTTGCCACCAGCGCCGTCATTCGACCTGCGCGCCCAGATAAGCGTCCAGCAGCACCGTGTTGCTTTGCGCGTCTTCGGCAGTGCCTTCGAACACCTTGCGGCCTTCGGCCAGCGCGATCACAGGGTCGCAATGCTGCATGACGAAATCCATGTCATGTTCGATGATGACAAAGGTCTTGCCGTCGCGGTTCAGCTCTTCGATCTTTTCGATCAGGGTCTTGGTCAGGGTCGGGTTCACCCCTGCCGCTGGTTCGTCGAGCAGGATCAGTTTCGGATCCCCCATCAGGATACGGGCCAGTTCCAGCAGCTTCATCTGACCGCCAGAGATCTGGCCTGCCGCTTGATCGGCCAGCGGGGCCAAGGTGACGAACTCCAGAACCTCCATCGCACGCTTGCGAATGGTCGCCTCCTGGTCGCGCATCTTGGCCGCCTCGAGGAACGGCCCCCAGAGCCGCTCTCCCAGCTGCGCCATCGGGGCGAGCATGACGTTTTCCAGCACGCTCATCCTGGCGAAGGGGCGCGGGATCTGGAAGGTGCGGCCAAGCCCGAGGCCGAAGAGCGCATCGGGGGCAAAGCCTGTCACGTCCTGTCCGTCCAGATGCACGGTGCCGCTGGTCGGTTTGAGCATGCCGGTCAAGACGTTGAAGAGCGTCGTCTTGCCCGCGCCGTTCGGGCCGATCAACCCGGTGATCGCGCCTGTCCGGATGTCGATCGACACATCATTGACCGCGCGGAATTCGCCGAAATCCTTGCTGATGTTGCGAATGCGCAGGAGGGGATCAGCCATGCTGGCCATGCACCGCGTCATCGGGATTGGTGTTGAGGTTGTATTTCATGATCCGACCGTGACGGCTGCTCCGGTCGCCTTCGAGCCCGTAGACATCGCCCTTCGGTCCGTCGGCGTCGTCCAGCACGGCGTTGATGATGGCATAATCATCCGGGGCCAGCGACACGTCGAAGGTCTGGAGCGTCTGCGGCAGGTGTCGCGCATAACGCGCGCCGACGATGCTGGCCGCGACCTGTGGTTGGTCCAGCACCCAGCGCGTGGCGACGGCGGACAGCGAAACCTGGTATTTGTCGCCAACCGCTTTCAGCGCGCGAAGCAAGGACTGAAACCGCTCCCACGGCCCGAATTCGTCGATGATCAGTCGGTATTTGACCAGACTTCGATTGTCGAACTGAAAGCCCGGATCGGGCGCATCCAGCCATTTTTCGGTGATGAAGCCGCCGGCAAGGGTGCCGTAGCAGATCAGCTGCACGTCGTTCTGAGCCGCCCACTCGGCCAGACCGTTTGCCGGGCGCCGATCGAGCACGGAGTATTGCACCTGCGCCGAGGCGATGTCGAAGCCCGCATCGACGAAACGCTGCATCGGCTGACGGTCCCAGTTGGTGGTGCCGAGGTTCCGGATCTTGCCCTCGACCCTGAGGTCCTTGAGCACGCCAAGGGAGTCCACCGCGTTGCCCAGCGAAAGGTCCCACCAGAAGAACTGCACGAGATCGAGCTGGTCGATTTTCAGACGCTGCAAGGATCGGTCGACAATGGCCGTCACCTCGTCGGGGCGCAGATCGGCAAGGCGGGTCAGGTCGGGCACCAGCTTGGTATGCACGCAGACACGATCCGCCACCGATGCGCCGCGCCGGGCTCGCAGGTCGGCGATGAAGTCCCCGATCATCTCTTCGACGCCGGTGTAGATATCGGCACAATCGAAGGTGAAGATCCCGGCATCGACAAAGGACTCCATGTCGCGGATCGCCTGCGCGCGGTCCACCGGGCCGTGATCGCCCGCCAGTTGCCAGCCGCCGCGAATGACGCGGGAAATGGTGTGGCCGGGGCGCAGGTCGGTGGTTTCAACGCTCATGTCTCGTCTTTCCAGTAGGGTGTGCCGCGCTGGTCCGGCAGCCCGGTGGTTTCTGCGTGTGTGAAGGAGCGCTTGGTCGTGCGCGTCACGCGGAAGCGCCCTCCGCAATTGGGGTCGGGGCAGGCAATCTCGGCATCGGTGGACATCCAGTCATTGTCATGCGTGGGGCGCTGTTTCGCGGGCAAAAGAGGCAGCAGGGCCGCCAGCGCGTACATCGACACCTTTTGCTGGGCGTCGAACACCAGCAGTTCGCCCTCGACCCGAAAACGTTCGCCCTCGACATGGCGGCAGACCGATGTGCGGTCTCCCACGACGGTTTCGACCTGCAGATCGTAGAGCCAGAATTCATCCGCGTTCTGCGCCGCGCTCATCGTTCCCCCGACACGCAATTTCGCGCGTTTACCCCTGTTGTTGCCCATATGGTTGCGAGGTTCTTTCGGGCTTGTCAAACGGGTTCGGTGCGGCGAGTCATGGGGCAACAGCCGAAAGGACCGCTTTGTGACCCAGCCCGACACCCTTGCCCTGAGTGACCGCCTGACGATCCGCCGCGCGCTTGTGGGGCTCTGGCAGGTGGCGGATATCGAGAAGGATGGCGATGTCATCGACCCGCAGGTCGGGGCGGATCATCTGGCGCCCTATGCCGAGGCCGGGTTCGACACGTTCGACATGGCGGATCACTACGGCACGGCGGAATTGATCACCGGGACCCTGCTCGCGCGGGGAACCAAGGCGACCGTCTGCACCAAGTGGTGCCCGAACCCCGGCCCGATGACCGCGGATGTCGTGCGCGCCGGGGTGCAGGATCGGCTGGATCGGTTGGGCGTGGAGCGGGTCGACCTGCTCCAGTTCCACTGGTGGAGTTTCGAGCATCCGGCATGGCTGGATGCGCTGCACGAGATGACCAAGCTGCGCGAGGACGGTCTGATCGGCGAGATCGGCCTGACCAATTTCGACGCGGCGCATCTGCATCTGGCGCTGGCGGACGGCATCCCGATCGTGAGCAACCAGGTGCCCTGTTCGCTTCTGGATCGCCGCGCGACCGGGCCGTTATCCGAGGTCTGCGCGCAATGGGGCGTGAAGCTCTTGTGTTACGGCACGTTGCAGGGCGGGTTCCTGTCCGAGCGCTGGCTGAACCAGCCGGAACCGACCGGGATCAGCGACTGGAGCAAGATGAAGTACAAGCGCTTCATCGACACGGCGGGAGGCTGGGACGCCTATCAGACCGTATTGCAGGCGGCAGCGGATGTGGCGGTCAAGCATGGTGTTTCGGTGGCCAATGTCGCAACGCGCTGGGTACTGGAGAACGACGCGGTGGCGGGCGTCATCATCGGCGCGCGGCTGGGTGAGGCGCGGCATACGGATGACAATCTCAAGCTTTTCCGGTTTGCGCTGGACGAAGAGGACCACGCCCGCCTGAGCGCTGCCTTCGCCGTGACCACCCCCCTGCCCGGCGATTGCGGGGATGAATACCGAAAGCCGCCCTTCCTGACCGCGAGTGGCGACTTGAGCCATCACCTCGACACGATGCCCTTGGCCGTCACGGTCGAGGACGTGCCCGGACGCCCCGGCGAGCAACGCGTGTCGTCGGGCAGCGAATGGGAGGATATCGCGGGCTATTGCCGTGCGCATCGGGTCGGCGACCGCATCATGGTGTCCGGCACCACGGCGACAGCGGGTTTGAACCGCGCGGTGGCGCCAAGGGATGCGGGTGCGCAGACGACCTTCATCCTTGACAAGGTGGCCGCCGCACTGACGGCGCTTGGCGCGTCGATGGAGGATGTGGTGCGCACGCGCGTCTATCTGAGCGACGCCGAGGATGTCATGGCAGTGTCAAAGGCGCATGGGCGCGTCTTTGCCGAGATTAAGCCAGCCAACACGCTGTTCCAGATCGGTCAGCTGATCGGCGACTACAAGGTCGAGATCGAGGCCGAAGCGATCCTCCGGCCCTGATCGGGGGGCGTTACTTCTGAAACGCTTCGAGCGCGTCAAGACGTGCCTTGAGCGTTTCGTTCTCTTCGCGCGCCTTCATGGCCATGGCGCGCACCGCGTCGAATTCTTCGCGGGTGACGAAATCGCGGTCCGCCAACCAGCGGTCCATCATGGATTTCATCGCGGTTTCGGCCTCGTCCCTCGCGCCCTGCGCCACGCCCATGGCGTTGGTCATCAGCTGCGAGATGTCTTCGAATACCTTGTTGCGGGTCTGCATGTTTGCCTCCGGTCTGTGCTTGGGAACTATATGGGCCTCGGATGGGCGCGGCACAAGGTTGACTTCGCCGCGGAGCGGTGAACAGGGTGCGCGCATGTCGACCGGCCTGCCCTTTCCGAATGTCTCGCCCGAGCTGTTTTCGATCTCGCTTTTCGGGATCGAGTTCGCGTTGCGCTGGTATGCGCTGGCCTATATCGCGGGCATCCTGATCGGGTGGCGGATCGCCGTGACGGCGGTCAAGCGCGCCAATCTGTGGCCCGCCGACACCCCGCCGATGCGTCCCGAACAGGTCGAAGAGCTGCTGACCTGGGTGATCCTCGGGATCATCCTGGGCGGTCGGCTTGGGTTCGTGCTGTTCTACCAGCCTGCATATTACCTCGCGAACCCCGGCGAGATCCTGGCGATCTGGCAAGGCGGAATGTCCTTTCATGGCGGCCTGATCGGGGTGATCCTCGCCGCGCTTGTCTATTGCCTGCGCGCCGGAGCCCCGCTGCGCCCCACCGCCGACATGATGGCGCTGGCGACGCCGCCGGGGTTGTTGCTGGGCCGGCTGGCCAATTTCATCAATGCAGAGCTTTGGGGCCGTCCGACCGACCTTCCCTGGGGCGTGCAGTTTCCCGGGCCGGCCGCGCAATCCTGCGGACAGGCCGTGGGCGACATCTGTGCGCGCCACCCGTCGCAGCTTTATGAGGCGTTGCTCGAAGGGCTCTTGCTTGGCGCGGTTCTGCTCTGGCTGGCGTTCCGGCGGGATGCGCTCAAGACACCGGGCAAGATCGTCGGGCTGTTCATCGGTGGCTATGGTGCCGCCCGGTTCCTGGTCGAGTTCTTCCGCCAGCCGGATGCCCAGTTCGTGTCCGAAGGCAACCCGCTCGGTCTGGCGTGGCATGTGGGCGGGTATGGGCTGACCATGGGACAGCTGCTCTCGATCCCGATGATCCTCATCGGCCTCTACCTCTGGAGCACCGCAAGACGCGCATGACCGCCCTCGCCGACATATTGCGCAAGCAGATCAGGACGACCGGGCCGCTGACGGTGTCGCAGTACATGTCGGCCTGCCTGCTGCATCCCGAGCACGGGTATTATACCACGCAGGACGCGTTCGGCGTCGATGGCGATTTCACGACGGCGCCCGAGATCAGCCAGATCTTCGGCGAAGTGATCGGGCTGTGCGTGGCGCAGGCCTGGCTGGATCAAGGAGCGCCGGATGCGTTTGCGCTGGTCGAGCTTGGGCCGGGGCGCGGCACGCTGATCGCCGATGTCCTGCGGGCGACGCTTCAGGTGCCCGGGTTTCATGCCGCCGCGCGTCTGCACCTGGTCGAGGCGTCCAGGCGAATGCGCGCCCTGCAAGCCGCAGCCCTGCCGGCCCATGCGCCCGCCTGGCATGACACCGTCGAGACCTTGCCCGAGGACGTGCCTGTCTTCGTCATCGCAAACGAGTTTTTCGACGCGCTGCCGATACGGCAGTTCCAGCGCGATGCAAAAGGCTGGCGCGAGGTGTTGATCGGACTGTCGGAGACAGGGCAGTTGCAGCGCGGTCTGAGCGATGCCGCCCCGATCGACGCCCTGGAGCACCGACTTGACGATACACAGCCCGGCGCCCTGATCGAGACCTGCGCCCATGGCACCGCCGTGGTCGATGCCGTGGCGCGCCGGATTGCACAGCAGGGCGGGATGGCCCTGATCATCGACTACGGCGGCTGGCGGTCGAATGGCGATACGTTTCAGGCCGTCCGTGCGCACCGGTCCGTCGATCCGTTTTCTGATCCGGGCCGCGCAGACCTGACGGCGCATGTCGATTTCGAAGCGCTGGCCCGGGCCGCAATGATCGCAGGCTGCGAGGCAAGCCAGTTGACGGATCAAGGCGTTTTCCTCGAACGGCTTGGCATCACGCCGCGCGCGCAAACTCTTGCCCGAGGCTTGAGGGGATCCGCTCTCGAGGCGCATGTGGGTGCACATCGGCGGTTGACCCACCCGGATGAAATGGGTTCCTTGTTCAAGGTGCTGGGCCTGTTTCCCGGCACCGAGTCGCCGCCGCCCGGACTGGACCCATGACGCTTGAAATCATCACGTCGGACAGCCTTGGCCCCCTGCGTCACGGGTTTTTCACCCGACGGGGCGGCGCCTCCTCCGGTGTTTTTTCCGGTCTGAATTGCGGAACCGGATCGTCGGATCAATGCGAAATCGTTTCAATCAACCGCGCGCGCGTGGCCGAGGCGATGCAGGTCCCGGCAGATCACCTGGTCACCGTGCATCAGACCCATTCCGCCGATGTGGAAACGGTCGATGGCCCGCTTGGAACGGCGAAACCCAAGGCCGACGCGGTTGTGACGAACACACCGGGGGTCGCGCTGGGGATACTGACCGCCGATTGCCAGCCCGTGCTTTTCGCCGATCCCGAGGCCGGTGTGATCGGGGCGGCGCATGCCGGATGGCGCGGCGCGCTCGATGGCGTGCTCGAGGCGACAATCGACGCAATGGTCGCGCTTGGCGCGGAGCACGAGACCATCACCGCAGTGATCGGGCCGAGCATCAGCCAGCGTGCCTACGAGGTCGGCCCGGAGTTTCTTGACACGTTCCTGGCCGAAGATCCGCAATATGCCAGGTTCTTCGTCAACGGGGCGGAGGACAAGTTCCATTTCGATCTGCCGGGATTCGGATTGCACAGGATGCGCAACGCCGGGATCGCCGCCGAATGGACACGGCATTGCACCTATTCCGACGCCGAGCGTTTCTATTCCTATCGTCGGTCCACCCATGCGCGCGAGGCCGACTACGGGAGGCTGATTTCGGTGATCCGTCTCTGAAGCATCGCTTGCTACCGCCGGGCGTGGCCGCCCAAATCAATCACAGGAATACACCGGGATTGTCCACGTTTGGTCACAAACGCGCCCAATTGCGCGGGCTAAGTGGGGTCAACAAGAACAGACACCCATCGGAGCAGTCCCATGTCGCGCACCTCGAAATTCATCGCTTCTGTCGTCGCCACCTCGAAAGACGACCTCCCGGTTCTTCCGTTCCAGCGCGGTGCAGCCCGCAAGGCAATGTTCGATCGGCTCAAGACCGACGCCGCCAACCAGCCGATGCGCAAGCAGGCCTGATCGCCGGGCACGGGCAATCCGAATGTCACGTTGACACCCGAATTGTGACGCCGAGGGTCGCCAACGCACAACAATCCGACAGTGTTTTCAGAATTGGCCGCGATGTCGCGGCCAATTTTCGTTGTTTTTTGACGAATCAAGGCGTTTCGATCCATCTTCTGCCCAACGAAATCGCACCGTCCTTCTGGTGTTGTTGGTGGGGGCCAACGCGGATGTGACCTAAGGGTTGAATGGATCACATGGCTCACATCTCGACCGAACGTGAAGCAAAGTCGGATTTCAATGCCTATGCGGTTTCCGCAGACCAGATTGCCACGTTCGGCGGTGAGCCTCGGCGCGACGTTCCTCTCACGCGCACTGTTGAAACCGCCGCGCTTCTCGCCGATCTGTCCATTTCCGAATCCACGTTCACCTTACCCGCCACGCCGACCTTCGAGGCCTGCGCTTCGGCCTTCGCGCGTGGCACTCTCATTTCGACGGTCATGGGCCCGATCGCCGTCGAAGACCTGATTCCCGGAGATCTGATCGAAACGCATCGCGGTCCCGAACCCGTCGTCTGGATCGGCAGCACAAACTACCTGCCGAACTTCCGGGGCGACACAACCTCTCTCACGCATTTGCTCCGCTTGCCGGGATTCGGCATGAATCAAAGTGACCTCCTGCTTGGTCCTGCCGCCCGGCTTGTGGTGCGACAGGATCGGTTCACGGACCTCCTCAATTGTGATGCGGTCCTGGCACCGGCCTCCGATTATGTCGATGGCGACCGGGTTCTGAAGGTCAGGCCGCAAGGGCCGGTGCAGCTTTTCCATTTCGCATTGCGTCGCCACGGCATTGTCCGCGCCAACGGGCACGAAGTGGAAAGCTACCATCCCGGCCGCGTGTCAGCTGCGGAAATCGGATCATCCGTGCGCGGCATGATGCAGTCGATGTTCACACATCTCGACGAGCTTGAAGCCTTTGGCGATCTTGCTTTCCCGCGTACCACGCGCACGGTCATCGAAACGCTGCGCGTCGCCTAGCGGGATCGCCTTTCAGCCGGCTTCGCCCAGCCGCGTTTCCAGAACGTCGAAAGGCACACCCGGTTCGTCTTTCGCGCCCCGAATCACCAGCGATGTCTTGACGCTGCCCACATTGGCCGAGGTCAGCAATTCGCCCGTCAGAAAGCTTTGGAAGCTGCTGAGATCAGGTGCCACGCATTTGAGAATGAAATCCACCTCGCCGTTGAGCATGTGGCATTCCCGAACCAGCGGCCATCCCCGACACAGATCCTCGAAGGCACGAAGATCGCCCTCGGCCTGGCTTTGCAAGCCGACCATCGCAAAGACCTGCACTTCGAAGCCCAATTCCCGGGGATCGACCTCGGCATGATAGCCACGAATGAAGCCCTGTTCCTCGAGCGTGCGCACACGACGCAGGCATGGCGGGGCCGAAATGCCCACGCGTCGGGCCAGTTCGACATTGGTCATGCGCCCGTCTGCCTGTAGCTCTGCCAGTATTTTGCGATCAATTGGATCCAACCGATGTGACGGCATCCCAAGCACCCCTGCTTTTTTCGGCATTATTATACGAGGGCACAGATGTGCGCAATATTGTTTCAACATGGCGCAACAATCTTAAAGCGCGGCGAAAGATTGGATTTGAACGCGCAGTGGTTTGCGTAGGCCGGATCAGGCGCATATATCAGATTTCCAGAATAGACAGAAACCTGCTGCGACGCGAGGCTGCCCCATGTCCGACACACGCCACACCAAAGTCCTGATCATCGGCTCAGGCCCGGCCGGGTACACCGCCGGGGTTTATGCAAGCCGCGCCATGCTCGAACCGATCCTCGTGCAGGGCATCGAACCGGGCGGGCAGCTTACCACGACAACCGAAGTGGAGAACTGGCCCGGCGACACAGAGGTTCAGGGCCCCGATCTGATGGTGCGGATGGAGGCGCATGCGCGCGCCATGGGCACCGAGATCATCGGCGACATCATCACGTCGCTCGATGTATCCAAGCGGCCCTTCACGGCCCGGTCGGACAGCGGCACGGTCTACACGGCTGATTCCGTCATCCTGGCCACCGGAGCGCGCGCGAAATGGCTGGGCCTGCCGTCGGAAGAGGCGTTCAAGGGGTTCGGCGTGTCGGCCTGTGCCACCTGCGACGGGTTTTTCTACCGCGGGCAGGAGATCGTTGTCATCGGCGGCGGCAACACGGCTGTCGAAGAGGCACTGTTTCTGACCAACTTTGCCTCCAAGGTCACGCTGGTCCACCGACGCGACGAGCTGCGCGCCGAAAAGATCCTTCAGGATCGGCTGTTCAAGAACCCGAAGATCGAAACGCTCTGGCATCATCAGCTGGATGAGGTGTTCGGCACCGACATGCCCAAGGGCGTCGAAGGTGTGCGCGTCAAGCATGTCGACACCGGCGAGATCACGGAAATTCCTTGCAAGGGGGTTTTCATCGCCATCGGCCACGCCCCGGCGAACGAATTGGTCAAGGATACGCTCGAAACGCATATGGGCGGGTATGTCGTGACCAAACCCGACAGCACCGAAACCTCGATCCCGGGCGTGTTCGCGGCGGGCGACCTGACGGACCACAAGTACCGTCAGGCCGTGACATCGGCGGGCATGGGATGCATGGCGGCGCTTGAAGCCGAGCGCTTCCTGGCCGAAGTCGGCGACGATTCCGGCAAGGACGTGTCGGAACCGCTTGGATACGGCGCCGAAGTTCCTGCTGCGGGCTGAACAAAAAAGGCCGGGCATTGCTGCCCGGCCTGATCCGCAACAGCCTGAAGCTGATGCTTAGTTCACTTCACCGGTGGGACGCGGGGTTGCCGCTGTCTCGGCAGGCAAGATCGGATAGACGACCTCGGGCATTTCACCGGTCAGAGACCCGAGGAACGCCGTGATCGCGGTGATGTCCTCATCGCCGAGGTCTGCGCCAAGCTGGGATTCGGCCATGATGGCCACAGCGGTTTCAAGATCCCAGACCACGCCCGAATGGAAATAGGGGGCTGTCACGGCGATATTGCGCAGCGGCGCAGCGCGGAAGACATATTCATCATCCACGGTCTCGGTGACGGCAAACCGGCCCTTGTCTCCGGCGGGCAGCACATCCGCCCCCGGCTTTTCCACGAGGCCGAAAGGATAGTACCCTTCCCCGCCAAGGTTGATCCCGCCGTGGCAGCTTGCACAGCCGGCATCGATGAAAAGTTCCAGCCCGGCCAATTCGACATCCGACAGCGCCGCGTCATTGCCGTTCAGCCAAGCGTCGAACGGCGCAGGCGTGATCAGGGTTGCCTCATATGCCTCGATCGCCTTGGCGAAATTGTCGAACGTGACCGGGTCCTCTTCCTCGGGGAAGGAATCCTGGAACCACTCCACATATTGCGGCATGGAGTTCAGGGTCGCGATGACATTGTCGGGCGTGTTCGCCATCTCGACGCCAGCCTGAACCGGGCCCTTGGCCTGCGCGGCAAGATCGGGCGCGCGCCCGTCCCAGAATTGCGCATCGTTGAACACGGAGTTCAGAACCGTCGGCGAATTGCGCGGGCCTTTTTGCCAACCATGTCCGATGGATGTCGGCATGTTGTCGTCACCGCCGGTGGCCAGGTTGTGGCACGAGTTGCACGAGAAGACACCCGACGCCGACATGCGCGGATCGAAGAACAGCGCCTTGCCGAGATCGATCTTTTCCGGCGTGATCGGATTGTTGTTGACCGCTGGTGTTGTCGATGGGAGCGGCGAAAACAGATCAAGCGCGATTTCTCGCAGTTCGCTTGATGCTGACGCTCCATTTGCAATTGCGATTGCAGAGACCGCCAGAACGGCAGAATGACGTAGGGATGGCATGATATGTCCTTATGATTGGGCCAGTATTTCGCGCGCATCCGGTTTCTGGCATGTGTGGAAAAAGGCGTCTTTGATTGACGTCAAATCCGCTGGAAAAAGAGCGCAGAAATCTTTGTTCGGGTGCAAATCCAAGCAGGCCGCACCCGGCCCGGTCAAAACTGACGCATATTGCGCACATATCCTCCAATTTCAGGTATATGCCGGCTCCCCACTGGACTCATATCCACCGCCGGGCGTAATCACCGCGCAAATGTGAACAGTGAGCGAACCTATGTACCCAAAGAACCTTGCCCCAATTCCGGAACTTTTCGTTTCTTATGACAGCGCCCAGAAGCTGAAGAACGAGGCGGCTGACCTTGTCAGCCATGATCTGACGCTGCGCCAGATCTGTGATCTCGAGCTTTTGATGAATGGCGGCTTCAGCCCGCTCAAGGGCTTTCTCAGCGAAGAGGACTACAACGGCGTGGTCGAGAACATGCGGTTGTCCGACGGCGCGCTCTGGCCGATGCCGATCACGCTGGATGTCTCCGAAGCCTTTGCCGAGAGCATTGACATCGGGCAGGACATCGCACTGCGTGATCAGGAGGGTGTCATCCTTGGAACGATGACCGTGACCGACCGCTGGACGCCCGACAAGGCGCGCGAGGCGGAGATGGTGTTCGGCGCTGATGACGATGCACACCCGGCGGTGAATTACCTGCACAACGCGGCGGGAAAGGTCTATCTGGGGGGCCCGGTGACGGGCATCCAGCAGCCGGTGCATTACGATTTCCGTGCCCGCCGCGATACGCCGAACGAATTGCGGGCGTTGTTCCGCAAGCTGGGCTGGCGCAAGGTGGTGGCGTTCCAGACCCGCAACCCGCTGCACCGCGCGCACCAGGAACTGACGTTCCGCGCGGCCAAAGAGGCACAGGCCAACCTGCTGATCCATCCGATTGTCGGCATGACGAAACCGGGGGACGTCGATCATTTCACCCGCGTGCGCTGCTACGAGGCGGTGCTGGACAAATACCCGCAATCCACCACGACAATGAGCCTGCTGAACCTTGCCATGCGCATGGCCGGTCCGCGCGAGGCGGTCTGGCACGGGCTCATTCGCAGGAACCACGGCTGCACGCATTTCATTGTCGGTCGCGATCACGCAGGCCCCGGCAAGAATTCCAAGGGCGAGGATTTCTACGGGCCGTATGACGCGCAGGATCTGTTCCGCGCACACCAGGAAGAAATCGGCATCGAGATGGTCGATTTCAAACACATGGTCTTCGTGCAGGAACGCGCCCAGTACGAACCGATGGACGAGATCGCCGACAAGGATGACGTGACCATCCTCAACATTTCGGGCACGGAATTGCGCCGCCGTCTGGCCGAGGGGCTGGATATCCCGGAATGGTTCAGCTTTCCCGAAGTCGTGCAGGAATTGCGCAAGACGCGTCCGCCACGGTCTCAACAGGGCTTTACCGTCTTCTTCACCGGCTTTTCGGGGTCCGGCAAATCGACCATTGCCAACGCGCTTATGGTCAAGCTGATGGAAATGGGCGGACGTCCGGTCACGCTTCTGGATGGCGACATCGTTCGCAAGAACCTGTCTTCCGAACTGGGGTTCAGCAAGGAACACCGCGACCTCAACATACGCCGCATCGGCTATGTCGCGTCCGAGATCACCAAGAACGGCGGCATCGCCATCTGCGCGCCGATCGCGCCTTACTCGGCCACCCGCCGCGCGGTCCGCGAAGAGATCGAACAGTTCGGCGCGTTCATCGAAGTGCATGTCGCGACCAGCATCGAGGAATGCGAACGCCGCGATCGCAAGGGGCTCTACAAGCTTGCGCGTGAGGGAAAGATCAAGGAGTTCACGGGGATTTCAGACCCCTATGACGTGCCTCAGGACCCGGAATTGCGGGTCGAGACAGAGAATGTCGATGTCGACAATTGCGCGCATCAGGTCATTCTGAAGCTCGAAAGCCTTGGCCTGATCGCGGGTCACTAAGATCAAAGGCCGGGTCAACGCCCGGCCTTTTACATTCCGCGTCTGCCTTGCCCGCGATCAGGGTCCGGCCGGTGTCAGTGAACCGTCACCGGCGCGAGATCGTTCTGCCGCGCCAGCATGAACGCCAGATTGCGGTCCTTGACCAGCGCGAGGCGCTCCCCGTCGGCGCGGTGTACGGCATATATGGTTTCTTGATCTCCGACCTCGTCCCGCACTTCCGAGGGAAGCTCGGCGACGGCAACCGGGCGCACGTATACAAGGTTGGACTGGTCTGCATCTTTGAAATCGAATGGCGTATTCATGGTCTACCCCTTCTTGATCTGGATTGTTTGAACCACGGTTTCGGGACGCTGAAGTGTCAGATCGACATGCAGCAATCCGTTCTCCATGATCGCCTCTCCGACTTCGACACCGTCAGCGAGCACGAAGCTGCGCTGAAACTGCCGTGCGGCGATCCCGCGATGCAGGAACACGCGGTCGGCACTGTCATCCTGCTGCCGACCTCGGATCACGAGTTGTCTGTCCTCAACGGTTATGCTGAGGTCTTGTTCCCGAAAACCCGCCACCGCCAACGTGATCCGATACGATCCGTCCGAGGTTTGTTCGATGTTGAAGGGCGGATATCCGTCGTTGCCGGACTTCGCGGTGCGTTCCAACAGACGTTCGAGTTGCTCGAACCCGAGCAGATGGGGATAGGATCCCAGGGTCAGTTTTGTCATCGACACGTCCTTTTGCGTAAAGCGACAGTGTGGCGCAGTCCCGTTATGGCGACCGCTCAGGAGGAAATATGGGGTTGCTCCGGTGAAGACGCAAGGGCTTTGCGGAATCGCAGAATGGCGCTATCTTCAGACTCCCACACCAATTTCAGGGACCGAAAAGCCTCATGAATGCTCCAACTGATCTGTCCATGAAAACAGACGACGTCCTGCGGGTCGAACTCGAGGTGTTTCGCCGCGAGCATCGCGATCTGGACGAGGCCATTCGTGCGATGCAGTCCACCGGGACGGCCGATCAACTGACCCTGCAACGCCTGAAGAAGAAAAAACTGGTTCTCAAGGACCGGATCGCGCAGATCGAAGACCGTCTGTTGCCGGATATCATCGCCTGACGCCAGGCCGAGTTGCCCCTTGGTGCGAACTGGCTATAGTGCGCGCTCCGAACACCTGAAGGGGCGCAATCGCCATGTCAGAACCGATCAAAGTGGGCATCATCATGGGCAGCCAGTCCGACTGGCCGACGATGAAGGAAGCCTCCGACATGCTTGATGCGCTGGATGTCCCCTACGAGGCCAAGATTGTCTCGGCGCACCGCACGCCGGATCGGCTTTGGGACTATGGCAAGACCGCCGTGGACCGGGGATTGCAGGTCATCATCGCGGGCGCGGGCGGCGCGGCGCACCTGCCGGGCATGATGGCATCCAAGACCCGTGTGCCCGTGATCGGCGTGCCGGTCCAGACCCGTGCGCTTTCGGGCGTCGACAGCCTCTATTCCATCTTGCAGATGCCGCGCGGCTTTCCGGTGGCGACGATGGCGATCGGAGCCGCCGGTGCGGCCAATGCAGGGCTGATGGCCGCGGGAATCCTGGCGTTGCAGGACGCCGAGCTTGCGGCCCGGCTCGACCAATGGCGCGCCGACCTGTCCGCCTCGATCCCCGACGCCCCTTCTGACGACGGATAATCGCATGTCGCATTTTCTTCCTATTGGTTCGACCATCGGCATCATCGGCGGTGGACAGCTTGGCCGGATGCTCTCGGTCGCCGCAAGTCGGCTGGGCTTTCGCTCTCACATCTTCGAACCGGGAGCCGAGCCGCCGGCGGGACAGGTCGCACACAAGGTGACCACGGCGGCCTATGACGACGACGACGCGCTGCGCGCCTTCGGAGCGTCGGTCGATATCATCACCTACGAATTCGAGAACATCCCGACAGCCGCGCTGGACCTGTTGCAGGACCTCGCGCCGATCCATCCGGGGCGCGAAGCCTTGCGGGTGAGCCAGGATCGACTGACAGAAAAGACCTTCCTTCAGGAGCTCGGACTCAAGACAGCGCCCTTCGCGGACGTTCCCGATGCCGCCAGCCTCGAGGCGGCATTGGCCCAGATCGGGACGCCAGCGATCCTCAAGACGCGGCGGTTCGGTTATGACGGCAAGGGACAGGCACGGATCATGTCGCCCGAGCACGCCGCGCAGGCCCTGGCCGACATGAAGGGCGCCCCTGCGATCCTTGAAGGCTTCGTCGATTTCTCGCACGAGGTTTCGGTGATCGCCGCGCGCAGCCTCGACGGTGCGGTTTCGGCGTTCGACCCCGGCGAAAACGTACACAGCGACGGCATCCTGCGCAGCACCACCGTTCCCGCCCGTCTGACGCAGGGCCAACGCACCGACGCGGTTCTGCTGGCCGCAAAGATCGCCAACGCGCTGAACTATGTCGGGGTAATGGGGGTCGAGTTGTTCGTGACATCAGACGGGCTCGTCGTGAACGAGATCGCGCCGCGTGTTCACAACTCGGGACATTGGACGCAGAACGGCTGCACCGTCGATCAGTTCGAACAGCATATCCGGGCGATCACCGGCTGGCCTCTGGGCGACGGGCAGCGTCACGCCGATGTGGTGATGGAAAACCTGATCGGGGACGACATGGACCGGGTGGCGGACCTGGCCGGGACGCCGGATTGCGCGCTGCACCTCTATGGCAAGGCTGAAACCAAACCCGGCCGCAAGATGGGCCATGTGAACCACATCAAGCGCGCCTGAAGTCAGGAAACGAAACGGCCCGCCACCGGCCCGGTGAGATGGGCCACCGTGCCGCCCGCGATCGTCGCCACAACGCGCCGGGTCTGCGGGTCGAGCACGATCAGATCAGCGCGCAGTCCCGGGGCAAGCTCTCCACGGTCGCTCAGCCCGAGCATCCGCGCCGGGCCGAGTGAGATCAGCCGCCAGGCCGTCGCGAGGTCGCAGAGGCCAAGCTCTTCCAGCCGAAAGGCCGCCCGCAGCGGCGAGGGATAGTGATAGTCCGACGCAAGCGCATCGCAGAGCCCCGCCCGCACAAGATCCGCCGCCGCGATATTGCCCGCATGGCTGGCTCCGCGCACCACATTCGGCGCACCCAGAACAATATAGGCACCATCGTCCCGCGCAGCCCGAGCCGCCGCCAGCGTTTCAGGAAATTCGCTGACTGTCGCGCCGCGGGCAGCCCAGATCGCGCGGTCCGGCGCGGAGTGGTCGTCGTGGCTGCCCATCACCACATGCCGCGCGGCGAGCCGCCTGCAAAGCCCATCCAGGGCAGCAGGGACCTCGTGGGACCCTGCGTGCAGGGCCTGCATCAGCGCAAGGTGGCTTTCCGGGCTCCGACCGCTTTTCAAGGCCTGGCCGGTCAGACGCGGGGGCTTGCGCCCCTCAGCCAGACGTTGATGCGGCAGGTGGTCGTTGAAGACCACGTAGTCTATGCCGAACCGGTCAATCGCCGCCTCGGCGCGTTCGAATGCGTCAAGCAGATGCGTCTCGAGCCGCAGTTGCAGGCGCAGATCGACCGGAACCGAGCTCCGCACGGAACACACGCTCTCGAAGACATGCTCTGCAAACTCGGGCCCCCGCATGCCGCCTTCCCAAGAGAAGAACTGCGCCAGCACGGCTGTCGTGATGCCATTCACGGCCAGTTCAGACGCGGTGGCGACGACGCCGTATTCCGCCTCGCGCAGCGCCCCACGCCGGGGGGCCATGTGGCGTTCGAAGCCGTCTCCATGGGCGTCCACGATCCCCGGAAGTACCCAGTATCCGTTCAGATCGACACTCCGCGCGACGCTAGCATCCCGGATTGTGCCGTCAGCGATCGTCAGTGTGCCGGTCTCCCAGCCGTGCGGTGTCAGGACCTTCGCGCCTTGCAGCGAACACTCAAGGCTCATTCGTCGGCTCCGGGCAGATGCCGAAAATGCAGACCAGTTCCTGGGAATTGATGGTCCGGGTCCAGTCCAGTTCGGGGTCGAAGCGCCCGGTGCGCAGGAACAGCTCCACCTCGGCGATCACGGATGGGGCCTGCATGATGAACGTATGCGTGACCGGCATTGTCAGATGCCCGCGCATGCCGTCCACCTTGGTCGAGGCCACCGACACCTTGCCATCGTCTTCCCCCGGAATGAGGCTCGAGAAGAACGGGTTCAGGGACCGCGTGCCCGCGATGACCCCAAGCTCGAAATCCACTGGCGGCAGGGATCTCGGAAGGTCTTCCGGCCCGGTGCCAAGCTGTTGGCCTGCCGGCCCGTTGAGCCATTCGAAGAGTTCCAGCCCACCCAGCTGATCGACCAGTTCGCTGCCCTGGTTCGGCGGAGCCAGCATGACAACGCGCCCCAGGTTGGCCGGTCTGTTCTCCTGCAGCCAGAACCGCAAGAGGATACCCCCCATCGAGTGCGTGACGAAGTGGATGCGCTTTTCGCCACAGCGGGCCACAGCATCGGGCAGGATCTCGTCCACCAAGGTCTGCACACGTGCAGAGGTCGACGGGTAACCCGGCGCCTCGACCTGGTAGCCCTTGGCCTCGAGCACCGATTGCATCAGGACGAAAGACGTTTCGGTGCGCGCCAGACCATGCAGCAGGACCACGCACTCCGCGCGGGCAGGTGCGGCGGCGAACAGACCAACCGATGTGGCAAGGGACAGGAGCAAGGCGCGTATCATGCCGGTCAGATACGCCTTGCAACGGGGTTTAGAAAGGGTCTACCGCCGCGACGTTACGGCCAGAAGCACGCCGCCCAGCACCAGCGCCGCCGCGATGACAAGCCGCAATCCGACCGTTTCGGACAGCAGGACGGACCCGGCTGCGATCGCGATCACCGGAACGGTGAGTTGCGCCACGGAAGCGGTCGATCCGCGGAGTTGCGGCAAGACCGAATACCAGAGCGCATATCCCAACCCGGATGTGACCGCGCCGGAGAGCACCGCCATGCCGACACCGAAGGCGGTCGGCGGTGCCGCATATGTCTCGGCAGACAGCAAGAGCGCGCCATACCCGAACAGCGCAATCACCGACGCGAGGATGAAATTTCCCCCCGTGTCGGCCAAGGGCGATCCGGCGCGCCGTCCGTTCAGGGAGTATACGCCCCAGCCGACCCCGGCCGCCGCCATGAGGACGGCATGCCAGACGCTGGGTGCGAGACCCTGCCCCGGCCAGAGCAGCCAGCAAAGACCGGCAAACGCCAGGGCCGCGCCTGCCCAACGCTGCGCGCCGGGGCGTTCTCCGCCGATCCAGCTTCCGGCGAACATCGTGATCTGCACCATGCCGAACAGGATCAACGCACCGAGACCGGCATCAAGCACCTGATAGGCCAGGGAAAAACCGAAGATATAAACCAGCAAGGACATCGTTCCGATGCCCCGTCCGGCACCGCGCAGGGACAATGAGCGCCGTTGCCAGATCATCAACAGGCCAAGCATTGAAGCACCGGAAACAAGCCGGAGCACGCCAAAGCCGATCGGGTCCATATCCCCGTCGGCAAGCGCCACCCGGTTCAGGATGGAATTCGCGGCGAAGGCGATCATGGTCAACGATGTTAGAAGGAAAAGGCGCATGGCCTTGCGTATCGCGCGACGCGCTGGACCGCCATACACGAATGGTCTCATGCGCGGCCCGGTGTGCCTTTGCGACAAAGCTCGGCCGACAAAAGACAAAGGCGCCCGAAGGCGCCTTTGCTTGAACATACAGTGCAGCGTGTGCTGACCGGTGCCCCGAAAGGCCCCGAGCAGATTACATCATGCCGCCCATGCCGCCCATGTCGGGCATGCCGCCGCCTGCGCCTGCGCCTTCTTTCTGCGGCTTGTCGGCCACCATCGCTTCGGTGGTGATCAACAGACCTGCGATCGAGGAAGCGTCTTCAAGTGCAGTGCGCACAACCTTGGCCGGGTCGATCACGCCGAACTTGAACATGTCGCCATATTCGTCGGTCTGCGCGTTGTAACCGAACTTCAGGTCATCGCTTTCGCGGATCTTGCCGGCCACGACGGACCCGTCGACGCCTGCGTTTTCAGCGATCTGGCGCAGCGGTGATTCCAGAGCCTTGCGCACGATGGCGATACCGGCGTTCTGATCGCTGTTGGCGCCAGTGAGACCTTCCAGCTTCTTGCCGGCCTGAACGAGGGCAACACCCCCACCGACAACGATACCTTCCTGCACGGCCGCACGGGTCGCATTCAGGGCGTCGTCGACGCGGTCCTTGCGCTCTTTCACTTCGGTTTCGGTCATACCGCCAACGCGGATGACAGCAACGCCGCCTGCGAGTTTCGCAACACGCTCTTGCAGCTTTTCACGGTCGTAGTCGGATGTGGTCTCTTCGATCTGGTTGCGGATCTGGGCCACGCGCGCTTCGATCTCGGACTTTTCGCCCGCGCCGTCAACGATGGTGGTCTCGTCCTTGGTGATCTGGATTTTCTTGGCAGAGCCAAGCATGTCCATCGTCACGTTCTCGAGCTTCATGCCGAGATCTTCGGAGATCACCTGGCCGCCGGTCAGGATCGCGATGTCCTGAAGCATCGCCTTGCGACGATCGCCAAAGCCCGGTGCCTTCACGGCTGCGATCTTGAGACCGCCGCGCAGCTTGTTGACCACGAGGGTTGCCAGCGCTTCGCCTTCGACGTCTTCCGCGATGATCAGCAGCGGCTTCTGCGACTGGATCACCTGCTCGAGCAGCGGAACCATCGGCTGAAGCGAGGACAGCTTCTTCTCGTGCAGCAGAACGATGCAATCGTCCAGCTCGGCGAGCATCTTGTCCGCGTTGGTCACGAAATAGGGGCTGAGGTAGCCACGGTCGAACTGCATGCCTTCGACGACATCGGTCTCGGTCTCGAGGCCCTTGTTTTCTTCGACGGTGATGACACCCTCGTTGCCGACCTTCTGCATCGCGTCTGCAATCTGACGACCGATTTCGGCTTCGCCGTTGGCGGAAATCGTGCCGACCTGTGCGACTTCGTCGCTGTCTTCGACGGGACGGGACGCTGCCCGGATCGCTTCGACAACCTTGGAGGTCGCCAGATCGATGCCGCGCTTGAGGTCCATCGGGTTCATGCCCGCTGCGACCGACTTCATGCCTTCTTTCACGATGGCCTGCGCCAGCACGGTTGCGGTTGTCGTACCGTCACCGGCTTCGTCATTGGTGCGGGAAGCGACTTCCTTCACCATCTGCGCGCCCATGTTCTCGAACTTGTCTTCCAGTTCGATCTCTTTGGCGACAGACACACCGTCTTTGGTGATCCGCGGCGAACCGAAGGATTTGTCGAGAACGACGTTGCGGCCTTTCGGGCCGAGTGTCACCTTCACCGCGTCGGCGAGGATGTTGACACCCTTCAGCATGCGGCTGCGGGCATCTGTATTGAATTTTACGTCTTTTGCAGACATCTCAGAGTCTCCACTAATTAGTCAGAGTTGCGTTTGCGATCACGACGGGCGTTCAGGCAGCTTTCGCTTCTGCATCGTCCGAAATGATGCCGAGGATGTCCGACTCCTTCATGATGAGGAGTTCTTCGCCATTGACCGTCACCTCGGTGCCCGACCATTTGCCAAACAGGACCTTGTCGCCTTCGGCAACGGCCATCTCGATCAGCTCGCCACTATCCTTGCGTGCGCCATCGCCACACGCAACAACCACGCCTTCTGCAGGCTTTTCTTTGGCGCTATCAGGAATGATCAGGCCACCAGCAGTTTTTTCGTCGCTCTCAACGCGACGGACCAGCACGCGGTCATGAAGCGGTTTGAATGCCATCTTCGAGTCTCCTTGCTCAAAGTTTCCACTAAAAAGCCCCTCGCTCCCCGAAGGACTGTTGTCACTCACGTTTGTCGAGTGCTAACGCGGCATAGCTAGGCACACGGACACAATGAGTCAACACGCTTGTGACGGAAATTTTCGTGGCGATGGGCTTGAATTATCGCGCTCAGGAACCGGGAGACCGTTCGGCCCATCCTGCAAAGATTTTTTCCAGCGCGACGACCACGTAATAGAGCAGGATGCCCATCAGCGCGAGCGCGATGAGAACGGCGAACATCAGCGGATAGTCCGAATTCGTCTTGCCCGAATCAAACAATGCGCCCAAGCCTCGGCCATGCGGCGACACGATCTCCATCAGGTTGGTCCCGATGAACGCGAGGGTCACGGCCACTTTCAACGCACCGAAGAATTCGGGCAGCGTCTTGGGCAGCGCGATCTTCCAGAAGATCGTCGTCTGCGACGCCCCCAGTGACCGAAGGATGTCGCGGTATTCCGGCTCCAGGGTACTGAGCCCGATCGACACCGAAACCGCGATCGGGAAGAACGAGATCATGAAGGCAATGAGGATCGTATTGAAATTGTGGTCGCCCACGAAGAGCAGGGCAACGATCGGCACGACCGTCGCCTTGGGGATGGCGTTGAAGCCGACCAGCAAGGGATACAGCGCATCCCGCATGAGCTTCGAGAACCCCATGACCATGCCAAGCAGCACCCCGAAAGCGATGGCAAGCAGCAACCCGACCACGGTGCGCCAGAGCGTCTGCCAGCCCATGATGATGAACAGCTCCCAATATTGCGCATAGGCTGGAGGCAGGTCCGAGGGCGAGGCCATCACGTAGTCAGGCCAGTCATTGGCCTGCACGAGCAGTTCCCACAGCAGACCGAAAAGCAGGATGGCTGCGATCGGGACAAATATCTGACGTGCGTTCATTCGGCGGCCTCGTCGGCAGAACTGCGCCCCTGGGCGATCTGGATCTGCCGCCGGAGGATATTCAGCGCCTCGGCGGATTCAGGCGTGTAGAGATGCTCGATATCCCGGTCGCCGGTCAGGTGGACGTCCATGACGTATTGCGTGCGGGCGGGCCTGCCGGACAGGACGACAACCTGATCGGCCAGAAAGATCGACTCGCGCAGATCATGCGTGATGAGGATGCCCGTGAACGGCTCCTCCGCCTTGACCTTGTGCATGGTCTGCCAAAGGTCTTCGCGGGTGAAGGCATCCAGAGCGCCGAACGGTTCGTCCAGGATCAGCACCTCGGGCTTGTGGACAATCGACCTGCAAAGCGAGGCGCGCTGGCGCATGCCGCCGGAAAGCTCGCTCGGGCGCTTGTCCTCGAAGCCTTCGAGTCCGACCAGCGACAGCAGCCTGCGCGCGCGCTCTTCCTGTTCGCGCTTCGACAATTTGGTCGGCACGATCTCGAGAGGCAGCATGACGTTTTGCAGGATCGTTCGCCATTCGAGAAGGACGGGATTCTGGAACGCCATCCCGACCGTCGATTTCGGTCCCTTGACCAGCTCTCCATGCAGCCAGACTTCGCCCTCGTCCGGCTTCATCAGCCCGGCGACAAGCCGCGTGAGCGTGGATTTCCCGCAGCCGGACGGGCCGACAACGGCGGCAAAGCCGCCCTCCGGCACCTGGAGTTCAAGGCCGTCAAGCACCGGCAAAGGGCCGTCCTTGGTCCGGTAGGCGTGTCGAACACCCTTGATTTCAATAAGATTTTCAGACACGCGCGCCGCCTTGTTCAGGTGGCTGACCGAAATTGTCCGGTCAGCCAGTTCGCATCATTTCAACATCCGCTCGGATGCGTCCGGTAGATAGGCGTCGGTGAAATACAGGCTGGCATCGGGTTCGTTCTGGAACTCGTAGGTCTGCGCGAGCTGCTCCAACGCTTTCGCCATACGCTCGGAATCGATGCCGCCAAGGCCGTTTTCCATCACGTAATCGGTGGCGACATTCGCATCGATGGCCAATTCCAGCCGCCGTTGCTCTAGCTCGGCATCGGCCGCGGGGTTGCGTTCGACAAGGCTTTCGATGGCGGCGGCAGGATCGGCAATTGCGTCTTTCCAGCCTGCAGCGACCGCTGCCAGGAACCCCTTGACCAACTCGGGGTTATCCGCGGCAAAGTTGGTGTTCGCGATGATCGCGTTACCGTAAAGCGCCACGCCGTGGTCGGCCATCAGGATTGTCGAGATGTCGTCTTCCGGAACGCCAAGGCGCACGAGGTTCAGATATGAGGAGAACGAGAAGCCGGTTACGGCTGCCACGTTGCCCTCTGCCAGCATCGGTTCGCGGGTCGGAAAGCCGACCGGCTCGACCGTGATGGCGTCGACATCCAGATCGTTGGCGATGGCGAAGGCCGGAAATTGAGCCCAGGCCCCATCCGGGGGCGGCGCACCGAGCACCCTGCCTTCCAGATCCTTGGGGGTTTCCACGCCAAGCGACTTGCGGCCGATGATGGCGAAAGGCGGCTTGTCATAGACCATCATCACGGCGGTCACGGGCGCGCCGGGGTTCTGGTCAAGAAACTTGATCAGCGAGTTGATATCGGCAAACCCCACCGGGAACGCCCCGGTCGCGACCTTGGGGATCGCGTCGAGCGACCCCTGCCCTGCCGAAATTTCGACCGAAAGGTTGGCGTCGGCGAAATGACCCTTGTCGATCGCCACGAAATACGGAGCCGCAGGCCCTTCGAACTTCCAGTCCAGCGCGAATGGAAAATCGGCCTGAGCAAGCGCGGCGCCCGCCATGCTCAGAGTTGCGGCGACGGCCGCGAGTGTATGTTTCAGCATCAGGAAACTCCCCAGGATTATCAGCGGCAAACTGTGGCATTGGTGCGCGAAACAAAATCCCGGGCAAGATCCGGACCGACACGCACATCGCGTTTAGCGACTTTATTGCTCAATTCTTGGCCGTTCGCCAGCTTTTTGGGCAATGCCCGTCTTCGCCTGCCCGTGAAAACCGCGCCCACCCGACCAGGAGCGTCGTTGAACAGCGACCGCGACTTGCAGTGCTGCATGCAGTGAATCGAGAGCGTGAGAACATCCTGTCGCGCGCATTTCGTTTCGCATGACCGTTACGGCCAATGGGTTAGCCGAGGCTGTCTCCCCAATCGGCAAGGCCCTTGCGCCCTTCCGGCGTAAGCGCATAGATCCCGGTTGCGACCTTTTCGAACCAGCCGTAATGGTTGTCCCGCATCAGTGTCGTGGCGTTGCTGACGCCGGTTGCCCTGGCGACGATAGCCCCTTTTTCGGCCCCGGTTTCCGCAAGGTAGGTCGCACAGCGCACCGCATCCTGGCGGTAGGCCGTGACGATTCCGTGGCGGGTGGCCCCGCCATCATTCGGGTCCCCCGCAAGCCGGTCGAATTCGCGCAGCAGCCGGGTGCGCTTGCCGGTGTTCCTGCGCGGCGTGTAGGGACCGGGATCGCATTGCGCCTCAACGGCTCCATCCGCGCGCACGGTCAGGAACCCGAGACCAAGGCGTCGGCACATCACCGTGTTTTCCCGCAGCGCACGCCGGGCTTGACGTCCCTTGGGTTTCAGGACCGCGATATAGACAAGATCGGTCATCCGAAGGCGCGCCACGGCCTGATGATACAGGGTCAGGTTCAGCCGCAGTTTCAGCTCGACGATGACAGGTTCGTCCTCGCCCCGCACCGCGACCAGATCGGCGGCGCCGACCTCTCCCTTGACGGTATAGCCCTGCCGTTCGAGATAGGCTTTCACATGCGGATAAAGTTCGGCTTCGCGTTGCATGGGACATGAATGCGCGACTGCCTTGCTGCTGGCAAGCACAGCCCCTAGCTTTGAGGGTGTTCAGTGGAAAGGTTGCCGCAATGCTCATCCGTGCCGTCTCGTTTGTCTTCTGCCTGTTGTTCTCGACCCCCGTCATGGCCGCCTGCGCGGGCGACGATCTGCGGGAAACCCTTGGCCCCGAAGAACGGGATCGGCTGGAAAGCGCGCTGGATGGGGTGCCCTATGCCGACGGAAATCACTGGAAAGCGACACGCGGCGACAGCACGCTTCACCTGATCGGCACGATGCACCTGTCGGATCCGCGCCTCGACGGCCCGGTTGCGCGGCTTCGCGACACGATCGAAAGTGCCGATCTCCTGCTGCTCGAGATGACGAACGAGGACGAAGCCGCGTTGCAGTCGCGCCTGGCACGGGACCCCAGCCTTCTGTTGATGCCGGATGCCACCTTGCCCGAACTGCTGTCGGAGGACGAATGGGCACAGATGTCCGAGGCCCTGACCGCGAGGGGGATGCCGCCTTTCATGGCCGCCCGGTTCCAGCCCTGGTATGTTTCGGTCCTTCTGGCCGTCCCGCCCTGCGCCTCGGTGCAAGAGCTGTCGGAAGGCGGCATGGATGCGCGGATCGAAGACATCGCGACCTCTGCCGGCGTGCCGCGCGCAGCGCTGGAGGACGTGGAGACCATCTTTGCCGCCTTCGCCGGTCAGCCGCGCGAAATGCAACTGGACATGATGCTGTCGGCCCTGGTCGATCCCGCGATCAGCGAGGATCTCTTTGCCACGCTGCTGGCCAGCTATTTCGACGAAACCCCTGCCGAAGGCTGGGCGGTCTCTTCCATCCTGGCCGAACGCTACAGCCCGATCGAACCGGCCGCGGCGGCGGAAATCTTTGCCATCATGGAGCAGGCGTTGCTGATCGACCGCAACACCGCGTGGATTCCGGTTTTGACGGAGGCGGCAGAGAACCACGACGTGGTGGTCGCGGCCTTTGGCGCCGCCCACCTGCCAGGCGAGGGCGGCGTGCTCGATCTTCTTCAAGCCGAAGGGTTTACCCTCGAACGGTTACCCTTCTGAGGTCAGCCGGCCCCTGACCTGGCTGTCATCCTTCAGCAACAGCGCCAGTGCCGAAATCGTCAGAACCACCCCGACAAGGATCAGCCCGGGCGGCAACGGACGGCCCAGCGCCATTTCCCACAGGATCACCCAGCTTGGCGTGAGATAGGTGTAGGCCATGACCTTGGCCGACGGGATGCGCAGGCTGGCATATTGCAAGAGCAGAAAGGTCGTCGCGCTGGCAAAGACCGAAGTATAGGCGATCGTGATCCAGACAATCGGCGGCAGGCTGGCCCAATCCGTCGCCACAATGGCTGGCCCGCCGATCAGTACGAGGATGATCGCGCCCGCCACCAAGGTGCAGAGGGTGAAGACCGCGGGTCGCTCGCCCCGGTTCAGGGTCGGCACCAGTGGCGTGTAGAGCGCATGGGTGACACAGCCGACAAAGAAGATCGCTTCACCCCGTCCGATGTTGAACGCCAGCAAGGCCTGAAGATCGGCCCGGAAGATCACCCACAGCGCCCCTGTGCCGCCGATGCTCAGGGCCAGCGCCATGCGGGCGGTCAGAACCTGGCGCAGCAAGAGCCAGCCGAACCCGGCCGTGATCAGCGGCGTGAGTGTGAACACCGCCGACATCGAGACCGGCTCGCCCGTTTTCAGCCCTTCGAACATCAGGACGAAGTAGGTGGTGAAGAAGATCGCGAGCACGAAATAGCGCCACGGCGCGCGCAGGGCCGACCGCTGGAGCCCGCCCGTGGCAAAGACCAGCGCGCCCAGAAGGATGGCCGCCACGACGAACCGAACCGCGTTCAGCGCCTGCGGCGCGATATGCGGCGCCGCCATCGATCCGAGCGAGAACGATCCCGCAACAAGGGCAGAAAAGAACAGCATCGCCAGATGCCCGCGCTGCGCATCCGTCATGTCACGTGGCCATCGCTTCCTTGGCTTTCACCGCAGCCTTGAGATGGCTCAGAAGCGCCTGCACCTTTGCGGTTCTGTGCAGATCGACATGGGTCACCAGCCAAAGCTGCGCCGACCATTCGTCTTTCGGCGGCATGACCTCGACAAGGCCCGGGTCCGAAGAGCCATAGGTCACCGGCATGAACCCGATGCCCGCACCGCTGCGCACCGCGGAGATCATGCTCGAGGTATCGGTCGCGCGGAACACGACGCGGTCATAGGGCACCCGGGCCCGCAGCCACTGCTGGAACGGTGCGCGCCCGTCCGGGTTGTCGCTGCCGACGAAATCATGATCGGCAAGGTCCGACTCGTCTTCGGGCAGACCGCGCCTGTCGACATAGCTCTTGGCGGCATAGAGACCGATCATCAGTTTCGTCAGAGGCTGCACCACGTTGTCGGGCTCGTCCGGCGCATTTCCCGCGCGGATCGCCACATGGGCCTCGCCATATTCAAGTCGGAACACCCGCGCGTCGGTCAGGTAGCGAAGGATGACCGCGGGGTATTCGGCCATGAAATCGGTCAGGACCGGAACAAGGAAATCCGAAAGCTCGGTGATCGACGTGATCATCAATTCGCCACTCACGTCCGATCCGCGCCCCTTGATCCGTCCGACCAGTTGCTGCAACTGATCCTCGGTCGCCTGGGCGACACGCGCCAGATCCTCGCCGGATTCCGTTGGGGTATAGCCGCGCGCATGGCGCTGGAAAAGTTTGACCCCGAGCCGGGTCTCGAGGGCATCGATATGCCGGATCACGGTGGCGTGGTGCACTCCCAGCACCTCGGCCGCCCCGCTGACCGTACCCTGTCGCGCAACCTGGTAGGCGGTGCGCACTTCGTCCCAATGTTCCATGTTCGGGCCTTTGTGCAAATGCTCACATGTGTTGCGCATTTCTTCCCATATCGTGCGGAAATACAAGCCCTATATCGAAGTCACAACGCAAACACTTCTGTGATCGGACTGACCCATGACCCATACTGTTCTACGCATCGACGCCTCCGCCCGCCGCGATGGTTCCGAAAGCCGCGCCCTGACGCAGCGCATCATCGACCGGCTTGCCCCGCAAGGCATCATCCACCGCGACTTGGCCGTCGCGATCCCGACCATCGACGCCGAATGGCTGGCTGCCAACTGGACCCCACAGGATCAGCGGACCGAGGCACAGCGCGACACGCTCGCGCTGTCGGACAGCCTGATCGCGGAACTCACTGCGGCTGATACCCTGGTCATCGGCACTCCGATATACAATTTCGGCATTCCGGCCACGCTCAAGGCCTGGATCGACCAGATCGCCCGCGCCGGAATCACCTTCCGCTATACCGAGACCGGGCCCGAGGGCCTGCTGACCGGCAAGCGCGCCATCGTCGCCATTGCCTCTGGCGGAACCCAGGTCGGATCCGAGATCGACTTTGCCAGCGGCTACCTGCGGCATATCCTTGGCTTCATCGGCATCACCGATGTCCACTTCGTTGCCGCCGACCAGTTGATGATCGACGCCGAGGCATCGCACGCCAAGGCGGACGCAGCGCTTCAGGCCCTCGCCGCCTGACCCGAACGGCGCGCGGCTTGACTCTGCGCGCCGATTTGGCCTAAACGCCATTCAACTCCGGAAAGCCCGACTTTCCGGTCCCTTGGACTCGGTCCGGGATCGCCCCCCACCAGCGTGTTACGCCCGTGGGGGCGTTTGACGTTTGTGGAATGCGCCGCTGGCCCTTACATCAGGACCAAACCAGCGGCAAAGGAGGCGAGAGCCCATGTTTGAAAATCTGTCCGACCGCCTTGGCAGCGTCTTCGATCGGCTGACCAAACAGGGTGCTCTGTCCGAGGATGACGTCAAGACGGCGTTGCGCGAAGTGCGCGTTGCCCTGCTCGAGGCCGACGTGTCCCTGCCGGTCGCCCGCGACTTCATCAAGGCGGTGCAGGAAAAGGCCACGGGTCAGGCCGTCACCAAGTCGATCACGCCCGGCCAGCAGGTCGTCAAGATTGTTCATGACGAACTCAAGCACGTCCTGACCGGCGACGAAGACCCCGGCAAGCTCAAGATCGACAACGCGCCCGCACCGATCCTGATGGTCGGCCTGCAGGGCGGCGGCAAGACCACCACCACCGCCAAGATCGCCAAGCGCCTGAAAGAGCGCGAGGGCAAGAAGGTGCTGATGGCGTCGCTCGACGTGAACCGCCCCGCCGCGATGGAACAGCTCCAGATCCTCGGCGCGCAGATCGGCGTCGACACGTTGCCCATCGTCAAGGGCGAGAACCCGGTCGCCATCGCCAAGCGCGCCAAGACGCAGGCGAGCCTTGGTGGCTACGATGTCTACATGCTCGACACCGCGGGCCGTCTGTCCATCGACGAAGAACTGATGGCGCAGGTCGAAGCGGTGCGCGATGTCGCCAATCCGCGCGAAACGCTGCTGGTGGTCGATGGCCTGACCGGTCAGGACGCCGTGCACACGGCCGAAAACTTCGACGAACGCATCGGCATCACCGGCGTTGTCCTGACCCGGATGGACGGTGACGGGCGCGGCGGTGCGGCGCTGTCGATGCGCGCCGTGACCGGCAAGCCGATCCGCTTTGTCGGCCTGGGCGAAAAGATGGACGCTCTCGAAACCTTCGAGCCGGACCGGATCGCGGGCCGCATCCTCGGCATGGGCGACATCGTCGCGCTGGTCGAGAAGGCACAGCAGACGCTCGAGGTCGAACAGGCCGAGCGCATGATGAAGCGCTTCCAGAAGGGTCAGTTCAACATGAACGACCTCAAGATGCAGCTGGAACAGATGATGAAGATGGGCGGCATGGAAGGCATGATGGCGATGATGCCCGGCGCCGCCAAGATGCAGAAGCAGATGGACGGCGCAGGGATCGACGACAAGATGCTGCGCCAGCAGATTGCGCTGATCCAGTCCATGACAAAGAAGGAACGCGCCAATCCGCAGATCCTTCAGGCGAGCCGCAAGAAGCGCATCGCCAAGGGTGCCGGGATGGAGGTGTCCGAGCTCAACAAGCTGCTCAAGATGCAGCGCCAGATGGGCGACATGATGAAGAAGATGGGCAAGATGGGCAAAGGCGGCATGCTGAAACAGGCTATGAAAGGCATGTTCGGCAAGGGCGGCATGCCCGAGGGGATGGACCCCAGCCAGATGGATCCCAAGGCGCTGGAACAGGCCGCCAAGGCGATGGGTGCCAAGGGCGGCATGCCCGGACTGGGCGGCGGCATGGGTGGCCTGCCACCGGGCCTGAGCGGATTCGGCAAGAAGAAGTAACTCTCGATGCGTGAAGCCCCCGTCATAACCACGCCGCGTCTGCGTCTGCGTCCACATCGCATGGACGACATGGAAGCCTTCTGGGCCTTTTACCAAACGCCGCGCGCAGGCTATATCGGCGCGCCCAAGGACAGGACACATCTGTTCTACGGGCTGTCGTCCGAAGTGGTCGCGTGGGACTGGATGGGGCACGGGGCGTGGGCCGTCGATACGGCCGAGGGCGATTTTATCGGCCAGGTGGCGATCACCCATCCGCCGCATTTCCCAGAGCGCGAGATCGGCTGGACCCTGTTCGAGACCGCCGAGGGCAAAGGCTACGCGTCCGAGGCCGCCACAGCCGCATTGGGCTGGGCGTGGGAACAGGGCTTCGACACGCTGGTAAGCTACATCACGCCTGAAAACACGCGCTCGCGCGCTCTGGCCGAACGGCTTGGTGCTGTGCTGGACCTCGACGCTGCACTCCCCGAGGGCGAAACCGCCGAGGAAACCGTCGTCTACCGCCACAGCCCGGACGCCGACGGCAGCCCGGAGGCCTACGCATGAGCGCCCGGGTGACGCAGGCGAAAGCGCCTTCGAAGGCGCTTGGAACGCGGTTTGCAAACCGCGTCGCAAGCCTTTTCGAAAAGGCTTCCCGCGCATGAGCCTGACCAATGCACCCACCCTCGAAACGGATCGCCTGATACTCCGCTCGCCCGAAAGGCGCGACGCGGACGCGATAATCACGTTCCTGATGGACGACACGCGTGCGGCCGGTTTTGGCGGCTACACCAATCGCCCGGAATCGTGGCGCTGGTTCGCCCTTAACGTGGGCCACTGGCACTGGCACGGCTATGGATATTTCACGATCGAAGACAAGGCGACGGGCAAACCCGCCGGCATCAGCGGCATCTGGAATCCCGAGGGCTGGCCTGAACCCGAGGTAGGTTGGGTCGTGTTCGACGGGTTCGAAGGCAAGGGCATCGCTTTCGAGGCCGCCTGCCGCGCGCGCCGCTGGGCCTATGACGACCTCGGCTTCACCACGCTGACCTCGAACATCGTGCCGGGCAACACCCGCTCGATCCGGCTGGCAGAGCGCATGGGCGCCGTGTACGAACGGACCTACCACAACCCGAACATGGGCGAAGACCTGCTTTACCGGCATCCGGGTCCGGAGACGCTGGCATGACTTTGGACATCCCCGTGATCGAAACAGACCGCCTGATCCTGCGTGGCCCGCGCGAAAGCGATTTCGAGGCGTTCGCAGCATTCGCCGCTTCCGACCGCGCGCGGTTTGTCGGCGGGCCCTACCCGCGCCTGCGCGCCTGGGGCGGATTTCTGGCAACCTATGGCCACTGGGCTTTGCGCAGCTACGGAATGTGGATGCTGGAAGATCGCGCCAGCGGCACAACCGCCGGGCGGGTCGGCTTCATCTTCAACGAAAGCTGGGATGAACCCGAACTGGGCTGGCATGTCTACGATCCTTTCGAAGGCACAGGTATCGCCTATGAGGCGGCAACCGCAGCCCGAGCCTACGGAGCGCGGCATTTCGGTCTGGACGGCGTGATTTCCTACATCGACCCGGAGAACGCGCGGTCGCGCGCTCTGGCGGACCGGCTTGGCGCGATCCACGAACGCGACGGAACCGTGGCCGGTCATCCCTGCCACGTCTACCGGCATCCCGTTCAGGAGGTCGCATGACAGGTCACCGCGACATTCCCGTTCTCGAAACCAAGCGCCTGCAACTGCGCAGCCCCAGGGCCGAGGATTACCCAGACTTCAAGGCGACCTTTGCATCCTATCGGTCACGCTTCATGGGTGGGCCGCTCAATGGCTACGAGGCGTGGATGCTCTATGCCGCCGAGATCGGTCATTGGGAAATCCGCGGCTTCGGCATGTGGATGGTGCATCTCAAGGACACCGGTGAGACCGTCGGCATGGCGGGTGGCTGGTCGCCGGCGAAATGGCCCGAACGGGAAATCGCCTGGATCATCTGGCCGGATCGCGCAGGCAAGGGATACGCGCTGGAAGCGACCCATCGCGTGCGCCGCCATTTTTACGAGGACAAGGGCTGGGAGACCGCGGTCAGCTATCTCGACCCCAAGAACCTCGACAGCATCCGGCTGGCCGAACGTCTGGGCGCGAAGAAAGACCACGATGCGCCCACCGTCGATGGCAGCGATGTTGTCTACCGTCATCCCAGCCCCGATGCGCTGCGCGGCACGCAATTGTCGCACGGCATCGACATGGAAATTGCGCATTACCAAGACCCCCTGTTCAAACCGAAAGGCTGGGCCATTGACTGATATTGGGACTGACATAACCATTGATCCCGTGACCCGCGCAGCCGAGCTGCTCAAGGGCCACCGCAAAAGCATTGACCGGCTGGACGCGATCCTCGTGTTCACGCTGGCCGAGCGCTTCAAACACACGCAGGCCGTGGGTGTGCTCAAGGCACAACACGACCTCCCGCCCTCAGACCCCGCGCGCGAAGAAAAACAGATCGCGCGGCTCGAAGAGCTTGCGGCTCAGGCCGACCTTGACCCTGAGTTCGCCAAGAAATTCCTGAATTTCATCATTCAGGAAGTCATCCAGCACCACAAACAGAAGCAATCCTGACGGTCAGCCCGTCATCTCGAAAAACCTAGGAGAATATCAAAATGGCTATCAAAATTCGTCTCGCCCGAGGCGGTTCCAAAAAGCGCCCTTTCTACCGTATCGTTGCCGCAGACAGCCGCATGCCGCGCGATGGCCGCTTCATCGAGAAGCTGGGCACCTATAACCCGCTGCTGCCCAAAGACAGCGAAGAGCGCGTGAAGATGGACGTCGAGCGCATCCAGTACTGGATGAGCCAGGGCGCCCAGACCACAGACCGCGTGTCGCGTTTCCTCGAAGCCGCTGGCGTCGTAGAGAAGAAAGAACGCAGCAACCCGAAGAAAGCGGTACCGGGCAAGGCCGCAACCGAACGCGCCGAAGCCAAGGCCGCCAAGGCGGCAGAAGCTGCCGAGGCTCCGGCCAGCGAAGACGCCTCCGCAGAATAAACGCGGACATGCGCGCAGATGGTCGGCCCACCCGGCCATCTGCACGTTTTCCTGCGTTGGTGCAGGACCAATCCCAGGATGGCAGAAAAGCATCGCGGCCTCGGGCGCGTAGTGGACCGTTACGGCATTTTGCGGGAACGCCGAGGCTTTTCTTGACGCCTACCCATCGCCGCGCCATGTCTCCAACCAAGCCTTCACGCCAACAGGAGCCCTCCTCATGATCGCGCGCCTCGTCACCGTCTCAAGTCTCGCCCTCGTCACAGCCGCGGCCGCTCACGCCGCGGGGCCGGAAGAAACAACCGCTCAAGCCCCTGTCATGGCTCCTGCCCCGGCACCGGAGCGGCCGCGGCTTGTCTTCACTTTGCGCGGCGGGGTGGCGGCGTCGCCTGAATATTTTGGCTCGGACGAATATGCGGTCGGGCCCGACCTTGGTTTTCGACTCGATTATCTATCTCTGGGCAACGGTCGCAGCGTCGGCAATCTTGATCCATGGGCCGAAAGGACGGGTCTGAACTTCCGCGGATCGTTCCGCTATATCCGCGAACGCGACACCGGCGATTTTGACGAGCTCGCAGGTCTGGATGACATCGACGCTGCATTCGAAGTAGGTGGCGCAATCAGCTACGGCACGGAAAATTTCGCCACCTTTGTCGAGGCCCGTCGCGGTTTCGGTGGTCATGAAGGCTGGGTTGGAGAAATCGGCGCTGATGCGATCCTGCGCCCGACAGAACGTTTGCGCCTGTCGGTGGGACCGCGCCTGCTTTTCGGTGACGATACGTATACAGACACCTATTTCGGCGTCACACCGGCCGAATCCAGCGCCGCGCTCGGGGCCTACGATCCCGACGGCGGCATGGTGTCTGCGGGGGTCGAGTTCGGAGCCCGCTACAAGATCAGTGATCTCTGGGGACTCGAAGGCGCAATCACCTACGACAAGTTCACGGAAGATGCGGCAGACAGCCCGATCATCGAACAGGGCGAAGACGAACAATGGGGCATCCGGTTTGGTGTGACCCGCGTCTTCAGCATCGGCGGCTGATCCGACACGCAGGCAATTGCCTCGGCATGCCGGTCTGGTCTATCCAGTCGGGCATAGCGACCGGGAGCGAAACCGCGTGAGTGACAAAGTCTGTGTCGGAGCAATTGCCGGGGCCTTCGGGGTGCGCGGAGACGTGCGCCTCAAGAGCTTCACATCCAATCCCGAGGACATCGGGAGCTATGCGCCGTTGGAAACCGAAGACGGCACGCGCAGCTTTACCGTAAAGATCACACGCCAGATCAAGAACGGGCTGGCAGCCCGCCTGTCCGGCGTCAGCACCAAGGAAGACGCCGATGCCCTGCGGGGTACGCAGCTTTTCGTGCCGCGCGACAGGTTGCCGACACTTCCGGACGACGAATTCTACCATGCCGACCTGATGGGGCTCGAGGTGGTCGATACGGGCGGCGCCCCGCTGGGCAAGGTGATGGCGGTGATCAACAACGGCGCGGACGATCTGCTCGAATTGCGCGCTCCGGGCCAGAAACAGACCGTGCTGTTGCCCTTCACCAAGGCGGTCGTGCCCACCGTGGACCTTGCGCAGGGGCGCATCGTGGCCGACCCGCCCGAGGGCCTGTTTTCGTGACGACACGGATCGTCGTGCATGCAGGGTTTCACAAGACAGGCACCACAAGCGTGCAGGCCATGCTGCGCGAGAACGCCAAGCGGCTGGACCCGCATCTGCGGGTTTTCCTGAAAGACGATTTCGAAGACCTGACCACCAGGGCCCGCGCCTTTTCGATCGACCCGAAAGAACGCACGCTGGCGCAGGTCGCCAAGGCGGCCGTCGCATTTTTCGAAACCCTGGACGCGGATGATCCGAGACCTGTCCTGCTCTGCTCCGAAGACCTTTCGGGTCATATGCCGGGTCGTCATGGCCTTGAATGCTATGACAGCGCCGGGCTGGTGATGAAATGCCTGTCCGATGCCGTTCTTGCCCGCTTCGGGGCCGACGCCGACGTGACGTTCTACTTCTCGACGCGTCACCGCGACCCATGGTTGCGCAGCACCTGGTGGCAGAACCTGCGCAGCACCCGTTTGACCCAGGATTTCGCCGCCTACAGTGCCCAGTTCGACGACGCGCGCGGCCTCGAAGACATCCTGACCGAAGTGGCGCAGGACGTTGCCCCGGCCCGTGTCACCTCCTGCGGACTCGAGCAGTCCGCAGAATTGCCCCTCGGACCATTGGAGCCCATTCTGTCTCTGCTGGATCTGCCCGATCTTGACCGCGCGTCCCTGAAAGCCCTGCCGCCCGAGAACGTCCAGCCCGATGTCGGAATAGACGCCGTGTTTCTTGCCTTGAACCAAAGCGCGCTGCCCGAAAAGGACGTGCAGGAAGCCAAGCGCCTCATTCGCAAGATGGCCCGGCGCGTCCTTGCCTGATCTTCCACGGATCTGCGTGGAATTCGCCACGTCAAAGCCATGATCTCGGCGGGAATTCGCCATTCCCAGCCGGTACCGATACTCGACGGCTCGGGGGAGCGAGACTTGGTGACCAACATATCACGCCGACTACTGCTAAGTATTGCCGCGCTTTCACCGGGCATGGTCTTTATTGCCTTGCAGGAATTCGCGGTTTCGATCGCGTTCCTGATCCTTGGGCTGTTCGGCGCACTCGGGGTCGCAGCGGCCGCGCTGGCCCTGTCGCCCCAGATCAAGAACGCCCAGATCGGGGCTGGTATCATCAAGAATGAGTATCCCTCACTTCTTGTTCCCTCTGCCAGATCGGCGCTGATCGACAAGGCGCCCGACCCGATGGTGATCCGGGCGAACCTTCACAGCCTCATGTCCGCCACGACACAGCCGGCCGCGTTTCTGTCCCCTGACGCACAGATCGCGATGGTGCTCACGCGGATCATGGCGCGTTGGCGGAAAACCGATGTGTTGCATGTCTCGGACGATCAGGCCCGCGAGTTGTGGCTCATCGAACGCGTGATGCGCGCAACGCCGGCCGAAGCCGGCGCCATGGCAGCCTTTTTTGCCTCGCCGACCGCAGTTCTGGCCATGCGCGACAGCATTGCTGTATCACCGAGCGCCTGAACTGGTCATTGCGCGAACAAACGACTAAATGCATCGGCGTCACGAAAGGCGAACCCGATGGACGATTCCAAGACACCTCCGCAGAAATCGCATGGCCGCAAAACCATTCGCGCAACATTCAAGCCGCGCGAGTTGATGGAGCAGAGCCCGGATCTGGCGCGGGTCTGGAAGGCGCAGGTCATCACGCTGATGCCCGAGGCGTTCCCCGGCATACTGGGGCAGTCCCTGACCGGGCGCGCGCTCAAGGATGGGCTTTGGCAGATCGAAACCGTGGCGCTGCGTCAATTCGGCGAGGGCAAGCATCGCAATGTGGATGACACTCCGGCCGGGGGTGGAGCCGGCATGGTGCTGCGTCCCGACATCATGGCCGCGGCCATCGACCATGCCCGCCCGCGCGCCGCGCCCGGCAGCCCGCTGATCTATCTCAGCCCACGAGGCCGGCCCTTTACGCAGGACATGGCCAAGAGCCTTGCCGCCGGTCCCGGCGTCAGCCTGATCTGCGGCCGCTTCGAAGGGCTCGACCAACGGGTGATCGACCATTACCGCATCATCGAAGTCAGTCTTGGCGACTTTGTCCTGACCGGAGGAGAGATCGCGGCACAGGCGCTTATCGATGCAACCGTGCGGCTCTTGCCGGGGGTCTTGGGCAATGACGCCTCGACAGAAGAGGAAAGCTTTTCCGACGGCTTGCTTGAACACCCGCAATACACGCGCCCTGCGGAATGGCGCGGCATGGCGATTCCACCGGTCCTGATGTCCGGGCATCACGGCGAAATCGCCAAATGGCGCAAGGAGCAGTCCAGATCACTGACCCGCGAAAGACGACCGGATCTTTGGGCGACACTCGAGGCCAAGGACGACCAGAAGGATTGAGCGCGGCGAAATCTCATGAAGTGTGATAGGGTCGGCGCATTCAGTGACCTGCCGGAGAAGAAAATGGCCCTTTCCCTACAAGTGATTTACCCAATCACCGAAGATACCCATTTTGATTTCGAGTATTACCTTGGCACCCACATCCCCATGGTGGGCGAACACATGGGCGCTCATATCGACAAGACACTTGTGACAAAGGGGCTGGCCTCGGGACCGGATGTAGCGCCGCACTCCTATGCTGTCGCCACAATGACCTTTGCCGATCAGGGTGCCTTGGACTCTGCCCTGGCAGCGTCGGGGCCGGTGATCGCGGACATTGCAAACTTTACCAATACACAACCGCAGATGCTGATTGGCGAAGTGATCGCCTGACGTGGCTCGTGTTCCTTGCACACACTGGTGATGATGCTGCTTCCGGCACCAAACGGCCCTTGATTTGCAGGCCCGGTTCTGGTTTACGGCGCATGTTCCGGGTGTAAGCCCGGTGCGGTGATTCCGTGTGTTCTTCGCATGTGGCCCGAACCGCACCCATCCCGGACATGACAAGACAAAGACGACCTGATCTCTGGCGGGCGCTCCGAACACTCGGAACAGGCGGACCCGGACGAAGACCAAGAGCTCTGAGGACGCGCACATCTTTGCGGAGCAACCGCAAGCATTTAGGAGAGAAGCGATGGACCTGATCGCTCAGTTGGAGGCGGAACAGATCGCCTCGCTCGGGAAAACCATTCCCGATTTCAAGGCCGGCGACACCATCCGTGTCGGCTACAAAGTGACCGAAGGCACCCGCACCCGGGTTCAGAACTACGAAGGCGTCTGCATCAGCCGCCGTCAGGGTTCGGGCATTGCCGGATCGTTCACGGTTCGCAAGATTTCGTTCGGTGAAGGTGTGGAGCGTGTGTTCCCGCTCTATTCGACCAACATCGACAGCATCGAGGTTGTCCGCCGTGGCCGCGTCCGTCGCGCCAAGCTGTACTACCTCCGTTCGCGTCGCGGCAAATCGGCCCGTATCGCGGAAGACACAACTTACAAGCCCCTCAAGGGCGCAGACGCGTAAGGACCGCCGAGATGAAAAAAGATATCCATCCCGAATACCACACCATCAACGTCAAGATGACCGATGGCACCGTCGTGGAAATGCGCTCGGTCTGGGGCAATGAAGGCGACACGCTGTCGCTCGACATCGACCCCTCCGTTCACCCGGCCTGGACAGGCGGCAACTCGCGCCTGATGGACACCGGTGGCCGCGTGTCGAAGTTCAAGAAAAAGTACGAAGGCCTGGGCTTCTAAAGCACCCGCCCTCGAATTCGGATCAGGCCGCTCTTTTCAGGGCGGCCTTTTCATTTGCGGGTGCAGTTCTGCCCGTCCGCCACCTGAGTCTCCGTCGCCGCAATTGGCGCCAAATCGCACCGCACCCCGTTGCAACATCCGCTGCAATCAGGTCATAGATTTTCCAAAGGCGGGGTGAGCGAACAGATGGCACATATCATTGTTGTCGGGAACGAAAAGGGCGGCGCGGGCAAATCGACCGTGTCGATGCATGTCGCGACGGCGCTGTCGCGGATGGGCCACCAGGTTGGCACGCTCGACCTCGATCTGCGGCAAAAGACGATGGGCCGCTACATCGGCAACCGCATGAAGGTGCTTGAAAGCGAGGGGCTTGACCTGCCGACCCCGCGCTACCTCGAATTGCCGGACATCGACCCCGAGAGCCTGCAACCGGGCGAAAACATCTATGATCACCGCCTGTCCGCCGCCGTGGCCGAACTGGAACCCGGTAGCGAATTCATCCTGATCGACTGTCCCGGCTCGCATACACGGCTGAGCCAGGTGGCGCATTCGCTGGCCGATACGCTGATCACGCCCTTGAACGACAGCTTCGTCGATTTCGACCTGCTGGCCCATACCGATGCAAGCGGCGAAAAGATCGAGGGCCCGTCGGTCTATTCCGAGATGGTCTGGAATGCGCGTCAACTGCGTGCACAGGCCGGACTGCCACCGATCGACTGGGTCGTTCTGCGCAATCGCGTTGGTGCACAGCAGATGGTCAACAAGGCCAAGATGGAAAAGGCGCTCGACCGTCTATCCAAACGTATCGGATTCCGCGTGGCCCCCGGCTTCAACGAACGGGTGATCTTTCGCGAATTGTTCCCGCGCGGCATGACCCTGCTGGATCTCAAGGATGTCGGTGTCAAGCAGCTCAACATCTCGAACATTGCCGCCCGTCAGGAATTGCGCGACCTGATCAAGGCGTTGAACCTGCCCGGCGTCACTGTCACCTTCTGAGTGTCGGGTCCGACCCGAAAGGAACTCTGGTTCCGGCTCGTGTTCAGCCTTGGCGGTCTTGCGTTGCTAGTCGTCGTCGTTTTGGTGCGGGGCATTTCCAACGCCGCCGCGCTGGTCGAGGTGGTGGGCATCGCCGGGCTGTTCTTCGGCGGCACCGCGCTCTGGACCGGGCGTGAGCTCTGGCGCAGCCGCGATTGACGTGCCTTGGCGCCGATGCTGAACAGGAAAATCTCAAAGACGCCGCGAATTTGGTCACGCCTGGTGCAGACCTGGTTGCTATACTGTGGAAAGCCCGGACCACCTGATCCGGGCTTTGCCTGTCTCGAGAGCAAGGGCTGCGGTCACTCCGCCGGTACTGCGGCAGCGGGTGCCGCGCGGCGGGTGAAATGCTGACGGTTAAGGCGCAGCACCAACGCGATGGCGACGATCTGAGCAGCAATGGCGATCCCGGTGACACCCCAATAGGCGATGCCGAATTTCTCGATGGCCCCGGCACCAACCAGCCCCTTGTTGACGAAGAAGTGGAGCATCACCGAAAGCGCGACCGCCGGACAGACCAGCGCATAGGATCCGGGCGAGGTTTTCGCCCCCATCACGAAGTCGGTGAAATAGCCCTGACGCATCATGACAACCGCACCGAGCAGAAGGAACACAACCTGCACCGACAGCAAACGGGCCAGGAAGATCATCGTGTCACCGGCCTGCGTATGCGCATCGAACGCGACGTGCAGTCCATGGCTTTGACGCAGGAACAGGATGCCCAGAACGGTGACGATCGGCACGATGATCATCAGGGTCGGGCCGGATTCCCGCGCGGTGCCATGCTGAAGCATCGACGCAAAGGCGGTGGTGGCGGCGATCACGGTATAAAGGATCGCGGCAACCCCGAAGAAGGTCGACAGCATCAGGGCCACGGCAACGGTGCTGGCCGAGGTGCTCATCGCGGCGGGCGCGGCAAAGCCGACACCGACCATGGCGATGCTGAAGGCGGGCAGAAGCTGTGCGAACGAATTATGCGCGGTCACGTCGAACACGCCACCCTTGGACAGAACGCGGCCAAGGAAAGCCCCGATCATGCGGAACGCCAGTACCCCGATGGCGGCAAAGGCGACCAGGGCCATGGGGAACAGGTATTCGACCACGCTCCAAAGCTGCGGCACGAAGACCAGACCGACGATGAACAGGGCGTTGACGCTCATGGCAAGCGCCAGCGGCATGGCCAGCACCGTGGCTTCGGCATTCGTTTCGCGCAGTTTTGCGTAGGCCTCTGTTTTCTTGAAGGCCGAAAACGACTGGAGGTTCCAGATCAGCGATTTGAGGTTGAGAAAGACAAACGTGGCGATGCCGAACAGGGCCACGGCAATGCCGATTTGCAACGACAGGCTGCCACTGCCGAACGCGGCTGTAATGTCCTCGAACACGGGCACGGGTTGACCCGGATGGGGCACCCAGAACATCAGGAACATGAAAAACGTCACGGCAATACCCCCGGCGCCAAGAGAGGCCAGGAAGTAGATCGGTGAATAGGTATCTGCGGGTCTGATGACGGAACGGTCCATGAGCGATCTCCTTACATTCTATTTATGGAATATAAATACATTCCATTTTCAGAATGTAAATAGCTGATTGCTGAACGGGAGATGGTCCTGCACGTTACCGCCTCGCGACGCAGCCCCTAAATCCGCAATATCTTGTGGATAAGCACCCGCTCCTCACCACATGCGGCACGAATACGTTGACTTCGCCGCAACCGCCGCGACACACTGTCGTCAAAGACAGGAATCAGGCAGGCTACCCGAGTGCGCTTTTCCAAACTCCGTTTGACGGGCTTCAAGAGCTTCGTTGACCCCACCGATCTGGTCATCGCAGATGGCCTGACCGGCGTCGTGGGGCCGAACGGCTGTGGCAAGTCCAACCTGCTGGAAGCCCTGCGCTGGGTGATGGGCGAGAACCGTCCGACCGCCATGCGCGGCGGTGGCATGGAAGACGTGATCTTTGCCGGCGCGGCCACCCGCCCGGCCCGAAACTTTGCCGAGGTGTCGATCCAGATCGACAATGCCGACCGTGTCGCCCCGGCAGGCTTCAACGACCAGGATCAGATCGACATTGTCCGCCGCATCACCCGCGACGTGGGCAGCGCCTACAAGGCCAATGGCAAGGACGTGCGCGCGCGCGACATCCAGATGCTGTTTGCCGATGCGTCCACCGGGGCACATTCGCCTGCGCTCGTCCGGCAGGGCCAGATCAGCGAATTGATCAACGCCAAACCCAAGAACCGCCGCCGGATCCTGGAAGAGGCGGCCGGCATCTCGGGGCTTTACCAGCGTCGTCACGAGGCCGAGCTGAAGCTCAAGAATACCGAGGCCAACCTGCTGCGCGTCGACGACGTGATCGAACAGCTGGCAGCGCAACTCGCCCAGCTGGCGCGACAGGCGAGGCAGGCCGCGCGCTACCGCGCCATCGGAGAAGAACTGCGTCACGCAGAGGGTCTCTTGCTTTATCGGCGCTGGAAAGATGCGGATGTCGCCCGTGCCGAAGCGGATGGGCAGTTGCGAGACCGCACGACGGAAGCCGCCAAGGCCGAGACCACCGCGCGCATGGCCACGAGGGCGCGCGAAGAGGCGGATGCCGCCCTGCCCCCGCTGCGCGAGGAATCCGCCATCGCCGCAGCCATCGTCCAGCGTCTGACGCTTCAGCGCGACACGCTTTCGGAGCAGGAACGCCGCGCCGAGGAAACCATCCAGACGCTTACCCGACGCATCGATCAGATGACCAGGGACATGGAACGCGAAAGCGGCCTGAACCGGGACGCGGGTGAAACCATCCAGCAGCTGGAATGGGAAGCGCGCGAACTGGCGAAAGCCGCCGAAGGCCACGACGACAGGCTGGCCGAGACCGCCGAAGCCGCGCGCGAAGCGGGTGCTGTCCTGCAAGCCCGCGAAGCCGATCTGAGCCAGAAAACCGAGGACGTGGCGCGTCTGGCCGCCCGCCACCAATCCGCGCACCGACTGTTGTCGGACAGTCAGAAGACACTCGACCGGAACGAGGCAGACGCGCTGCGCGCCCGCGAAGCGGTTCTGGATGCGAAACAGAGTCTTGTCACCGCGAAAGACACCGCAGAACAGGCCCGCGCCGAACAGGCTTCGGCTCGTGATCTCGCCGAGCGGGCAGATGAGGTTCTGACCGAAGCCGAAGCCGCCCGTGCCGACACGCAAGCCCGCGAGGCCGACGCCCGCGCCGAGCGCTCTGAAGCCGAGGGAGAGATGAACGCGCTTTCGGCAGAGACAAGCGCCCTCGCCCGCCTGCTTGACCGCGACACCGCCGAAGGAGGACAGATCCTCGACCGTCTTCAAGTCGAGCAGGGATTTGAAAAGGCCCTTGGCGCGGCGCTGGCCGACGATTTGCGCGCCCCCGAGGTCGAAGGTGACGGGCCGACGGGCTGGTCTGTCCTGCCCGCTTATGACGTGACCCAGCCGCTGCCCGACGGCGTGACCGCTCTCACGCAACATGTCTCGGTCCCGGAGGTTCTTGAGCGGCGCATGTCGCAGATCGGTCTTGTCGATCCCGAGGACGCGGCACGCCTGCATCCGCTGCTCAGACCCGGCCAGCGCCTTGTCAGTCTTGAAGGGGACCTCTGGCGCTGGGACGGCTACCGCGCATGGGCCGAGGACGCGCCTTCTACCGCGGCGCTGCGGCTGGAACAGCTCAACCGCCTTGAATCCCTCAAGCAGGAGACCGCGCGCGCCTCGGCCCGCGTGGACGGCGCACGGGACGCACATGAGAGCCTGACCCAGCGCATGTCCGATCTGGCGCAGGCCGAGAAAGCCGCCCGTCAGGCCCGCCGCGATGCGGATGCCGCGGTCACCGAAGCCGCCCGCAAGCTCAGCCGGGCAGAGGCCGATCGCGACATGGCGGAAGGCAAGCTTGAAAGCCTGTCGCTGTCGGTGTCGCGCTACGAGGATGAGGCCACCACGGCGCGCGCTTTGCTGGTCGAAGCCCAACGTGCCGTGGCCGGCCTTGAAGACCTCGACAGCGCCAGGGCCGAGGTCGAAGACCTCAAGATGACGGTCGAAGCGGCGCGCATGACGATGATGTCCCGCCGCTCTGCCCATGACGAACTGCGCCGCGAAGGCGAGGCTCGCAAAGCTCGTGCGCAGCAGGTCACCAAGGATCTCAGCGGCTGGCGCCACCGGCTCGACACCGCCGAAAAGCGCAGCGCCGAGCTTGCCGAACGACGTGAGGCGGCGCAGACCGAACTTGATGCGGCCTCGCACAGGCCCGCGGAACTTGCCTTGCAGCGCGAAAACCTCGGGCACGAGATTTCGCAGGCCGAGGCCCGCAAGGCCGCCGCAGAGGTTGCGTTGTCTTCTGCCGAGGCCGCTTTGCGCCAGTCGGATCAGGCCGAACGCGAGGCCGAGCGGAAAGCGTCGGAGGCCCGCGAAGCCCGCGCCCGATCCGAGGCCCGCGCCGAAGCCGCCCGCGAAGCGGTCACGGCGGCCGCCGAACGGATCGCCGAGGAGCAGGACACCAGCCCGACCGCGCTCTTGCAGAAGCTGGGTGCCGATCCGGACAACCTGCCGAAGGCCGAGGCGATCGACGCGGACGTGTCCCGCCTCAAACGGCAGCGCGACGCCCTTGGCGCCGTGAACCTGCGTGCCGAGGAAGACGCCCGCGAGGTGCAGGAAGAGCACGACACCCTGCTTGCCGAAAAGCTTGATCTGGAAGAGGCGGTCAAGACACTCCGCTCCGGCATCGCCAGTCTTAACCGCGAAGGCCGCGAACGGCTTCTGACAGCGTTCGAGCAGGTGAACAGCAACTTTACCCTGCTTTTCACCCATCTGTTCGGCGGCGGCGAGGCAAACCTCGTAATGGTGGAAAGCGACGACCCTCTCGAAGCCGGGCTCGAGATCATGTGCCAGCCGCCGGGCAAGAAGCTGTCCACCCTGTCGCTCCTGTCAGGTGGCGAACAGACGCTGACTGCGCTTGCGCTGATTTTTGCCGTCTTCCTCGCCAACCCTGCGCCGATCTGCGTGCTCGACGAAGTTGACGCTCCGCTGGATGACGCGAACGTCACCCGCTTCTGCGACATGCTGGACGAAATGTGCCGCCGCACCGAAACTCGGTTCCTGATCATCACCCACCACGCCGTCACCATGTCTCGCATGGACAGGCTTTTCGGGGTGACCATGCAGGAACAGGGCGTGAGCCAGCTTGTCTCGGTCGATCTCAAGAAGGCCGAACGCCTGGTCGCGTAAACGTGTCCCCGGTTTCGGCGCGGTTCGTCTAACATCCAACCATGATACGCTGGATTTTCCTTCTGTGCCTTTTGCCTGCGATGCTTGCCGCACAGGAGATCGTGCCGCGCGACGGTGACGTCCTGTTCGATCAGACAACGCTCGACACCCGGCTCAGGGGCACCACGATCAGGTTTTTCGACGATGGACAGTCCCGATTTTTCGAGGACGGTCGCTATACCTACACCTACGCAAACGAAGGCGGCACCGGGTACGGGTATTTCGAGGTCGGAGAGAACAGCACCATCTGCATCGAATTCGTCACCGGGTTTTCGCGGTGTGATCTTTACGTGACAGACTCGGCTGGGCGGTTGACCGTCATCACCACGTCCGGAGACCGGTTTCCGACCCGACCCTGAGTCATAATACGCGACAAGACCGGGTTCGCCACAACCCATACACGAAAACCGGCGCGGAACCGCAAAATATCGGCTGGCTTCCGCTCATTTTAACATTTCGGGCACAAAGCTTACCTGAACGTTAACTCTTTATTATCATCTGCTGAACGACGCTGGGAAAGCCCCCCGCCCCGAAACCGGATCCGCTAACCTCAATGCATGTGCTGATTGTACAGAACAACGTGAAGCTTGGTCAGATGTGGCAACGCCATCTGCAACGGCACGGGCATGTGGCGGACGTGTCCCTTGACCAGGAATCCGCGATCGACAGTCTTTGCGCCCGCTACTACCCGATCATCATCCTCGACGTGGTTCTGGACAATGGCAGCGCCATCGCCGTCGCCGATTACGCAAGCTATCGCCATCCCGATGCCCGCGTGATCTTTGTCACCAACACCAGCTTCTTTTCCGACGGGTCGATCTTTCAGCTGTGTTCGAACGCCTGTGCCTTCGTCCCCAGCGCCACACAGCCGGATGACCTTGCGGCGATGGTCGAGCATTACGCCAAGGCGAACTAGGCGGCGTGCAGACGGTCCCGCCCATGTGGCGCATCGAAGTCGAGGATCGGGTTGATCGGGATGATCCGGTTCGGATTGATGCTGTCGTGGCTGTAGTGATAGTGGCGCACGATATGATCGAAGTGAACGGTTTCGGCAACGCCGGGCCATTGGTACAGTTCGCGCGTATAGCCCCAGAGATAGGGATAATCGATGATCCGCCGACGGTTGCACTTGAAATGCAGATGATAGACGGAATCGAACCGCGCAAGCGTCGTGAACAGACGCCAGTCCGCTTCGGTGATCCGATCGCCCATCAGGTAGCGCCTTGATGACAGCCGGTCGTCCAGCCAGTCCAGGCTGTCGAAAAGCGGCACCACCGCTTCGTCATATGCCTGTTGCGTGGTGGCGAAACCCGCCTTGTAGACCCCGTTGTTGACCGTATCGTAAACACGCGCATTCACCTCTTCGATGTCGTCGCGCAGCGGTTTCGGCCAGTAATCATCGGTGTTTCCGGTGATCCCGTCGAAGGCCGAATTGAACATGCGGATGATTTCGGCGCTTTCGTTCGACACGATGGTCTCGCGCTCCTTGTCCCACAGGATCGGAACGGTGACCCGACCCGAGATCCCGGGATCGGCCTTGAGGTAGATGTCGCGCGCGAAAGGCAGACCGTACAAGCGATCGCCGGTTGCCCCCGGAAAATCCGTGTCGAACGACCAACCGTCACCCAGCATGTCCGGATGCACCACGGACACGTCGATATGCGGCTCGAGCCCTTTCAGCTTGCGGAAGACCAGCGTGCGATGCGCCCAGGGGCAGGCGAAGCTGACGTAAAGGTGGTAGCGTCCCGACTGGGCCGGAAAACCGCCGTCCCCGGACGGGCCCGCGCTTCCATCGGCGGTGATCCAGTTGCGGAATTTCGATGTGCTGCGTTCGAACTTTCCGCCCGAGCTTTTCGTATCGTACCACTGGTCTTTCCAGACGCCGTCTACCAATAGACCCATGTCGCGCTCCTCTTTTTCATTCAGGAACACATAGCGCAGACCGCCGTTCCACAAAACGCCACTGCCCGCGCAGACAGGTCCGGGTTTGCGCACATCCCGGGCCGGTCATCCTCAAACACCCGGTCCGCTGCCAGACTTCTGCTCAAATCCTGGGCATCCGGTGCCTTAAAGACACCGCTGCGTGCATGACGGCCAAGGATTGTGCCGGGGCAACTTGGCTTTTGCGTGGCGTCACGGTAAGGAGCCCGCGAACATGGAGCGGGGTATCTCATCCTGCTGGCTCTTCCGGCCGCCTATCCGCCGGATAACCCATAATTTATGACACCGAAAAAAGACCGCGAATCGACACCGCGGCCTATGGGCACAGAACTTTTCATGATCACTCTCTCACAGTATCGTCACCAGTGGACCCACAACATCCGAGGCGACCTGCTCTCCGGTCTTGTTGTCGCCCTGGCCCTGATCCCCGAAGCCATCGCGTTCTCGATCATCGCCGGGGTCGATCCGAAGGTCGGGCTTTATGCGTCCTTCTCGATTGCCGTCATCATCGCGATCACGGGCGGACGTCCCGGCATGATCTCGGCAGCGACAGCAGCCACCGCGGTGCTGATGGTCACATTGGTCCGGGATCATGGGCTGGAATACCTGCTTGCCGCCACGGTTCTTGCCGGGCTCTTGCAGATCGGAGCGGGTTTCCTGAAACTCGGGTATGTCATGCGCTTCGTGTCGAAATCGGTGATGACCGGGTTCGTCAACGCGCTCGCGATCCTGATCTTCATGGCGCAATTGCCCGAACTCGACCCCTCCCTGGTGCCCATGCTCACTTACGTGCTGGTCGCGGCGGGGCTTGCCATCATCTATCTTTTTCCGATGCTGACCAAGGCTGTCCCGTCACCGCTGGTCACGATCATCGTGCTGACCGTGGTCGTTCTTGTCATGGGATGGGACGTGCGGACCGTGGGCGACATGGGCGATCTTCCCGACACCCTGCCGGTGTTCCTGATCCCCGACATCCCGCTCAACTTCGAGACCCTGCAGATCATCTTCCCCTATTCGGTCGCCGTTGCCGTCGTCGGCTTGCTGGAAAGCCTGATGACGCAGCAGATCGTCGATGACCTCACCGACACCTCGTCAGACCGCAACCAGGAATGTATCGGCCAGGGCATCGCCAACACTGCCACCGGCTTTATCGGCGGCATGGCCGGGTGTGCCATGATCGGCCAGTCGATCATCAACGTGAAATCCGGAGGCCGCGGGCGGCTCTCGGCGTTTTCAGCCGGGGTCTTTCTCTTGATCATGGTTGTTGCCCTTGGTGACATCGTGGCGATGATCCCGATGGCGGCGCTGGTGGCGATCATGATCATGGTCTCCATCGGCACGTTCTCTTGGTCCTCGATCAAGAACCTGCGCGATCACCCGAGATCGTCCTCCATCGTGATGCTGGCGACCGTGTTCTTCGTCGTCTACACGCACAACCTGGCCATCGGCGTTCTGGTCGGCGTGCTTCTGTCGGGCATCTTTTTTGCCTGGAAGATCTCGCAACTGTTCCGCGTGCGTTCCACCATCACGCCGGATGGCAACCACCGCACCTACATGATCGAAGGCCAGCTGTTCTTTGCGTCCTCCGAGGACTTCATGAAGGCCTTTGACTTCCGCGAAGCGCCAGAGAAAGTCACCATCGACCTCAGCCGCGCGCATATCTGGGACATTTCGTCGGTTGCGGCGCTGGACATGGCTGTGCTCAAATTCCGCCGTGAAGGGGCAGAGGTCGAACTGATCGGCCTGAACGAAGCCTCCGAAACCATCGTTGACCGGCTGGCAATACACGACAAGCCAGGCGCGATGGACGAACTGCTGGGCCACTAGGGAAGAAACCAATGACCACCAACACACTGATCGCCCTCGTGGACGGCTCTGCCTACGCCGAAAGCGTTTGTCATCACGCCGCGTGGATCGCGGGGCGCAATGACTGGACCGTCAAGATCTACCACGTCATGGGCCGCCGCGATGCTGTCGAAAAACAGGATCTGTCCGGCGCTATCCGCCTCGGGGCGCGCACCGCTCTGCTTGAACAGCTGTCGGAACTGGACGCCACCCGCGCCAAGCTCGCGCATGAACACGGGCGCGCCATTCTGGAAGATGCAAAGGCGATCATCGAGGGGGATGGCAAGGTCGCCGTCGAAACAAGGCTGCGCCAGGGCGATCTGGTCGAGACGATCACCGCCAAGGAAGAAACCGGCGACATGATCGTCATCGGGAAAAGGGGCGAAGCCGCCGGGCTGGCGATGGAGCATCTTGGCTCCAATCTCGAACGCATCGTGCGCGCCAGCCACAAGCCGGTCTTCATCGCCAACCGTGCCTTCAAGCCGGTGGAACGTGTGCTCGTGGCCTTTGACGGCGGAGCGTCTTCGCTCAAGGCCATCGACTACATTGCGCGCAGCCCGCTCTTCTCGGGTCTGAAGGTGACGCTTGTCTTTGCCGGCAAGGACACCTCCGACCTGAAAAAATCCCTGTCCGATGCCGCCGCGACGCTCAAGGCGGGCGGGTTCGAGGCTGAAACCCTGGTCCAGCCGGGCGAGCCGGAAAAGGTGCTGGCCCAGGTCACGTCCGAAGGCGCGCACGACCTTCTGGTCATGGGGGCCTACGGCCATAGCCGCGTGCGCTCGTTCATCATCGGCTCCACCACGACAGAGATGCTCCGCTCGTGCCGGGTGCCGGTTCTGATCATGCGCTAGAGCGGAAACCCGGCTCAGGCGGTCTCGCGGCAGTGTCGACGGAACGACCGTTTGAGCAGGTCAAGCTCGGCCCGGAGCAGGGCCATTTCCGATCGGATGTCCTCTCCGGCGGCGTCTCCCGCGATGATGGAGAAATCGCCGAGCGGCAAGCCCAAGCTGTCCTCGGAGATCAGGAAGGTATGCACACCGTCGGCGATCATGTTGGCAGGGACAGGCACGCGAAGCAGCCAGGACGCCGGATCCGGCAGCGGCTCGATCGCCACGTCCGGAACCTCCTGGTCATGTACCCGGACGGCGACTTTCGGTGCGGGGGTGTCGTCGGTGCTTCCGGCGATCACGCCTTCCCAGATGCCTTCGAAAAAGCGGGATTTCGACAGGGAATACGCAGTCATCAGTTGATCCTCACAACTCGGCACGCGGGCGACGGCTGAAAAACAAGTCCCGCAGGATCACCTCGCTCATTTCCGGGTTCTCGAAAATCAGGTCGATCCAGAGTTTCTCGACCCGCTTCTCGTTCAGTTTCGTGTAGGCCAGATCGAATTCGACGGCGAGCGTCCGGTCGTTCAGCGGCAGTTCCCGCACGATTTGTTCGGTGTTGGGGCCGTGTTGGACATTCAGCCGGGCAAAGATTTCCAGTGGCCTCTCCAGCTCGACGATGACATCGAAGCGGATCAGATGTTTGCGCTTGAGATCATGCGCGGCGGCCGGCGGAAGGTCGATCACCAGGGACAGGTACGAGCCGTCGAAACGAAAGACATCAAGTCGCAGACCATAGGCCGCCAGATCATCGGCGCTGGTGTTGCGCAGCTGGCGCAGCGTCAGTTCGGATTGGGCGCAGTCGTGAAACAGCGTCACCTCGCGCCCCAGCATGGATTTGTTCTCGACCGACGAGATACCTTGCACCGGCAACGGGCCGCACCACGCTTCGGGGCGCCACGACCAGTCCGCGTCATAGGGGACCGGCACCGCCTGGTTGCCGACGACGGGAAGCGCGAGGCGGTCGTCGGCGACATGGATCAGTTCATCGAGATGGTATTTCATCCGGCGGGCCGCCGCCCGGTTGCGCCGTAATTCGCGCAAATCTGCATAGCGCGCGGTTTCGGCCCAGCGGCGGAACCGCCTGAGCGCGGATTGCTGGATCACACGGTCAAGCAGACCGGGTTTCATCTCCGACATGAGCTGCTCGCTCCTGCAAATATGCGTCCGGCGTTTTTCTGGCCGGTTCCCCGTTTTTATCACAGATCCCGCAATCGTAATAAACGGTCAAGTCGCGGGACCGGAGGATCAGTTGCAGATTGCGACTGTTCTGCACTGGGCTAGGTGCCTGCCTCGGATCTAGCGCGGATGCGTGAAGAAACCGTGTTCAGGAATGCGGCCCCCTGCGCGCCGGTCAAGGGGCTGTTCCGAGGCGCGTAAAGCGTGACACCGATCAGATGGTCGCCCAGCACGAACGCCCCGCGCCAATGGCGCGGATCGCTTCCGTCGAACGCCGATGCGCCGCCGCTTGCCATCTGGCCCACGCTCAGCGCGCTGAGTTCGCGGCTGTTCAAAAGCTCGGTCCCCAGCGCGCCGGCAAGATCGGAGGGTGAGGGCGCGACGCCGTTTGCACGGCTCACCGTGACCGTCACGAGACCCGGCTCCACCTGCGGACCGTGCTGGCCCCCGGTCAGGATGTTGCAGCTTGCGATGGCCGCGAAACCGCCACTTGCCGCGCGGCGCAATGTTGTCCGGTCGATGCAGTAGCCGTCCGGACCCGAAACCGTGATGCGCCCACTTGCCAATGTCGCGGACAGCAGTGGCGCCGGACCCGTTTGCACCGACGGGTCCACCAGGGACATGCTGCCGAACGGCGCCGTATCGTTGCAACCAAGCAGCAATACCGCGCCCAGAAGCGCGGTGCCGATCGGTTTCAAAATGGCTGTCACAGATCGCAATACTGGTGTTTTTCGCCTTCGGCTCCCGGATGCGTGACAGCGCCCTTGTAGGTCGGGCCGACAAGCTTGGCGAATTTCCAGATCGCACCGGAGGTGTAGATGGTTTCACGCGGGCCGGTCCAGTCGGCCTTGCGCTGTTCCAGCTCGTCGTCCGACAGGTCCACGCTGAGTGATCCGTTGACGGCGTCGATGGTGATCATGTCGCCGTTTTTCAGCAGTCCGATCGGACCGCCAAGGGCGGCTTCGGGGCCGACATGGCCGACACAGAACCCGCGCGTCGCCCCGGAGAACCGTCCATCGGTGATCAGCGCGACCTTCTTGCCCATACCCTGACCCGACAGCGCCGCCGTTGTCGCCAGCATTTCACGCATGCCGGGGCCACCGGCGGGGCCTTCGTTGCGGATCACCAGGACCTCGCCCTCTTCGTAGGACCGCGCCTTGACGGCGGCGAAGGCGTCTTCCTCGCATTCAAAGACGCGGGCCGGGCCGGTGAAGACCTGGCCTTCGGCCGAAATGCCAGCGACTTTGACGATGGCGCCTTCGGGGGCAAGGTTGCCCTTGAGGCCCACAACGCCACCGGTCTTGGTGATCGGGTTTTCGATCGAATAGATCACCTTGCCATCCGCCTCGCGCGCGATGCGGTCCAGCTCTTCGCCGATGGTGCGGGTGGAGGCGGTGATGCAATCCTCGTGGATCAGGCCCGCCTTGCGCAGTTCCTTCATCACGACGGGGATCCCGCCAGCGTCGTAAAGATCCTTGGCGACATAGGTGCCGCCGGGCTTGAGGTCGACGAAATAGGGCGTGTCGCGGAAGATCTCGCAGACATCCTCAAGGTAGAATTCGATCCCGGCCTCGTGCGCGATGGCAGGAAGGTGCAGGCCGGCATTGGTCGATCCGCCGGTACACGCCACGACGCGCGCGGCGTTTTCCAGCGCCTTGCGGGTCACGACGTCACGCGCCTTGATGTTCTGCTCGATGAGATCCATGACCGCGCGGCCCGACGCCTCGCCATATTGATCGCGGGATTCGTAGGGTGCCGGCATGCCCGACGAATTGAACAGCGCCAGACCGATCGCTTCGGAAACACAGGCCATGGTATTGGCCGTGAACTGTCCCCCGCAGGCCCCGGCAGACGGGCACGCGACGCGTTCGAGCATGTCGAGCGCCGCATCGGACATTTCGTTGTTCTGGTGTCGCCCGACCGCTTCGAACATGTCCTGCACGGTCAGGTCACGGCTACGGAAATCCTCGGGGATCTCGTCGACCTGCGGCGCACGCCCCGGAAGGATCGACCCACCGTAGATGAAGACCGACGGCACGTTGAGACGCACCATCGCCATCATCATGCCGGGCAGGGACTTGTCGCAGCCGGCAAGTCCCACAACCGCGTCATAGGAGTGGCCCCGCATCGTCAGTTCGACCGTGTCGGCAATCGCTTCGCGCGACGCCAGCGAAGACCGCATGCCCTCGTGGCCCATCGCGATGCCGTCGGTGACGGTGATCGTGGTGAATTCACGCGGCGTTCCGGACGCGTGCTTGACGCCCATCTTCACCGCCTGCGCCTGACGGCTCAAAGCGATGTTGCAGGGGGCGGCCTCGTTCCAGCAGGTGGCAACGCCGACCAGAGGCTGGTGGATTTCTTCCTCGGTCATGCCCATCGCGTAGTAATACGACCGGTGCGGCGCGCGCTCGGGTCCTTCGGTGACATGGCGGCTCGGCAGTTTCGACTTGTCGAATGGACGCTTGAGCATGACGCTCCTCCCTGAAATCTTGCTTGGATCCGGAATAACGAAGGGGTGAGACCTGCACAAGAGATTGCGGAACGGGCGTGCAAGCCATTTCGAAATGGCTTGAAGGAAGCGCGTTCGAACGCGCTTTGGACGCGGTTTGGAAACCGCGTGGGCAACGGCTTTCGAAAGCCGTTCCTACCGATCGAACATCGTTGCGGCAGCGTAGGCCGGAGCAAGCAACGCGCGGCGCGCCGACCCTAGCGGGAAGCGCCCGGGCGGCTGCGACACGAAGCGCGGGACCGGACCCCGAAAATGGCGCCCCAGAACCGTATCGGCCAGCCGCGCGCCAAGGTAGCTGCCCATTGCGACGCCGTTGCCGTGATACCCGAGCGCGGCGTAGACGCCCGGCATCTCGGGAACGGCACCGGCAAAAGGTGTCAGACCGCGCATCAGGCAGACCAGACCGGACCATTCATGGGTGATGTCGATCTCCTGCCAGTGCGGGAACAGCTGGTGGAAATCGGCACGGATTTTCCGGGCAAGCGCCGCTTCGGACCGTCGCGTCGCGCGCAGGCCACCCCGCATGCCGAACAGGAAGCGACCATCCGGCATGAGCCGGAAATAATGCAGCAGAAGCCGGCTGTCATAGCACATCTGATCGCTCGTCCAACCCTGACGGGCTTGCTCGCTTTCGGTGATCGGCCGGGTCACGATGATCGACGATTGCACCGGCAGGTACCGGGCGCGCAACCATCCGGGCACGTCTTCCGAGGAGTAGCCGTTTGTGGCAAGGATCACGGTGTTGGCGGTGAGTGTTCCGCTCGGCGTCGTTACGCGCCATCTCCCGCCTTTCGGGGCAAGGGTCAGCGCCGGACTCCGGCAGAAAACCGCAGTACCGGCGGCTTGGACCGCGTCGCGCAGACCGGCGTGATATTTGCCCGGATCGAGGGCGAAGCCGATCGGGGTGGTCATGCCGCCATGGAATTGCCCGGCAAGGCCCTGCTCGGCCAGTTTTTCTCGACCGAAGACGTCCGGGGTCACGCCATGATCCCGTTCGACCTGTGGCACCGAAGCCCGCATCGCGGTGAAGGCCCGCGGGGTATGGGCGAGGCATGTCTCGCCTGCGGAATGGGTGTCGGCGGCGATTGCGTGACGGTCGAGCAGATCGCGCACATGCGCCACCGCTGCCCGTTCGGCGGCATGCCAAAGGCTGCGTTCATCCGTGCCGTGTCGTCTTTCCACAGCGGCGCCGCCAAGTTTGGAACCGCCAAGACAGCAGAACCCGCCATTGCGGCCCGACGCGCCCCAACCAGGGTGTTCGGCATCCAGGACGGTGACCCCGACCCCGGCCTCGGCCAGTGCCAGCGCGGCGTTGAGACCGGTGAAGCCGCCGCCGATCACCGCCACCTCGGTCACGTGATCACCTTCCAGCCGGGAATAGTCGACCGGCGGCGCGGTTTCGCGCCACCAGCAGGCGGTCGGGGTTTGATACGCCGCCGCTTCGTAGATGCGCCTCATGCCGGGCGTTCGGCCATGCGTTCGTCGCGCGCCTGCCGGACCGCCGCTTGTTTGGTGACAAGTGATGCCGTGATGACGCCGACGGTGACGATGGCGATCATGATGGTGGACAGCGCGTTGATTTCCGGGCTGACGCCCAAGCGCACCGCCGAGAAGATCTTGATCGGCAGGGTCGTCGCTGACGGACCCGTGGTGAAACTGGCAATCACCAGATCATCCAGCGACAGGGTAAAGGCCAAAAGCCAGCCCGAGATCACCGCAGGCGCGATGATCGGCAGGGTCACGAGCCGGAACGCCTCGAATGGCGAACAGCCCAGATCGAGCGCCGCTTCCTCGAGCGACTGGTCGAAGCTGACAAGGCGCGAGGAGACAACGACGGAGACATAGCACATCGAGAAGGTCGTGTGGGCCAACACGATGGTCAGAACGCCCCGGTCCAGACCGATGCCGATGAAAAGCAGCAGCAGCGACAGGCCGGTGATGACTTCGGGCATCACCAGTGGCGCATAGATCATGCCCGAGAACAGCGTGCGCCCCGAAAACCGTCCGGCGCGCACCAGCACGTAGGCCGCCATCGTGCCCAGCACCGTGGCGATGGTGGAACTCATCACCGCGACCTTGATCGTGACCCAAGCGGCGTTCAGGAATTCCTCGTTGCGGATGAGTTCCCCGTACCACTGGGTCGAGAACCCGGCCCAGACGGTCACCAGCTTGGACTCGTTGAAGCTGTAGACCACCAGGATGATCATCGGCACGTAGAGAAACGCGAAACCCAGCGTGAGAGCGGTTGCGTTGAACCAGGAAAAGCGTCTCATCCCTCGGCCTCGCGCTGTTTCTGTTCGTTGCGCTGGAACAGGATGATCGGGATCACGAGGATCAGGAGCAGGATCACTGCCACCGCCGAGGCCACGGGCCAGTCGCGGTTCGAGAAGAATTCCTCCCAAAGGACCTTGCCGATCATCAGCGTGCCCGAGCCCCCCAGCAGCGACGGGATCACGAATTCCCCGATCACCGGGATGAAGACCAGGAAACATCCCGCGATGATGCCGTTCTTCGATAGCGGAATGGTCACCAGCCAGAACGCGCTCATGCGGGAACAGCCGAGGTCTTCGGCGGCTTCGAGAAGGCTGTCATCCATGCGTTCCAGCGCCGAATAGATCGGCAGGATCATGAACGGCAGGTAGGTATAGACGATGCCGATATAGACGGCGGTGTTGGTGTTGAGGATCGTCAGCGGTTCATTGATCACCCCGAGCCACAGCAGGAACTGGTTCAGCAGACCCTCGTTCGCCAGGATGCCCATCCACGCATAGACCCGGATCAGGAAACTGGTCCAGAAGGGCAGGATCACCAGCATCAGAAGCGTCGGGCGCCATTCGGGCGCGGATCGCGCCATGGCATAGGCGATCGGATAGCCGACCAGCAGCGTCAGAAGCGTTGAGATCAGCGCAATCTGAAGCGAACTGAGATAGGCCTTCCAGTACAGATCGTCGGTCGTCAGGAAGCGGAAATTCTCGAAATCGAGCGCGGCAAAGAAGGATCTGATCCCCTCCCATCCAGCGGACAGATCGAGTTGCGGCATGTAGGGCGGCCGCGCCAGCGCGATATCGGACAGGGATATCTTGAGGACGATGAGAAACGGGATCAGGAACAGCGCGACGAGCCACAGGTAGGGCACCGCGATGAGGAGGAACCGGCGCATTCCCTAACGCTCCAACAGGACACCGGCGGTGTCCGTCCAGCTGATCCAGACCGGATCTTCCCACGTGATCTGTCGCCGCGACAGGCGCCTAGTGTTGGCCGTTTGCGCCTTGATGACATGGCCTGTGGGCAATTCGACGTGGTAGGTCGAAATGTTGCCGAGATAGGCGATGTCGAGGACTTTGCCCGCGATCTTGTTGGCGGCATCCTGCGGCTCTTCGGCGCTGATGGCGACCTTTTCGGGCCGGATGGCGAAATGGATCTCCTGACCATCGGCAAAGGGCAAGGATGTCGTGCCGATGATGTCGGGCTGATGCTCGGCCCATCTGACCGCCACCTTGTCGCCCTCCGGCTTGGCGCGCCCCGAGATGATGTTCACGTCCCCGATGAAGTCGGCCACGTAGACCGAATTCGGCGCCTCGTAGATCTGCGCGGGGGTGGACACCTGGATGATGCGCCCTTCGTCCATCACGGCCACGCGGCTTGCCACGGTCATTGCTTCTTCCTGGTCGTGAGTCACGATCACGAAGGTGGTGCCGGTCTTTTCCTGGATGTCCATCAGTTCGAACTGGGTGTCCTGGCGCAGCTTCTTGTCAAGCGCGCCCAGCGGTTCGTCCAGCAAAAGCAGTTTCGGTGCCTTGGCCAGCGAACGCGCTAGCGCGACACGCTGACGCTGACCGCCGGAAATCTGGTGCGGTTTGCGCTTGGCAAACTTGCTGAGCCGCGTAAGCCGCAGCATTTCCTCGACCCGCGCCGCAATCTTGTCCTTGTCCTTGCCCTCGCGCTTGAGGCCGAAGGCGATGTTGTCCCACACCGACAGGTGCGGAAACAACGCGTAGGACTGGAACATCATGTTGACCGCGCGCTTGTTGGGTGGAACACGCGCCATGTCCTGACCGGCAATCAGGATTTGCCCCTCTGTCTGGGCTTCGAACCCGGCCAGCATCCGCATCATCGTCGTCTTGCCGCAGCCCGAGGGGCCAAGAAGGGCAAAGAACTCCTTTTCGAAGATGTCCTGCGTCAGATCGTCGATGGCGGTAAAATCGCCGAACCGCTTGGTCACGTTCTTGAACTGGATCAGCGGCTTTTCCGTGGGATCTTCCCACGGAGCGAAAACGGTTTGGGCCACTCGGCACCTCCGGGTCGGAAGGAGAATCCGGCGGAGGGCGTCCGCCGGATTTGAGAGCAGGTCGGATCAGGTCCCGGATTTGACCGAGGTCCACATCCGCGTCAGGTTCCGCTGTTCGCGCGGCGGGAATGGCGTGACCGTGTAAAGGTTTTCCAGCGTCGATTCATCCGGATAGATCGCCGTGTCGTTGATCACGTCGTCGATCAGGAATTCCTGGGACGCCTTGTTTCCGTTGGCGTAATAAACGTAGTTCGACGCGGCAGCCATGTTTTCCGCGTCCATGATGAAGTTCAGGAAGGTGTGCGCCGCGTCCGGGTTGGGGGCGTCGACCGGGATGGCCATCTGGTCGAACCACATCAGCGCACCTTCGGTGGGCGCATTATAGGCCACTTCCACGCCATTGTCCGCTTCCGCGGCGCGGTCACGTGCCTGAAGGATATCACCGGACCAGCCGAAGGCCACGCAGATATCCCCGTTCGCCAGCGCATTGATATACTCGGAACTGTGGAATTTCTGGACATAGGGACGCACGGCCGACAGCACTTCTTCTGCCTTGGCAAGGGCTTCTTCGTCCTTGAGATCCGGATCCATGCCCGCATAGGTCAGCGCGGCCGGGATCATCTCGGTCGGTGCGTCCAGGAAATGCACGCCGCATTCGGACAGCTTTTCCATGTTCTCCGGGTTGAAGACCAGCTCGAGCGACGAGATCGGGGCGTCCTCGCCGAGGACTTCCTTGACCTTGTTGACGTTCACGCCGATGCCCGTGGTGCCCCACATGTAGTTGATCGAATACTCGTTGCCCGGATCATACTGTTCGGTGCGTTCTTCGATGGCTTCCCACATGTTGTCGAGGTTCGGCAGCTTGGATTCATCCAGCTTCTGGAACGCGCCGGCCTGGATCTGGCGTTGCAGGAACGTGCCTGTCGGCACGACGACGTCATAGCCCGACCCACCGGCCAGCATCTTTGTTTCCAGCAATTCGTTGCTGTCGAACACGTCGTAGATCAGGTCGATCCCGGTTTCTTCCTCGAACTTCGTGAGAAGCTCTTCGTCGATATAGTCAGACCAGTTGTAGACGCGCACTTCGTCGGCATGAGCGATTGACGCCAGCAGTGCGGCACCTGCGGTCATGGTCAGCAGATGGGTTTTCATGAAAGTCTCCCGTTGATCCTCGGGCGCTTGCGGCCCAATGGATTTGAATTTGATCAAATCTTGCCCGATCTGGCAATAGCTGAGATGGTTTCATGCCCGCCGGGATCGTGCAAGATGGCTTGTCAGAAGCGGGTTTTCAGGCAATGTGCCCAAGGAAGCGGCAGTCAGCGAGGGATGGGATGACCAGTCAGAGACCTGTCAAAGCTTACGCCGAGGCAACCGGACTGCCGGCGCATGAGGTGGTTTACCGCAGGTTGCGCGACCAGGTGCTGTTCGGAGAGTTCGAACCGGGCCAGCCGGTCACGATCCAGGGATTGACCGAGTCCCTCGGCGTCGGCATGACCCCGGTCCGCGAGGCTTTGCGTCGGCTGACCGCCGAAGGGGCGCTGGAATTCCTGGGCAACCGGCGGATCGCCGTGCCGGTGCTCGATCACCGGGCGATCGACGAATTGACCGTTGCGCGCAAAGCGCTCGAACCAGAACTGGCGCGACGGGCAGCCGGCAACGCCACGCGTGATGACATCAACAGGCTGACCGAAATCGACACGCGTCTCGACGCGGCGATCCGGCGCGGGGATGTCGGGCAATACCTGATCGAAAACCACCGGTTCCACGCCGATCTCTACGCCTTGGCAACAGCGCCGATCCTGTCGGAAATGGTGCTCAGGCTTTGGCTGCGGTTCGGCCCGTCGCTGCGCGTGGTCTGCGGTCAATTCGGCACGCGAAACCTGCCGGATCGTCACAAGGATGTGCTTGCGGCGCTTTCGGTTGGCGACGGCGCGGCGGCGGCAGAGGCGATGTTGGCCGACGTGGTTCAGGGAATGGAACAAATCCGCCAGGGATTGTCCTGATTCGATTGACTCGGAATAATTTGATCATATTTTGACGGCAACCTTTCAGCGAGGATTTGTCCAATGGCCTTGATCACCAACCACATGCCCACTTCCGAATTGCAGGCGCTCGATTCCGCGCACCACATGCATCCGTTCACGCATGGTGCCGGGCTTAGCCAGAAAGGCGCCCGCGTCATCACACGCGCCGATGGCGTCTGGCTCAATGACAGCGACGGCAATCGCATTCTGGACGCCATGGCCGGGCTGTGGTGCGTGAATATCGGCTATGGCCGCAAGGAACTGGCACAGGCTGCGGCCCGCCAGATGGAAGAGCTTCCGTATTACAACACGTTTTTCCAGACGACCCATGTGCCCGCGATCGCGCTGTCGCAAAAACTGGCGGAACTGTCGCCGGACGGGTTCAACCAGACCTTCTTCGCCGGTTCCGGTTCCGAAGCGAACGACACCAATCTGCGTCTGGTCCGGACCTACTGGGCCGAAAAGGGTCAGCCCGAGCGCAACATCGTGATCTCGCGGTGGAATGCCTATCACGGCTCCTCGGTCGGCTCTGGATCATTGGGCGGCATGAAGGGCATGCACATGCAGGGCGGCTTGCCGATCCCCGACATCCACCATATCGACCAGCCGAACTGGTGGTCCGAAGGCGGCGACATGACCCCCGAGGAATTCGGCCTTGAACGCGCGCGGCAACTGGAAGCGGCCATCGAGGAATTGGGTCCAGACCGCGTGGCAGCCTTCATCGCCGAACCGGTGCAGGGCGCTGGCGGCGTCATTATTCCGCCGGAAACCTACTGGCCCGAGATCCAGCGGATCGTCGACAAATACGGCATCCTGCTGATTGCCGACGAGGTGATCTGCGGCTTTGGCCGGACCGGCAATTGGTTCGGAAGCCAAACCATGAACATCCGTCCGCACATCATGACGATCGCCAAGGGTCTGTCCTCGGGCTATCAGCCGATCGGCGGGTCGATCATCTGTGACGACGTGGCCGAGGTCATCAATTCGGTCGAATTCAATCACGGATACACCTATTCCGGCCACCCGGTGGCCTGCGCTGTGGCGCTGGAAAACCTGCGTATCCTTGACGAAGAAGGCATCGTGACCCGCGTTCGCGAGGAGACCGCGCCTTATCTGAAGCAGAAGTTCGAGAGCCTTGCGGAACATCCGCTGGTGGGCGAGGCCAAGATCATCGGGATGATGGGATCACTTGCACTGACGCCCGACAAGGCATCCCGTGCCCCGTTCGAGGCAGATGCCGGCACGGTCGGGTTCATCTGCCGCGAACGGTGCTTTGCCAACAACCTCGTGATGCGCCATGTCGGAGACCGGATGATCATCTCGCCGCCGCTGGTGATCTCCAAGGACGAGATCGACATGCTGATCGCCCGCGCCTGGCAGTCGCTCGACGAATGTCACGCGCAGCTGAAGAATGACGGGTTGATGAAAGCGCAGGTGGCAGCCTGACGCGCCTGAACCGACAAGGGATCTGGGGAAACGCTTGAAGGCGTTTCAGCCCTTGGTCAGCGTATGCTCGTATCTCTGGCGCGCCACGGCTTCATGCGCCTCGGCCTTGCGGTTGTCCGCAAGGCAGGTCTCCACGTAGGACAGGTGATCGACCACGGCCCTGCGCGCGGCCTCGGGCTCGCGGGCCTGCAAGGCGTCGTTGATCGCGCGGTGCTGATCCAGAAGCGTCGCGCGGGTTGTCTTCTGGCGGAACATGATCTGACGGTTGTAGAACACGCCTTCGCGCAGAAGCTGGTACATCGATCGCATCATGTGGAGCATGATGACATTGTGGCTGGCTTCGATGATCGACAGGTGGAATTCCGCATCAAGTGATGCCTCGTCCGCCGGGTTGCGTTTCTGATGCGCGGCTTCCATCCGCTCGAAAACCGTGTTGATGACCTTGAGATCCGTGTCCGACGCCAATCGCGCGGCGCGTTCGGCGGCCAGCCCTTCCATGTCCTTGCGAAAGGACAGGTAGTCCAGGACCGCTTCGTCATGGTTGGCAAAAAGCTGGATCAAGGCATCCGAGAACGCCGATCCAAGCACATCCGCAACAAAGACCCCGGCGCCAGCCCGGCTTGTCAGCAGGCCACGCTCCGAAAGGTCGGCGATGGATTCCCGCAAGGACGGGCGCGACACGTTCAGACGCTCGGCGAGTTCGCGTTCAGAGGGCAGCCGTTCGCCCGGGCGCAGGATGCCCTGGAGGATCAGCTTTTCGATCTGTCGCGTGACCGAAGTGGACAGCTTTTCTGGCGTGACGGGTTGAAAGGGCATCGGACTCGCAATCTGCGTTGGATTGGTCAAACAATATGACCAAATCACCCGGCAAACAAGTTACCACCGCGAAAGCGCATCCTCGTCTTCGTCCTTGGCGGACACCCAACCGGTTTCCCCGGTGGTCGCATGTTCCTTTTTCCAGAACGGCGCGCGGGACTTGAGGTAATCCATCAGGTATTCCGCCGCCTCGAACGCGTCCTTGCGGTGCGGTGCGGCGGTGGCCACCATCATGATCTTTTCACCCGGCTCCATGCGGCCATAGCGGTGGATCACCAGAACGTCCCCCAGAGACCAGCGCGTGCGGGCCTCTTCCGCGATGGTTTCCAGCGCCTTCCGGGTCATGCCGGGATAATGTTCGATCTCCATCGCATCCAGCCCGCCATCGCCGAAATCGCGAACGATCCCGGTGAAAGTGACGACAGCCCCCATGTCATGCCGACCGTTGGCGAATGCCTCGGCCTCGGCCCCCATGTCGAAAGGCGTGTCCTGAACGACAATGCGCACCGGTCCTAGCCTCCTGTCATCGGCGGGAAGAACGCAACTTCCCGCGCGTCCTTGATCGATGCATCGAAATCGGTCAGCTCCTGATCGACGGCAACGCGCAGCGCGCTCAGGTCCGAGAAGGCCAGATCGTAGCGTTCCTCGCGCGCGCGCAATTCCGCCACCAGATCGGCCACCGTTGCCGCATCCGTGGTCACCTTTTCCTTCGGCAGTCCAATCCGTTCTCGGACCCATGCGAAATAAAGAACGTCCATTTGGTCAATCCTTCAGAAACGGAACCGCTTTGCGAAAGTAATCCCATCCGGTCACCACGGTCAGGAACGCCGCGATCCACAGCAGCACCAATCCGATGGTCCCCGCCCAGATCATGCCGGCGTGCTTCCACCAGAGACCATGCAGGTCTTCGATTTCACCAGCCATCACACCCTCGAATATCTCGGGGCTCATGCCCATCGCAGACATTCCGAGATAGTGTTCGAAGACGCCCTGCGCAAACAAAACCGCAATCGCGATCATCTGGAGCGTCGTCTTCCACTTGGCAAGCGGTGTCACCTTGAGCGTGCCCGCCGTATCCCCCAGAAATTCGCGCAGACCGGAAACGAACACTTCCCGGAACAGGATGAACGTCGCAGGCAGCACCAGCCAGGGCGACATCGACGAATAACCCACGATCACCATCAGCGCGATCACCACCATCGCCTTGTCTGCGATCGGGTCAAGCATCGCGCCCAGTTTGCTTTCCTGCTTCCAGGCCCGCGCGAGATACCCGTCGAACCAGTCCGTCACCGCAGCCAGCACGAAAAGCACCAGGGCAAACCAGTCCGCCGCCGGGCGCGCGAAGTAGAGAAACATCAATGCGACTCCGGGCGCCGCGGCCAGACGCAGGACAGTCAGGATGTTGGGCACTGTCATATTCATGTCTCTTTACCTATCGCGCCCGTTGCGGACTGAAAAGACGAGGTTTGATTGTTTTCCGAACTCGCCGCGGGCAATCCGGCGCCGGAGAGGCAAAATCGGCGGCGCATCGCGCTCTTGATGGCCCGCCGCAGACCTGAAAGACAGAATCAAGACCCATGTCGGCCGGGATGTGCCCGGACCTTCAGTCGCGCGGGGTGGTGCGACGGCCAAGCAAATCCACATAGCGGGCCCGCGCCGGAGGCAACGGCTTGCCCACCTGGTCCGACGCCAGCTTGTGCTCAAGGAAGTACCCGGTCACCGCCAGCGCCTCCACGACCTCCGCATCTGTCGCAGCGCCTTCGCCTTTCAGGGCATCGGGCAAGGGAAGCAAGCGGTCCGCCCACTCCCCCGCCCCCTTGGCCGACACGGCCCGACCCGATTTCGGAGACACGTAAGCCAGACCGTCCGTCACCCCGGTGACTGCACAACATCTCAGGTCGAGGCCATATCCCATTTCGTCAAGCAACACTGTCTCCCAACGAAGATAGGCCAGCGCCCAAAGGTCGGACTGGTCCAGCAGGTCGAGAAGGTTCTGCGTGTCGGCATATAGCGCCGGATGAGCTTCACGCTCCGGAAGGACGAAGGCCAGCATCGACAGCACCGCGTTCAAGCCTGCCAATATCGTCCGGTCCTGCATCGCGATCGCCGCCCGCGAGCGTTGAAGCTCGACGGTGAAACTGCCGAGGTGGTCCTCCAGACGGGCACGCCACGCAAGATCAAGCTGGGCTCCGGGTTGCAGGATCGGCGCCACCCTGCGGGACGCCCCGCCCCGCACCACGCCCGCGTGCCGTCCGCGTTCCGGCGTGAAGACGTCGATGATCATCGAACTTTCGCCATGCCGGCGGCTGCTCAGAAGGATACCCGTGTCACGCCAGTCCATGTTGAGACACTAGCCCGACAGCCCGTCTTCATCCAGCAGGTGCCGACCGGCGCGGTCTTCGACCTCGATCACCCAAAGGTCGCTGTCAAAGCTGCGTTGTCTGGCGATGCTGGCGTCGACATCCGCCTCGGCCCCGTCTGCCAGAACCTGCCAGGCGCGGTCGCCGGTCATCATGTCATATTGGCGCACAAACGCCTTGGCCTGACCGTCAAGCGTGTTGAGCTTGACCAGAATGGCCCCGGCGGTGTCGTCGCCATGCGCCGTGACGAAGGCCGGGATGTCAAAGAGCGACAGGCGGCGCAAGTAGGCCTGCACCCAGAACCCGCTGGCCAGCCGGGCCTCAGCCATTGCCGTCCTTGAAATCGAGACCCATCTCGGAATAGCGCTCGGCCTCGTCGAGCCATTTCTCGCGGACCTTCACCTGCATGAAGAGGTGGATGCGGCGGCCCAGGAACTCTTCAAGCTCCTCGCGCGCGGCCTTGCTGATTGCCTTGATGGTCTCGCCCTTGTTGCCCAGAACGATCCCCTTATGACCATCGCGGATCACATAGATGATCTGGTCGATCCGCGCCGATCCGTCGTCGCGCTCTTCCCAGTGCTCGGTCTCGACCGTCAACTGGTAGGGCAATTCCTGGTGCAGGCGCAGGGTCAGCTTTTCGCGGGTCATCTCGGCGGCGATCATGCGCAGCGGCAGATCCGCGATCTGGTCTTCGGGATAGAGCCACGGGCTTTCAGGAAGTTCGGCGGCCAGCCATTTGCGCAGATCCTTGACCCCATGTCCCTTTTCGGCCGAGATCATGAAGCTTTCCGTGAAGGGAAACTTCTCGTTCATCTCCTTGGTCAGCTTCAGCAGATGCTGCGCCTCGACGCGGTCGATCTTGTTGATGGCCAACGCGACAGGGCGTTTGCCCACCACTTCGCCAAGGTTCTCGAGGATCGCCTCGACCCCTTCGGTGATCCCACGATGCGCTTCGATCAACAGCACGACGATATCGGCATCCGATGCGCCGCTCCAGGCGGCAGCGACCATTGCGCGGTCAAGACGGCGGCGCGGCTTGAACAGGCCCGGCGTGTCCACAAGAACGATCTGGGCATCGCCCTCGATGGCAACGCCGCGAATGCGGGCGCGGGTGGTCTGCACCTTGTGGGTGACAATCGACACTTTCGCGCCGACCATCTGGTTGGTCAGCGTGGACTTGCCCGCATTGGGCTCTCCGATCAAAGCGACGAATCCGGCGCGCGTGGTCATTGGCTGTCCTGTCCTTGAGGTCGTCCGCGCATAGCGGATTTCATTTGGCTTGACCAGTGACCACCACACCCGCGCCGAGGCTTTCGGAACTCCGATCACACCGCAGCGTTCAACGCCACAAGACCCAATGACCCAGCCACGACCAAGGAGATTCTGAAATGTCCGATCCCGTCACGCTTCATGTCGAGGAGCATTCCGCCCTCGGGCGTCCGGTGGTCCTGATCCACGGCTGGCCCCTGTCATCCGCCGCTTGGGAGCATCAGATCGACGCCCTGACCGAAGAAGGCTACCAGGTCATCGCTTATGACCGTCGTGGGTTCGGGAAGTCGGACAAGCCCGGCACCGGGTTCGACTATGATACGTTGGCCGAAGACCTGTCGAGGCTGATGGATGACCGCGACCTGCGCGATGTCACACTGGTCGGCTTTTCCATGGGCGGGGGTGAAGTTGCGCGCTATGTCGGCAACCACGGTCAGGACCGGCTCAGAAGCGTCGTGTTCGCCGCCGCCGTGCCGCCGTTCCTGATGCAGGGCGAGGACAATCCCGACGGCCCGCTCACGCAAGAGGCCGCCGACGAGTTCGAACGGGCCCTGAAGTCGGATCGCGACGCCTTCTTCGACGATTTCACACGGCAGTTCTTTTCGGCGGGTGACGACCTGAAAGTGTCCGAAGAGGAACGGCAAAAGGCACTGTCGCTCTGCAAGCAATCAAGCGAAGCGGCCGCATTGGGCTGCATGCAGGCTTGGGCGACAACAGACTTCCGCGAGGACCTGAAGAAGATCAAGGTGCCCTCGCTTGTCCTGCATGGCGATGCGGACGGGATCGTGCCGATCGAAGGGTCAGGCCAGCGCACGCATGAGATGGTCGCCGGAAGCCAGATGCACGTGATCGAAGGCGCGCCCCATGGCTGCAATGTCAGCCATGCGCAGGACTTCAACACGGCGCTGGTTTCGTTTCTCAAGGAGACCGACAAATCGCCCCTGCCGGTCTGACAGACGGGACTCACTGCGCAGGCGCGCGCCCGACCCTGCGGCCACTCCGGATCAATGTGTAGGTTCCGCTGCCGACGATCAGCGCCGCTCCGATCAGGGTGAACGCGTCCGGGCGCTCACCGAAGAAGAAGTACGCGAAGACCAACGCGATCAACAGTCGGGAATAGCGGAACGGCGCCACCACCGACACCTCTCCGCTTCGCATCGCCTTGGTCAAGGCGCTGTACCCGATCAACCCGGCCAACCCGGTTCCCATCAGCATCAGAAGCGCGGGCACGGTCGGCGCAGCCAATGGCGCGCTTTCGAAGACCGTGATCACGACACCCGCGACAAAGACCATGACAAACCCGAGAATGCCAAGCTGCGTTGCCGTCACCTCGGGGGGGCTGGCGCGCGTCATGAGATCGCGACCGGCAAAGCCGATCATGCCCAGAACGGCAAAGATCACCGTTGCATCGAATCCCGATGGTGTCGGTCTCAGGATCAGCAGCACACCGGCAAACCCGATCGTCATCGCCACCCAGCGACGCAGACCGACCTGCTCCTTGAGCACGAGCGCCGCGCCCAATGTCACCACCAGAGGCGCCGCCTGCAGAATGGCCGAGGTGGTGGAAAGCGGCACGTAAGCCAGACTGAGCGCAAAGAACAAACGGCCCAGGATCTCGAAGCCGGACCGGATCAGCAATGGTCCTTCGATATAGGCGCGGCGCAGGATCGTTTCCTTTCGCCACAGCGCATAGAGAACGAAAAAGCTGGTGCCGAAGATGCCGAACAGCATGGTTCCGACGCCCGGCGACACACCTGCGCTGCCGGTTGCCGCCTTGAAAAACGCGTCTTCCACCGCGAAGCCCAGCATGGCAAGCACCATGAAAAGGCTGCCGCGCAGGTTGTCGCTCAAGACTGGCTCGCTTCCAATGTGGCAAGCAGGGCCTTTGCCGCCGCCTGCTCGGCCAGACGTTTCGACCCGGCACGTGCTTCGGCCGAATTGCCGTTCTCCAGCCGGGCCGCGATGACGAAATTCGGCGCATGATCCGGACCGTCGCGCGAGACCTCTGTATAGGACGGTGGCGGCATGCCACGCGCCTGCGCCCATTCCTGAAGCGCGGTCTTCGCGTCGCGCGCATCCGACTCGACCGACCCGATCCGCGCGCCCCAAAGGCGCAGGATCATGTCCTTGGCCACGTCAAAGCCGGCATCCAGATAGACCGCCGCAATGACGGCTTCCATCGCGTCGCCCAGCAAGGCCTGCTTGCGGCGCCCGCCCGACAACATTTCCGACCGCCCCAGTTTCAGCGCCGCGCCAAGGTCGAGTTCGCGCGCCACATCGGCACAGGTTTCCTTGCGCACCAGCGCATTGAACCGCGGCGCAAGCTGACCCTCCGAGGCCGCCTTGTCCTTGGCCAGAAGCGCCTCTGCCATGACGAGGCCCAAAACCCTATCGCCCAGAAACTCGAGCCGCTGGTTGTCTTCGCGATTGGCTCCGGCACGCGAGGAGTGCGTGACCGCGCGCACGAGCAGTTCAGGGCGGTCGAACCGGTGTCCCAAGCGCGTCGACAGCGCCTGAAGGTCAGCCGCCAGCTTCATTACTCGATCTTCTCGAAAAAGCGGTCGCCCCGCCATGTCCAGAAGAACAGCATCGACGACCCGGCAGAGGAGAAAACCACCCGGTTGGCCTTGCCGACAAGGTTCTCGAACGGCACGAAACCGACGCCCCCTGCCACGCTGGGCACACGGCTGTCGGAGGAATTGTCCCGGTTGTCACCCATCATGAAATAGTGGCCTTCGGGAACGGAATAGACCGGCGTGTTGTCCGATCCCTGGTTGCCGATATTGAGAACAGAATGCGTCGTGCCGCCCGGCAGGGTTTCCAAAAACCGCTCTTTCAAGCAGGTGCCCCCGGTGCCGACGGGACCATTGGCGCAGCGCGGTCGCAGGCGCTGCGGTCCCTGCGGCATCGCGGTTTCCTCGAACGCAGGCTGCGGTTCAAGTTCGACGCTTTCGCCATTGATGTGCAGAACGCCCCGGATCATCTGGATCTCGTCGCCCGGAAGACCGATCACCCGCTTGATGAAATCGCGCCCCGTGACGGGGTGGCGGAACACCGCAACGTCACCGCGTTCCGGCTCGGACCCGAACAGGCGGCTGTTGTCCCCATCGGCCCAGCCGCAAATGTCGGACGCGTCGATGTCGATCCCGAAGGCGGGCAGGTACAGCGACGGGCAGGAAGCGTAGGAATAGCCATAGGACATCTTGTTCACGAACAGGAAATCCCCGATCAGCAGCGTGTCCTTCATCGACCCGGACGGGATCCAGAAGGGCTGGAAGAACAGCGTCCTGAAGACCCCTGCGATCAGAAGCGCATAGACGATGGTCTTGATCGTTTCGACGATACCACCGCCTTTTTTGGTTTCAGACGCCATGTTCCTGCCTTTTGCTCGATTGTCCCGCGCTACATGAGCGGGGGCGGGGCGGGTGTCAAGCCAAGCGGGCGTTACTTGGGGCGCGCCTCGATCAGTACGGTGGCCTGCGCCCAGGGGTGGTCATCGGTGAGCGTGACGTGAATGATCGCCTCATGGCCCGGCGGGGTCAGTGCATCAAGGCGGGCCTTCGCCCATCCGGTGACCTCCATCACGGGTTGCCCGGTATGCAGGTTGCGCACCGACATGTCCTTCCACGCGATCCCCATGCGCAGACCGGTGCCGAGCGCCTTAGAACACGCCTCCTTCGCGGCCCAGCGCTTGGCATAGGTGCCCGCCACGTCGCGGCGGCGTTCGGCCTTGCGCTGTTCGGTTTCGGTAAAGACGCGATTGCGGAACCGGTCGCCAAACCGTTCGAGCGTTCCGGCGATGCGGTCGATATTGGCCAAATCCGTTCCGATGCCGATGATCATGCGCTGTCTCCTGTCGCCTCGAACATGGGAAAGCTGACGCCCAGCGCCCAGGCCAGAATGATGCCCAGCGCGATCCCCGCCACCAACGGCCCGGCGCGTTTGCCGAAGGCCCGCCCCATCGTGCCATGGACAAGGAAAAACAGAACGATCACCGGCGCGATGATGATCAAGAAGAACAATCCCTCGAAATCAAGCGCGACGGCAATGCCCAGTGACACCAGAAGCGCCACCCGAGCCGAGATGCGGCGCCACACCGACGCCTTCCACACCAGGTGCGCGTCGGCGACCATGAAAGGTACCGCGCCGACGATCAGGGCGGCAATGATCGGAAGCCGTTCGACGATGGGAAAGAAATTCGCGCCATACCTGTCAAGCGCGAACCCGAACACGCCGATGCCCCAGATCAGCAACGCAAGGATGGCCAGGCTCATGGCACGCATATTGGTCCAGCCAAGCACGAATGGGCCCCACAACACCCGCTGCATGAGCAGGCTCAGCAGACCGAAAATGCCCAGATGGATGGCCAGATAATCCGCGACAAGCACCGGCAGCAGGCCGAAATCGAGCGGCATCGCGAGGAACGGCGTGAGGATCGCGGGAACCGCCAGCGTTCCGGTATAGCGCCAGATGCTCGGCTGCTGATTTGCAGGCAGGTCCGCTTGCGTCAGGATCAGGCGAGCCAAGGGTGCCGACAGGATGGTGATCGCCGCCATCAGACCCAGAAAGGCCCAGCCCGTCGGAGGCACAGACGCGGTGGCGTCGCGTCCATAGTACCGGTTCAACCATGCCAGCGCGTCGGCCCGCCCGACCCGCGATTGCAGGATCGACACATGCTCGGTCCACGGCGCATATCGCGCAGAGCGCAGAACCTCGCCATCACGAACGGTGTCGCCCTCGTCGGCCTCCGGCGCGACCATCCGAAGCGCGGTCACGCCGAATTCCCGCAAATGCGGTTCCCATTGCCCGGCGATGAGCAACATGTCTTCCGGGTGGTCTTCGGTCACCGCCTGCGAAAACGCCGACAGAAGCACGATCGGACCAGCCTCGACCTCGGCCGCGACCCGGATGAGCACATCCGTCGCCATGGAATGACCCAGAAGGGCGACCGGTTGCTCTCCTGCCACGTCCTCGATGACCCGCCGGGTCTGATCCATGAGCAGCCGCGTCGTGCCCTCGATCTGCGTCACGTCCCCGGACATCGGGTCCGGATGCATGCCATGGCCTTCGAAATCGAACATGTGCACCCGGTATCCCGCCCGAGCAAGGACCAGCCCGTAGCCCTGCATCATCTCGCGCGAACCGGCAAAGCCGTGGGCCACCACCACGTTGGGCCCATCCGCGCCATCGCGCGTCAGGGTGGTGACGGGCGTGTCGCCCACTTTCCGGTCGGTAAAGGTGATCCCGGACCGCGCGGCCTCCAGCACGTAAAGCGACACCGCTGCCACCAGCAGCGCGAGAAGTGTGAGGACCGGCCGCGCCATAAAGCCGGATCAGACGCGCGCGGCGTCCATCAGGCGGCGCATTTCCGCGATCGCCGGGCCCAGGCCGCGGAACACCGACTCCCCGATCAGGAAATGCCCGATATTGAGCTCCACCACCTCGGGGAAGGCCGCAACCGGGGCAACCGTATCATAGGCCAAACCGTGCCCGGCATGCACCTCCAGCCCCAAGGAGTGCGCATAGGCTGACATCTCACGCAGCATCGCAAGCTCACTGTCACGCTCTTCGAACCGGCCTTCGGCATGGGCATCGCAATAGGCGCCGGTGTGCAATTCGATCACCTGTGCACCGATCCGCTCGGCCGCCGCGATCTGGCGTTCATCGGCACCGATGAAGATCGACACCCGGCAGCCCGCCTCGCGCAGCGGCGCGATGAAACCCGCCAGCTTATTCTCCTCGCGCGCGACCTCTAGCCCGCCTTCGGTGGTGCGTTCCTCGCGTTTTTCGGGAACGATGCACACCGCATGAGGCTTGTGACGCAGCGCGATTTTCTGCATTTCGGGGGTTGCGGCCATCTCGAAGTTGAGCGGCACCCGCAACTGTTCCATGAGGCGGTCGATGTCGCTGTCGATGATGTGCCGGCGATCTTCACGCAGATGCGCGGTAATGCCGTCGGCGCCGGCTTCTTCGGCAAGACGTGCGGCGCGCACCGGATCGGGATAGGATCCGCCACGCGCGTTTCGCAGGGTCGCCACGTGGTCGATGTTCACTCCGAGCCGCAAGCGGCCTACAAACTCAGTCATTCTCGCCTCCGTTATTGAAGCTGAACCTAGTCTGCCGCCTGCCCGTCGTCAGCCTGTTTCTTCTTTTTCTTCAAAGCCGCGATCTTGGCCTTGAGCACCCCTTTGCGGCGGTTCTGGTAGGCCCGGATCAGGGGCACGGAAAGATAGTAGCACACCAGCCCCGTGAGGATGCCCGGCAGGATGCCCCCGACCAGCCACGGAAAGAACACCTCGTGATAGAAGATCGTCAGACCGCTCCATTCCGGGTCGCTGCCGGTGAAGATCGCCGCGAAATTGCGCCACAGGTCTTCGCCCGCCTTGGCGAACTTGTAGCCGATGCTGCCATGTTCATGCGCGATCTCGCCGAGGCCGAGCAGCCAATAGCCGGTCTGAAGCGAGGCGACGCTGATCGGCACATAGGTAAGCGGATTGCCGAAGAAGGTCGACAGGAGCGCGGCCAGGATGTTGCCCCGCATCACCCACGCCAAAATCGCGGCGGTAACGAAGTGCAGACCGTAAAACGGCGTGAAGGTTGTGAGAACGCCGGCAAAGATGCCGCGCGCGATCCGTTCGGGCGGGTCCGGCAGACGATTGAGCCGATGCTGGACATAGCGGGCCGCGCGTGTCCAGCCACCGCGCGGCCAGAGCGCCTCGCGGAGGGTGATCAAGATAGATCGCCTGTCCCGCCGTTTGAATACCAACTCGCGCCCCTTCGATCTTCCTATTCGGCCGCAGCCGCTTGCATCGACAATGCGGGATCCCGTCTTCTGACGACAGACGCTACATCACTCTCCGCTTGCAACGCCGACATGACGGAATGCAGGTGATTGGCATCCGTCAGGTCGATATCTACGAGCAGCTTGTAAAAATCCGGTTTGCGATCCACGAAACTCAGGTCCGAGATATTGGCCTTGCGTTCCCCGATCAATGTGCAAATCCGCCCCAGGACACCAGCATCGTTTCCGATCGTCAGTTCCATGGAAACGCTATAGACCGGCGGATGGTTTCCGTCCGCCCAGTGCAGATCAAGCCAGCGCCCCGGCTGGTCTTCGAAACTGGCCAGCGCGCCACAGTCGATGGTGTGCACGGTGACTCCCTTGCCACGCTCGACGATGCCGACGATTCGCTCTCCGGGAAGAGGCTGGCAACAGGGCGCCCGGTCAAAGGCTTGCCCCTTGGCCAGGCCGATCACCGCGCGCTGGGTCTCGACGAATTCCATCGGTTTCGGCGCAAGGTCGGGATAGACCGCCGCGACAACGTCGCGGGCCGAGATCTCGGCGCTTCCCAGCCGCGCCAGCAATTCCTGGGCGTCCTGGATGCGCATGTTGCGCGCGGCCATTTCGAGCGCCTTGTCGCTGGCCTTCTTGCCGACATTCTCGAAGGCGGATCTCGCCAGTTCGCGTCCCAATTGCGCGAACCGTTCGCGCCCGGCTTCGCGCAGCGCGCGGCGGATGGCGGATTTCGCCTTGCCGGTGGTCGCGATATCCAGCCATGTCGCTTGCGGGCTCTGTCCCTCGGCGGTGACGATATCGACGGATTGTCCGTTCTTCAACCGCGTCCAGAGCGGCACCCGGATGCCATCGACCTTGGCACCGACACAGCCCGACCCGATACGCGTGTGGATCGCATAGGCGAAATCCAGCGGCGTCGCGCCACGGGGCAGTTTGACCACGTCGCCCTTGGGTGTGAAGCAGAACACCTTGTCGGGATACATCTCGAGCTTGACCGCTTCGAGAAAGTCCTCGTGATCGTCTTCGCCGACGAACTGTTCGGTCAGCGACGCCACCCATCTGGCCGGATCGACCGCAAAGGGGTTCTCGCTGCGCACGCCGTCCCGGTAGGACCAATGCGCGGCGACACCGGTTTCGGCCACGTCGTGCATCTGGCGGGTGCGGATCTGGACTTCGACACGCTTGCCGTCGCGGCCCGAGACCGTGGTATGGATCGACCGGTAGCCGTTCGACTTGGGTTCGCTGATGTAATCCTTGAACCGGCCCGGAATGGCGCGCCAGCGCTGGTGGATCACGCCAAGCGTGGCGTAGCAATCCGCCTTGGAGCGGGTGATGATGCGAAAGCCGTAAATGTCCGACAACCGAGAAAACCCGATCTCCTTCTCCTGCATCTTGCGCCAGATCGAATAGGGTTTCTTTGCCCGGCCAAACACCTCGGCGTCGATCCCCGCCTGTTCCAGTTCGGTCCGCATGTCGCCGGTGATCCGGTGGATCACGTCGCCGGTTTCCTTTTGCAGGGTGATGAAGCGACGGATGATGCTCGCCCGGCCCTCGGGATTGAGAACGCGGAACGCCAGGTCTTCCAGTTCCTCGCGCATCCACTGCATCCCCATGCGCCCGGCCAGCGGCGCGAAGATATCCATCGTTTCGCGGGCCTTCTGGACCTGCTTTTCGGGCTTCATCGCCTTGATCGTGCGCATGTTGTGCAGACGGTCGGCCAGCTTGACCAGAATGACACGCAGGTCCTTGGACATGGCCATGAACAGCTTGCGGAAGTTTTCCGCCTGCTTGGTTTCCGAACTGGACAGCTGGAGATTGGTCAGCTTGGTGACCCCGTCCACCAGCATGGCAACTTCGTCGCCGAACCGGGCTGCCACTTCGGAATAGGTCGATTTCGTATCTTCGATCGTGTCGTGCAGGATGGCCGTGATGATGGTGGCATCATCCAGTTGCTGTTCCGTCAGGATCGCGGCAACCGCCACCGGGTGCGAGAAATACGGCTCTCCGGAATGACGGAACTGGCCCTCATGCATCTCGCGGCCATACTCGTAGGCCGCGCGGATGAGCGCTTCATTGGTTTTCGGGTTGTAGTTGCGAACCAGCGCAACAAGGTCGTCAGCCGCGATCATCGGCGCCTCATTTTCATGCGGCCCGCATTGCGGCAGACCTTAGCCCTGCCCTTGCGCCTCCATGAGCGCGCGGAGCAGTTTTTCTTCGGACAGATCATCTTCTGCCGGCTTGTCGGGCTCTGCGCCCATGAGAAGCGCCATGGCGTCTTCTTCCGGCTCATCCACCTCGATCTGAGTCTGATTCGATTCGATCAGTCTCTCGCGAAGTTCGTCTGCCGATTGAGTTTCGTCCGCAATCTCGCGGAGCGCAACAACAGGATTCTTGTCGTTGTCGCGGTCCACCGTAATTGCGGCTCCAGCCGCCACTTCGCGCGCACGATGCGCGGCAAGCATCACCAGTTCGAACCGGTTCGGGACTTTATCGACACAATCTTCAACCGTCACGCGGGCCATGGGGAACTCCAATTCATCGGGCAGCAATCGAGAACACGTTAGATATCGGTCGCGCAGGGCGATTACAAGTCGATATCAGGTTTCAAGCACAACAATCTGCGCCAGATCCTCTGGCGCGAGTGCACTGCACATCTCTTCCACGGTCCGGTTCAGGACCGGATGCACCCACTCTGCCGCAATATCCCTCAGCGGTACAAGAACAAATGCACGATCCTGCACGCGGGGATGCGGAAGGATCAAATTATCCGGAGCAGCGGATTTCTGCGATTCGGGTGCAAGGGTCCGCCACCGGTCATGGGTTTCCAGGTCCGGCAAGACGGCGTCCCCTGCGGCAATCAAATCCAGATCCAGCGTCCGCATGCCCCAACGTTCTTTCCGCTCCCTGCCGAACCGCGCCTCGATCTCGTGCAAGGCTGCAAGAACCTCCTGCGGAGCAAGTGTGCTTCTCAGATGTGCCGCGGCGTTGACGTAGTCGGGCCCGGTTCCGGGCGGGAAGCATGGCGTTCGATAAAAGGCGCTTACGGAAACGACAGACATCATTTCGGACCTCGAAAGAAGGTCCAAAGCCGCCTTCAGGGTCTCTATCGGCGAGCCTTCGCCGGAGGGCAAATTGGCCCCTAGCGCTACGTGGTAATCGTTCATAATTCTGTCATACATGGGGGGCTGACCGGAAATTATACCTTGCGATGTTACTTCAAATCATTAAATCACGGCCCGCTGCATGACCATAAGGTGTTGGAACCAACCACTCCCGATGCCGGTTGCACAACAAGCTTTATTTGAAAGGCCCAATTCATGTTCTACAAAGACGAACGTTTGGCGCTGTTTATAGACGGCTCCAATCTTTACGCAGCGGCGAAGTCCCTTGGCTTCGACATTGACTACAAACTGTTGCGTCAGGAGTTTGTGCGTCGCGGGAAACTGCTGCGTGCCTTCTATTACACCGCGCTTCTCGAAAATGACGAGTATTCTCCGATCCGCCCGCTGGTGGATTGGCTGCATTACAACGGCTTCAACATGCGGACGAAACCGGCCAAGGAATATACCGACAGCCAGGGACGCCGCAAGGTGAAGGGCAACATGGACATCGAACTGACTGTCGATGCCATGGAACTTGCCGCACATGTTGACCATATCGTGTTGTTCTCGGGCGACGGAGACTTCCGCCCGCTGGTCGAGAGCCTTCAGCGCATGGGCGTGCGTGTTTCGGTCGTCTCGACGATCCGAAGCCAGCCTCCGATGATCGCCGACGAACTGCGCCGCCAGGCCGACAACTTCATCGAACTCGATGAACTGCGCGATGTCATCGGGCGGCCGCCACGCGAACAGACGCAGGAGCGTCAGCCAGCGACGGCGGAACAGGACTGAAGGTGATCCGCGTCCCGAGGGCTCATGTGGACTGACCTCGTCTCGCTTGGCGGTCTGTTCATCGTGGCGTTCGGGGCGGCCACCATCCTTCCCTTTCAGTCCGAAATCGTCTTCGTCGCGCTGCAAGTGCGCGGAGACATTCCCATCTCATGGATCGTCATCGTCGCGAGCATCGGGAACATTCTCGGCTCGGGCCTGAATTACGTGATGGGCCGGGTGCTCGAACGCTACAAGGACCGGCGCTGGTTTCCCACCTCCGAGGCCCAGCTCGAGCGCGCCCGGGCCTGGTACCAGAAATGGGGCGTCTGGACCTTGCTGTTCAGTTGGGCCCCGCTGGGCGACGCGCTCACCATCGTGGCCGGTGTCATGCGCACCAATGTGTGGCTGTTCTTCCTGCTCGTGAGCATCGCCAAGACCATACGCTATATCGTCGTGGCCCTGATCACTGCGGCGGCGTTCTGACCTCGGCACCCGTTGCGGCCAGGGGCATGTCACGCGCTGCCCGTGTGATGCCCCACGCCATGATCGCCGTCACGGCCACGAAGTAGATCGCGATTGCGACGAATTGCGTTTCGATCCCGATGCCGAAATCGATCAGCGCGCCGGTCAGACCGGGCCCGATGGCCGACCCAAGCACCATCACCGCCGTCGCCATCGACTTGATCGACCCGATATGCGCCGTGCCGTAAAATTCCGCCCAGAACGCATTCGGCAAGGTGGCATTGGCGCCCGAGGTCATCCCGAGGAACACAAAGCCAAGCGCCAGCCCGATCGGGCTCTGCGTGGCGGCGAAGATCAGGAACGCGACCACCATCGGAAGCTGGTAGAACGGCGTCAGCCGCGCCGTGCCCAACCGGTCAAGCGCCCAGCCCGACACCACCATGGAGGCGATGCCCACGGCCGTGTAGAGCGGGAAGAAGCTGACAAAGACAAGGTGTTCCAGACCCTTCACTTCGGACACATGCACCTGGTGGAAGAAAAAGGCGGTGTTGAACGCCGACGGCCCCAGCACCGCTGGCACCATGCACCAGAACAACGGATGCCGCAGCGCCTGCAATCGCCGCCAATGCTGCCCGCGCATCCCGAAAGAGACATCGGTCTCCGCATGGGACGCGGGCGTGCGTTCCTGTGCCAGCAGGCGGTTCAGAACGGGGATCGCCAGAACACAGATCCCGGCACCAATCATCCACAGGTTCTGCCATGCGACCACCGTCATGGTCGCCACCACGGCCATCGGGACAAGGGCTTCGCCGACCGCGAATCCCAGCGCAGCAATCGACAGGGCTCGCCCCCGCGTCGCCACGAACCAGCGCGCCATCGCGATGACGGCGATATGCGAACACATCCCCTGACCGAAAAGACGCAACGCAAAGATGATCAGCGGCAGGGCCCAGACCCAGGGGTTGAACGCCATCGCAAGACAGGCTGTCGCCAACCCGATCAGCACCACAGGCGCCAGGATGCGAACCCGGAAAACATCGGTCAGGCCACCGGCCCACACCATCACGGCCGCCGACGCCATCGTGCCGACCATGTAGATCCCGCCCCAAGCGCCATGGCTCAGATCAAAATCCAGGCGGACTTCGCCGGCAAAAAGCGAAATGAAATAGGTCTGCCCGAAAGACGACAGGAAGGTGAGCATGGCACCCGCCGTCAAGAAGGGCGCATTGGCGTGAAGATACTCGGTCAGACGCATGTGACCGCCATGACTCCAAGCCAAAGCACTTGCAAGTCGCAAACGCATGGCTCGGCGGAAACGAAGCCTTTGGCCGGCTCGACGCTACGGCAGGACGCGGGCGTTGATCTCGTTGTGGATCTCCTGGATCTCGGCGGGCCAGGTGCTCTTGATGTATCCCAGAACGCTGGCGATCTCGTCATCGGTCAGCACGTCGCCAAATCCGATCATGTTCGACCGGTAGGTGCCGCCGACGATGGCCTCGGTGCCCTCGCGCACGATCCGCATGAGAAGCGCGTTGTCATGATGCCAGGTGTGCCCTGTCTCGTCATGGGGTGGCGCGGGAAGAAACCCGGCGGCATCGCGATCCTGCCAGTTCGGTTCGCCTTCAAGATCGGCACCATGACAGCTTGCACAATGGGTGTCGTAAAGGGCCGCCCCTTCCGCCACGCGCGTGGCATCGGCAAAGGGCAGCTTCGGCCGCGCCTCGTCCTGCGTCCAGCCCGGCAGAACCAAGGCTGCACCGGCCAGGCCCGCACCGAATGCCACACTGACCATAATCGTCTTTCTCAAGTCCCGTCCTCCATCGTGGTCCCGCGTACACAACGGCTTCCTGCGCGGGAAGGTCAATTCACGCCTGAGTGAAAGCAGCATTGCACTGGAAACACGTGCCTCTAGGCTTTAGGTCTGGGGCATGACGGAGATCGACATGACCAGACCGCCCCTGACACTCTACCTCGCCGCACCGCGCGGTTTCTGCGCCGGCGTGGACCGCGCGATCAAGATCGTCGAGATGGCGCTTCAGAAATGGGGCGCGCCGGTCTATGTGCGCCACGAGATCGTCCACAATAAATACGTGGTCGACAGCCTGCGCGACAAGGGTGCGGTGTTCGTCGAGGAACTGCACGAATGCCCTGATGACCGCCCGGTGATCTTTTCCGCGCATGGCGTGCCCAAGGCGGTCCCCGCAGAGGCCGCCAAGCGCGAGATGATCTATGTCGACGCGACATGCCCCTTGGTCAGCAAGGTGCATATCGAGGCGGCGCGGCACCACGAGAACGGTCTCCAGATGATCATGATCGGCCACGAGGGCCATCCCGAAACCATCGGCACGATGGGGCAATTGCCCGAGGGTGAGGTGCTGTTGGTCGAAACGGTCGCGGATGTGGCCAAGGTGGATGTGCGCGATCCCGATAAGCTGGCGTTTGTGACGCAGACCACGCTCAGCGTGGATGACACGATCGACATCGTCGCGGCCCTTCAGGCGCGGTTCCCCAAGATCGTCGGCCCGCACAAGGAAGACATCTGCTACGCCACCACGAACCGTCAGGAGGCGGTCAAGGTCATGGCGCCGAAATGCGACGCGCTGCTGGTCGTCGGCGCGCCGAACTCGTCGAACTCGCGGCGTCTGGTCGAAGTGGGCAGCAAGGCGGGCTGTGCCTATTCCCAGCTTGTCCAGCGCGCCCCCGATATCGACTGGCGTGCACTGGAAGGGATCGCCAGCATTGGGATCACGGCTGGTGCGAGCGCGCCCGAAGAGCTGATCAACGAAGTGATCGACGCCTTCCGGGATCGCTACGAGGTGACGGTCGAGACGGTCGAAACGGCGGTCGAGAACGTTGAGTTCAAGGTGCCGCGCGTCTTGCGGGTTCCGGCCTGAGAGGACGCAAGCTGCGTGCGAGCACGCAGCCTACGGGAAACACCACGGCGTAGGGTGCGTGTCCCCACGCACCGCTCACCTTGTCACTTTTTCCCGCCCGGCTTGCCGCCAAACTTGCCCGTCGGTTTTCCCGCAGGCTTTGCCCCCGGTTTCCCACCGAACTTGCCACCCGGTTTGCCCGCACCCGCACGCGGTTTGCGCATGCTTTGCGATGGATCACCGGCATTGGCGCGCGCGATGTTCTTCTTGCTGTTGGGCTTGCCTTCGGGCGGAGTCGGGCCCTTTGGTTTCCCCTTGTAGGGCTGCGCCTGGAATTCGCTTTCCGCACGACGCGGCGGACGGTCACCGCCCGGCTTGTCGCCATAGGGTTTGCGGTCGCGCGACGGGCCGTCGGATTTGCCTTGGTAAGGTTTGCGCTCACGCGCTGGTCCATCCGACTTTCCATACGGCTTGCCCGCCGGTTTCGACTCTTTGCGATCCGCCGGTTTCGGCTTGCGGACGCGCGGTGCCGGTGCATCGTTCCAGTCGATCGGGGCTGCCGATTTCGGCGCGGGTCTGGGCTTTGCCGAAGCGTCGGCTTGTGCAGCCGAAGACGGTTCCGATCTGGGCCGGTCCTCGTAAGCCTTGCGCTCGGGTTTCGGGCTGTCGCCATATGGCTTGCGCTCGGGTTTCGGTCCACGATTGGCGGCAGGCCGCGCGCCGCGATCAAAGTCGGGCGCCTTGTCGAGCCGGGTCAGGGTCACGCCCTTTTCCAGTTCCATCTCGGGTCCCACGGCATTCAGGAACCGCGCGACCGACGCCTCCTTGATCTGCACCAAGGAATGATCCTGCTGGATGCGGATCGCGCCGATATCGTCCTTGCTCAGATTGCCTGCGCCACAGACCATCGGCAGGATGCGCCGCGGCTCGGCATCTGCCGCACGACCACCGGACACCGCGAACCAGACGCTGGGGCCGAACTCCTCGCGCTTTTCGGGCTTGGCACCCGGATCCGACAATTCCTCGGGCGCGGTGTGCTGTTCGCGGAAGAGGCGCAGATAGGCCGCGGCGATCTGCTCGGCCGTCTTTTCGGCCACCAGCCGGGCCACAACCGATTCCTCGGACTCACCAACCGGTGTCTCCCATGCGGGATCGGCAAACATGCGGTCTTCGTCGCGCTCCAGCACTTCGTCGGCCGACGGCGCAGACCCCCATTCGGATTTCAGCTTGGCCATGCCCAGGATACGCTCGGCCTTCTTGCGCACTTTCGGTGTCACGATCAGCGCGGACACTCCCTTGCGCCCGGCGCGGCCTGTCCGGCCCGAGCGGTGCAGCAGTGTTTCGTGGTTCGACGGCAATTCGGCATGCACCACCAGATCGAGATTCGGCAGGTCGATGCCGCGTGCGGCCACATCCGTCGCAACGCAGACCTGCGCGCGACCATCACGCATCGCTTGCAGCGCGTGGGTGCGTTCGGTCTGGGACAGTTCACCCGACAGGGCGACAACCTGAAACCCGCGATTCGACAAGCGGGTCGTCAGGCGGTTGACCATCGCACGGGTGTTGGCAAAGACGATGGCGTTCGGTGCCTCGTAATACCGCAGCGTGTTGATCACCGCGTTGTCGGTGTCCCGGTCGTTCACCATCATGGCGCGATACGCGATATCGGCGTGCTGGCTGGTCTCGGATTTCGTGACGACACGGATCGCGTCGCGCTGATAGCTTTTCGCCAACTTGGCGATCTGCGGCGGCACGGTAGCCGAGAAGAGCAGCGTCTGACGGTCTTCGGGCGCTTCGCCGAGGATGAACTCGAGGTCCTCGCGGAAACCCAGGTCCAGCATTTCGTCGGCTTCGTCCAGCACCACGGCACGGCACTGTGACAGGTCGATGGAGTTGCGCATGATGTGGTCGCGCAGACGGCCCGGCGTGGCGACAACGATATGCGCCCCCCGCTCCAGCGCGCGGCGTTCGTCGCGCATGTCCATGCCACCCACGGTCGAGGCCATCACGACACCCGCCTGCGCGTAAAGCCATGCCAACTCGCGTTTCACCTGCATCGCCAGTTCCCGCGTCGGCGCGATCACCAAGGCCAGCGGCGCGCCAGCGGGACCGAAGGTTTCGTCCTCGAGGATCGTCGGCGCAATGGCAAGGCCGAAGCCCAGCGTCTTGCCCGAGCCGGTCTGGGCCGAGACCAGAAGGTCGGCCCCGACATAACCGGGATTGAGAACTGCCTCCTGAACCGGGGTCAGCGTATCGTATCCACGGGCATCGAGGGCATCTTGCAGGGCTTTTTTCACGAGTGTCGTCTTCTTTGTATCAGCGGCCCGTCAGCGGGCCAAAGCGCGCGTCTAGATCATTGCCATGCAAATGTATAGCGTCATCGGCGCAGATCCACCGAGGACCCGCCATGCATCGCTCGCAATCCTGCACCGACCCGATTTTTGCCGTCCTGCGGCGTCTCGGTCAGACGGTTGGCGCTGGCACGCGCTTGGGCTATGTGGCGACCGAGCAACCGAAAACGGACAAGCCATGACGCAAATCCCCCGCTCTGCCCTGTTCCTGGGCCTTGCCGGCGTGATCCCCTTTGCCTGGGGTGCGCTGACCCTGCTGTCGGATGCGGCGGCGCAATGGGGGATCGACACGCTCGGCCCCCGGTTCATCGGTCCCTATGTGCAGCTGTCCTACGGCATGGTGATTCTCAGCTTCATGTCCGGCGTGCTGTGGGGCTTTGCCACCAAGGCGCAGGGCGGGCAGGCGGCCACCGGTTATGCCCTGTCGGTGATCCCGGCGCTCTGGGCGTTTTTCATGACCGGCGGCGGCCCGGTGTCGGCGGGCATGAACCTGATCTTCGGGTTCCTCGGTCTGCTGGTGCTGGATTTCGCCTTCTGGACCTGGGGTCTGGCCCCCCGATGGTGGATGCACCTGCGGGTTCTGCTGTCCGCCCTGGTCATCCTCTGCCTGTCCGTCGGTGTGTTCCTGTGACCGACCGCAAGACCATCGCCGTCTACGATGCCCGCGCAGGCGATTACGCCAGGCTTGATCCATCCGACACGCCCAGCGCCACGCTTGCCGCGTTCCTTGCTGCCTTGCCGCAGGGCGCACGGGTGCTCGATCTCGGCTGTGGCCCCGGCACGTCGGCCCGACACATGGTGCTGGCAGGATGCAAGGTCGACGCACTCGACGCCTCGGCCGCGATGATCGAACTGGCCGCTGCCATCGACGGCATCACCGCGCGGCAGGCCAGTTTCCACGACATCAGCGGCACCGCGATCTATGAGGGCGTCTGGGCCAATTTCAGCCTGCTGCACGCGCCCCGTGCAGATCTGCCGCATCATTTATCGGCGATACACACAGCGCTGAAACCCGGCGGCCTGTTTCATGTCGCGGTCAAGGAAGGCACCGGCGAGGGGCGCGACAGCCTCAATCGCCATTATACCTACTACACCGAAGCAGAGCTGACGGGCCTGCTGCAAAAAGCCGGTTTTACCGTCGGCCCCTATCGACGCGGGCGCGACAAGGGGCTAAGCGGCACCGAGGAAAACTGGATATCCGTGACCGCCCATGCCTGAACTTTACGCCTATACCGACGGAGCCTGTTCCGGAAACCCCGGACCCGGAGGCTGGGGTGTGCTGATGCAGGCAAAGGACGGCGATACAATCGTCAAGGAACGCACCCTGTCGGGTGGCGAGGCGAACACCACCAACAACCGCATGGAATTGCTTGCGGCGATCCACGCGCTGGAAACGCTGGCGCGGCCGTCCTCGCTGACCATCATCACCGACAGCGCCTACGTGAAGAACGGCGTGACCGGCTGGATCCACGGCTGGAAACGCAACGGCTGGAAGACGGCCAACAAGAAACCGGTCAAGAACGTCGAACTGTGGCAGCGTCTGGACGAAGCGCAGAAACGCCATGACGTGACCTGGGAATGGGTCAAGGGCCATGCGGGCCATCCCGAAAACGAACGCGCCGACGAACTGGCGCGCGAAGGCATGAAGCCGTTCAAGAAAGGCGCTGCGTGACGCTGATCGCGCTGCTTGACCACGCGGCGGTGCTCGTCTTTGCCCTGACCGGGGCCCTGGTCGCCAGCCGCGCGCAGTTGGACATCATCGGCTTTGCCTTCCTTGCGATCCTCACCGGGGTCGGCGGCGGGACGATCCGCGATGTCCTGCTGGACCGCAACCCGGTGTTCTGGATGGCCGACCCGACCTATCTGGGCGTCGCCGTTGTGGCCGCCCTGCTCGTGTTCTTCACCGCCCACCTGTTCGAAAGCCGCTACACCGCGATCCTCTGGCTTGATGCTGCCGCTCTGTCCTTCGCCGTGGCTGCCGGGGCCAATATTGCCGCCGCTCTGGGGCAGAGTGCGGCCATCGTGATCGTCATGGGGGCCGTGACCGGCTGCATGGGCGGGCTGATGCGCGACGTGGTGGCCAACGAAGTGCCGCTGGTGCTCAAGCAGGGCGAACTTTACGTGACCTGTGCCGTGGCTGGTGCAGCGGTGATCGCGTTTGCTCCCCTGCTTGGCGTCAGTCAGACGCCAACAGTTCTGCTTGCCGCCGCGATCACCTTCGGGTTGCGCGCAGGCTCCATCGCCTTTGGTTGGAGCCTGCCCGTCTACAAGTCCCGCCCGCCGCGCAACTGACCTTATTGCAGGTCGCTGAACGCCTCTTGCAGACGTTTGGCGGCTTCCTCGACGCGGTAACGCTGCGTGGCGAGATTGAAGCGCAGGAAGGTCTCGCCACCGGGGCCGAATTCCGGGCCGGGGCTGGGAGCGATGCGCGCCTCCTTGCGCACACGGCGGCTGATCTCTTCGAAATCCATGCCGGTGCCCGAAAAATCGACCCAGGCCAGATAGGTCGAAGCCAGCGGCAAAGACTGCACGCCGGGGATCGCGTTGACTGCCTCATCGAAAATCTTCCGGTTCTCGATCAGGTGTTCGATCTGGGCATC
>NZ_JAIPUT010000076.1 GCF_020055635.1 Marivita sp. | reverse complement strand
CGAAGCAGATGATCTTGGGGAACATGATCCTCCAGCGAGAACTCGTAGAAAAGTGCTGCCTGCGCTTCCTGTCTCGGTCCCAACATTGCTCAATTCTCCCGCTGGTCAGAAGAATTGAATCAGCAACTTACGCTGCGATCAAGCACGAGTTTTTCAACAAAATACGCCCAAAGTAACGAACGCGTCGAAATTCACGAACGTCCGTTCTTGTTGTGCCGAAAGACCGGATTTTGCTTGCTTGCCTACGAGTAGATTGGAACCCTCTGCTGGATTCAGAGGGATTTCTTACATGCGCATGGGATTTACCCCAAGATGACCTACCGATCTTCCCGCATATGCCTCTGCCAGACGGTCATTCGCCGCATTCGGTAAACGCTCGGATTATTGACTCTTTAGCGCGGAACGGAGTGTCCGGTGGTTTTTGATCTGGCCAATTCCTGGCCGCTCGATATTGACCCTTCATATGTGCGTATTCAGGATGATTGGGTCGATGCAGGTCACGAGATACAAGCCGCGCCGTTTCTGGAGATCCGTCCGAGCGCAGTCTGATCGGATGACGCGGAGGTTAGCAAATCACGTCATCTTCGGCTTTCCGGTCGCAAGACGCCATGACATCCGAGGCGCCGTAGGAGAAAAGGAGCCACACGTTGCATAGGCGGTCGATCTCGGGATGGAAGGAAAGAACACCAAGCGACGTCCCGTCTCGCCCTGCGATCTCGACCGCATCGATGTCGAGCACTCCATGGAAAAACCCGGGCCATGCCGCGTCGGCAACGCAATCGATCGTGAAAACGCCTTCGCGGCACGTATCGGGCTTAATGGTCTCGACCGCTTCGCCGGCGAAGAATATCACGTCGTGATGGCGGCTTGGGTCGGCGTCGGGCGCTTCGAACAAGACTTGGATGCGGTCGACGCGCGGCCGGCGATTGCCGGTGAGAAACGGGAACATGCCGCGATCAAGACGCAGGCCAAGATACGCGCCGTCTCGGCTGGCGGGCATCCCGTGGCGCATCGGTGCCGCCATGGTACGCCACAAACCCGGAAGCTCGCGCTTGGCGTCTATGAACCGCGTCCCTGATCCCGGCAGATGACGTTCTGCACATTCGGCCGCAGCGGCGCGCAGCAGATCCCCGCCCTCATGCGCGGTGTACTGCATGTGAAGGACAAGATCGCTCAGGGTGTCGATGTCGAACCTGTTCGTTTCAGGGGGGAGTTCGATGCACAGTCTACAGGCCGCTCCCTGGTACTCGAACGGCAGGTAACGCAGGTCGTTGAGATCTAGGGTGAACAGACCGGTGTCACCTTGTCCCGACGATGTCGCGATGGCTTCGGCGGCGCCATGAAGGTGGACGATGCGCGGGTCGTCGGGCAAGGCATCGTAGCCGGAGTTGCAGCCTGTGTCGTCGCAGCAGCGATGATCGGGCGCAAAGACCTCGGGGTTGACCCGGATACTCGACCCGAGCAGCGTTACCTTGCAATGAACACCCTGATACGGTCCGACGATGCAGGGGAGAGTGACCGACAAGCTGCGGATACGGCGCAGGTAATGCCCGGGATAGTCGCAATCGAACAGCCACTCGGGAAGCTCGATCACACAGCGACCGGTCGAGATCAGTTGCAGGAAGGCCGACGGAAAGTGATCCCGTATGGAAATGTGCTTCACCAGCTCGTAGGGCCGACGGTCGCGATCCTCGTAGGCCTTTTGCATGCGCGCCAGCGCAAGTGACAGGCGCTCGCCATCCAGAAGCCTCTCATGCAGGGTATCCGGCGCGTCGAGCGCGATAAACCGGTCGGCAGAAAGCTCGCGCTCGAAATTGAAAGCGCGTTCCGCGTCCCACGCGCATTGGAGCGCGAGGTCGTAACACTGCGCGTAAAGCGCCATGGTTTCCTTCTGAAGCCACAGGAACAGCTCGTGGCTGGTGAACTTGTCCCGCAGGAAATCCTCGATCTCGGCGGTATTGGCCATGTTCTGACGATGCACGTTCAGCTCGCGCAGCGCCGCGTCGCGACGCCGTTCGGAGGCCAGAATTTCCCGTTCGATCCGTGAGACGTCGATTTCGCTGAGCGCTTTGTTGTGTTCCCACGCGTCTGCGCGCCGCTCCCATCCGTCCTTCGTCAGCCCGAGCGATGCGACGGTATTGACGATGTCGGCGGCCACGTTCACCACGGTTCCTGCGGAAGAAAAGATCATCGCCAGCTTCTTGCCCGGCTGCAGGGTGACGAAACTCATCAGTCCGACATTTGGATCGGGGATGAGGTTCATTGCCTGACCGATTGCCTCAACGACATTCCCTGCCGAGCGTAGACCTGTGGATGTGCCGATCAACGGCTCGTATTGCGCTTCACCTGAAAGCAAACCGGCGGCCAGAAGGTTCTGGTAATATGTCAGGTTGGTGATCGCGTGCTCCTTTGCAAGGAGCAGCGCCTGTCGGTTCCAATCCGCGTCGCGATACTGGTTCTTGCGGATATCAAGCGTAAGATCGGCAACCTGGCGCCGATGCTTGGTGTTCAGGGACGACAGGTATTCCGCATCACCCTGCTGATAGGCCTGAAGAAGCTGGCGGCCCATGTTGGCGCATTCAGCCGCAGCGCGGCGGGCCCTTTCGACGAGAACGCTGAAACGGTGCGGGCTGCGTCGGCGGCACCAGAAGGCGGCATCGAGACAGATGTCCCCTGACAGCTGCCAGCATTCCCGGCGAGGGTCGTCTTCAAAAAAGGGCTGTCCGTCGTTCGGGCGGCCGGACTTGTGGCGCCGCGAATCCAGGCAGGCATGAATTTGCCCTTCGATATCCTCGGCCCGGTTGTAAAGACACATCAGCCGGGGATTGAGCGGCGCACAAGCGAGCGTGACATCTCGGATGGCAGCCGCCGGAGTGTCGTCCGGCTTGGTCACGATGGACTTGGGCAAGCCGCCCAGGATGCGGCGCGCGGTATCGGTCAACATCCGCGCCCTTTGATATGCCTCGGGCGCATCCTTTCGGACCAGGGCTTGAGCCCAATCGAGCAGGATTTCTCCGTATGTCATCATGATCAGCCGCCGTTCAGCACGCTGGTCGGACACGGGATCGCTCGCGCAGCAGCACTCGCCAGGACGGCTGGCCGGACGGGGCGGCAACATCGCCGGTACCGGAACGGGCGTGTTCGGTGTGCCGTCGGGATCGTCATCCGGAATCGTCGGATCGTCCCCCGGATCGATCGGATCGGGACGTGTTGGCCGATCGCATTCGGCCCAGATATTGTCTCCCTGAAGCGGCGGGAATTCGTGCTCAAGCCATTTCAGCGCTTCTTCATAGCGGCAGTGAGTGTGCAGATGTTGGGCGACCGCCAGAATCGTTGCGAATTCCCGATCGGGCAAGATCGGATCTCCGGGGCAGGTGAAGGCGAACCACGGGAAAGCGGGCAGGCCGCCCGGGATCGCGGGCACCTCGGCTGCGGTCAGTTCGGGCAGGGGGATCGCGGTGTCCGGAGCGAGATCGTACCGGAACCCCGGCGCGGGTGGTCCAGGTACGCCGACCCGCTCCACACCGCCGGCCACGTCGAAAAAGAGCGAGTCGGCAATGCGCCCCCGGAATGTCAGATCGGGCTGTCCGGACGCCATGTCTTCCAGCAACAAGACCCCCTCGCTCGATCGACGAGGCGTCTGGAATTCGCCGTTGTGCACACGGCACCAGTTGAGACGCGCGATTTTGCGCGGCGCCCATGCAAGGGCGGATGGCAAGGCTGCTGGATCGTGCCAGACGGTATCAACAATGGGCGCGCCAAAGCCATCGACCGGAAGGCTGTCCAGATCGACATCGTCGCCATTGTCGTCGTCATCATCATCTCTGCGGGGGACCCACTCCGCGACCTGCTCGACGGGAAAGAACTCTTCGGAAACGTCCAGCCAGAAATAGTATTCGTCCATCAACGGCGGATGGTTGCGGCCACAGCTTTCGCAGCAGATGGTCGGGTCGGGTTTGGCGCATTTCGGTGCGTAAGTGGCCGATGCATAGGGCAGCCCGGCCGCGGCGATGCGCAGGAAACGGGTACCAAGGCGGACCGGGGCCTCGAACCACATTGGCAGGTCAGGTGCGTGTCTGGAACCGATACCTCGACCGTCCGCTGCCGCTGCGGCAGAGGTGTCGAACAGGATGACGTCGTCTTCTTCGGGCAGGGAGGCACCGGGAATGGGTGACAGCCAGTTGGGTCTGGCGTGACGGTCGGGCGTCCCCATCAGGCCAATGCCCTGTCGCGGGGGTGTCAGACGCGCCATGGTCGCCGGTTCGCGCTTCTGCAGAAGGGTCAGCGCAGCCGCGGGAGGCAGTTCCGACCCGGACCAGTGCACACCGCCACCCGGTACGGGCAAGGTCAGATCGCTTCGGCGCAGCTCGCTTTCCAGAAACCGGAAGGCTTCGGACCCTTTGAGGACGGCCTCCTCGCTCCAGCCGATCCAGTTCTCACGATAGATCTCGCGGCGTTTACATGCTTGCCATGTCGGGAAATCGGCAAAGTGCCGGTCCCAGGCGGATGCGAAGGTGGGGCCCGGTGTGAAGCCCGCTTCCAACCCAATTCGCGCCCTGTCGACAAACTGCTGTACCGCAGAGATCGCCTCCTCCACGCGGGAGATTTTCTGGCAAAGCCCTGCGTCGACATCCTGCAGAAACAGATCGGAGAGATCGCGCGCCCGAGTTGCGAACCCGCCCCAGGGGAGGGGCAATCGGTTCATCGCGGTCAGATAGGCGACCAATGCGTTGTGACCACGCGCCCTGAGGCCGTCGTTCAGCGTTTCGATTTCCTTATAGCGGCGCGGATCGTCATTCTCGATCAGGCCATCGCGATAGAATTGTGCAAGATTGGCCAGACCCCCCATATCGACGGGATGCGCGGCCCACAGATGCGGCTCGGCGACGTCGATATCTGCTTCGAGGAAGTCTTGACGCAGGCGGTCGATCCACCGGTCTGCGCGCCAAACGCGGACGCCCCAGCGGTCGTCGATCAGATCGCCGCTTTCGATATCGAAGGTCGCTCCGGCCTCGAACGGGTCGAAATAGCGAAGCACAAGCGGTACTTGCCGGATGCCCACCCTGATATGGCGCAGCAGTTGCGCCGGTTCGTCGACATGCGCTTCTGCCGCTTCGTGGAAGAGGAGGACGGGATGCGTTTCGCCGCCGCCCGCGACATCGGCGCGCATAACGCTGTAGTCGAACAATCGCTCCCACCAGTCGAAAAGCGCCGAACTGCGCTGATCGCTGGGCGCAGCGCGCTGATCGTCAGCCGGGGAAGGGGGGAAGTAATTGTCGAGCACCGGAAACAAGTTGAAATCGAAATTGGCCCGATGCGATTGGAATCCGCCGCCCGGATCGAAATAGGACTGCCCGGCGAAAGCTTCGGGTTGCGACAGCATATACCCCAGCTCGGACTGACCGCTGTCGACCACCGGGGTCGCGCCGAGACCAAGCCGATCGGTGAAGAGCATTGCCTTGAACACACGCTGATAGGTCCGCCGCATCGAGCGAACACTGACCACATGTCGCGCTGCGAGCGCGCCGAAAACGCCGGGCTGAGTCGTCCCGGTATCGAGGTCGGCGTCCAGCCGCTCGCCGGTTCCGATGAAAAGCTTGTCATGTGGGATGACCTGCCAATCTCCGCCAGCGTCCGGGCCGTCGTATTTCAGTTGAAAGCCAGTTTCTTGCGCGCAGATATCCTCGGGCCCGTCGAAGAAAAGCGGCAAACGCTCGAATTCAATCTCGATATCGAAAAAGCCGCGCTCCAGATGAATGGGCTTGGCACAATCCGCCGGTGCTTCTTCGTCCTGATAACCGTGGGCAAGGAGTTTCCAGGTCTTCTGCCCCTGCCGCAGCGTTACGCGCCAGCGATGGAAGCGCTCCAGCGCCTCGAAATCGGGGAATTCGTTGCCCGGGCGCGGCGCGCCCGCGCGAAAGCCGTATTTCCCGCCTTCCTCGATCAGAAGCAGGCCGCGCCATGTCAGCGTGAACGGCTCAGCACCGCCGACCGGCGTGCCGTCTTCATTGCCCATCGCATAGCCGTTTCGGATCGCGACATAGTCCAGTTGGTCGGGCGTCAGCGTTGTGTTCATGGCAGGCAGAATGGTCGGAAGCGGCCCGTTCGTGGCATTTTCGGCAGTTCCGAACGCTTCGATGCCACCTCTGGTTTCGCGCCACCGGATCAAAGGGGTGGCGCCGCGATACTCTGCGATAAGACCGGTGCCGACGACACCGTGAAGTGCGTGAAAAGCGCCGCCGTTCGGTCGCGGCGTCCATTGCACGCCGGGAACCGCGCCGGTGTCGTTCTCCCACGGGCCGGTCGCCGTGTTCTCGTCCGCCGCGAGATGCCGCAGGACGTGCAGGGCTGTCTCTGCGCCGTCCGCCTTTTGATCACCGATTACACGGGCGAGATGCGCGGCCAGATGATCCGCCAAGGCCAGGCTGCGGGCATGAAAGCGCGCGAACGTGCTTTGGAACCACGCCCAGCGATCTGCTGGACTGGTTAACTCAAGCATCGAGACCTCGGCCTCGCTCTGGTTCTCAAAAAGAAATCCGAAGAACGCAAGAAGTGCGCGCGGCGCCATGTAGATGGTGCTCACGGCGGCCTGTTCGGCGGCGGTCAGTTGCCGGATGCGCGCCAGCTTCGCGATGACCTCTGCATCGACAAGCGGCAGGTCCGTTTCCAGCTCCTGCGACCCGGCGAGGTATCGGAACGGACCTTCCGGTGTGTTCCACATTGCCTCCGAAGTGGACCCAGCGGGCAGATTGGCCCGCCAAACGCGGTCGGCACCGGCGACCGGTGTTCCTTCCGCTTCGAGGATATCGGGAAAGAAATGCGTCCCGAGGGCGGTCCATTCCGATGCGCCCTCCGGCAGTCCATAGATCTCGCGCAGGGTTTCACCCATCTTCGCCCAGGTCCAGGCCGAAGCATCCTCGGGATCGACGGTCACCTCCCGCAAGCTGTCACGCAGGGCGAAAAGGCTGTTCTCCTTCTCAGTATTGGGGATGCCGAACGGCAGGTCGCGGGCGTGGTTTGTGGTTTGCGAGGGGTAGGGATCGCCACCTTGCAGCTGGGGGTCTGCCGTGAAGAGGAAGAGAAGTTCGCCGACCTGGAATTCCGAGGCGTAGATCTTCGCGAGGATTTCTGCCATGCGCAGCGTGTGACCGGGTGAGGCATCCCACTCGCGCCCGGCCGTATCCGGATCGAACCCGGCCAGCCGCGACAGTGGGTCCATGTTGCTGCGAAGCAGCTTGATGAATTCTGGCGGGCGGCATGGGCAGTGATAGGTGCCGATTGCGTATTGCTGGATGCGGATCAGCAAGTGATCCAGCGCCCACTGCGCCTTGGAGGTGCCGGGCACCCAGAACGCGAGAAGATGCGTGCGGTTCGCGCCGACAGCCCCCGCACCTGGCGGATCGCTTGCGTCGACCAAGGCCAGGTCAAAATCGTCGCGCAGCATCTGGAACGCCGCCAGTTGCGGGACGAACATTGTGTTTGCGGTGTTGCCATTGAAAAGCGTCAGCACGTCTGCGATGTCGGCAAGTTCGGCGAAGGTGTAACGGGTGTTTGGCATCTGGTTTAGACGTCGCCAAAGCCGGATGAACACGATCAGCCGCTTTAGCGGGCCGAAAAGGCCGGGGTCGGACGGAAATTCCAACCGGTGCTCTTCCAGGCAACACGGCTCGCATTCCGGCAGGACGTCTTGCCGTCGATGCCGGACGACGATGTCGACGAAGCCCGACTGGACGAGTTCGCGGAACTCGCAATAGCTGAGACAAGTGCGTTCGAGGAAGGTCGACAGGACAACGATCTCCTCCATCCAGGCATCGGGATCGACACCGGGGAGGCTGGGGAACCCGTAGTGCTCGGGAAGTGCGGCCGGCCCAAGCTGGCCGGGGCTATAGAGAACGTCGAATTCTTCCTGCGAGATGCAAAGATAATCGAGCGCCAGTGGCAGCGGCACGGGATAGCGCCAAAGATGGCTTTGGAAATCCGCAGGCACCCCCTGTGGTGCATGTACGAAGCTGTGAATCTCCCGCGTGAAGGCGCGCATCGTCGCATATCGGCTGGTGCCCAATGCCTTGAGTGTGCTGCGCGTCACGTCCAATGGCTGGTTGTAGGGGAGGATACAGTCGGAAAAGTCTTCGGCCAGCGTGTCCCACGCGGCTTGTTCCGCGGTTGGAGTGGCGGGCGTCGCGTGCTCGGGCAGGGCGCAAAAGAGCGTTTGTGCCGCGTGCAGCGTTACACCTGCTGGCGGATTGGGGTGCGTGTCCAGCGTGTGCCCGCCAAGCGTGTCCCGGTGTGTGTCGCGGATGGTGCCGGGCGGGGTTCCGGTGACCACGACATGTTCGAGCGTTTCGTTGATGATGTCGATCTGAGGGATCGGAACGCAGGCGTTGGAATGGCTGGCCGCAAGCTGGCCAATCGGACCTCGCCGCCCCGAGAGCGCTGCGCCAAGCGAGTTCGCGCCATCCGCCGCCGCCAGCGGATCATCGCATTTCGCGACTTCGGCAACCTGGAGCATTTCCTTGAGGTAGGCAACGGGGCCGAGTGGCGAGACATGCTTAGGGGGGATGCAATTCGTCAGTGCGCCCCACGGGTTTACGGGCGCGAACGGACCGATCGGCACCAGCGGTTCCGCGCCCGCCGCAGCAGTGTTCGCCAGGATGGTTGCGGCATGCGCGTGTGCGACCGTTCCGATCAGTGAAGCGGTCAAAGCTTCCAGGTCGACGCCTGCGAAGTGGTCGGGTGTTACGAAGCCTCGCGCCCAAAGCGCTTCGGCCACGGAAAAGCGTAGTCCTTCCGGGGCGATGCCAGACGTCAGGGCGAGCACCGATTGCAGGCATCCGAGCCAAGCAATGAAATCTTCGCGCCCGGCGGCATCGTCGGGAAAAAGACTGTCGAGCAGGGCCGCGTTCGCGGAAGGATCGAAGGTTTCGATGTCACCGCCGAGACTGGACAGAAGATCGTCCCAGCTTTCGCCAAGAAGCGGCAGGGCCCCCGGTTCCGCCGGACCCGGCGCGGAAAGTGCAAGAGCCGCGTCAAAGAACTTTCGGAGGTTGCGCATGAATGTGCGGGTCTGTTCGGCCACTGAACCGGGATGGGCAAATGGCGGCAACAGTGACGGGTCGCCTTGAAACAGGGCGAGCCACTGATCGTCCGTTACGGCACGCAGCGCGGCGATCGTCGCGACACCGCCATCCAGATCGTTGCGGATGGCCGTGACCAGGTCCGCGTGGTCGCGCGTGATCGCGCAAAGGACGATTAGAAAATGCCCTCTCGTTTCGGCCGCATCCAGCGTGGACCAGAATGTCGAGATATCCTCGTCCTGCTCGGCCAGCCAACCGGCGATCAACGCGGTTACATCGGCTTCGTCACCGGCGGGACATTCCGGCAACCCGTTCTCGCGCGCACCTCCCAGGGCCGATAGGCGCCGTGCGGCCTGATGCAGGTTTATACCGGGATCCAACGCGACAATGCCGTTATGCACGGCGTCCTCCAACGTCGAGACCGTTCCGGTTTCGTTGCTGAAGACCACCATGCGGAAGCGCTGCTCGACCGTGACTTGCAAGGGTAGCGTCGCGGTCAGGGCGTAGATGTAAGCGGCAGGCACCGCGAAGGGCGCCGTTCCGGTGAGCCCGGTCAGCTTGACTCGCGCCGTCGCCGTTTCCGGATCGCCCGGGTCGGCCGGGAAGATCAGCGCTGCGCGGTCGCCGTCTGGACCGGTCAGGATGCTGTTAGCGATGGCAAGCGCTGCCGACATCGCGAAGACGAAATTGGCCAGACGCTCTGCCGTGGCATCGTTGCCGACCTGATAGGTTTTCAGATCGCCCTCGAACGTGGCGCGCGCGCGCTCCGGTCCGTTCCCTTCGGCGAAGGGGAGCGTGTAGATCAGGTTGAGCGGCGCATCCGGCACCGGCAATGGGCGGGCGGCACCGTCCCAGACGATTTCCGACGCGATGTGCCGGGCCTGGATCGGCGTCAGGCTGTCGATGCCGTTCATGTTGCCGGGATCGTCGCTCATGACGTCCTCAACCGCGGCGAGAAGTTCGTCGAATCTGGGCGCGTTCCCGTCCTCGGGCACGTTTAGCGTGCCGCCGGTCTCCACTCCCGGTGCGGGCAGATAGAGGTAGAGGCTGCCGGGGAACTGCTGAAAGTCGAGCGGGTCGGCGGGCAGGCTGCCGTTCGTCGTCGACACATTGAAATAGCGCCGCTTGTGGGTGATCGTGGCGCCGTTCCGCTCCATCGTGATCCTGAGATCGACGCTTTCATGTTCCGCTGCCGGCACGCCGTCAGGCACTTCGATGACAGCGGTTCCAACCGAGAACATCATCGGGCCGCCAAGCGGGATGGGGCTCTGTCCGTGATGCTGGACAATCCGGGTGTCGACATCGTGGATCGGGTCGTCACCAGGTGCGAGGTCGAGCGGTGTCGTCGGCGGCAAATAGGCTGCCGTTCCCAGTTCCGACGCCGCGTTCTCTGCTCCGGGATCGCCGAAAGAGGCGTCAAAGACCGTGATCTCCAGGTCCTCGAGGTAATTGGTGAACGTCTCCGGCTCGACCGGCGTTTCGGAAAGAAGGCGAATTGCGATTACTCTGGGCATTGATGCTTTCCTTTCTGCCGGATGGCTTAGAATTTTGGACCAGGACGCAGTTCAAACCTGCCGGTCTTCTTGTTGATGGCCTCACCGGGATAGTAAATGTAGTTGTCGTCTTCGCGGCCGATCGCTGACCCGCTGCCCTCCGGGATCGCATCGGCAAGCGTCCGTCCGCCCTTGTCTCCTGCGTACCCTCCGGCACCTGCTGCGCCGATACCCAGTATGAGGCACCCCCATCCGGTGGAGCAAATAAGGCCGACACCAAGCGCTCCGAGCCCGGCCCCAAGCAAACCTCCGCCGAAGCCAAAGGTCTCTTCCTGGGCCACGCGAGCGCGGTCCTCGGGTTCTGCCGCGTAAACCTTCGCGGCTCCGAGACTGCCTTCCAGCACGTCTCCGGCAGGACCCGCCCAAGCCGCAACAGGCTTGAGCCACGCGAACACGCCGGCTCCAACGGCTGATGTTATCAAACCCTTCAGGCCCTTGTTTGGTACATCGATGTCCTTCAGGGCCTTCGTTGCCTGGATCGCATTGCCCGCAGCATCGAGGGCCTTGCCCAGATCGCCAGCGAGATTGCCACCTTTCTTCAGCTTGACGTAGGGGAGGTTCGTCAATGCCTCGAACGCGCCCTTTTTCTTGAGACGTGCATTGCCGGTTTTGTAGTCCACCGCGGCGTCAAATATATCGTCAGCCTTGATCTTCTCTCCGGCGGCCAGGCGTTCGGCAATCTCTGCGCGCGAACGCCCCTCTTTCAGAATTCCGATATCGGCGGTGCGGTAGTCTTTGCTTGCGGCACCGGGCGGCGTTTCGATTGCTGACAAGTGACCCGTGTCATCAAAAATAACCTCTGACAGCACACGGTCGGTCTGTGCGCCAACATCATTGTCCCACCCAAATTGAACGGCTGCTTCGAGAACCGTGTGATAGCGTGTGCCGCGAGTCGCGCTGGTCGTTCCCTGCTATACCGGAGATAGATAAGACAGAAGCTTGTATTCGTCTTCCGGAACGGAATCGACAAAGCCCTGAAGCCATTTTGCAATGTCGGTTACACCTTCATCTGCAAGTCCCGTGGTGTCGCGAGATGCTTCGGGATTGGCATGCACATAGGCATACAAATTCAGCCCATCCACCAGTCCCGCCGGGTCCGCGCTGGTCCAGAGGCCGAGCCAAGGCGCATAGTATCTAAGCCCGTGCCTTTGAAGCCCGGTTTCGGAGTCGCGCTCCTGGCCCGTATAGGCGCGGCGCGGCGCTTCACGGTCATTTGCCACGGAAAGGAAAGTTCGCGCGCCGTAGGGCGAAAACTCCTGGGCCGAGATCACCCGCGCATCGCCGTCGACCTCCAGGGCAATACTGCCTTGGTGGTTGCCCATTTGGATGCGGAATTGCCGGCGCGCCTGTCCGGGTTTCTCACCGTTAAGCCGTGTCTCGACTTCCGCAAAACGCGTTTCGCCATCGCTCACGTGCAGCGTCTCGCGAAGCAGAGGGCGGGTCCCGTGGCGGCGGAAGATCTCGACACCGCCAGGCAGGTACAGCCGCTCATGCCTTCGGCGCCCATCGGCATCGACGGTTACCTTGCGGATACGTTCGCCCGCCCCGTCATAGACATACCACGTCCGCTCACCGTTCACGGTGCGTCCGGTCATCCGCAGCTGGTCGGCGTGGTCCCACCGCATCGCTGCCAGGTGCGGCAAGCCCAGCATGTTTCCGTGCGCGTCGTAGCCGCCGATACGCTCGACCGCGTCCTCTGGCAGATGGGTCGCGGTGAGGCGGTTAGACGGCATCCCGGGGTCGAGCTGCCCCGGTTCGGCATAATCATAGCGACGGGTCCAGCCCGCATCGGGCCGGGACGGAACGTGGCGACGCATCTCCATGATGTTGCCCACCGTGTTGTAGGTGTAGTATTCGACATAGCGGGCCAGCGCCAATCCGTCGTTCGGATGCGGTGTGGGACGTCCCGGTGCATCGGGCCCCGCACCGGCCTCTCCGCCCGCCTGACCGAGATGCAGACGCCCGGTGGCACGGACGAGTTGCCCCTTGGCGTCGTGCTCAAAGCTCTGATCGGCCCCGACGGCAGCTCCATCGAAGAAGCCTTTTTGCGCGTTGGAATCGACGATATGGGTCAGATGACCCACAGCGTCGTGGGTGTAGCGCATGTCCTGCAGGACGCCGTTCGGGCGCTCGGAGATGAGCCGCACCAGCCGGAAGGTTTCCGGGTCGTACTGGTAGCGGCAGCGCACACCGTTGGCATGGACCATCTCGGTCCGGGCGCCGCGGGCGTCATAGGTGATATCGCGCACCCCGGCGACCGAGGGCGGATCGCTGTCCGGGTCGAGCGGCACCTTGGGAATATCATCCCGATCGTGCCAGACATCGACGCCGCGAACCTGTCCCAGGTGGTCAAAGCGCGGCTGGACCACATGATGGATTCCAAAGCCTTCGGCATGGGGAGGAATACTCACTATCGGTCTGGCGAGGGCGTCGAAGACAAGCTCGGTGACAAAACGCTCCGGCTCCAGAGGCACGTCGCCCGACCAATCCAGCTGGGTGTCGAATGATTGCGCGATGCGCCGGACGGACCGGAGCAGGTTGCCGTTGAAATCGAACCGGTCCACCGCTGTTACGCCGGATTGGTCGCGGGTCTCCACCGCCTGGCCCCGGAGGTTTCGAGCTTCTGCCTCAGCGCTCTGCTCGCCGTATATCGTGGCGGCGATCTGCATTTCCGGTCCGTCGCCTTCGGACATCCAGACCGCGACCGGACGACGAAGCGGATCGTGCTCGGTCCGGGTCCGGCGGCACATGTCGTCCCAGGTAAGGACGGGTTGCGCCGATGCATCGACCAGCAACCAACGCCTGCCCGCCTCGTTCGATGCCTTTTCGATCTGCTGTCCGGCCATGTCATAGGTATATGCCGCGGCGCGGCGCCCCAGCGCGTCAGTGACGGCAACCGGACGTCCGGCAATATCCAGGGTCGCCGACGAGCTTTCCTTGGTTTCGGTGACGATGTCATCCTCGCCACGCAGCCGGTTGAGGGTCTCGCTAACGATGACCCGGCCAAGACTGTCGGTATGGGAGATGACGGGCGTGCCGGCACAAATCTCCGAGCGACGCGCAGCCTCCTGCGCCTCTGGCCCCTTGTCGCCATCGATGCGTGCGACGTGCCAGGTGGGCAGATAGTTCGCACGCGGCAGGCGTTCGATGAAAGGGCCGACATCCGCGTCCCGGGACGGGTCGGAGATAAGAACGGTATCGCCTGCGTCCCAAGCCTCTGTTCGCCAGGGTGTGCTGCGAACCTTTGTGAAGCTGTGGTCGGGAAGGATTGTCGCGATCGCCCGTCCGGGCGGATCGTAAAGCATGATGGGACTGACGCCATTGCGCGCGTCAAACTCAAACGCGTGTGTGTCGGTGAAGAACGGTTCGAATTGGCGGACAGGAAAGCCCTTGTTGTTCTTTACGACCCAGCCAGAGCAGGTCCAGCGCCGGGCCTCCGCCTCATCGCGAAGCGCCTTGGTCTGGATTGCCGTACCGGCGCCGTCGAAATGTACAAGCGAGGTTGCGATCCGCCCGGGGTCGGACCCGTGATGTTCCCGGGCAAGCGAGAGCGCCGCCGACGGGCGCGGCGCGGCGCCGCCCGGTACCGGCCGCGGATCTATGACCGAGCGCGTCGTCGCTGAGCCCAGCAGCTCTGCGGCTGACGGACCATCCGGGGCATCGAACAGCGCCGCAAGTTCGGCGTCCGTTAAATCAAGCTTAAGCGTGGCGTCCAGTCGCTCGCCATCGTTGTCCTCGGGTTTGCCGCCTGCCGCCGTCGCGACGGGCAGGCCAAGCGCGTCGAATGCAACCATCGACACATTGCGGTTTTCATCGGAAAGGACGCTGGGCTGCAGAACGCGATAGTCGTTGCCGCGTTCCAGGATCGTGCCATCGGACGCCCGTATTCCCACGGTGGCGCGGTTCCCCAGGGCGTCCTCGGCGTCCTCCGGCAAGAGATCGTAGCGGCAATAGCGCAAATAGCTTTCGTGCGGATGCGCCTCTGTGTGATGTGGGTCGCGGAGCCTGTGAGGCAGGAAGAAATGGCGTTCAGCATGAGCCAATTCGTCTACTGGGCTCGTGGCGGTCTTTGGCGCGAGGAACATTCGGCCGCTCGGCGCCCACCAGCCATCTTCCGGATCGCCGGGTAACCGTGTCAGCCTGACCAAGTCGGTCGCGTCACCAATCGAAGACGCGTCGATCCGTTTGCCAAAAGCGGCGCGCGCGATACTGTCGGTTGTCGCTAGGGCAAAGCCCTCGTGGACCAGACCGCGCGCGCCTTGCACGGCGACCGGAAGCGGACCGTCCAGATCGTCGCGTCGGAACAGCGTCCGCTGGCGTGCAAGCAGGCGGCGGGTGCGGCCGTCCTCGGGAGCCATTTCGAACGAAATATCGGCATCGCGGACGATCTCGGGCCTGGCACCCTGTCCTTGCCGCACAAAGTCCTTGCGTCGGAAGAAGCCATACTTGCCGCTTGGCCGGTATCCGGTCAATTCGTAGCTTGTTGATTGCCATGTCGCTGGCGTACGTCGCGCGTCGCTGTCATCAAGTTCGTTTGTGACGTCGGTTTCGTTCAGAACGATTTTTGTGTCGGCCTGGGCAATGCGGACATCCTCGGGCGCGCCGGGATCGGTGAAACGCCTCGGATACCCGATCTGGACCGATTTCAGTGCAGTCCCGAAACGGTCGTGTTCCAACGCCAGCGAATGTGAAATCCTTGGGTCGAGGCGCGGGACAGCCCCGGGTCGGTCGGCATCCACCAGGCGATCACCATCGACATGGACGATCTGGCGATCATAGGAAAACACGAGCGACTCGACGTCGAAGGCCAGGAAGACAGCGCTTTGGTTTCTGCCCATCGGTTGCAGGCGCCGGACTTCCTGACGGCGTTCGGCGACGGAGTAAGGCAGGTGTTCCCGGTCCGACCCGTCCAGCGCATAGACCTCCTCGCGCAGGACCGCACCTCGCAGTGCGCGGCTGGCTTGCCGCGCCTCTTCATCGGTCAGATCGTCCGGCAGCGTGCCATCGGGC